>NZ_JAAMQJ010000001.1 GCF_013523125.1 Pseudomonas entomophila | reverse complement strand
CCGAACTCAGCAGTGAAACGATGCATCGCCGATGGTAGTGTGGGGTTTCCCCATGTGAGAGTAGGTCATCGCCAAGATTCATTTCGCAAAACCCCTATCTGCGCATGCAGGTAGGGGTTTTGTCTTTCTAGAACGCTTAACCCGAACGGAGCGCCCATGCACCTGAACCCTGACATCGACGCGTTTCTCGGTTGCCGCACCCCTGAGGCATGGATCGAAGCCGCTCTGCTCGATCAAGAAACCTTGCTGATCGATCACAAGAATTGCGAGTTCAAGGCTGCAAGCACGGCGCTCAGCCTGATCGCCAAGTACAACGCGCACCTCGACCTGATCAACATGATGTCGCGTCTGGCCCGCGAAGAGCTGGTCCACCATGAGCAGGTGCTGCGCCTGATGAAGCGCCGCAAGATAGTCTTGCGGCCCGTCTCGGCAGGCCGCTATGCCTCAGGCCTGCGCCGACATGTTCGCGCCCACGAACCCGCCAAACTGGTCGATACACTGGTGGTGGGTGCATTCATCGAAGCGCGCAGCTGTGAGCGGTTTGCCGCTTTGGTACCGCACTTGGACGACGAACTGGGCACGTTCTATCACGGTCTGCTCAAAAGCGAAGCGAGGCATTACGAAGGGTATTTGAAGCTGGCCCACCAGTACGGCGAGGCCGATGACATCGCCAAGGTGGTCAAGCGTGTCAGGGAAGCGGAAGCCGAGCTGATCATGACTCCAGACACCGAGCTGCGCTTTCACAGCGGCATTCCCGCATTCGCCTGATGGCCTCACAGGGCATGCCGCATGCTACATGTCCTGTCAGTCGCGACGACCCAGCAGCAGACCGACGACCATGCCCAAGCCTGCGGAGATCGCCACGGTTTGCCACGGGTGACCCCCGATGTAGGCCTGAGTGGCTTCGACCACCGGTTTGGCCTTGTTGCCCATTTCACCCAGCGTTTCACGGGCCTGACGCAGTTTTTCGCTGATCTGGGTACGCAATGAGTCAGCGTCGTCGCCTACCATCGAGGCACTGTCATCGAGCAGTTTTTCCGATTCGGTGATGAGCGATTGCAGTTCGCTGAACACCTGGTCCTTGATCTGTTCGGCATCGGCTTGCACGGTAGATTTCCGAGGCATGTGACTCTCCTTTAGGGTGATGGGATCTCTAATGGATTTTTCCTGAGTCGGAAAGTTGCAGCGCCGCCCGATCGATCAACGAGACGGTGTAAAATGTCCCCTCTTTTTCACTCGCAGGATCGACGATGAGTTTCAACCTCGCCAATCTCAGCTTCACCGAGCGTGCAGAGATCGAAGCGCACAAGGCTCGCCTCTTCGAGTTCTGGCAAAACAACCTTGGCAAGGCCAAGGCCGATGCGGGCAGGCTGATCGGTGAAAAATCACGACGCAAAGGCAAATGGGCCGAGTGGGTACGCGCCGAGCTGGACGCCATGAGTCCACCCGAATATGCCGACCTGGTGCGTGGGGAAGTCAACAAGATGATGGCTGCGGCCAACGTCAAGCGCTGACGAACGCTGACCTTCAAGGCGCGCGCGTTGCGTCGGGCCACTTCAACGTGCCACTGTCGGAAAAGCGCCATGTGCTCATGCCATGTCCCGACAGTTTGCCATCGACACGATAGGGCAGGCCGTCGAGCCCCTGCAGACGGTCCAGCCCATAGATCTGCCGCAGCATGCCGAAGGCGCTGATGCTCATCGGCACCTTCACGACCCGCTCGGCATAACGCCCAATGCGGCCCGACTGATCGCTGACGCCACTGGCCAACGGTTGTCCGTTGACCTTCAGGGTCAAGGCCATTCCGTCGAAGTCCAAGGCTTGCTCATTCGGGTTCTGCACGCGCAGCAAGAGAGCCATCCGCATTTCCAGGTCCTGACCGGGCAAGGGTTCGATACCCACAACGGTGACTTGCACGGGGTCCTGCCTGGTGAACAGCGCACAGCCACCCAGGCTGAGCGCCAGCAGCACGGTCAGGACTCTTCGGCGCCAGGCGTGTGTCTTCATGAAGGCTCACCTCGATTCAAGAGCAAGCAGGCAGTGTGACAAAGACCTGAAGGCATTGCACGGTCCAAGCCGGGATAGGCGGTGCATGCTCAAGCGCATGGCTTATCGGACATATCAGGAATCATGTGCATGGGGTCGTCTAGGAAACCTGCGCTTTCCCATACCCTCCAATGCCCGAGAGTCTTCGCTCAGGAGTCGAAGCATGAACCCTATCCGCGTCATGGCGCTGCTCAGCACGCTGATCGTCCTGCCCGTCCACCCGTCGCCGGTCGCACCCAGCACGCCTGCCGTCGAGCGCAACCCTTACAACAGTCCGATCCAGCGAATCAACCCCAATAGCCGACAAGGCAGCGTGCCCGCCACTCCACCCGTGCACGGTCCATCGACCGTGCCACAGCCGCGCCCGCCCACGCTGGACAACCGGGGCATCGGCAATGGTGACAACCTGCGTCCGGCACCACGTACCGAACGCCCCCGTTCGACCCCTACACCACTGCCACGAGACGCGGCGCCTGTGCGCTAAGCCCCCGTCTTCAGCACACCCCCCTTGGAAGGAGTCCTTGCATGTCCCGTTATTCATGGTCGCTGGCACTGGCGGCATTCACGCTGATGCCTACCCTGGCCCAGGCGCTTCCCGAAACGTACTACCCCAGCGAAGAAGGCCAGCTGACCGTAGCCACCGTGGCGGAGGGCTTGCGCAATCCCTGGGCCTTGGCCTTCCTGCCGGACGGCAAGCACATCCTCGTCACCGAAAAACCAGGCGACTTGCGTGTGATCAGCCCTGAAGGCAAGGTCGGGCCGCCTTTGAGTGGCGTGCCCAGCGTCTGGGCCAAAGGACAGGGCGGTTTGCTCGACGTGGTGCTCTCGCCGGATTTCACGTCTGATCGCACCGTTTACCTGTCCTATGCCGAAGAAGGCGACGATGGCAAGGCAGGTACGGCCGTCGGCCGTGGCCAGCTGTCCAGCGACCTGCGTCACCTGGATGACTTCACCGTGATCTTCCGCCAGCAGCCCAAACTGTCGGAGGGCAACCACTTTGGTGGCAAGCTGGTCTTCGACCGCGACGGCTACCTGTTCATTGCGCTCGGCGAAAACAACCAGCGTGCCACGGCGCAGGATCTGGACAAGCTGCAAGGCAAGCTGGTGCGCATCCTGCCGGATGGCGAGATTCCCAAGGACAACCCCTTCGTAGGGCAAGACAAGGTCCGCCCGGAAATCTGGTCGTTCGGCCACCGTAACCAGCAGGGCGCTGCGCTCAACCCTTGGACCGGCAAGATCTGGACGCACGAGCATGGCCCGCGTGGGGGTGATGAGATCAATATTCCCAAGGCCGGCAAGAACTATGGCTGGCCGATCGCGACCCACGGCATCAATTATTCGATGCTGCCTATCCCCGAGGCCAAGGGCAAGCATGTCGAGGGCATGGAAGATCCGCACCATGTCTGGGAAAAATCCCCAGGCATCAGCGGCATGGCTTTCTATGACAATCCGACGTTCAAGGCCTGGGACCATGACCTGTTCATCGGGGCGCTGGCCACCAAAGAGCTGATCCGCCTGCAGCTCGAGGGCGACCGTATCGTCCATGAAGAACGCCTGCTGGGCGAGCTCGACGCGCGCATTCGCGACGTACGCGTCGGTCCTGATGGCTTCCTCTACCTGCTGACCGATGCCAAGGACGGTGCCCTGCTGAAGGTAGGCCTCAGTACCCACTGAGCGCATGGCGTATCATGCGGGTTTGTTCACGCGAGCCGATCCGCATGGCCTTGGACCCACGAAGCCGTTACGACCACGCCGTCCACGACGAGGGTTTCACCGATGACCCTGCGCAGCGCAGTGCTGTGGAAGCCTTGCAGGCGTGCTATCAGAGGCTAAAGACGGGTCGGGCGGCACAGGGTGTCTACCTGTGGGGTCCAGTGGGGCGTGGCAAGACCTGGCTCATGGATACATTCCATGCCAGTGTGGTTGCCGTACCGCTGCGTGCCAGACGCCAGCACTTTCATCATTTCATGGCCTGGGTCCACCAACGACTGTTCCAGCTCAATGGTACGGTCGACCCCCTGACGGCCCTGGCTCGAGAGCTGGCCGAGTCGATCAAGGTCATGTGCTTCGACGAGCTGTTCGTCAGCGACATCGCCGATGCGATCATCCTCGGTCGTCTGTTCCAGGCCCTGTTCGAACACGGCGTGACCTTGGTCGCCACGTCCAATCAACCTCCTTCGCGCCTGTATGAAGAGGGCTTCAACCGAGAGCGCTTCCTGCCAGCCATCGCTGCCCTCGAGCGGCACATGCAGGTACTGGCGGTCAATGGTGAGCAGGACCATCGCCTGCGTCCGGGGCAGTCCTGTCAACGTTATTGGGTGCGTGCTGACGCGGGTGACTGCGCCTTGCTCCAGGTGTTTCGCACGCTCGATCCGGCGCAGTTGGGAACGGATCGGCCCTTGATGCTCGGCACCCGTCACCTGGAGGTGATCCGGCGCAACGAGCAGGTGGTGTGGTGTCGATTCGCAGACCTGTGCGAGCAACCCATGGCCACCCAGGAGTTCATGGCCCTGTGCAACCAGTTCAACACCATCCTGGTCGGGGGCGTGCCTGCACTGGGCGGGCAGCAGCGTCCCGCAAGGATTGCGCGAGGGACCGAGGACGCCGCCCGTCGCGTCGAGGCGGGCGACCGTCAGTTGCCGTCCCTGTCGATCAAGGATGACAGCGTCAGGCGGTTCATCGCGTTGGTGGATGAATGCTACGACCGCCGCGTGGTGTTGTACCTCGAGGCCGACGTTCCGCTCGAGGCGCTGTATCCCGATGGCTACCTGAGTTTCGCCTTCCGTCGCACCTTGAGCCGCCTGCGCGAGATGCAGTGGCAGCACTACGGTGAAGGCTGCACGACACCTGCTCTAGGGTAACGGCCTGTCGAGCCAGGCCAACAGGGCCTTGTGGAAGCGTTCGGGAGCCTCGATCTGCGGTGCGTGCCCCATCCCCTCGAACGTGACCAGCTCACCCTTGGGGATCTGCCCGACCACGCGGGGGCCGAGCACCGCATAGTTGCCCAGGGTCGCCTTCAACGCCGGCTCGGCCACGTCGCTGCCGATGGCGGTGGTGTCCTTGTCGCCGATCAACAGCAAGGTGGGCATCGACAGGTGCTTGAACTCATAGACCACCGGCTGCGTGAAGATCATGTCGTAGAGCAGGGCCGAGTTCCAGGCCACCGCCTCGCGTCCCGGGCCGCTGTTGAGGCCGGCCAGCATCTGCACCCAGCGCTCGTACTCGGGTTTCCAGCGACCGGCATAGTACGTCTTGCGCTCATACTCACGGATTCCCTCGGCGCTGACCTCGAGCTCGCGCGCATACCACTGGTCCACGCTTCGGTAAGGCACGCCCAAGGCTTTCCAGTCTTCCAGCCCGATCGGGTTGACCATGGCCAGACGCTCGACCATGTCGGGGTACATCAACGCGTAACGCGTCGCCAGCATGCCCCCGGTGGAATGGCCCAGCACGATGGCCTGCTTCACGTTCAACGTGTCGAGCAGTGTGTGGGTGTTGAGGGCCAGTTGCTGGAAACTGAACTGATAGTGACGGGGTTTGCTCGAGGTGCAGAAACCGATCTGGTCCGGTGCAATCACGCGGTAACCGGCCTGAACGAGCGCGTCGATCGTGCTTTCCCAGGTCGCGGCGCAGAAGTTCTTGCCGTGCAGCAGCACGACGGTACGGCCGTTCGCCGTGCCGGCAGCGGGCACGTCCATGTAGCCCATCTGCAGGTGCTGACCTTGCGAGGAGATGTCGAAGTGCCGTAGAGGGTACGGGTACTCGAAACCTTCGAGTTGCTGACCATAGGACACTGGCGGATCAGCGAAGGCGTGGCTGCCGACCAGGCAGGCCAGGGTCAGAACGGTCGCGCGCAACATGAGTACCTCAAACCAGATCGTGTAGGAAGAAGTGACTCTAGCAGGCGGCGGATGACGTGCTGCCGCGGAAGGTGTTACTCCTCATGACACGTGCGGTCAGTCAGCCGCGGGTTCGGGGTCGAGATCGCGTAGCAGCAATCCGTACTCCAAAGACACTTGTTCGGGAAGAGGGATCAGTACCACATGCCCATCGCCCGCTGCCACCTCGAGAGGCGCCTGCCGTAGGTCACGCAGGCGCTGCAGTTCGAAGGGGTAGTTGCCCTGGGGCGTCATCAGTTCCAGATGATCGCCCACGGCGAACCGGTTCTTCACCTTGACCTCGGCCCAGCCTCCGATTCGTGCGCCGGTCAGCTCGCCCACGAACTGCTGGCGCTGAGAGATCGACTGACCGCGCTGGTAGTTCTGGTATTCATCGTGTACGTGACGACGCAGGAACCCTTCGGTGTAGCCCCGGTTGGCCAGGGATTCCAGATCGCCCATCAGGCTGCGGTCGAAGGGTAGCCCGGCAGCGGCATCGTCGATGGCCTTGCGATAGGCCTGTACGGTGCGGGCACAGTAGAAGTGCGATTTGGTCCGCCCCTCGATCTTCAGCGAATGCACGCCCATGTGTGCCAGGCGCTCGACATGCTGGATGGCGCGCAGGTCCTTGGCATTCATGATGTAGGTGCCGTGTTCGTCTTCGAAGGCTGGCATCCATTCCCCTGGTCGACCGCTTTCCTCGAGCAGGTAGGCCTGCTCGGTCGGCGCGCCGAGGCCCAGGGTCGGCTCGACCGTGCGCACCATCTCGCCGCCCAGCGTCTCGCTGGCCGGGACGGCATCGTACTTCCAGCGGCAGGCATTGGTGCAGGCGCCCTGGTTGGCGTCGCGCCGGTTGAGGTAGCCCGAGAGCAGGCAGCGTCCCGAGTAGGCCATGCACAGCGCACCGTGCACGAAGACTTCCAGTTCCATGCCAGGCGCCTGCTGACGGATCTCTCCGATTTCTTCGAGCGACAGCTCACGCGACAGGATCACCCGCTGCACGCCCTGGCTGGCCCAGAACTCGACACTGGCCCAGTTCACCGTATTGGCCTGCACGGAGAGGTGTACCGGCATCTGTGGAAAGTGTCGACGCACCAGCATGATCAGGCCGGGGTCGGACAGGATCAGCGCATCGGGGCCCATGGCGATCACAGGCTCCATGTCCTTCAGGAAGGTCTTGAGCTTGGCGTTGTGCGGCGCGATGTTGACCACCACGTACAAACGCTTGCCGAGGGCATGAGCCTCGGCGATCCCTTGCGCCAGGGTGGCAGGGTCGAAGGCGTTGTTGCGCACACGCAAGCTGTAGCGAGGCTGGCCGGCGTACACGGCATCGGCGCCGTAGGCGAACGCGTAGCGCAGCGTCTTCAGAGAGCCGGCAGGCGCCAGCAGTTCAGGTGTGGCGAACAAGGTCATGGGGCACCGCGCAAAAGGCGCCAATGCTAGCGATGGGCGGGTTCGGGAATATTGACGTGCGTCAACTCAGGCATGGCACTTTGCCGAAGGCGCGCGCACTAATGTCTGAGCTCACGAGGAACCTCCATGAACGAAACTGCACTTCAAAACAAGGCGCTGGCCGTCTTGTTGGCCCTGGTCACGATCGCCTTTGTCTGGATTCTGCTGCCGTACTACGGCGCGGTCTTCTGGGCGGTGACGCTGGCCATCATCTTCGCACCGATGCAACGCAAACTGCTGTTGCGTTTCGGACGTCGGCGCAACCTGGCCGCAGCTGCCACACTGGGCGTCTGCCTGCTGATCGCGGTATTGCCTGTGATCGTCATCAGCGCCCTGTTGGTGCAGGAGGGCGCCACCCTGTATCAGCGGATCCAAGGCGGACAGTTGGATTTGGCCGGCTATCTGGAGCATGGCAAGGACATGCTGCCGGCATTCGCGCAGAACACGCTGGACCGCATGGGCATGGGCAACCTCGACGGGCTGCGCGACAAGATCTCCCATGGCGCGATGCAGGGTAGCCAATACTTTGCGAGTCAGGTGTTCAGCTTCGGCCAGGGCACGTTCGACTTTCTGGTCGGCTTCGGCGTGATGACCTACCTGCTGTTCTTCTTCTTGCGTGAAGGCGCCGAACTGGCCCGCAAGGTCCGCCTGGCGGTGCCGTTGCCCGAGCAGCAGAAGCGCCGGCTGCAGCTCAAGTTCAGTCGCGTCGTGCGCGCCACGGTCAAAGGCAACCTGGTGGTGGCGGTCACCCAAGGTGCATTGGGCGGGTTCATCTTCTGGATTCTGGATATCCCCAGCGCCCTGGTGTGGGCCGTGCTGATGGCATTCCTGTCGCTGCTGCCTGCGGTCGGCGCGGGTATCGTCTGGGCCCCGGTGGCCGTGTACTTCCTGATGACTGGCGCCATCTGGCAAGGCATCGTGCTGACCGCGTTCGGGGTGCTGGTGATCGGTCTGGTGGACAACCTGTTGCGACCGCTGCTGGTGGGCAAGGACACCAAGATGCCGGACTGGCTCATCCTGATCTCCACCCTGGGCGGCATGGCGGTCTTCGGCCTCAATGGCTTCGTCATCGGCCCCTTGATCGCCGCGCTGTTCATCTCCAGCTGGGCGATCTTCGCCTCGAGCAAGTCGCAGATACAGCTGCCGTCCTGAGCCTCAGCGCCAGCTGTAGGCCACGCCCGCATAGACACCCATGCCTTCGCCTGGCGTGGAGCGGGCCAGATCGGTACCGGCATCGTCATAACCTGGCGTGACCGTGGCCGCGTAGCGGCGATCGCCCAGGTTGCGCAGGTCCAGCCACCCCTGCCAGTCCCGCTTGGGCGAGTCCCAGCCCAGGCGTGCGCCGAACAGTGCATAGGCATCGGCCTGATAGCTGTTGGCATAGTCCACCTGCACCTTGGACACCAGCTGCGTGTTGATGCCGGCGTACAGTCCGCTCGGCCAGTCGTAGCGCAGCTCGGCCTGGTAATGGTGCATCGGCAGGCCTGGGAGACGATTGTCGCCAAAGCGATCGTCGTGGCGATAGTGGAAGTCGCTGAAGGTGTAGGCCTGACGCAGGCTCAGGCGGCCCTGGTCGGCGGCTTCCCACAGTCGGCTGTCGAGGCTCGCTTCCACGCCCTGGTGCACCGTACCGCTGGCATTGAATTCGGACGGCGTCACCCCCGGCAGGATCTCCACCGCGAGCAGTTCATGGCGCACACGGGCGTAGTACCAGACCAGGTCCCAGCGGCCCAGTGCCGCGTCGCCGCGCGCGCCCAGTTCCAGCGTGGTGGCGGTCTGGTTCTGCATGGCAATCGGTTGGATCTGGCGGCCACCAAGGGCGGGCGAACTCCAGATCAGCGACCACGGATGAGGCGGCTCGACCGAGCGACTGAGGTTGCCGAACACCTGCACCTCAGGCGTGAGGTCGTAACGCAGCCCCAGGCGCGGTGCATAGTCCCAATCATGCTGACTGACCTTGCCGCCGTCACGCGGGTAGCTGACCGCGCTTTCCCGGCGCGTGTAGATCGCCGCCAACCCGCTGGTCAGCCACAGGTCCGGCATCAGTTCCAGCTCATTGCTCAACCGCAGGACCGTGTCCGAGCCCTGATAGCTGAAATCGCGGGTGCGCGTCCCGATGGCCCTGAAGCCATTGCCGGCTTCGGGTACACGCACGAATTCCGAAGCGCCGCTGTTGGGCAGGTGCTTGGTGGTGCGCCAGGCCAGGGTGGTCTTGCTCTCGCGGTCGAACAGCGTGTCGCGTCGGTGATAGGCCAGGCTGCCGCTCACGTCGGTGTAGGCGACCTTGAGGCGGGTGGCGCCTTCGCGCAGATCCATGGGGTAATCGTGGTACACCAGCCCGGTTTCCAGGCGTGACTCGTCGTCGAAATACAGCGTGGTCTTGTTCGCCAGCCACGTGCTGCCCGGCTGTGGCCGGCTGGCGTCGCGGCGCAGGTAGATCGGGTTGGCCGCGCGCGGATCGTGCTTGATCTGATCTTTGGTCAAGCGACCGGCCAGATCATTGTCGGTTTCGCGATAGCGCAGGTAGAAGCGGGTCTCCAGGTTGGCGTTGAAGCGGTAACCCGCGTTGGCAGCCACACCTTTGGAACGTCCGCTGGTGTGTCGCTGATAGCCGTCGTATTCGGCATCGGTCAAGGCCACGTAGTAGTCGACGTTGCCCAGGACCTGCCCGGAGCTGATCTGGCGATGCGCATAGCCGCGACTGCCCACTTCGTAGCGCGCCTGCAGGGGCGCCGCATCGTAACCGGTATGGGTGACATAGTTGATCGCGCCCCCAAGCGCCAGCGAACCGAGTTCGAACCCGTTGGCCCCTGGCAGGATGTCCGCACGGCTCAACCAGAGTGGCTCGAACAGCTCATACGGCGTGCCCCCGGGTCCGCTCAACGGCAGGCCGTCGAACAGGGTATACACCCCCGACCCGTGGGCCCCCGGTGCCCGATTGATACCGGAGCCGCGAATGGACAGCTTGATGCCGTCATTGCCGGCCGACTGGGCGAAGACACCCGGCTGATAGGCCAATACATCCTGATTGCTTGCCACCCGACCTCGGGATACCTCCTGCAGGTCGACTACCCGCGTCGCACCCGGTACTGCGTGGAGTCGATCACGCGCTACCTCCACATCGCTCTGGCGCTGGTCCTCGATCAGCACTTGACCCAGCTCCAAGGGTGGCTGCGCCGCTGCCAGGCCACTGGAGGCCATGAGGCCCAGCACGCTGAGAGCAGGAGGGAAGAACAGGACCGAACGCATGACGGACTCCACGGGTAAAGAAAGGCGATGGGCATCAGACGCTGGCCGACGGGTTCAGAGCACGCCCGTGCTCGTGTTTGTCAGCGACGTCGACCCACGCCAGTCTTGTGCCAGCGTGTTTTACAAATTGCGTCGCTAGAGAGGGAAGGATTGCATTGCTTAAGGTGAGTACGTGCCCATTCGAGCCAGGCCTAGCCGGCCCTACTTGCCTTGACGAGGACTCTGCCATGTCACTTCACGTTCGCCCCCTGACCGCCCAGACCGAAACGGACGAGCATCCGATCAAGCTGACACCACGCGAGGAGCAGGTGCTGCTCTGGTGCGCCTACGGGAAGACTTCTTGGGAAATCGGCCAGATTCTTGGCTGCCAGGAATGCACGATCAATTTTCACATCGGCAATATCCTGCGCAAGTTTTCCGTCACCACACGCATCGCGGCGGTGATCAAGGCCCTGCGCTACGGCATGCTCAAAGACTGAAGGGGCGCAGGCCACGCATCATGCACATTCATGACACCGGGGCTGCAACGCCCCTCCAAGAGCGGCTGGTCGGATGTGACGATCCTTTCTGGCCACGCATTTCACTGAGCGCTCTGCGTCGGCACCTGACGTTGTCGATCGACATCAGCGAAGCACGCCTGGAAGTGGCGGCGCACGCAGCCGTCTTGAAGGCCGCCGACGCATTCGCGCAGTGGCGCCACCGTCTACGCGCCCATGGTATCCAGCGATTGCAGGATCTCGAGCGTCACACGGCAGGTCGCCGGTTGACCCATTGTTACCTGCGGTGCGTGGAGTTGGAGACACGCAACCTGCTGCGCTCGAGCCTGGCGATACGAGAACGGAGCTCAGCTCACTGACGAACGGGGGAAGACGCCATGAACAGCGATTCGCAACAGACTGCACACACGTTCGAGGCCGCTCAAGCACTGGTCGATCAAACGGGATTCGACGGCAACGCCTTGTTTGGGGCCGTGCTGGGCGCCTGGTTGGTCAGCAGCTCACGGCACCGCGTCAAAGCCTGGATGATGATCAGCTCGCGCAAGCGACTCAAGGTGTGGCAACAGATCGGCTCCCTGATGATGTCAGCCGGCGTGGGTTACCTGTTCACGCCACTGGTGGAGGCATTGGCACCCTTGCTGTCCAGTGGCATGGCGGCGTTCGTCGCAGCCGTGGTGGTGATTCCCATCAGCGTCAAAATCATGTTGTGGTTGGATGCGGCAGACCTGCGCGACATCGTCCAGCGTTGGCGCAAAGGATGAATCAGGCCTCGTGCGACCTCTGCAGGGTTTCAAGCTGCCGTTCGAGTTGCCGCAAGCGCAGTTTGTCGTCGACGCTCGATGCGATGGCGTGCAGGTCCGCCGGTTCGAGCAGGCGCAAGCGCTCGAGCAGGCCTAACGCCAGGTCATCGTCTGCCCCTGACAGGACGTCGGTCGGTGAAGCGATCATGGGGCGCGTCTGTTTGCCCAGAAGCAGCCAGTCCAGCGAAATGTCATGGCGTGTCGCGAGGTCTACGCATAATGCATAGGGTACGCTTTCTCTGACTTTCCAACTGCTCAGTGTCTGCGGACTGATGCCAAGTGCTCTGGACAAGGCGGAATCAGTTTGGCAAGCGGTAATCTGCTTGAGTCGTTCCAAGATGAGGGACAATGTGTGATTACTCATTTCAAGTATCCATGGCTGGTTTTGACACATTTGCAGTGCGTAAACTATTCACAACGAATATGAAGGTAGAATCTACTCAGCCCGTGGGGTATTGGAACGACACTATGAAAAAAACTGTAAGACTGGGGATTAAATCCTACAGCACAGAGCGATATAAGCTATTGATCATTCATCCATTCAACTGTTCAGGCTCTTTCTTCATCCAGTGCGCGTCGAGGAGCGAGGCCAGGGGTGCAGAAGTCCTGGCCGGGAGGCGCGCATGAGCACTTACAAGTTGGTCTGTCCCCACTGCCAGAGTCGCATGCGCATCCGTACCAGTGAAGGCCGGCATGTCTTTCTGCGCGTCGCCTACTTGCAATGCACGTTGGAGGCCTGCGGTTGGTCGGTACGTGCCGAGTTCGAGATGACGCATGAACTGTCGCCGAGCGGTATGCCCAACCCTGATGTGCATCTCCCCTCGGCGACCGGTGAGTTGCGGCGCGCCGTCGTCGCCCCTGAGCGAGCCTGCGCGAAAGGTCTGTCGACGTAAATCCTGTTCGTCGAGTCGGCGTAAAACAAAACACCCCGCCGAGGCGGGGTGTCATCGTACATCAGGGAGGTTAGCCGATCATCGGCAAGCCGGCCTGCTGAACCAGTTCCAGCAACGGCTGCGGATAGACACCGAGCACGAAGGCCAGAATGGCGATTCCCAGCAACATCACGCCACCGGCACGCTGCTCCCAGCGCAGAGGGGCATCGCTGCGACGCAGATTGGGCTCGCTCAGGTACAGGGTCACCATCACCCGCAGGTAGTAATAGACGCCGATAGCGCTACCCACGACCAACGCGCCGGTCAACCACCACAGTTGCGACTGCACACCCGTGGCGATGATGTAGAACTTGCCGATGAAGCCCGCGGTGAGCGGGATACCGGCCAGCGACAGCATCATTACGGTCAGCACGGCGGTCAGGTACGGGCGGCGCCAGAACAGGCCGCGGTACTCGTACAGCGCATCGGCGTCACGGCCCTTGTAGGGAGACGACATCAGGGTGACCACCCCGAAGGCACCCAGGCTGGTGATGACGTAGGTCACCAGGTAGACCCCGATCGCTTCGTTGGCCAGGCCCTTGCTCGCGACCAGTGCGATCAGCAGGTAACCGAAGTGAGCGATGGACGAATAACCGAGCAGGCGCTTGAGATTGCTCTGGGTCAGCGCCAGCAGGTTGCCCACCAGGATCGAGGCCACCGCGATCACGGCCAGTACGGTGCTGAGCACGCCGCTGCTGGCGGCAGGCGACAGCATGAACAGGCGAACCACCACGGCGAAGACCGCCACCTTGCTGGCCGTGGCCAGGAACGCTGCCACAGGCGCCGGCGCCCCTTCGTAGACGTCCGGCGTCCACAGGTGAAACGGGACCAGCGACAGCTTGAACGCCAGGCCGACCAGCATCATGCCCAGGCCCATCTGCGCGAGCAGCGTCGGCATGCCCGTGCTGGCCAAGACCTTGCCCACGCCCTCGAAGCTCAGGCTGCCCGCATCGGCGTACAACAGCGCCATGCCGAACAGCAGGAACGCCGAGCCGGCGGCCGACAGCACCATGTACTTGATGCCTGCTTCCAGGGAGCGCTTGTTGAAGAAGGCGTAGGCCACCAGCCCGTAGACCGGCACCGAGAGCAGCTCCAGGCCGATGAACAACCCGGCCATGTGGTTGGCACTGACCAGCACCATGCCGCCCAGGGTCGACATCAACAGCAGCAGGTAGAGCTCTTCACGGTTGCCCGGATAGCCCTGCGCACCTTCGCCCAGGTAGGCATGGGCGAGGGTGACACAGGCCAGGGTGGCGACCAGCATCAGGGCCATGTACAGGCAGGCGAACTTGTCGATGGTCAGCAGTGGCGTCACCGCCAGTGGCGCGATTTTCAGCACCGGCAGGATCGACAGCAGGGCGGCGTTGAGACCGATGGTCGACAGCAGGAAGGTCTGTGAGTGGTTGCGCTTCCAGGCGATCGCCAGCATCACCACCACCGTGGTGACGGTGGTGATCAGCATCGGCGCCAGTGCGATGAAGTGTTGAGTGGTGAATTCCATAGCGCTCTTACCGGGCCGAAGCGAGTTGAGTGAAAGCGGAGCCAAGCCACTGCTGCACGCCACTCATGGTGGCGGCGGAGGTGTCGAGGAACGGCTGCGGGTAGACACCGAGCAGGATCAGCAGCACCGCCAGGCTCAGGATCATGGCCAACTCGCGCCCGTTCATCCCGGCCAGTACCGTGTCGGCTTTGGCCGGGCCGAAGTAGGCGCGGTGGATCATGATCAGCGAGTACACCGAGCCGAACACCAGGCCGGTGGTGGCGATCACCGTGATCCAGGGCACATGGGCGAAGCTGCCGATCAGGATCAGGAACTCGCCGACGAAGTTACCGGTGCCCGGCAGGCCGAGCGATGCTGCGGCGAAGAACAGGCTGATCGCTGGCAGGTAGGCGATCCGGTGCCACAGGCCACCCATCTCGCGCATGTCACGGGTATGCAGGCGCTCATACAACTGGCCACTGAGGATGAACAGCGCGGCGGCGGAGACACCGTGCGCAAGCATCTGGATCACCGCGCCTTGCAAGGCCTGCTGACTGCCGGAATAGATCCCGATCAGCACGAAGCCCATGTGCGACACACTGGAAAACGCGATCAGACGCTTGATGTCGGTCTGGGCGAAGGCCAGGAAAGCGCCATAGAAGATCCCGATCAGACCCAAGGTCATGGCGATCGGCGCGAACTCGGCCGAAGCGTTCGGGAACAGCGGCAGGGCAAAGCGCAGCAGGCCGTAGGCGGCGGTTTTCAGCAGGATACCGGCCAGGTCCACGGAACCGGCAGTCGGTGCCTGGGCGTGAGCGTCCGGCAACCAGGAGTGGAACGGCACCACCGGCAGCTTCACCGCGAAGGCGATGAAGAAGCCCAGCATCAGCAGGTACTCGGTGCCGGCCGGCAGCTGCGCTTTGAGCAGGTCGCTGTAGTTGAAGGTGATGACACCGGTGTTGCCGTAGTTGACCAGCACCAGGGCCAGGATCGCCACCAGCATGATCAGGCCGCTGGCCTGGGTGAAGATGAAGAACTTGGTCGCTGCGTAGATGCGCGTCTTCTTGCCGTCGGCCGAGCTGTGACCCCAGAGCGCGATGAGGAAGTACATCGGCACCAGCATCATTTCCCAGAAGAAGAAGAACAGGAACAGGTCCAGGGCCAGGAACACCCCGACCACGCCGCCCAGGATCCACATCAGGTTGAGGTGGAAGAAGCCGACGTGACGCTGGATCTCGTTCCACGAGCACAGCACCGACAGCACACCGAGCAGGCCGGTGAGCAGGATCATCAGCAACGACAGGCCATCGAGGGCCAAGTGGATGCTGATGCCGAAGCGCTCGATCCAGCGGACCTTGAACTCGAGGGCCCAGGTTGGCTCGACGCCCGGAGCCGGGGCCAGCGTGAAGTCACCGGTGCCCCACAGCCACAGGCCGATACCGAGCAGCAGAGACATGGTCAGCAGCGCGATCCAGCGCGGCAAGGTGGCGCCGAAGCGCTCGCCCAGCCAGCACAGGAAGCCGCCGATGAAGGGGATCAGGATCAGCCAAGGCAGAATCATGACGGGTTCGTTTCCTTTCGCAGAGTCGCAAGGTTCATGGTCATGCCGCCATCAGCACGGCGCCGAGCACCAGCACGGCACCCACGGCGATCGAAGCGGTGTACCAGCGCAGTTGGCCAGTCTCGGTCTTGCTCATGGCCACGTGACCGGCACGCGTCAGCCGCGGAATCAAGCCGATGCCACGATCGACCGGGTCCTTGCGCAGCAGGTGGCTGATCAGCAGGTACGGCTTGACGAACAGCTTGTCGTACAGCCAGTCGAAGCCCCAGGCGGCGAACCACCAGGCCGACAACGCACGCCCGATACCGCTGTTGGCGACGGCGGTGGCGAAACGACGCTTGCCGAGGAACAGCAGGGCCGCCAGCAGGATGCCGGCGATGGCGATGGCGCCCGAGGCGATTTCCAGCGAATGCTTGGCTTCGCCGCCGGCATGTCCGGCGCTTTGCGGCAAGACGCCGGCCAATGGCGGGTGAATCCAGGCACCGATGAAGGTCGACAGCACGATCAGCACGCCCAGCGGCAGCCAGTGAGAGATCCCGTGGCCTGCATGGGCTTCGGTCTTGGCTTCGCCATGGAAGGCGATGAAGATCAGGCGGAAGGTGTACAGCGACGTCATGAACGCACCCACCAGGCCGGCGTACAGCAAGCCGCTGTGACCGCTGGCGAAGGCTTCCCACAGAATCTCGTCCTTGGAATAGAAGCCGGCGGTCAGGATCGGCAGGGCCGCCAGGGCCGCACCGCCTACCACGAAGCTGGCATAGGCCAGTGGCAGCTTCTTCCACAGGCCGCCCATCTTGAAGATGTTCTGTTCATGGTGGCAGGCGACGATCACCGCGCCCGAGGCCAGGAACAGCAGCGCCTTGAAGAACGCGTGGGTCATCAGGTGGAAGATCGCGCCTTCCCAGGCACCGACGCCCAAGGCCAGGAACATGTAGCCGATCTGGCTCATGGTCGAGTAGGCGAGGATCCGCTTGATGTCGGTCTGCACCAGCGCGGCGAAGCCGGCCAGCACCAGGGTCACGCCACCGATCACGCCGACCAGGTGCAGGATGTCCGGCGCCAGGGCGAACAGGCCGTGGGTACGGGCAATCAGGTAGACACCCGCCGTCACCATGGTCGCGGCGTGGATCAGTGCGGACACTGGGGTCGGACCCGCCATCGCGTCGGCCAGCCAGGTCTGCAGCGGCAGCTGCGCCGACTTGCCGACGGCGCCGCCGAGCAGCATCAGGGTCGCCAGCACCATCCAGGTGTCGCCGGCCTGGAATTTCTGCGGCGCCAGCACCAGCAGCTGCTGCACCTCGAGGGTGCCGAGCTGGACGAACAGGATGAACAGGCCGATGGCCATGAACACGTCGCCGATGCGGGTCACGATGAAGGCCTTGAGCGCGGCGTTACCGTTGTTGCGGTTGCTGTAGTAGAAACCGATCAACAGGTACGAGCACAGGCCCACGCCTTCCCAACCGAAGTAGATGAACAGCAGGTTGTCGCCCAGGATCAGGAACAGCATGCTGGCAATGAACAGGTTGGTGTAGGAGAAGAACCGCGAATAGCCGGTCTCGCCGCGCATGTACCAGGACGCGAACAGGTGGATCAGGAAGCCGACGCCGGTGACCACGCCCAGCATGGTGACCGACAGGCCATCCAGGTACAGGGTGAAGTTCGGCGCGAAACCGTCCACCGACATCCATTGCCACAGCAGCTGGGTGTACGCGCCACCCGGCGGCGGCGCGACGTTGAACTGCCAGATCACGTAGGCGGCGACGGCGGCCGACAGGCCGACCGAGCCAACACCGATCAGCGCCGAGAAGTTTTCCGAAAGGCGCCCGCGCGAGAACGACAGCAGCAGGAAGCCGATCAGGGGAAAGACGAAGGTCAGGAAGAGTAGGTTCATCCGCGCATCTCACTGGCAGCATCGATGTCGAGGGTGTGGAAGCGGCGATACAGCTGCAGCAGGATCGCCAGGCCGATGCTGGCCTCGGCGGCGGCCAGGCTGATCACCAGGATGAACATCACCTGGCCGTCAGGCTGGACCCAGCGGCTGCCGGCGACGATGAACGCCAGGGCCGAAGCGTTCATCATCACTTCCAGGCTCATGAGCACGAAGAGAATGTTGCGGCGGACCATCAGGCCGACCAGGCCCAGACAGAAGAGCACGCCGGCCACTGCCAGGCCATGCTCGAGAGGGATTGCAGGCATGAGTTACTCCTTCGCCTCGTTGCGTCCGAGGTGGAATGCCGTGACCGCCGCAGCGAGCAGCAGCATCGACGCCAGTTCGACCACCAGCAGGTAAGGCCCGAACAGGCTGATGCCGACCGCCTTGGCGTCGACCGTGGTGCCACTGATGGCGGCGTTGCTCGGGTTGACGAACAGCACGTAGAGCAGCTCGATCAACAGCAGGGCACCCAGCAGCACCGGCCCGGCCCAGATCCCGGGCGTGAGCCAGCCACGTTCCTGGGCCACCGAAGCCGGCCCCAGGTTGAGCATCATCACCACGAACACGAACAGCACCATGATGGCGCCAGCATAGGCGATCACTTCCAGAGCGCCGGCGAACGGCGCCCCCAGCGAGAAGAAGATCATCGCCACGGAGATCAACGAAATGATCAGGTAGAGCAGGGCGTGCACGGGGTTGGTGCCGGTCACCACCCGAAGGGTGGAGACCACGGCGATCCCGGATGCGAAGTAGAACGCGAATTCCATCTGTCTGTCCTTATGGGAGCAAGCTCTTCACGTTGATCGGCTCGGCTTCGTCCTGCGCGGCGCCTTTCGGCTTGCCGGCGATCGCCATGCCCGCGACGCGGTAGAAGTTGTAGTCAGGGTTCTTGCCAGGGCCGGAGATCAGCAGATCTTCCTTTTCGTAGACCAGGTCCTGACGCTTGAACTCGGCCATTTCGAAGTCCGGGGTGAGCTGGATCGCGGTGGTCGGGCACGCTTCCTCGCACAGGCCGCAGAAGATGCAGCGCGAGAAGTTGATGCGGAAGAACTCCGGGTACCAACGGCCATCGTCGGTCTCGGCCTTCTGCAACGAGATGCAGCCGACCGGGCAGGCCACCGCGCAGAGGTTGCAGGCCACGCAGCGCTCTTCGCCGTCGGGGTCACGGGTCAGCACGATGCGGCCACGGTAGCGCGGCGGCAGGTACACGGGCTCTTCGGGGTATTGCAAGGTGTCGCGCTTGCGGAAACCGTGGGAGAACACCATGGCCAGGCTGCGCAGCTGGGTACCGGTGCCTTTCACGACGTCGCCGATATATTTGAACATGGTCGACTCCTTACTGGGCCGCGACGGCTGGCGCGTTGTACAGCACGAGCGCAGCGGTCACCAGCAAATTGATCAGGGTCAGCGGAAGGCAGAACTTCCAGCTGAAGTCCATCACCTGGTCATAGCGTGGACGTGGGATCGACGCTCGCAGCAGGATGAACAGCATGATGAAGAACGCGGTCTTGAGCGCGAACCACAGGAAAGGCACTTGCGGCAGCAGGTCGAACGGACCGTGCCAGCCGCCGAAGAACAGCGTCACCAGCAGCGCCGAGATGAGGATGATGCCGATGTATTCACCGACGAAGAACATGCCCCATTTCATGCCCGCGTATTCGATGTGGTAACCGTCGGCCAGTTCCTGCTCGGCTTCGGGCTGGTCGAACGGGTGACGGTGGGTCACGGCGACGCCGGCGATGAAGAACGTGCAGAAGCCGAAGAACTGCGGAATGATGAACCACAGGTTCTGCGCCTGGTACTCGACGATGTCGCGCATGTTGAACGAGCCCACCTGCACCACCACGCCCATCAGCGCCAGGCCCAGGAACACCTCGTACGACACGGTCTGCGCCGAGGCCCGCAGGCTGCCGAGCAGGGCGTACTTGTTGTTCGACGACCAGCCGGCGAACAGCACGGCGTACACCGACAGGCCGGCCATGGCGAAGAAGAACAGCAACCCGATGTTCAGGTCGGCCACGCCCCAGGTCGGGGTGATCGGGATCACCGCGAAGGCGATCAGCAGGGCGCTCATCGCCACCACCGGGGCCAGGGTGAAGATCATCCGGTCGACGAAGGGTGGGTTCCAGTCTTCCTTGAAGAACATCTTCAGCATGTCGGCGGCGATCTGGAACATGCCGAACGGACCGACCCGGTTCGGGCCGTAACGGTCCTGCCACCAGCCCAGCAGACGGCGCTCGACGAAGCTGAGCAGCGCACCGCAGACCACCACGGCCAGCAGGACCACGATGGCGCGTACGACGGTGAGGATCACATCGATCACTTCGGGGGTGAACCAGCTCATCGTGCTGCCTCCTGCAGGCCTTCGACGGTGGCGCCGAAGATGGCCGGTGGAATGCCCTCCAACCCTTTCGGCAAGGCGACCAGGCCAGCGCCCAGTTGTTCATTGATGCGCAGCGGCAGGCGCAGCGACTGACCGGCGACCTGCAGGCTGAGCAGGGCGCCTTCGTTGACACCCAGACGCTCGGCTTCGGACGGTGCCAGGGCCACGTACGGCGTCGGGATGCGCGTCTGCACCGGCGCCGCACGCGAGGAGGTCTCCTCGCTGCCGAACAGGTGGAAGAACGGTACCGCGGTCCAGGTGCCACGTGCCGGGTTGAAGGCGCTCGGAACGGCCTCGAACCAGCCCAGGCGATCGCCTTGCGACTCGATCAGGCGCACGCCCGGGTCACCGGCGCGCAGGTGGCCGCCGACTTCGTCCTGAAACTTGTTCCAGGCCTGCGGCGAGTTCCAGCCCGGCGACCAGGCGAACGGCACCTGCTGACGCGGTTCGGCCGAACCGGAGTAGCCTTCCATGGAGAAGGCGAAGGCGGTGTCCTTGTCCTGCGGGATGCGCGGCTCGTGCACGCTGATGTTGGCGCGCATGGAGGTGCGCCCGGAATAACGCAGCGGCTCGCGCGCCAGTTTCAGGCCCTTGATGCGGAACGCGGCGGATGGAGCGGCATCGACGATGCCGGCCAGTTGCGGCGCGGCGTCGGCGCAGGCGCGGGTGACATGGTCGAGCTGCGTCCAGTCCACCGGCTTTTCCAGCAGGGTGGCGCGCAGGGCATGCAGCCAGCGCCAGCCTTCGTGAACCAGGTTACCGCTGTCGAGGAAGCTCGGGTCGAAGACCTGGAAGAAGCGCTGAGCACGGCCTTCCTGGCTGACCAAGGTGCCATCGCCTTCGGCGAAGCTGGCAGCCGGCAGTACCAGATCGGCACGCTCGACGGTGCGAGTGCGCGAATGGTCGGCGACGATCACCACCTTGGCGGCGTTCAGCGCCGCATCGACCTTGGCCGCCGGCAGGCGGGCATAGAGGTCGTTCTCCAGCACCACGATGGCATCGGCCTTGCCGCTGATGACCGCATCCAGTGCCGCATCGACGGACTCGCCGCCGAGCATGGCCAGCCCCAGGCTGTTGGCTTCCGGCACCACCAGGCTCAGGGAACCGTTCTTCTCGCGCTGCTTGAGCGCCTTGGCGATGTTGGCAGCGGCCTCGATCAGCGCTGGCTCGGCCAGCGAGGTGCCGGCGATCACCAACGGACGCTGGGCCGCGATCAGGCGCTGGGCGATGCGTTCGGCCAGGGCCTTGGCCTCGTCGTCGAGACCGGCCACGGCCGGGGCGCTCGGGTCGATGGCATGGGCCACGGCGAAGCCCAGGCGCGCCAGGTCAGCGGGGGCGGCGTGCACGCACTCTTCGGCGACGTCGTCGAGCTTGGTCTCGGCCAGGCTGGCGATGAACAGCGGGTACAGCGCGTGCTGGCCGATGTTCTTCACGGCGGCGTCGAGCCACGGCTGCACCTTCATGCCTTCAGCCATGGCCACGGCTTTGCCCTTGGTCGCCTGGCGAACGGCCAGGGCGACACGGGCGGCGGTCTGAGTCAGGTCCTCACCGAGCACGAACACCGCATCGTGGTCCTCGATGTCGCGCAAGGTCGGCACCGGCAACGGGCTGTCGTTGAGCACGCGCAGCGCCAGGCGCACGCGGGCCAGTTCGCCGGCTTCCATACCGCTGTGGAAGTACTCGGCACCGACCAGTTCGCGCAGCCCGTAGTTGCTCTCGAGGCTGGCGCGGGGCGAGCCGATGCCGACGATGGTACGGCCGCGCAGCAGGGCAGCGGCCTTGTCCAGTGCCGCATCGACGGTCAGGATCGAGCCGTCGGCCAGTGCAGGCTGACGCGGGCGGTCCTTGCGGTTGACGTAGCCGTAGCCGAAGCGACCACGGTCGCAGAGGAAGTACTGGTTGACCGAACCGTTGAAGCGGTTCTCGATACGACGCAGCTCGCCGTAGCGCTCGCCGGGGCTGATGTTGCAGCCACTCGAGCAGCCATGGCAGATGCTCGGGGCGAACTGCATGTCCCACTTGCGGTTGTAGCGCTCGGAGTGGGTCTTGTCGGTGAACACGCCGGTCGGGCAGACCTCGGTGAGGTTGCCGGAGAACTCGCTTTCCAGCACGCCGTCCTCGACGCGACCGAAGTACACGTTGTCGTGGGCGCCGTAGACGCCCAGGTCGGTGCCGCCTGCGTAGTCCTTGTAGTAGCGCACGCAGCGGTAGCAGGCGATGCAGCGGTTCATTTCGTGAGCGATGAACGGGCCGAGGTCCTGGTTCTGGTGGGTGCGCTTGGTGAAGCGGTACCGGCGCTCGTTGTGGCCGGTCATCACGGTCATGTCCTGCAGATGGCAGTGACCGCCTTCCTCGCACACCGGACAGTCGTGCGGGTGGTTGGTCATCAGCCATTCGACGACGCTGGCGCGAAACGCCTTGGATTCGTCGTCGTCGATGGAGATCCAGGTGCCATCGGTCGCGGGCGTCATGCAGGACATGACGATGCGACCGCGGGTGTCGTTCTCGTCGGTGTACTGCTTGACCGCGCACTGTCGGCAGGCACCGACGCTGCCGAGCGCCGGGTGCCAGCAGAAATAGGGAATGTCGAGGCCGAGCGACAGACAGGCCTGTAACAGGTTGTCTGCGCCGTTGACTTCGAGCGCTTTGCCGTCTACGTGGATAGTGGCCATGGTTCAAAGTTCTTCGTTGGCCCGCGTGAGCAGGCGTGGCTAATGGAAAACGGTGGGCCAGCGGCCGACGCCGGTCGAACCGACGGGCCTGCGTGGCCGACAGGTGGCACGGACCACCTGCCAGTCATCTTGTTATGCGCCGACCACGATGGGTCGGGCCAGGTTCGGGCGCAGGGCGTCGCTACCCACGGGGGCGACACCGGCCTCGAACTCGGCGCGGAAGTACTTGATGGCACTGCCCAGCGGCTCGACCGCGCCCGGTGCGTGGGCGCAGAAAGTCCGGCCTGGGCCGAGGAAGTTCACCAGCCCGAGCAGGGTCTCGATGTCCTCTGCCTTGCCCTGGCCTTTTTCCAGAGCGCGCAGCATCTTGACGCTCCAAGGCAGGCCGTCACGGCAGGGGGTACACCAGCCGCACGATTCGCGGGCAAAGAATTCTTCCATGTTGCGCAACAGCGAAACCATGTTGACGCTGTCGTCGACTGCCATGGCCAGGCCCGTACCCATCCGCGTGCCGACCTTGGCGATGCCGCCGGCGTACATCTGCGCATCCAGGTGCTCGGGCAGCAGGAAGCCGGTCCCGGCACCGCCTGGCTGCCAGCACTTGAGGGTGAAGCCGTCGCGCATGCCGCCGGCGTAGTCCTCGAACAGCTCACGGGCGGTGACGCCGAACGGCAGCTCCCACAGCCCCGGGTTCTTGACCTTGCCGGAAAAGCCCATCAGCTTGGTGCCGTGGTCTTCGCTGCCTTCGCGGGCCAGCGACTTGTACCAGTCCACGCCGTTGCCGACGATGGCCGGCACGTTGCACAGAGTCTCGACGTTGTTCACGCACGTCGGCTTGCCCCAGACGCCGACGGCGGCAGGGAAGGGCGGCTTGGAGCGCGGGTTGGCACGACGCCCTTCGAGGGAGTTGATCAGGGCGGTTTCTTCGCCGCAGATGTAGCGCCCTGCGCCGGTGTGCACGAACAACTCGAAGTCGAAGCCGCTGCCCAGGATGTTGCGGCCCAGCAGGCCGGCGGCCTTGGCCTCGTCGATGGCGCGGTTGAGGTTGCGCGCCGCCGTGGTGTACTCGCCGCGCAGGAAGATGTAGCCGCGGTAGGCCTTCAGCGCCCGGGCGCTGATCAGCATGCCTTCGATCAGCAGGTGCGGCTGCTGCTCCATGAGCATGCGGTCCTTCCAGGTGTTGGGCTCCATCTCGTCGGCGTTGCACAGCAGGTAGCGGATGTTCAAGGACTCGTCCTTGGGCATCAGACCCCACTTCACGCCGGTGGGGAAGCCCGCACCGCCACGGCCCTTGAGACCGGCGTCCTTGACGGTCTGCACGATCTCGTCCTGGGACAGCTGCGCCAGCGCCTTGCGGGCAGCGGCATAGCCGTTCTTGGCCTGGTACTCCTCGAGCCAGATCGGCTCGCCGTCGTCACGCAGGCGCCAGGTCAGCGGATGGGTCTCGGCGGCGCGCGCGATGCGGTTGGCCGGGCCGAAGGAAGTGATGGTCATGCGTAACCCTCCAGCAGCTTGGCCACGCCAGCCGGCTGCACGTCGCCAAAGGTGTCGTCGTCGATCATCAGGGCCGGGGCCTTGTCGCAATTGCCCAGGCAGCAGACGGGCAGCAGGGTGAAGCGCCCGTCGGCGGTGGTCTGGCCCAGGCCGATGCCCAGCTCGCTCTGGATCTGGCCGACGACCGATTCATGGCCGCCGATGTAGCAGACCATGCTGTCGCAGACGCGAATGATGTGGCGGCCGACGGGCTGCCGGAAGATCTGGCTGTAGAACGTGGCCACGCCTTCGACGTCGCTGGCCGGGATGCCCAGCACCTCGCCGATGGCATGGATGGCGCCGTCCGGCACCCAGCCGCGTTGCTTCTGGACGATCTTCAAGGCTTCGATGGACGCCGCGCGCGGGTCCTCGTAGTGGTGCATCTCGTGCTCGATGGCCGAGCGCTCGGTTTCGCTCAGGGCGAAACGGTCGGTTTGGATCAGCGTGCTGTTCATGCTTAGCGGTCCACGTCAGCCATAACGAAGTCGATACTGCCCAGGTACGCGATCAGGTCGGCGACCATGCTGCCCTTGATCACCGAAGGGATCTGCTGCAGGTGCGGGTAGCTCGGCGTACGGATCCGGGTGCGGTAGCTCATCGTGCCGCCATCGCTCGTCAGGTAGTAACTGTTGATGCCCTTGGTCGCCTCGATCATCTGGAACGACTCGTTGGCCGGCATGACCGGGCCCCACGAGACTTGCAGGAAGTGGGTGATCAGGGTCTCGATGTGCTGCAGCGTGCGCTCTTTCGGCGGCGGCGTGGTCAGCGGATGGTCCGCCTTGTACGGGCCGGCCGGCATGTTGCGCATGCACTGGTCGATGATGCGCAGGCTCTGGCGCATTTCTTCGACGCGTACCATGCAGCGGTCGTAAGCATCGCCGCCATGGGCCAAAGGCACGTCGAACTCGAAGTTTTCGTAACCCGAGTACGGGCGTGCCTTGCGCAGGTCGAAGTCCAGACCAGTCGCCCGCAGGCTCGGCCCCGTCACGCCCCACTCCAGGGCTTCCTGCGTGTTGTACGCTGCGACGCCGACGGTTCTGCCTTTGAGAATGCTGTTCTGCAAGGCCGCCTTCGTGTATTCGTCCAGACGCTTGGGCATCCATTCCACGAAGTCCTTGACCAGTTTCTCCCAGCCGCGCGGCAGGTCGTGGGCCACGCCACCGATCCGGTACCAGGCCGGGTGCAGGCGGAAACCGGTGATCGCTTCGATCACGGTGTAGGCGCGCTGGCGGTCGGTGAAGGTGAAGAACACCGGCGTCATGGCGCCCACGTCCTGGATGTAGGTGCCCAGGAACAGCAGGTGGCTGGTGATGCGGAAGAACTCGGCCATCATGATGCGGATGGTGTCGACGCGGTCCGGCACCTTGATGCCGGCGAGCTTCTCGACCGCCAGGACGTAGGGCAGGTTGTTCATCACCCCGCCTAGGTAGTCGATACGGTCGGTGTAGGGGATGTAGCTGTGCCAGGACTGGCGCTCAGCCATCTTCTCGGCGCCCCGGTGGTGGTAGCCGATGTCGGGCACGCAGTCGACGATCTCTTCGCCATCGAGCTGCAGGACGATACGGAAGGCACCATGCGCCGAAGGGTGGTTGGGGCCCAGGTTGAGGAACATGTAGTCCTCGTTGGCGCCCTGGCGCTTCATGCCCCAGGCTTCGGGGTTGAAGCGGGCCGACTCTTCCTCGAGCTGCTGCTTGGCCAGGTTCAGGCTGTACGGATCGAACTCGGTGGCGCGCGCCGGGAAGTCCTTGCGCAGCGGGTGACCTTCCCAGGTCGGCGGCATCAGGATGCGCGACAAGTGCGGGTGATCGGCGAAGTCGATGCCGAACATGTCCCAGACTTCGCGCTCGTACCAGTTGGCGTTCGGCCAGATGCTGGTGATCGAGGGCAGGTTCAGGTCCTGCTCGGTGAGCGCGACCTTGATCATCACGTCACTGTTACGCTCGATCGACATCAGGTGGTAGAACACGCTGAAATCGGCCGCCGGCAGGCCGCGACGATGGGTGCGCAGGCGCTCGTCCATGCCATGGAGGTCGTACAGCAGGCTATAGGGCTTGGCGACGTTGCGCAGGAAGACGAGCACGTCCTTGAGCTTGGCACGCTCGACCCACAGCACTGGCATGCCGGTACGGGTTTCTTGAGCGACGAAGGCGTCGGCGCCGAAGCGCGTGTGCAATTCGACGACCACATCCTGGTCGTCAGCCTTGTAAGGCGGAATGTAAATAGCGGTGTCCGCTGTCATGGTCTCGGTCGCTTTCGGTCAACGTAGAGAATGAAGCCAGGCCGCCGGTTCGCAGGAACGGGCGGCAGGTCGCTGGATCAGACTTCGTCGGGGCTGCGCAGGTTGGTGACCTGAATGCGCTGTTCACGTCGCAGGTCTTTCTGGGCGGGCATCTCGGCACGGTAGATGCCTTGATCGCCGACTACCCAGGACAGCGGTCGACGCTCCTGCCCGATCGATTCCTGCAACAGCATCAGCCCTTGCAGGAAGGCTTCGGGGCGTGGCGGGCAGCCCGGCACGTACACGTCCACCGGGAGGAACTTGTCCACCCCCTGGACGACCGAGTAGATGTCGTACATCCCGCCGGAGTTGGCGCAGGCGCCCATGGAGATCACCCACTTCGGTTCCAGCATCTGTTCGTACAGGCGCTGGATGATCGGGGCCATCTTCAGGAACGGCGTGCCGGCGATGACCATGAAGTCGGCCTGACGCGGCGAGGCCCGGATGACCTCGGCGCCGAAGCGCGCGATGTCGTGGGGTGCCGTGAAGGCCGTGGTCATTTCCACGTAGCAGCAGGAGAGGCCGAAGTTGTACGGCCACAGCGAGTTCTTGCGTCCCCAGTTGACCGCACCGCTGAGCACATCCTCGAGCTTGCCCATGAAGATGTTCTTGTGGACCTGATCCTCGAGCATCTGGTCGGTGACGGTGCCGCGCTCACCGACAGGGTATTGCTCGTTGGGCGCGTCCGGGTCGATTCGGGTGAGATTGTATTGCATGCCAAAGCCTCATTGTTTCAGCTTCGCTTGCCGCTTGCGACGACTCTCGGGTGCCCAATCGAGCGCCCCGACCCGCCAAAGGTAGACAAGACCTGCCAACAGAATTGCTATGAAAACGAGTGCTTCGACGAATCCGGTCCAGCCGCTTTCGCGGACGGACACAGACCAGGCAAAGAGAAAGAGGGCTTCGATGTCGAAGATCACGAACAGCATCGCGACCAGATAGAATTTGGCGGACAGGCGCAGGCGGGCGCTGCCGGTCGGCAGCATGCCGGATTCGAACGGCTCGTTCTTGGCGCGGCCCCAGGCCTTGCTGCCGAGCAGGCTGGACAGGCCGAGCATGAAGGCGCACAGGCCGATGACGCCCAGAAGGAAGATGGCGAAGCCCCAGTTGTGGGCGATCAGTCCTGCCGAATCGGACATGCTGAAATCCTTATATAGAGGCCGAGCTCTACAGTCTGAAATAAGTAGCGCAGTGACGACGTGTCGCAGAAGCAGTGACGAAATGTCGCAGCGGGATCGATGGCGGCGATTTTATGGGTAAACCCGGCGCAAGTAAAACCGCCAGGGGAAATTTATTCGTAATGTTAAGAACAAAACGCCTTCGCATCGGGCTCGAGGCCGCGAAACACGGGGATTGCGTAGAAGCGGCGCAAGTCTGTTTCTTGCAGGACGTACTAATGAGTCAGTTATGTAATGATAATTACTCTCATTCTCACGAGTTGTAACTTCAGCTGTCGACTCAAGGAATTCGAAGTTCATGCGGCTACCTCGCCACGCGCGCCAAAGACAAGCCAGCGTTCTACCTGAATTGTCTGGCGTGCATGTCGACCTGGATCAATGCTTGTACGATTGCGCGCTCGCCTGAGGCGTTCCATCGAAAGCATAGACCGCCATGACGAACGGTGCACTGGCACGTGGCCTGGGCGGTAAGGGGAAGGAGTGAAAGCAAGGGCCCGCAGGCGGGCCCTGTTCAAGCGCGGGGGGATCGATCAGTGGAACTGCTCTTCCTCGGTGGAGCCGGTCAGTGCCGTGACCGACGAAGCGCCCCCCTGGATCACCGTGGTCATGTCGTCGAAGTAGCCGGTGCCCACCTCCTGCTGGTGCGCGACGAAGGTGTAGCCCCTGCTGGCGTCGGCGAACTCCTGCTCCTGCAGCTTGACGTAGGCGGTCATGTCGTTGCGCGCATAGTCGTGCGCCAGGTTGAACATGCCATGCCACATGTTGTGGATGCCGGCCAAGGTGATGAACTGGTGCTTGTAGCCCATGGCCGACAGCTCGCGCTGGAACTTGGCGATGGTGGCGTCGTCCAGGTTCTTCTTCCAATTGAAGGACGGCGAGCAGTTGTACGACAGCAGCTGGTCTGGGTACTCCTTCTTGATCGCCTCGGCGAAGCGACGGGCCTCGTCCAGGTCGGGCTTGGCGGTCTCGCACCAGATCAGGTCGGCGTAAGGCGCGTAGGCCAGGCCGCGGGCGATGGCCTGGTCCAGGCCGGCGCGTACCTTGTAGAAGCCTTCACGGGTACGCTCGCCGATCACGAACGGCTGATCGTACGGGTCGCAGTCGCTGGTCAGCAGGTCCGCCGCGTTGGCGTCGGTGCGGGCCAGGATGATGGTCGGCACCCCGGCCACGTCGGCAGCCAGGCGCGCGGCTACCAGCTTCTGGACCGCTTCCTGGGTCGGCACCAGCACCTTGCCGCCCATGTGGCCGCACTTCTTCACCGAGGCCAGCTGGTCTTCGAAGTGCACGCCGGCCGCGCCGGCCTCGATCATGTTCTTCATCAGTTCGTAGGCGTTGAGCACGCCGCCGAACCCGGCCTCGGCATCGGCCACGATCGGGGCGAAGTAGTCGATGTAGCCCTCGTCACCGGGTTGCTTGCCGGCTTTCCACTGAATCTGGTCGGCGCGGCGGAAGGCGTTGTTGATGCGCTTGACCACCGTGGGCACGGAATCGACCGGGTACAGCGACTGGTCGGGGTACATCGACTCGGCCGAGTTGTTGTCAGCCGCGACCTGCCAGCCGGACAGGTAGATGGCCTGGATGCCCGCCTTGACCTGCTGCACAGCCTGGCCGCCGGTCAGGGCGCCCATGCAGTTGACGAAGTCCTTGTCGGGGCGGAAGGACGGGTGCGCGCCTTCGGTGACCAGTTTCCAGAGTTTCTCGGCGCCCAGCCGGGCGAAGGTGTGCTCCGGTTGCACGGAGCCGCGCAGGCGGACGACATCGGCGGCGGTGTAGGTACGGGTCACGCCAGTCCAGCGCCGGTTCTCGGCCCAGTCTTTCTCGAGGGCTGCAATTTGCTGTTCGCGTGTCAGTGCCATGGGATCAACCTCGTCGCATCAGTCTTGGAGTTATGTACCGAGGCTCGACGTCCTGATCGGCTGACGCGGTTCGACGGCAGTGGCGGCGCAGGGAGGTGTTCTGAAGGGCAGGGCATGATCGGAGGGCGAGCGCATCCCGGGCAGGCGAACGTGAGACGTCCTGCGGGCGGTATGACGCGATTGCCGGTTACTGCTCGATCCGCTTTCGTTCCTTGAGACAACGTTCTCTGTGCAGCCGCAATCCGATCGAACCGCCTCGTGGGCCGTGTGGGTGGGCAGCCTTGCGGTGGAAGGTGCCTGCCCAGGGCTTTGCAAAGCCCGTGATCAGCGTGAGCGAGGCCATCATGCCCAAGGAGAAAATCGCCTGTCAACGGTTTTGTAGTGAAAAAATTAAGGCACTACATCTTTGGTCGTAGACGACTTGCCGGTCACCTTCCGAAGCTCAGGTCGCGTATGCTCAGGGGATCACATCCACCTTGACCCTAAGCGAGACGTCCCGGCTACGGTGGGTGCTGTAGGTATAGGCCGAATCGGCCGAACGATACTGCGACTGCCCGTTGTTGCCACCCAGGTAGAGCCATTCGCCCAGTGGCCCGCTGAGTGTGGTGTCGCTGCTTTGAACGTTCACTACATCCTGACGTTCGCGGCTGATGTGATCGTTATTGGTGCTGATCTTCACGTGAACCGTATTGCCTGACACGGTGGGCGTCACGTAGAAACCCTGGGTGACGTTGCGGTACTCGGTGGTGGTTTGCGCGCCATAGGCGGTCGCCGTGCCGGTGGTGATGGGGACGCTCTGGCCCACCTGGATCAAGGCCGTCTGGCCGTCGGTGGTCTGGACCTGTTGAAGGCCGCCTTCGCGGTTGCTCGTGCCGTACTCGATGATCTGCGCCGACCCGCGTCGATCCTGGCTCTGGGTGTCATCGGTGTCGACGCTGACCAGCAGGCGCCTGGCGCGGGTATCGAGCTGGCGCACTAGCGCACGGACCTCTTCGATACGCTCCGCACTGGCGTTGACGATCAGCTTGTCTTCGAACACGCTCACCGTTCCCTCGCGTCCCAGGGCGGACTGGGCGGCCGGCAGCAGCTCGGTCCCTGTGCGGTGCTGCAAGGCGATGACTTCGGAAGCGGCCTGGGCGTGCAGGCTGGCAAAGGCTGACAGGCAGGCCAGAAAAAGACGTCGTTTCATGTCCAGTACCTCGGCGGGAGGAGAGGGGGTCATCATGGCAAATTCATCGCCGGTTGTATCGCCCGGGCGCGCCACGGCATCGCGGGACCGAAGGCGGCTCGGCAGTACATGCATTCCGGACGTGCCTGTCGTACGACAGCGCCGTGTCGACGAGTCAGTGGTCCAGGTCAGACAAATTCCGTAACATTCACACCTTGTCCTAGCGCTCCAGCACGACTGAAGCCCACGTCTTACTTGCGCGCGCTGTCTTCTCCGGTTGTCGACCCGTCAGGTGGCCTGCCCCTGGCGCCCGGTCGTCCTGGCTTGTCCGTTTACCGGCAGCGCAGATCGTCCATTACAGGAAGCCCATGAAACCCACCCGTCTTCGCGCCGACGTACTCGCCGGCCTGACCACGTCGTTCGCCCTGGTGCCCGAGTGCATCGCGTTTGCCCTGGTCGCCCACCTCAATCCGCTGATGGGCCTGTACGGCGCCGTCATCATCTGCACGCTGACCGCACTGTTCGGCGGGCGCCCCGGCATGATCTCGGGGGCGGCCGGCTCGATGGCGGTCGTCATCGTCGCACTGGTCGTCCAGCACGGCGCCCAGTACCTGTTGGCCACCGTCGTCCTGGGTGGGGTGGTCATGCTGTTGTTCGGCCTGCTGCGGCTGGGCAAACTGGTCCGGCTGGTGCCCTATCCAGTCATGCTCGGCTTCGTCAACGGCCTGGCGATCGTGATCGCCATGGCCCAGCTCGAGCACTTCAAGCAGGGCGAGCACTGGCTCAGTGGCGCGCCGCTGTACCTGATGATCGGGTTGGTCGCATTGACCATGCTGGTGGTGTACGTCTTGCCGAAGCTGACCCGGGCCGTGCCGCCTGCACTGGTGGCGATCCTCGGCGTGGGCCTGCTGGTCTACCTGCTCGACCTGCCGACGCGCACCTTGGGCGACATGGCGCACATCGCCGGCGGTCTGCCGGCCCTGGCCTGGCCTGACGTGCCCTGGAGCCTGGAGACCCTGCGCATCATCGCCCCGTACGCCGTGCTCATGGCCATGGTCGGCCTGCTGGAGACCCTGCTCACCCTGAACCTGACCGACGAGATCACCGAAAGCCGCGGCTACCCGGACCGCGAATGCATGGCCTTGGGCGCGGCCAACATGGTCTCCGGCCTGTTCGGCGGCATGGGTGGGTGCGCGATGATCGGCCAGACCGTGATCAACCTGAGCTCCGGGGGCCGGGGACGGGTCTCGGGGGTGGTGGCCGGCGTGATGATCCTGCTGTTCATCCTGCTGCTGTCGCCGCTGATCGAACGCATCCCGCTGGCGGCCCTGGTCGGGGTGATGTTCGTGGTGGCGCAGCAGACCTTCGCCTGGGCATCGTTGCGCGTGCTGCACAAAGTGCCTGTCAATGACGTCCTGGCGATCATCGCCGTGACCGTGGTGACGGTGCTCACCGATCTGGCGACTGCGGTGCTGTTCGGCATCGTCATCGCCGCCATCAGTTTTGCCTGGCAGCACGCCCGCGAGCTGTATGCGAGCGGCCACCTCGAGGCGGATGGCAGCAAGCTGTACACAGCCCATGGCACCTTGTTCTTCGCGTCCACCACGCCGTTTCTCGACCAGTTCGATCCGGCCGGGGATCCCGAGCGGGTCACCCTGGACTGCCAGCACCTGACCTTCGTCGACTATTCGGCGATCGCCGCGTTGAAGACCCTGCGCGAGCGCTACGCCAAGGCTGGCAAGCATCTGCGCGTGGTGCACCTGTCGGAGCGCTGCAAGAAGCTGCTCAAGCGCGCCGGGGAGCATTGATCCACGGGTGATGACGCTGCGCGGACGTCAGTCGCCGACGGCTTGCAGGTGCCAGGTACCGGCGTCCTCGCGTGCCAGCCCACTGGCCGGCAGCAGGGCCAGCAGGCGTTCGTGCAGGCTGGCGTCGGTAAAGCCTTTCACGGTGTCGATCTCGAGCTCGCCGCGGGCATTCAGGTCGGTCTTGGTATAGGACAGCCATGCTTTCTTCAGGGCCTGCAGCACGTCGCTGCCTGCCGTCATCGCGAAGCGTCGATGCACCGGCTGACCCTGCATCACGAAGGTGTGCCGATAGGTGTAAGTGCTGTCGTCGCCTTGCAGTTCCAGGCAGCGGTGGCAGCGGCACGGACCGTCGCCGAAGGCGTTGCGCAGGTAAGTGTTGAAGTCGACCACAGGCTTGAGGGCCAGGCGTTTGTCGGTCTCGAACAGGTCGGCGATCAGGGGTGGCTCGGCGCTCACGGGCGATCCTCATGGTGGTAGGGCGGGCTTCGGCGCGCACCCTAGCAGATCGCGCCAGGGGAGGCCATGACGGCGACGCCGCAGCCCAGGCTCGCCTATCGGCGCGCACTGGCATACCCTACGCACCTTCCGGCACCGCAGTGCCGTCCATTGCACCCCATGAGGTAGATCGCTTGAGTCAGTTCCCGTACACCGCCACCGTGACCATCAGTGCAGAATCCCACGGGGGCGAGGTCGAGGCCGTCGAGAACACGGCCATGCGCATCGGGCTGGAAGCCGTGACCGAAACCCTGAAAAAAGCCCACTTCATCGGCACGCTGGCCGCGCCGGACGGTGCGACCCACATCTGCGTCACCCTGGAGAACGGGCTGAGCTACTACGGCCCGATCGTCAACGGGCACGCCGAGCTCGAAGGGGGCTGGATCGCCTTCGAGTCGGACATGCTGACGCCTCAGGAGCTGGGGCTCTAAACGCTTTCCAGCTCGCCCAGGCACTGCTCGAGAATGTCCAGGCCCTCCTCGAGCACTGCAGGCTCGATGGTCAAGGGCGCCAGCAGGCGCACGATATGCCGGGCCTTGCCGCTGGGCATCAACAGCAACCCCCGCGCTCGGGCCAGGGTCAGCAACCGGGCCAGTTGCGCCGGTGCCGGCTTGCCCTCGGCATCGACGATCTCGAGCCCGCGCATGGCGCCCACGCCGGTCAGCCGGCCCAGGGGCGAGGTCAGGCCCTGCTCGACCCAGCGTTCGTAGCGTGTGGCGATGGCCTGGGCCTGGCGCTCGCCCCAGGTCGCCAGGTGCTCGTCGCTCATCTGCGCCAGGCTTGCCAGCGCTGCCGCGCAGGCGATCGGGTTGCCCGAGTAGGTGCCCCCCAGTCCGCCCTTGGGCAGCGCGTCCAGCAGCGCACGCCGGCCCAGTACCGCGCCGAGGGGCATGCCGCCCGCGATGCTCTTGGCCAGCAACAGCAGGTCCGGCTCGATCCCCAGGCGCGGGAAGTCGAAGCGCTGGCCCGTGCGGCCGAAGCCTGACTGGATCTCATCGACGATGATCAGGATGCCGTGATCGTCGCAGAAGCGTCGCAGCGCCTGGGCGAAGGCCGGGTCCAGCGCCAGGAAGCCCCCTTCGCCCTGCACCGGCTCCAGGATGAACGCGGCCACGTCCTCTACTGACAGTTCCACGCTGAACAGCCGTTCCAGTGCCGCCCAGGCCTGGGCACAGGTCACGCCGCTGTCGGCACTGGGGTAGGGCAGGTGATAGGCCGGCCCAGGCAGTTCGCCGACACGTTGCTTGTAAGGCGCGACCTTGCCATTGAGGTTGAGCGTTGCCAGGGTTCGCCCGTGGAAGGCACCGTCGAAGGCGATGATCGCGCGCTTGCCGGTGGCGCCGCGCACGATCTTCAGTGCGTTCTCAGCGGCCTCCGCGCCACTGTTGGTCAGCATGCCGGCCACCGGGTACGACACCGGCACGAAGGCGCCGAGCCGCTCCATCAGGGTCAGGTAGAGCTGATGGGGCGCGGCGTTGAACGCAGCGTGCGTCAGGCGCGTGGCCTGGTCCTGGATGGCTGCCACCACGGCCGGGTTGCAATGCCCCAGGTTGAGCACGCCGATGCCGCCGATGAAGTCGATGTAGCGCGTGCCCGCCGTGTCCCAGACTTCGGCATTGCGACCGTAGGAGAGGGTGATGGGGTGCACGATGGCGAGGGATGCGCTGATGCTTTCCGGGTTCATGAGTGCCTGGGCCTGGATCGAGGAAGGCCTCCATCGAACCCTGGCACGGCCGGTGGGTGCAAACGAATAATTGGATTGCAGTCATTCCTTCGAGTCGTGAATGAATGTACGTGGCTTGATTTGAACTGAGCGGTTGCTTGCTGTTGGAGCCATCCATTCCCTGTGGGAATTACATGCGTCCAAAAGGTCGTTTGTTGGCCTGCGCAACGTGACGGGATACTGACCTGCATCAACGATGACAATCCGCCAGCGATGCAGGAGTGAGAACAAGATGGTTGTTGATGCGCCTACCTACCCGGATCGACGCGCCAGGTCGCGTGCCTTGGCCGCTGCCGATCGGTCCGTTGCGACGGCTGCAGAACCGACGTGGTCGTCGTACCGCTGACCACATGGCCCTGCCTTTTTCGTCGATCCACCGCCGCCCCGGGCGGCTGCCCACTCGAGGGTTCCCCATGGCTTCACATCCACACAAAAAACAACGCACCTTGCAGCATGGCCTCACCGCCCGCCAGGTGTCGATGATCTCCATCGCTGGGATCATCGGCGCGGGCCTGTTCATCGGCTCGTCCAACGCCATCGCCACCGCCGGCCCTGCGATCCTGATCTCCTACGCCCTGACCGGGCTGCTGGTCCTGCTGGTCATGCGCATGCTCGGCGAGATGGCCATCGCCAACCCCAACAGCGGGTCGTTCTCCACCTACGCCAGCGAGGCCATTGGCCCGTGGGCCGGGTTCACCATCGGCTGGCTGTACTGGTGGTTCTGGGTGCTGATCATTCCGGTCGAAGCCATCGCCGGGGCCGGCATCCTGCATGCCTGGTTCCCCGCGGTGCCGTCCTGGGCCTTCGCCTTCCTGATCATGCTCGTACTGTCGGGCAGCAACCTGGTCAGCGTGAAAAACTTCGGCGAGTTCGAATACTGGTTCGCGCTGGTCAAGGTGATCGCCATCGTCGCCTTCATCATCGTCTGTACCCTGGCAGTGACAGGCTTCTGGCCGCTGGCGTCGGTGTCCGGCATCAGCCAGCTCTGGGCGCATGGCGGGTTCATGCCCAATGGGTTCGGCACGGTGCTGGGTGGTGTGCTGATCACGATCTTCTCGTTCTTCGGGGCCGAGATCGTGACCATCGCGGCGGACGAAACCGCCAACCCTCAGGAGAAGATCCGCCGCGCCACCAACCTGGTGGTCTACCGCATCGCCATTTTCTACCTGGCCTCGATCTTTCTGGTGGTGTCGCTGGTGGCCTGGAACGACCCGGCGCTGAAGTCGGTGGGGTCGTTCCAACGTGCATTGGAGGTGCTGAACGTGCCGGGTGCCAAGCTGATGGTCGACCTGGTGGTGCTGGTGGCGGTGACCAGTTGCATGAACTCGGGGCTTTACACCGCGTCGCGCATGCTCTACTCGCTGAGTGCCCGGGGCGAAGCGCCCGTCAGCGTCCGACGCATCTCGGGGAGCGGCGTGCCCACGGTGGCCGTGCTCCTGTCGACCCTGGCCGGGTTCGCGGGGTGCCTGGTCAACTATGCCTTTCCGGGCAAGGTCTTCGGTTTCCTGCTGTCGACCACCGGCGCCATCGCCTTGCTGGTGTACCTGGTGATCGCCGTTTCGCAACTGCGCATGCGTGCCCGGGCCGAGCGCGATGGGACGGTCCTGGCGCTGAAGATGTGGTTGTTCCCCTGGCTGACCTGGCTGGTGATCGGTCTGATCGCCTTGGTCCTGGGCTACATGCTGTTCAGCGATGCCTACCGCTACGAGACCCTGATGACGGTTGGCGTGGCCACGGCGATCCTGGGTATCTATGCCGTCCGCCGCCGACCGGTGACCGCAGCGCCAGCGTCGCAGCGGGCGGAGCAGGGCAGGGCGTGAATACCGCCTGAGTAGCGACCCTGCGCGGCGGCTCCAACGCGCAGGGGTTGATCTTGTGAGTTCGAAAGGTCCATAAAGTCCCGTCAAGCCGACCTTAGCGCCTACCGAGATTGCCGCCATGGACGCACGCCCTGCCGTCGACCTGCTTCCCGCCACCGAGGACGACCTGCCGTTCGCCCGCACACTCACCCAACAGGCCATGCAGCCGTACTACCAGCGCTTCGACCTGGACTGGACCGACGACGCCTTCGACCAGGCCTGGGGCTGGCGCGAGCAGTGGCGGATCCTGCACGACGACCGGCGGGCGGGGTATTGCAGCCTCAGTCAGGACCACCATGCATTGTTCATCCGCGAGCTGCACCTGCTGCCCGAGCACCGGGGCCAGGGCGTAGGCGGGCGTGTCCTGGAGCGTCTCGCCGCCTGGGCTGCCGAGCGGCGCCTGCCGGCCGTGCGGTTGATGGTCTTTCGCGGCAATCCTGCCCGCCATCTCTACCTGCGCCATGGTTTCGTCGAGGTGGGCGAGGACGCGTGCTTCCTGCGCCTGCAACGTGTCCTCGTTCCCGGCACCGTTCGCCTTCGCACGTCGGTGGCGAAACTGCAATTGGACGATGGGATACGCTAGGTGGGCCATGCAAAATTTTGTTAAGGTACCCGGATCCAATCGCTCCATGCCGAGGTGTCTGCTTGATTAGGGTCCTTGTGGTCGACGATCACGATCTGGTGCGTTCCGGTATCACCCGCATGTTGGCCGACATCGACGGCTTGAAGGTGATCGGCGAAGCGGATTCCGGCGAAGCGGCGCTCAAGGCCGTACGCGAATCCAAACCAGACGTCGTGCTCATGGACGTGAAAATGCCAGGGATCGGCGGGCTCGAGGCGACGCGCAAACTGCTGCGCAGTTACCCGGATATCAAGGTCGTGGCGGTGACCGCCTGCGAGGAAGACCCGTTCCCCACCCGCCTGCTCCAGGCCGGTGCTGCGGGCTACCTCACCAAGGGCGCCGGGCTCGAGGAGATGGTCCAGGCCATCCGCCTGGCCTTCGCCGGGCAGCGCTACATCAGCCCGCAGATCGCCCAGCAGTTGGCGCTCAAGCCCTATCAGTCGCAGACCTCGCCCTTCGACGCGCTGTCGGAACGCGAAATCCAGATCGCTCTGATGATCGTCGGCTGCCAGAAGGTGCAGATCATCTCCGACAAGCTGTGCCTGTCGCCCAAGACGGTCAACACGTACCGCTATCGCATTTATGAAAAACTCTCGGTCAGCAGCGATGTCGAACTCACATTGCTGGCCGTCCGCCACGGTATGGTAGACGCCAGCCTCTAACGGCGAATTGTTCAGGTACCCATGTCGCAGACTTTCGATGCCAGCGCGTTCCTGGCGACCTGTAGCGGTCACCCAGGCGTGTACCAGATGTTCGATGCCGAGGCGCGGCTGCTCTACGTGGGCAAGGCCAAGAACCTCAAGAAGCGCCTGGCCAGCTACTTCCGCAAGACCGGCCTGGCGCCCAAGACCGCCGCGCTGGTGGGCCGCATCGCCCAGATCGACACCACCATCACCGCCAACGAAACCTCGGCGCTGCTGCTCGAGCAGACGCTGATCAAGGAGTGGCGGCCGCCGTACAACATCCTGCTGCGCGACGACAAGTCGTACCCCTACGTGTTCCTGTCCGACGGGCAGTTTCCGCGGCTGGGCATCCACCGTGGCCCCAAGAAGGCCAAGGGACGCTACTTCGGGCCGTACCCCAGCGCCGGTGCGATCCGCGAAAGCCTGAGCCTGTTGCAGAAGACCTTCTTCGTGCGTCAGTGCGAGGACAGCTACTACGCCAACCGCACCCGACCCTGCCTGCAACACCAGATCAAGCGCTGCAAGGCCCCCTGCGTGGGACTGGTCAGCGATGACGAGTATACCGAGGACGTGCGTCACTCGGTGATGTTCCTCGAGGGTCGCAGTCAGCAGCTGCACAACGAGCTCAACGGCGAAATGGAACGCGCCGCGATGGCCCTGGACTTCGAGAAGGCCGCCGCCTTGCGCGACCAGATCGGCCTGCTGCGCCGTGTCCAGGACCAGCAGCACATGGAAGGCGGCTCCGGCGACGTGGACGTGGTCGCGGCCTTCGTCAACCCGGGCGGGGCCTGCGTGCACCTGATCAGCGTGCGCGGCGGTCGTGTGCTGGGGAGCAAGAACTTCTTTCCGCAGGTCGGCATCGAGGAAGACACCGCCGACGTGATGGCGGCCTTCCTGTCCCAGTACTACCTGGGCAACGCCGAGCGCGAGCTGCCGGCCGAGCTGATCGTCAACGTGGTGCACGACGACTTCGCCGTGATCAGCGAGGCCGTGCAGACCTTGCGCGGCCGCGACCTGACCATCACCCATCGCGTGCGCGGCACCCGTGCCCGCTGGCAGCAACTGGCCGTGACCAACGCCGAACAGGCGCTTGGCGCACGGCTGGCCAACCGGCAACACATGGCTTCGCGCTTCGAGTCCCTGGCTCAGGTGCTGCAATTGGACGACGTGCCCCAGCGTCTGGAGTGCTATGACATCAGTCACTCCAGCGGCGAGGCTACCGTGGCCTCCTGCGTGGTGTTCGGCCCCGAAGGCCCGATCAAGTCCGACTACCGCCGTTTCAACATCGAAGGCGTGACCGCCGGCGACGACTACGCGGCCATGCACCAGGCCTTGACGCGGCGTTTCCGGCGCATCAAGGACGGGGAGGGCAAGCTGCCGGACGTGCTGCTGGTCGACGGCGGCAAGGGCCAGCTGAACATGGCCCGCGACATGATGCAGGAACTCGGCCTGACCGACCTGACCCTGCTCGGCGTGGCCAAGGGCGTGACCCGCAAGGCCGGTTTCGAGACCCTGTACCTCAACGACGTGGCCCATGAGTTCACCCTCAAGGGCGACTCCCCGGCACTGCACCTGATCCAGCAGATCCGCGACGAAGCGCACCGCTTCGCCATCACGGGCCACCGCGCGCGCCGCGGCAAGGCCCGACGCACCTCGAGCCTGGAAGACGTCGCCGGCGTCGGTCCGAAGCGCCGCCGCGAACTGCTCAAGCACTTCGGCGGTCTACAAGAGCTCAATCGCGCCAGCGTCGATGAAATCGCCAAGGCGCCTGGCATCAGCAAAAAGCTCGCGGAGTCGATTTATGCCAACTTGCATAGCGAGTAGAATGCCGTACTCACCTCGTGGCCAGTCGTATCGATGAATATTCCAAACCTGCTCACCGTTCTGCGCGTACTGCTCATCCCGATCTTCATCCTGCTGTTCTACATGCCGTACCACTGGAGCTACGCCGCCGCCAGCAGCGTCTTCGCCGTCGCCGCCGCCACCGACTGGCTCGATGGCTACCTGGCCCGCCGGTTGAAGCAGAGCACGCCCTTCGGTGCCTTCCTCGACCCGGTCGCCGACAAGCTGATGGTGGCCGTGGCGCTGGTACTGCTGGTGCAGACCCATGCCAACCTCTGGCTGACCTTGCCAGCGGCGGTGATCATCGGCCGCGAGATCGTGGTGTCGGCCCTGCGCGAGTGGATGGCCGAGCTGGGCGCGCGGGCGCATGTGGCCGTGTCCAACCTGGGCAAATGGAAGACCGCCGCGCAGATGCTGGCGCTGGTGATCCTGCTGGCCAACCCGCCGGTGCTGAGCGTCTGGGTGGTGGCAGGCTACCTGCTGCTGGTGGTCTCGGCAGGGCTGACGCTGTGGTCGATGGTGCACTACCTGCACGCCGCCTGGCCGCACCTGCGCGAGGGCGCGGAACAGAAATAAAGTTTTTTTGAATCAAAGGGTTGACGTGATTGGCCAGATCGCTAGAATGGCCCCATCACGACGCGGGAATAGCTCAGTTGGTAGAGCACGACCTTGCCAAGGTCGGGGTCGCGAGTTCGAGTCTCGTTTCCCGCTCCAAATTTTGATCCACAGACTTCTACTGGGGTCTGTAGGTCATTGAAAAAAGGAGCTTCGGCTCCTTTTTTCATTCCAGCGAGTGCCACGGAAATCCACCCACAGCTACCGTTTTTGAGTGACCAAATAAGGCACAAGAATACGGGTGGGTCGGCTACCGGATAGTTGCTGGGGCTGAGCGGGGACCATGACGAGCATAGGGCCTAAGTCATTACTTAGGAGTCTCGAAATGGCGCTCTCTGATCTGACCGTCCGGCAGGCGAAGACCACCGGAAAACGCTACACCCTCTCCGACAACGACTGCCTGGGCCTGATGGTCTCAGCCGCAGGCGGCAAGTCATGGCAATTCCGCTACTACTGGCTGGGCAAGCAAAAGCGCCTGTGCCTGGGCGGCTATCCTGCTCTCAGCCTGCGCGAGGCCCGGATCGAGCGAGACAAGGCCCAGGCCCTGCTCGCCAGGGGGATCGATCCTCAGGTCGAGCGCGACCAGAAACGGCACGCGGCCAAGCTGGCGGGCGAATACACCTTCAAGACCGTCTTCGATGCCTGGGTCGAGCATCGCCGCAAGGAACTCAAGGAAGGCCGTCAAAGCACGCTGTCGCAGATCCTGCGCATCTTCAACAAGGACGTGTTGCCCACCCTGGGAAGAATGTCGATCTACGACATTCGCCGCCCCCAACTCCTGGGCGTCTTGGCGGCGATCGAGAAACGCAAGGCGTTCACCACCGCCGAGAAGGTCCGCACCTGGTTCAACCAGTTGTTCCGCTATGCCCTGGTCATTGCCGAGGGGTTGGAAGTCAACCCGGCCGCCGACCTGGACGTGGTGGCAGAGCCCAAGCCCCCCGTAGCCCACAATCCCTACCTGCACCTGCCCGAGATGCCCGAGTTCCTCCAGAAGCTCCGGCTCTACAACCCCCGTGGCTGGCAGACCCAGCTTGGCGTCCGGCTGCTGTTCCTGACCGGGGTGCGCACCGGCGAACTGCGATTGGCCGAACCCGAACAGTTCGACCTCGACAGGGGCTTGTGGATCATCCCACCGCAGATCGTCAAGCAGCTCCAGGATGAAATGCGCAAGGCAGGGAAGCGGCCGCAGGATGTGCCCCCCTATATCGTGCCGCTATCCCTGCAGGCCATCGAGATCGTGCGCTATCTCCTGGGGGTGATGCGGCCGGCGCAGAAGTACTTGCTGTCACACCGCAGCGAACTCAAGAAGCGCATCAGCGAGAACACCCTCAACAAGGCCGTGCAGCTCATGGGCTATGAGGGGCGCCTGACCGGCCACGGCATCCGCGGCACTATCTCGACGGCGCTCAACGAGATTGGCTACCCGAAGATTTGGGTGGACGCGCAGCTTTCCCATTCCGACCCCAACAAGGTGAGTTCGTCCTACAACCACGCCAAGTACGTTGAGCCGCGCCGTCGGATGATGCAGGACTGGGCCGATCGGCTCGACCTGCTCGAACAGGGCGAAGTGGAAGCCGCGAGCGCGCATCTGACCATCCGTATCGACGGGGTGCCGGCGATGGCAGAAGTGGAGGAAGCGGTGGATGCGACCCTCGCGATGGCCGAGCCCACTCCTCCCGGCGTCCCGCCCGTCGTGGCCACGCCTATTGTCGTAACCCCGAGCAACGGCGGCATCACGTTCCAGCGGCTGTCTCAGGTACCGCCGCCTCCGACGCATGCCCCAGAGCCGGAAGTGTCCGCGATCCAGCGCGAGCGCGAGGAAATGCTGACCATCTACGAGTCTCCAAGCAGCTTGCCGGTCCCGCTGTTCGGCAAGCTGGCCGGAAAGTCCAAGGACCAGATCAACCGCGAACTGAAAGCGGGCAAGTTGCTGTCCATCAGTTTGGGCAATCGGGGGCAGCGTGTTCCCGATTGGCAACTGGTGCCGCTCAAGCACAAGCTGGCCCAGGTGCTCATGAACCAGTGCCCGCACGCGGATTCGTGGGATCTGTACCGCATGCTGACCCAGCCGCACCCTGACCTGGGGGACCGCGCGGCCATTGATGCGGTCACGCCGACCAACGTGCCGGCGATCATCCAGGTCATCATGGGCGACTACCAGCACTATGCGGATATGCCCGAGGCCATTGCCCCGTACCCCATCCCCGAGGATGTGCGGCAAAGCGTTCGTCGGCTGGTGGATAGCGCAGTAGTTCTAGACGGAGCATAGGGCTCTCAAACCTTGCAGGGGCCTTGCGGCCCCTGCATTACGCTTGCACCGCCTCCACGAGTTCGCTCAGCGTGCGCGGTGCGGGAGCGAAGAACACGGCGCCGGTGTGCGCCGTCGAGAAATCGAGCAGGCGGTCGTGCATGCCTGGCGGATCGCCGAGGAACATGCGCTCCAGCATCTTCTGCGTCACCCACAGATGCCTGGAGTAGCCGATGAAGTAGGTGCCATATTCGCCCTGGCCGGGGCGGCCGAAGGGCATGTTGTCGCGCAGGATGTCGTGCTCGGTGCCGTCGTCGTCCACGATCGTGGCGAGGGTCTTGTGCGATTTCTGGCCGCTCGTCGCGTCGGGCAATTCGACATTGCTGACGATCTCCCGGCCGATGATCCGCTCTTGCTCGTCCTTGGCGAGCCGAGCCCACGGCTGCATTTGGTGCAGATACTTCTGCACCACCAAGTAGCTGCCGCCGGCGAACGCCTGATCTTCACTGCCGACCAGCGTCGAGGCGCCGATGTCGTGCCCGGTCGGGTTGGCCGTGCCATCGACAAAGCCAAGCAGGTCGCGGGAGTCGAAGTAGCGAAAACCGACCACCTCGTCGGCCACCGTCACGCTGCTGCCCAGTTGGTCCAGCAGCAGGCGCTCGAATTCAAAACAGAGGTCCTCGCGTTCGGCACGGATGTGAAAGAACAGGTCGCCGGGCGTGGCAGGCGCGGTGTGCTTGGCACCCTCGATGGGCACGAAGGGCCGTAGTTCCTTCGGGCGCTTCCCGGTCTGGAAACGGTCCCATAGCGCCGATCCCAGTGCAGTGATGCACGACAGCCGGCCGTTGAGATCGCGGAAGCCCACCGTTTTGATCAGGTCGTCCAGCCCGTCCAAGACGCCGGCGACCGCCTGAAGGGCCTCGTGGCCCTCGGCGACTGTCAACGTGAGAAACACCGCCGCGCGCGACAGCGGCGCATCGATGCTTTGCGAGTCAATTGGTACTCGATCCCAACCACTTCCAACCATTCGTGCCTCCAAAGACCATGTTAATTCATCATATTGCCAGAGATGGAAGCGCTATCACTGGCGCGCTAACAGGCGCGTGCCGCTGCAATTACCCGCACGCAGCCTCGGCGAGAGCGGGCTATGGGGTATTCGAGCAAGCCGCCCTGTCCCTGGCAACCAACATTGCCCTGTGCTCGAACCGCTCAGAAACAACATTGGCTCGTCCGTGGGGCCGCTGCAGATATGTCACGATCTCGTAGGGGCCGTCTGAAAGCGGTCGCATAGTGATCCCCCACGCATGGGCACGCTCAATGCGCGATTGCGCGGAGAGCCCCACTCCGTAGCCAGCGGTCACCCAAAGCGCCATCATCTCGAACGAAGTCACGTGCTGAATGCTCTGCTGGCTCAACGGAAGAAAGGACAGTCGCTGATCCAGCAGTAGGCAAGCCTCCGCCGGCCAGCGAAACACCGGATAGTCCAGAAGCTCGGCAAGCGTGATCTTCGCCTGGGCAACTAAGGGGGACCCCAGCGGCACTGCAACAGCCACGTTCTCCACCCAGAGCGGTTGGCTTTTCACGGCCGGAGCACCAGCGTTCCGAAGCGTCATTCCAGCGTCGTAGCGGCCTTCCTCAAGGCCCGTCAACAGATCATCGGCTGAGGTCTCAAAGAACGTGATGGTGACTTCTGGTTCCTCCGCGCGCTGTAGGGCAAGAAGCGTTGTGAGGCAAGAGGATGGCACTCCGGGCGCGATAGCAAGCCTGAAATGGGAAAACTGGCTGGTGGCGTCATGCATGAGGGCCCCCAATAAGCGATCTGTCCAGAAAGGCAAACCAGCGTTGCAGGAAAGAGTGAAGTTTAACGTCGTTATCTTTAACGTGGTTAATTGTGGCAGATTGTTTGACGCTTCTGCTAATGCAGAAATCAACAATTCAGCCAGGCCGTCCTTCTGGCACATCGACGTATGAATCCGAGTCGGCGTTAGCCTTCGGACAGGCCGTGCGCGCTGCGCGCGTCGCTCAAGGAGTCGCGCAAGACGAGTTCGCATCTCGGGCAAGCATTTCGCGTTCTCACATGGGTAAGATCGAGCGTGGTGAGCACGTGCCCACGCTTCCGCTCATACTGAAAATTTCTACGGCACTTGGAATAAGCGCGGCTGACCTGATGACGGCGACCGAACGCAATCTGCGTGCCGACACTGATCCCTGAGTGTCTAGCCTGCCAGGCTCCGTCAACCGTCCGAAGAGTCGCGAAGGCGAACGATAAATCGCTCCACCGAAGCCGATAAATTGCCGCCGTCGGGCCGAAGCAGGTAGGTGGTGATCACGGCAGAATCCATCGCCAAGGGGCGGATCACCACATCCGGCCGTTGGGAGATGGGAATCTTGGTCGCCGTCATGAAGCCGATGCCGTAGCCGGCGCCGACCAACGTGAGCATCATGTCCAGCGAGGACACTTCCTCGACAACATTCAGCTTGTGCTCCAACGTGTTGAGCAGCCGCTTGAGTTCGCGGCAATAGCCCTCGCATACCTGCGGGTCGCACAGGACAAGTGGATGGCCTTGAAGTTCTTGAAGTGGCACCTCCTTGTAGGTGAGCAATGAGTGACGAGCTGGCACCGCAATCACCAGCGGGTCGTGCCAGATTGGTTCGGCAGCGATACCGTCGCCGACATCGCCCGTGTGCGCGAACCCGATCATGAAGTCGCCCGAACGCAAGCCACGCACTTGCTCTGCCAGAGGCACTTCTGACAAGCGTATTTCGATCTCCGGCTCCTCGGCGCGGCAACGAGCCAGAAATGCCGACAGCCGTGGATCGATAGCCCCATCTGATACAGCGATGCGCAGGCTACCGCGCAAGCCCGATGCCACAGCCTTGGCATTTTCACGAGCCTGTTCCAGCACTGTGAATAGACGGCGAACATCTTGCAAGAAGACCGCGCCCGCCGCCGTTAGAACTGTTCCTCGTCGGTTTCGGTCGAAGAGCACTACGCCCAACTCGTCCTCAAGTTCCTTGATGGCTCGTGATAGCGGTGGTTGTTCGATATGCAGGCGCTCAGCCGCCCGCGTGAAATGTAGCTCCTCAGCAAGAACTACGAAGCAGCGAAGATGGCGCAGCTCCATAGGCCACCCTCCCGTTCCGACTTATCCAACACTGTGCTATCTCCCTATAGAAGTGACTGCCATTCTGGCGGCGGCGAGTTCGGCCACATCATTGGAAACTTCTGGCTGAATGAGCCAGGGCTGGGTTGACCGTGCGATGGCCCGAGGCAGGCACAACACCAGGCGAGCCTGTCAAGTCCGTGGGGTGATAAGGATCAGACGAAGGCTATCTCCAGCCACGCACGTCAATGGATGCCGTGCATCGTCCCCGTCTGACCCTTGGCCGATTGCGAACCAAGCGCTTGAACACGCTTGCGGTTGATCATCACCTGCGGATTGCTGAGGCTCTGCTCCTGGTCCGAGCCAAGGCAAGTACCCTGGGGCAGACGGCAAATGCCGGCGAAAATATTCGCCGGCTCCAGTTGCTGCCCGGAGACTGGCGGGACCAGAATGCCTCTCACCAGAAAGTGTGAGACATCCTGATGCTTAGCCCGCGCCGGATGCTTAATGCCGCACTGAACCATGCGGGTCGATGACGTACTTGTATGCAGAACCCGCGTCGAACTCTTTGTACGCGGCGGGCGCGTCTTCGAGCTTGATGAACTTAGTGTTCATCATCGGCGAAAGGTAAGGCATGCGATCGTTCAGTATCGCCCGCATTAACGCGTGGTTGTAGTTGGCCGTCGGAGATTGACCAGCCGACATTCGCGGCGACTTGATCCAGGCGTTGGACCATTCCAGATCCATATGGCCTTTCTTGGCTTTCGGGTCTTTCGAGATCGGGTTTGCGCAGTACACACCGACCGTACTGGTCATTCCGCCGAAGCGGACATATTTGAGCATTGCGTTGGTAACAGCGCTCTCCACGATCTTGTCAGCCTCCGCGCCAAACCCGCGGCAGTCCACACCAACATAGTCGATGACGCGATCCACCTCCCTGTGCCCGGTAATGCGTTCGAGATGCTCCTCGATCGGCACGCCGTCGGAAAGGTTGATGGTTTCCACGCCGTGTGGCTTGAGAAGGTCCAGCCGCTCTTGAATGTAATCGGCAACGATGATGGCGCCTGCACCCAGAAGTCTGGCGCAGGCGGCACCCGCTCTGCCGACCGGCCCGGCACCGAAGATCAGGATGTTTTCGCCGACGACGTAGGCCGGCGCGGCTGGCCAGTCTGGGCCAGCGAACCCATGGAAAGCTGTGGGTAATACGTCAGAGAGAAGGGTCAGGTCGCGGATTTTTTCCATGGCGGCATCCTTGTCAGGGAAGCGAAGGAGATTGAAATCCGCATACGGTACGAAGAGATAATCACCTTGCCCCCCCGTCCAGCCACCGAGGTTGAACCCGTAGGCTCCGCAGTCGATTTCGGGGTTGGTGTTCTCGCATACATCGGAGCGCATATGCTTGCAGTTGTAGCAACGCCCACACCCCACATTGAAGGGAACGGAAACGATGTCGCCCTTCTTCACGACTTCGACGTCTGATCCCACTTCGATCACTTCGCCGGTCATTTCATGGCCCATGGTCATTCCCTTGGGAACAGCAAACGAACCGCGATAAATGTGAAGGTCGCTGCCACAGATATTTGTGGTAACTATTTTGAGGATAGCGCCATGGGGTGCGCTTTTCCCTTGAGGGGTTATCAGCTCTGGAAATTTGAAGGTGTTGACCTTCATTTCCAAGGGCTTCTCGAAAGTCACGATTCGGTTACCGGTCGGAGTCATTTCGTCACCTCTGTGCGTTAATGTTTCCATCTTCTAAATCGAAGTGGGAAACGAAATTTACCGCTGTCAAGAAGAACGATCGTGGTATTGCCTAGCCGTTGGTCGCGTCTCCTTCTGCGGTCTTGACAGCATCGGATCAAGCTCAGAAGTGGTCAAACTGGAATAATCTATGTGCAGATAGGCACGATCTATCTACGCGGGATCGTCGAGCCGTGCTCGTCTCCTAGCCGGGAGAGGGCAACGATCATCGCTACATCGCGCCTCCTAGCTTGATCTAGGAACAGTCAGCTCGACCCAGCGAGACATGAGGAGGCCGCATGCAGCAGGTACTCCTGCCCCCCGAGTTGCCCCTGGACCTAGTGGCCTTCGATGGGTTGCTCAGCACGTGGCGCCTGTTAGCGGCGCACACGGCATGCCTGCAATCTTCGCCTGGTTGAAGCAATACAGAGTTGCTCTTCAAGACTCGCTATTTCAGGGGGCTTTGAGATGAGTCTGCTTTGGGCTGGAACCGACGATGGATCGATATAACGGATTGAAGAGTGGCGGCGAGTTCGGGGGTGTGCACCATTTCGAGCAATGCACGCGATGACGGTGCCTCGAACGCATTTTTCCCAGCAACGAATCCGACATTTGAGTGCGACATTGGTCCATTGATTGCGATTGCGTGGAGATTTGGAATGTGCGCGAGTTGGCCGGCGAGAGATTGCGGAAGAACTGCCGAATATTTTCCTGTCGCCACGTGTGCCGATAGCACGTCAATTGAATCAGTGCGAATAGTCTGCGCGGTACATTGCATCAGCCTATCTTGAATGGGTTCAGGTACTGCCGAGTTCAGCACGCAGAGTTGTCTATTGAGAACATGGTCCCACGTTGTGCTTCGGGGTTGCTGTGTTCTCGCGGCGTGAAAAAGGAAAATGCGTTCACGGTACAGAAGGTGAGTATCGAAGTCTTCCCCTGGGATATCCTCCAAATGCATGAGTGCGATATCCAAATTGTTTTCTCGAATCGCCTGTAGCAGGGAAGAAGCGCCGGAAACCAGAACTGATTGTTGAAGTAAGGGTGTTTTTTCAGCAAGGGCGATGCTTAATGTGGGCGCTACACCGGCAGTTCCTGGGAGTATCCCTAGCCGGAATTGCCCCTCTATACCTCGCCGTAGTGCGGAGAGTTCTCGCTCCAGCCCTTTGCAGTCGTCATACATCTGCTGAGCCCAAGACAGTACGCGCATCCCTTCAGAAGTGAGGCCGTCATAGCGTCGGCCATGACGCACGATCTCGACACCCATGTCTTCCTCCAATTGCTTAATGCCCGCGGAGAGTGTCGGCTGAGAAACATTGCAGCTTTTGGCCGCGTTGCCAAAATGGCCTTCACGGTGCAAAGCAAGCAAGTATTCAAAGTTTCTTACGATCATATATTTTCTTCTGATAAAGTTGATTGGATTTTATACTTTCACGAAAAACCCTGCGCACGCTTCGATCCGCGTCCAACCTTGGGCACGTAGCTGGCACGCATGAAAGGCTGCCGCGCGCAGTGTCCATACAGTAGGTTCGACTCGTCATCGACGGTCAGCACCACAACGCACGGGACAGCCAATAGCGCGAACACAGGTGCTTTGCGCTGTGGGCGAGTCGTCCTCATGTAGCTTAGCAGTTGGCGCGTTCTGGAAGGGAGTAAGCGTGAGTGGTGAGGCACGCAACCGCAAAAGGCGGTGCTAAGCTCTTGAGCTGTTCGGGTCGTGGCCGTTGAAGCGGCGAGAGAATGGAGCCTGCCATGGCCGTTGTGGCGCAGCTAGTACACCATGCCCCCAGCGTTTCCTTAGCTGCGATTGACGGGCATGCCTGGCGGTAGCTCAATAACAGCCATTTATGGATGAAGGAACGAGGGGAATAAGGCAGATGAAGATATTCACGATTGGATTCACTAAGACCTCCGCGCGGTCCTTCTTCACCAAGTTAAGTGCTTCTGGTGCCAAGCGCCTTGTCGATGTTCGCCTGAATAATGTTTCGCAATTGGCCGGATTCGCTAAACGCGAGGATCTTCGATATTTTTCCGAGGCGTTGTGTGGGATGGAATATGAACATCTACCAGCACTTGCTCCAACCAAAGACATGTTCGAGGAATATAAAATAAAAGGGGGAGATTGGGATATCTACGCCAGTAAATTTCTGGATTTAATGTCGTCCCGAAAGATTGAGTCAATCGATAAAGAAAAGATTGATAACAGTTGCCTGCTTTGCAGCGAAGACAAGCCCCATCACTGCCATCGGAGGCTAGTGGCCGAGTACCTTGCAGGCAAATGGCCGAATGTTGAGATCGTGCATCTTTAGAGGGGCGACGTAGCTCCCAATGTCATCAACTTAAGCCCCCAGCCCTGGCCGGGGCAAGAAATCCCGGGGCTTGGACGCGCGGTTGCAGCAGTGCCTTCACTGGTTTTGCTCCCCAGTTCAGCGCATGTGCGACCCAGACGCCAGCTTAATGGATGCCGGTTCGCCTCGGCGGGCGGGATTTCTCGTTTTCCGGGCGAGCGCGTGCCGGCCGCTGTCTGGCCAGCTTTTTTGCGGTGCAGTTCGGGTGCTGCTTGTTCTTAGCGCGTCGGTTTGTAGCCCTCGCAGCCGCGACTGGCCAGGCGCATACGCTGGCGCGGGAAGCTGCGGCCCGGGCGCACAGCGCTGAGGCTGTTGGCCATCAACTCCATCACGTTGGCCAGCCCCTGCACACCGGGGCGTACCAGCAGGTCGACCAGGGTGTTCTTGAGGCGTGACACCCCTTGGGTGAAGTTGACCTTCCAGCGCAGCTTGCGGCCTTTGTGGCGCTGCTCGATGACCGGTTGCAGCAGATGTTGCATCAGCAGCGCTAGGTTTTTCAGCAGTTGCCCGGCATGAAAGTCCTGCTTCACGGCCGTCACGCTACGGCCGCTAAAGTTGTCGAGGCAGAGGGTCTGCTTGAGGCGGCGGTAGTCCGTTTCGATGCCCCAGCGGCGGTGGTAAAGATCCGCGAACACCTCGGCCGGGAAGGCCTGTCGATCCAGCAGGGAGGTCAGCAGCACTTCGCTTTCACCGCTGGCTAGCTCGACCCGGATCAGGCGCAATTCGACCCGGCCCGCGGGATCGACGCCGGCCTCGGTACAGAACAGGCGCGCCTCGGGATGACTGGCAGAGAAGAACTGCGTGTCTTCTGTCTGCCCCGAGCGGAGAAACTGTTTGACCTGCGCGTTGTAGCCACACGGCAGGCGCATCAGGAAATGTCGCCGGTGCTGCTCGAACAGCGCAAACAGCCAGTGTCCGGGGTAGCCGCGATCAAACAACGTCAGGCTGTCAGCGGGCAGATGCTCGAGGTGCAGATGGGCGCAATCGCGCTCGCCGACTGCGGATGGCACGATCAGGCTGTGTAGCGTCTGGCCGTCGGCGACGTCGTAGAGCATGGACAGACGGGCAACGGGAAACTCGCTATGGCAGCCGAAAAAGCGCGTCATGACCGACTCCAGCGGTAAATGGACGGTCGAGCCGTCCACGGCGAGTACCCGTAACCCGCGCCACGTCTGGCGCAGCCCGAGGCTGTCGAGCTGTTGCTGAAGGGTTTGGTTGAGGCTCTCGAAGACCTCGGGCTTGAGCTTGCCGCGCGCCTTGCTGAAGGCCTGCGCGGTGACCACCTGGGTCTCGGCCGAGGCCTGGTTGAGCACGCGATAGAACTGATCGAGCTCGGTTTGCAGGGCGGTGCGTGGCTGATTGAGCAAAAACAGGACGAGGTTCTTGAAGGTCAGTTGGCGTCGGCGGGTAAAGTCGTGAGGGCGCTGGCGGTGGGTATCGATGAAGTCGGGACAATCGAGCTGACTGGTTATTTTTTGTACAATTTTCAAGCCAGGGTTTGCTGGGCGGTGTCAAACGGTGTGGAATGAGGGGCCAAAAGGGTTTCTCCTATGCGCTGAATTTAGCGCTAATTATATGATATTTATAGGAAAAATTCCTTAAGTTGATGACATTGACGTAGCTCCACGTTTCCAACGCCTCGTCTGGAGGGCTGAGAGAGACAAAGGCGCGTATCGGCGGGAGCCGGCGCCACACATTGGGCGTACAGAGCAACCTCGCCCGCCACGGCTCGATGTCAGCGCTCAACGAGGCGAGTGGCTCCAGGTGCATTGGCAGACGGGCCGCTGGCTGACGTCGTGGCGATCGGCGGATATGCACTGGGAAGCCCGCCCATGTGCTGGGCTATCATGTTGGCGACGCCTACGCCCAGGTGGGGCGCGGCAGGATCGCCGTCATTTACACCCCAGTTTGGTACTGCTATAGGTCTTCTGGAATAGCCGATACATCAGGACAAATTGAAGTAGCTCAATTAGGAGATATCTAATGTCAACCGGTATGTTTATTCTGCACTCCAACTATACGCCGGCGGGGGACCAGCCAGAGGCGATAGCGCGCCTGCTGTCGGACATAGAAGAAGGTGCGACGCACCAGACGCTGAAAGGTATCACCGGCTCAGGTAAGACCTTCACCATGGCCAATGTGATTCATCGTCTGAAGCGGCCTACGTTGATCTTGGCTCCTAACAAGACGTTGACCGCGCAGCTTTATGGTGAAATGAAGCACTTCTTTCCTGAGAACGCGGTCGAGTACTTCGTTTCCTACTACGATTATTTTCAGCCCGAAATCTATATGCCGGGCACCGATCGTTTCATTCCAAAGGACTCGGCCATCAATGACCACCTTGAGCGCCTGCGCCTGTCCACGACCAAATCCTTGATTGAGCGTCGTGACGTGATCGTCGTCGCTTCGGTGTCTTCAATCTACGGCCTGGGTGATCCAGATGCATACCGAGCGCTACAGATCGCTCTGTCCCCTGGGGTCAAACTAAACCAGAGAGAGCTAATTCGTCGCTTGGCTTTGCTGCAATATGATCGCACGGAGCGCACTCTCAAGCGTGCAACGTTCCGCGTCCAAGGTGATGTGATTGACATTTTCCCCGCTGATTCCGAGTACAGGGCGGTTCGGGTGGAACTGTTGGATGACACTGTTGCGTCTGTCCAATGGATGGACCCTGTTACCGGCAAGACGTTGGGAGAGATAGACCATTATTTGGTTTCGCCAAAAACGCTTTTCGCGCCGCCCACGAACAAAATAGATTCTGCATCCAAAAAGATACTCGCTGATATGGAAGAGCGGGTTGCCGAGCTGAACAGGAATAATCGCTTGGTCGAGGCAATCAGGCTGTACGAGCGGATCACGCATGACGTGGAAATGATGCGCGAGGTCGGCTATTGCTCGGGGATGGAGAATTATTCCTGCTACTTCAGCGACCGAGACGCAGCTTCTCCTCCGATCACGTTGCTGGATTATTTGCCGAAAGACGGGCTGCTGTTCGTCGATGAATCTCATGTCATGGTGCCACAGATATCCGCAATGTACCGGGGGGATCAGGCGCGCAAGGACACGCTGATCGATTACGGGTTCCGTTTGCCTTCATCGAAGAACAACCGGCCATTGAACTTTGACGAGTTCGAGAAGGTCAAGCCTCAGACCATCTTTGTTTCCGCTACTCCGGGCGACTACGAGCTGAGGGTGTCGAAAGGCAGGGTTGTCGAACAGGTTATCAGGCCAACGGGACTGCTTGACCCCAAGGTTGAAGTGCGGAAAGCGGATGGATACATAGATGACCTGCTTGCCGAAATATCGAAGTGCGTGAAGAGAAAGAATCGAGTGCTTGTGACTACGCTGACGAAGGTCAGTGCAGAAGAGCTAACGGATTTCTTGACGGACAACGGGATTCGAGCGCGCTACATGCATTCGGACATAAAAGCGGAGGATCGTGTTGAGATCATCAATGGCCTGCGCGCAGGAGAGTTCGATGTTTTGATTGGGATTAGTCTTTTGCGCGAAGGGCTGGATATTCCAGAGGCATCATTGATTGCCATTCTCGATGCAGACCGTGCAGGGTTCTTGCGTTCGGCCCATGCGCTCATTCAGATGATCGGTCGAGTCGCTCGGAATGAAAACGGCAAGGCGATCTTGTACGCCGACGCGGTGACGCCGGCGATGAAGCAGGCGATCGATGAGACCAATAGGCGCAGGCAGCTTCAAATTGCCTTTAACGAGGAAAATGGGATTTCTCCAGCCTCGTCTGTGCGAAAACTAGCAGGGGAAGAGACGAATACGGAGGAGCCCACCGTTCATTCCGAGGCTTTCTGCGAGAACTTGTCCGACCTTTGCGATCAGATCACTGCCAAGGAACAGCAGCTACTCGAATTTACCGATACCGGTGACGAGCAGCGCGTCGAAGACATTCGTCGTCAGTTGGATGGGTTGTACCGGCAATTCATTTACATCTAATCGTTCGCCGGCATTGGGTTGCATGGCCGACCGATCTGCATCTGGGGCAAGCGGGCAGACGGTCGGTTCATCATTCAACCGGAGGGGTGAGCCGCCGAGGCTCAGTGCCCCGCTTTCCAAGATGTGTGCCCTACAGCGTCTTGCGACGTGTCAGCGCAAAGCTGGCAACGATCCAACGGCGACCAGCATTTCATCAAATACCGCTCGAACCCTTCCCGGAATGGGGCCACGCTGAGGCCGATAGACGTACAACCCCCATGCCGGAGGTTCTTCGTTCTCCAGCACTCGCACGAGCTTCCCGCTGGCAATGTAGGGGGCGGCCATGTAGTCCGCCAGTTGCGCGAACGCGATCCCGGCCAGCGCCGCTCCCATTTCCATGTCGGCATTGTCGGCGACGAGAGTGGGTGCGGTAGGTGTCCACTGGCGTCCCGCCTTGAAGTGCCAAGGCCAGGGACGGCCGGTATTGATATCCAAGGCCACGGTAACTGGCAGGCTGCTTAGCGCATCGATGTTTGCAGGTACGCCCACTTTCTTGATCAGGCGCGGAGCGGCAACGATGGGGAGTCTCATGTCGGCGGCCTTGCGTGCGACGAAGCGGCTATCGCGCATGAATCCGACCCTGATCCCGACGTCAATCCCTTCGTCAACCGTATTGCTGATGCGATCGGACAGGCGCACATCCAGCGTGATGCCGGGATGACGCGCGGCCACGCGCTCCAGTGCCGGTAGCACCGCTCTGGTGCCCAAGCTGTGCGGTGCGGTGATGCGAACCGTACCGGACAGAGAGGCCTGCTGGTCGGAGCTAGGCGTTCGCCACAGATCCTCGAACCGCTCCAATGCGGGGCGCACTTGGTCTAGCAGCCCTTCGCCGAAGGCGGTGATGCGCACCTGGCGCGTGCTTCGATGAAACAACACCTCGCCGTAGTGTTGCTCCAGTTGCTGGATGGCACGGGTTACACCTTGCGGAGAAGTCCCCAGCCGGACGGCCGCATCGCGAAAACTGCTGCTTTCGGCCGCCACCCGAAAGATGCGCAGTAGTTCCATTTCTTTGTTCATGACGCACGCCTCATGGCCGGTTTCGCTGCTCGTTAATTGTTCCAGATTGTGGAATTATAAAATCGCAACAATTCCATATACAAGGAGAGCGCGGTTGCCCAGACTGACAACACCCCGGAATGCTCCGCTCCGAACAACCCAACAAGGAACGCGAATGAACGCTGCGACTCTCATCACTGCCTACTACGACGCCTTCAACCGCGGCGACCGCGAGGCCATGCTGTCAATGTTGACCGATGACGTCGCGCACGACTTGAACCAGGGCGCTCGTGAGGTCGGTCGCGAAGCCTTCCGCGCCTTCCTGCAGCGCATGGACCGCTGCTATGGCGAGCAACTGCGCGGGATCGTGGTGATGGTCAGCGCCGACGGCCTGCGTGCAGGCGCGGAGTACGTGGTGCATGGCGAATACAAGGTGACGGACGACGGGCTGCCGGAAGCCCAGGGCCAGCGCTACGTGCTGCCGGGCGGCGCGTTCTTCGAGATCCGCGATGGCAAGATCGCTCGTGTCACCAACTACTACAACCTCGGCGACTGGATCGCACAGGTTGGAGGGGACGCCTGAAATGACCAGCGACGTGCAGGTGCTGGTTCGTCGTGGCCCGGACATTGCCGAATGGTTCGATGCCGTGGCAGGCCTGCGGGCGAGCGTCTTCCGCAGCTTTCCTTACCTGTACGAGGGCGACACCGAATACGAGAAGCACTACCTCGCCATGTACGCCCGTTCGGCAGACAGCCTGCTGGTACTCGCGCTCGCTGATGATGTGGTCGTGGGTGCGTCCACGGGGTTGCCGCTCGGCGATGCGGAGCCGGCCTTCCATGTGCCGTTCGCCGATCGAGGAATCCCGGTGGAGGCAGTGTTTTACTGTGGCGAATCAGTCCTGCTCCCGGCCTTCCGGGGCCTTGGCCTGGGCCATCGCTTCTTTGACGAGCGCGAAGCGCATGCCCGTTCGTTGGGCGGCATGCAGTGGGCATCGTTCGCGTCGGTGGATCGTGCAGACGACGATCTCCGGCGTCCTTCCAACTACCGCAGTAATGACCCCTTCTGGACCCGTCGCGGCTACGTGCGGCAGTCGGACATGAAGGTTACGCTGCCCTGGAAGCAGGTGGGTGAGCCGAGCGAAACCGAGCAGACGCTCACGATGTGGCTGCACTCCCTGGAGAACGCGAAATGAAAGTAGCAGTTGCGAAATACTCAGTGGGTCAGCCCGCGGGCTTCGAGGCATTTGCTGCGCGGCAGCGGCTGGTTCTGGAGGAGGCGCGCCGTGGCGGGGCGGAACTGGCCGTGTTGCCCGAGTATCTATCCCTCGAACTGGCTGCAACGTTCGAGCCTGGCATCCGCCATGATTTCAACGCCTCTCTGGCCGCGCTGCAGGCCTTGCAGCCTGCGTGGCTGGCACTGTATGCCGACCTGTCGCGCGAGTTGTGCATGACCATTCAGGCCGGTACGTTTTTGACCCAGGTTGGATTGGACCGCTACCGCAACCGGGCTTGGTGGTTTGCGCCTGACGGCACACGCGACTACCAAGACAAATTGCAGTTGACGGGGTTCGAGAAAGACGCCGGCGTCATCGAGGGTGGCGACGAACTGAAGGTGTTCGATTTGAAAGGCGTGCGTGCCGGCATCGCTGTTTGCTATGACAGTGAGTTTCCATTGCCCGTGCGAGCCCAGCGAGAGGCGGGAGTGCGCCTGCTGCTGGTCCCGAGCTGTACCGACACCCAAGCAGGTGCAACCCGGGTCCGTGTGGGCTGCATGGCGCGGGCACTGGAGAACCGAATGTTCATCGCGCAGGCCGTGACGACCGGAGCTGCTGACTGGAGCCCGGCGCTGGACACGAATACTGGCGAGGCCACGATCTATGCACCCATGGATCGCGGATTCCCGGAGGATGGCATTCTCGCGACGACTTGCGGCACGCAGACATGGGCGATTGCTGATCTGGACGTTGAAGCCCTCGAACGAAACCAGGAACAGGCCCAGGTTGCGGTCGATCGTGACTGGGACGGCCAGATGTTGCCTGCACTGAGGAAGGCTCGGTACTCGGGTCGTCAGGTCGCCTAGCCGGTCTCATCTTGATAGCTTCAGCTCGATGAGTTGGCTTAGATAGGCCATATCTATCTGCGCATAGATTTTTCCAGTTTGACCGGTTTTGAACTTGCCCCGATGCTGTCGATACATGCAAGAAATATTCATTGATTTGAATGTTTTGCGCTTCTTGGGAACAAATCTGTACTAGCCTGTAATAGTGCTCGAAGAGCACAGAATTTGTGGCGAAGTTCGGCCGCATATACTATGGTGGAGTATTGTATAATGCGGCGGTGTACCCAAGTAGAGAGGTGTTCGATGCCACACAGCCCGGAAGAAAAGAAGCAAGCCCTGACGCGCATCCGGCGCATCAAAGGTCAGGTAGCGACTCTTGAGCAAGCGCTCGATGCAGGTGCGGAATGCCCTGCAATTCTTCAGCAGCTTGCGGCCGTTCGTGGGGCAGTCAACGGATTGATGGCAACCGTTCTGGAGAGCTATCTGCGGGAAGAGTTTCCCAGTAGCGAAATCAGGAGCGATTCGCAGAACAAGTCCATTGACGAGACCATCTCTATCGTCCGCTCCTATCTGCGGTAGAGGCACCAGGGTGCCCTCGGTGAGGGCAAATTTAGTTAGCTAGTAAAGGAAGCGACATCATGAAATCACGTGCAGCAGTTGCCTTCGGGCCAGGAAAGCCGCTGGAAATCGTCGAGATCGACGTCGAGCCGCCGCGCAAGGGCGAGGTGCTCATCAAGATCACGAACACCGGCGTTTGCCATACCGACGCCTTCACCCTGTCGGGCGACGACCCCGAAGGTCTCTTCCCGGTCGTGCTGGGTCATGAAGGTGCGGGTATCGTCGTGGAGGTGGGTGAAGGTGTGACCAGCGTGAAGCCTGGCGATCACGTCATTCCCCTCTATACCGCCGAGTGCGGCGAGTGCCTGTTCTGCAAGTCCGGCAAGACCAACCTGTGTGTCGCGGTGCGCGCCACCCAGGGCAAGGGCGTGATGCCCGATGGCACCACCCGCTTCAGCTACAACGGCCAGCCGATCTACCACTACATGGGCTGCTCGACCTTCAGCGAATACACGGTGGTGGCCGAAGTCTCGCTGGCCAAGATCAACCCGGACGCCAATCCCGAGCATGTCTGCCTGCTGGGTTGCGGTGTGACCACCGGCATCGGCGCTGTTCACAACACGGCCAAGGTTCAGCCGGGTGACTCTGTGGCCATCTTCGGCCTCGGCGGCATCGGGCTCGCTGCGATTCAGGGGGCACGCCAGGCCAAGGCAGGTCGCATCATCGCCATCGACACCAATCCAGCGAAGTTCGAGCTGGCTCGTACCTTCGGCGCGACCGAATGCCTCAACCCGAAGGACTTCGACAAGCCGATTCACGAGGTTCTCATCGAGATGACCGGTTGGGGTGTCGATCACACCTTCGAGTGCATCGGCAACGTCAACGTGATGCGCTCGGCACTAGAAGCAGCACATCGTGGCTGGGGCCAGTCGATCGTCATCGGCGTGGCTGGTGCAGGCAAGGAAATTTCGACGCGCCCGTTCCAGTTGATCACCGGTCGCACCTGGAAGGGCTCGGCTTTCGGCGGGGTCAAGGGCCGCACTCAACTTCCCGGCATGGTGGAGGACGCAATGAAAGGCGAGATCGATCTCGCCCCGTTCGTCACCCACACCATGGGCCTCGACGACATCAACAAGGCCTTCGACCTGATGCATGAAGGCAAGTCGATTCGCACGGTGATCCACTACTGACCGCCCACTACCCATTCAACACCAACCACCAAGGAAATTAATCATGTCCACTCCTGTCATTTCTGGCGATGGCATCTTTTCGCACATTTTTATCGGCGCTGCCGACCTTCAGAAGTCGGTCGCGTTCTACGACGCCGCTCTGGGTGCTCTTGGCATCAAGAACCTCGGTCCTTTCAACAACGGATGGGTACTTTTCGGTCGCGAAAAGCCGGCTTTCATCATCGCCCGTCCGGGCAATGGTGAAGCGCCCTCCAGCAACGGCGTGACGATCGGCTTTGCGGCCGCCACTCCCGCCGAAGTGGATGCCTTCCATGCTGCCGGCCTTGCCGCAGGCGGCACCGACGAGGGCCAGCCTGGCGCACGTGGTCACCTGCCGGGTGCCTATGCGGCCTACCTGCGTGATCCGGCGGGCAACAAGGTCTGCTCGTACACCTTCGTCTGAAAGCAAGGAAGCTGAGGGCGTTCTGAAAGGGCCAGCACAAGCCTCTATACGGCGAGCCTATTAGACGGACCGTGTAGAGCGGTGCCTGCTCATGAAGATCGGCCCGCAGCCATGTGCGAAACGCATGGCTGCGGGCATTTGCTTTGAAGCGTGTTTTTCAACCAATGAGAAATGAGGTCGTTATGCAAGAGCCGGCCAACATCAATGCGACGACCGTACAACCCGCCCCGACCGCCACCGTGTACGGCATGCCGGCCTATGCCGATCGTGCTGCGGCCGTGGGTGAAGTGCATGCGCGCCCGCATCTGTTGATTCAGGCCCCCCGCGGCATATTGCAGCTCGCTTTCATGACCGAAGGCGATCAGGCCAGGGATCAGATGGCGATGAGTGAGTTGTCTCATCGCTTCGGCGTTGCCGAGCCCGACCACGCTACGCCGCTTCACGGCATGACATGGGATGAGGGAGACCTGCACTGTGAAAAGCACACCGAGTTCTCAACGTATCTCTGGTGCGCTTCGCTGGATTCCGAGACGGGAGAGCCGTGCGGCGAAAATCCGTTCAAGCATGGATTTGTTCCTCCCGGCCCGGTCGTATCCGGCATCCGTTTGAGACTTCTTCCATGGACGCCGGAAACGGAGAAGGAGGCCGATCGCTTCGATCCTGCCAGCCTGTGCTACTCGCTGGTGGAGAACGGCTCTGCCGCCATCCTCACCGACTTCCGACAGGATGAGGATGGCCTGACGCAGATCCTCGTCCTTGCCCGCGATTTGACCCCGGCGCGGGCGGGTGCGCTGGCTCAACGTCTGCTGGAGATCGAGACCTACCGTACCTTGGCGTTGCTGTCCTTGCCGTTGACGCGGTCGATGACGTCGGAGCTGCGGCGCATGGAGTCGCGCCTTGCGGCGATCACCGACGAGATGTGTACGAGCTTGGTGGAACGGCGCGACAGCGACGTGCTGCTGTCCGAATTGACCGGCCTGGCTGCCGAACTGGAAGCTGGCGTTGCGGCGAATCTCTATCGCTTCGGCGCCAGTCGTGCCTACTACGAGATCGTCGAGGAAAGGCTGGCAGCGCTTTCGGAAGAGGCCGTATCCGGGTACTGCACCTGGGCGGATTTCCTGCAGCGTCGCATCGCTCCCGCCATGCGGACATGCCAATCCGTAAAGGAGCGCCAGACCAAGCTCTCCGACAAGCTGACCCGGGCCATCGCGTTGCTGCGTTCCTGGATCGACGTCGAGCTTGAACGCCAGAACCGCGATCTGCTTGCGTCGATGAACAACCGGGCCAAGATGCAATTGCGCCTTCAGCAAACCGTCGAAGGCCTGTCGGTCGCGGCAATTTCTTATTACGTCGTGAGTCTTCTCGGCTATTTGCTCAAGGGCATTCCGATGGTTCACGACAGCGTGGCGCCGGTGATGGCGGTTCTGGTGCCTGCGGTGATGCTGACGATCTGGTGGATCGTGCGCAGGATCAGACACGCCCACGGCGACACGGCAGCGGAAGAGAAATCTTCCTGACGAGCTGCCGTCCTGGCGCGCGAGAGCTGCGCCGTTCCTTTGAACATAGGAGAACTACATGGAACGCATCGAACATCACGCCAGCTTTGATGGTTGGCAGGACGTTTATCAGCATGAATCCACGACGCTCGGTTGCACGATGAAGGTCGGCGTCTATCTGCCTCCGCAGGCACAGCACGGCAAGGTGCCGGTGCTGTACTGGCTTTCAGGCCTCACCTGCACCGAGCAGAACTTCATCACCAAGGCCGCCGTCCAGCGCTACGCGGCCGAACATGGCATTGCCGTCGTCGCGCCCGATAGCAGTGCTCGCGGCGAAGGCGTTGCCGACGATCCTGCCTATGACCTCGGACAGGGGGCGGGTTTCTACGTCAACGCCACACAGGAACCCTGGGCTGCGAATCATCGGATGTACGACTACGTCGTGCAGGAATTGCCGGCGCTGATCGAGGCCCACTTTCCCGTGACAGCGGAGCGGAGCATCAGCGGCCATTCCATGGGAGGACACGGCGCTCTGGTCATCGCCCTGCGCAACCCGGGCCGTTATCGAAGCGTCTCGGCCTTCTCGCCCATCGTCGCCCCCACCCAGGTTCCCTGGGGGCACAAGGCCTTCGAGGCGTACCTGGGCAGCGATCGGGAAGTGTGGAAGCAGTACGACACCGTGGAGCTGATTCGCACCGTGCAGGAGCGTTTGCCGTTGCTGGTTGATCAGGGCTTGGGCGACGAGTTCCTGGAGAGCCAGCTTCAGCCCGACCTGCTGCGCAAAGCCTGCGACGAGACGGGGCACCCGCTCACGTTGAATCTGCGCCCAGGCTACGACCACAGCTACTACTTCATTGCCAGCTTCATTGGCGAGCATATGGCACACCACGCATCGGCGCTGAAACGCTGAGAGAGGAGATCAGGTCATGACAAAGACCTCCAAAAACCGACATCACGTCGTCATTATCGGAGCGGGCTTCGGCGGGATCGAGGTTGCCAACCAGCTTGCTGGTGTCGAGGTCGATGTGACGATCATCGATCGGCGCAATCATCACCTGTTCCAACCCTTGCTTTACCAGGTCGCAGGTGCGTCACTTTCGACATCCGAGATCGCCTGGCCTATTCGCTATCTCTTCCGAAATCGCCCGGAAGTGAACACCTTGATGGCGGAAGTGGAAGGTATCGACCAGGACGCGCGTCAGGTCATTCTCAACAATGGAATGCGGCAAACCTACGACACGCTCGTGCTCGCGACAGGTGCTACCCATGCCTACTTCGGACACGACGAATGGGGGGCTTTCGCGCCGGGGTTGAAGACGCTGGAAGATGCCACGACCATTCGGGGCCGAATCCTCGCGGCTTTCGAGGAAGCTGAGCGCACGAGCGATCCTCAGCAGCGTGCCGCGCTGCAGACGTTCGTCATCATCGGTGGTGGTCCCACCGGGGTTGAATTGGCCGGAACCATCGCCGAGCTGGCACGAGACACGCTGGCGCGTGACTTCCGCTCGATCGACCCGAGCACATCGCGGGTTGTACTGATCGAGGCTGGCCCGCGTCTGTTGTCGGTCTTTCCAGAGGATCTTTCGGCCTATACGCGCCAGGCACTCGAAAAACTCGGGGTCGAGGTCGTGCTGGGTACTCCGGTCACCGAATGCTCGGCCGACGGCGTGGTGTATGGCGGCAAGCCCCTTTCGGCCAAGACCATCGTCTGGGCCGCCGGAGTCCAGGCGTCTCCCGCGGCTCGCTGGTTGGGCGCTGCGTCTGATCGTGCTGGTCGAGTGGTCGTTGGCCCTGACCTGACGGTGGCCGGTCGCCCGGAGGTCTTCGCCATCGGCGATACAGCCTCGTGCACCATGGCCGATGGGAAGCCCGTGCCGGGCATCGCCCCGGCCGCCAAACAGCAAGGGAAGTACGTCGCTAACCTGATTGGACGGCGTTTGAAGGGCAAGCCCGCTGACGGGCCTTTCAAATACCGGCATCAGGGGAACCTGGCCACCATCGGCCGCAGCCTGGCGGTGATTGACATGGGGCGGGTGAAGCTGCGTGGTGCCTTTGCGTGGTGGATCTGGAAGCTGGCGCACATCTACTTTCTGATCGGCACGCGAAATCGTCTCAGTGTCGCTTTGAGCTGGGTATGGAACCACAGCATCGGCTACCGCGGCTCTCGCATCATCATGCATGCGATTGCCGACAAAGAGCCCACGGCGTTGGATAAATCCGGCTCTCTGGATTGAGGTGCCCACCTTATCGGAACGTCAACTATCAGAAATGCCAGGGAGAGGAACTTGACCGATCTATTCACGACAAAGCCCAAGCCTCCCTTGGCCGAACTCCTGCGGCCCAAGACGCTGGACGAATTCGTCGGGCAACGGCACTTGCTCGGCCCCGGCAAGCCGCTGCGTCTCGCGTTCGAGGCGGGCAAGTTGCACTCGTTCATCCTCTGGGGGCCGCCAGGCGTGGGCAAGACCACCCTAGGGCGCCTGGCCGCCAGTGCGACCGACAGCCGATTCATCGCCATCTCGGCCGTGCTGGCCGGGGTGAAGGACATCCGGCAAGCCATCGACGAGGCCCAGGCCGAACTGGACAACCATGGTCGATCGACGGTGCTTTTCGTCGATGAGATCCATCGCTTCAACAAGGCGCAGCAGGATGCCCTGCTGCCCCATGTCGAGTCGGGGCTCCTGACCCTGGTGGGGGGGACGACCGAGCATCCGGGGTTGGCGGTCAATTCCGCACTGCTCTCGCGCGCGCAGGTCTATACCCTCGAACCGCTGTCCAGCGACGAACTGAACCAACTCTACGAACGCGCACTGCCGCATCTCCAGGGCGTCACGTTGGACGCGGACGCGCTGGATCTGCTCAAGGGCTTTGCCGATGGCGATGGCAGGCGCTTCCTCAATCTGCTTGAGCAGGTGACGAATGCGGCGTCGGGCGCTGGCAAGACCGTGGTCGATGGCCAGTCCGCCAAGCTGTCCACCAGTCCATCGCTGCGCAGGTTCGACAAGGGCGGTGACGAGTTCTACTGGCAGCTCTCAGCCTTCCACAAGTCGCTACGGGGCTCCGACCCTGATGCGGCCCTGTATTGGCTGGCCCGCATCCTTGACGGTAGCGGCGACGTCAGCCAGGTGACCCGCCGCATGGTGGTAGTGGCCAGCGAAGACATCGGCAATGCCGACCCGCAGGCGCTGCAACTGGCGCTCAATGCCGCGCTGGCTTATGAGAGGCTGGGTTCCCCCGAAGGCGAAATACCGATTGCCCACGCGGCGACCTACCTTGCTGCCGCCCCCAAGTCGAACGCTGCCTATGCCGCCTGGAACAAGGCGAAGACCTTCGTCAAGAACAGCGGCTCCCTGCCTGTGCCTCTCCATCTTCGCAATGCGCCGACGAAGCTGATGCAGCAGATGGGGTATCACGAAGGCTACCGCTACGCTCCTGACGAGCCCAACGGCTACGCCGCTGGGCAAAGCTACTTTCCCGAGGGCGTGGCGCGGCCGGGCTGGTATCAGCCAACGGACAGAGGTGTTGAGCGCAGGCTGGGAGAATGGCTTACTTGGCTGCGCTCGCTGGATGATGGGACGCTGCCAGAGGCGGACGCCTGACCGGTCGCCTCCGAAACCTGCCCATCGTGATCTCACAAACTACAGGATAAGCACATGCCAGCCTCTTCTTTTGGTGAGTCCTCGGCGCATATCAGACGGAGACGCGTTGCCCACTATCTACGCACGGAGTCTGGCGCTGCGGTGCTGCTGGTGATCGTCACGGTTGTGGCGCTCGTGTGGGCGAACTCGCCGCTATCTAACGCCTATTTCGAGTTGTGGCACCTAGACGTCGGGTTCAACTTCGGGCCACTGCGCCTACACATGGATCTGCATCACTGGGTCAACGACGGCCTGATGGTCGTCTTCTTCTTCCTGATCGGACTGGAGGTGCGTCAGGAGTTCGCCCACGGATCGCTCCGTGACCGCAGCCGTGCCCGCCTCGCCCTGATCGCGGGGGTCACGGGAGTCGTGCTTCCCGCGCTGGTGTATGTCCTGATCGTGAAACTAGCCGGAAGTGAGGGCCTGCACGGGTGGGGTGCGGTGGTCGGCACCGATACGGCGTTCATGCTGGGCACCTTGGCGATCGTCGGCCCGCGGCTATCGGGTCAGTTGCGCGTGTTCCTGCTCACCCTGACCGTGGTCGATGACTTCCTCGCAGTGTCCATCATCGGCATCGTCTATAGCGAGGAGATCCGGATCGTCCCGTTGCTTATCGCCCTCGCCAGCCTCGTTGGATTGTGGTTGTTGGGGCGCACCCGCCAGTGGCGGGCGACGCCGTATGTGTTGATCGTGATCGTGCTGTGGTTCGCAACCGTGTATTCCGGCATCCATGCCTCCCTCGCCGGGATGGCCGCGGGGCTGCTGATCCCCGCCTATGCGACGCAACGTCACGGGGTCGTTGCGGCAAGACAGTTGTTCCGTGACTTCTGGCAGTCGCCGAGTGCCGCATCGGCCCGCGCGGTGGACTGCGGGCTGTCCCGGGGTATCTCGGTGAACGAGCGATTGCACGAGTTCCTGCGGCTGCCGACGGCGCTGCTGATCGTGCCGATCTTCGCCTTGGCGAACGCCGGGGTGGACGTGCGTGGCGGGCTGCTCGCCGAGGCCTTTGGCTCGCCAGTCACGTGGGGCGTCATCGCAGGGCTCGTGCTCGGCAAGCTCTTGGGCATCGGGCTCACCACGCTCGTCGCCGTCCGTCTCGGCCTGGGCCGGCTGCCCGAGGGCGTCGGGGTGGGGAGCGTGTTCGGTGGGGCGGCGCTGTCCGGGATCGGCTTCACCGTGTCGCTGCTGATCATCGGGCTCGCGTTCGGCACGACCTCCGACCTGGGCCGCCAGGCGACGGTCGGCGTGCTCGTGTCGATGGTGTTCGCCACGTTGCTCGGGTGGCTGATCTTCAAGGTCGCCGCCCAGCGGTGGGGTGAGAAGACCGCTGACCTGCCGATGGTGCTTGAGCCGCCGGTCGATCCGGAGATCGATCACATCCGCGGGCCGGAGGACGCCCAGCTCACACTCGTCGAGTACGTGGACTTCGAGTGCGCGTACTGTGCGCACGCCACCGGTTCGTGGGACGATCTTCGCGCCCACTTCGGTGACGACCTGCGGTATGTGGTGCGCCATCTGCCGCACCACCCGCACGGGCCGATTGCCGCGCGGGCGTCCGAGGCAGCGGCGAACCAGGGGATGTTCTGGCCGTGGCTGGACTTCGTGTTCACCCGTCAGCATGCGCTGGAGCGCGAGCATCTGATCGGCTACGCCGCCGAGCTTGGGCTCGACGTCGAACGGTTCATCGCGGATCTCGACAGCCCTGCGGTGATCGAGCGTGTCGAGCGCGACCTCGCCAGTGCGGTCGCCAGCGGTGCGCACGCCACGCCGACGTTCTTCGTCGAGGGTCGTCGTCTGCGCGGCAGCTACGACGCCCGCACTGTCACCGCAGTGCTCGAAGCCAGCCGCCGCGGCACCCGAACTCAGGAAGTCCCGTCCTGAGCGGGACGAACTACAGGATAAAAACTTGCCAAACAATTCTTTCGGTGAATCCTCTTGTACCGCTGCGGCCAGCGGCATGGTGGAAGTGCGCGGTGCGCGCGAGAACAACCTCAAGGAGGTGGACGTCTCCATCCCGCGTAACGCGCTGGTGGTGTTCTCGGGTGTCTCCGGCTCCGGCAAGTCCTCGCTGGCCTTCGGCACCATCTATGCCGAGGCCCAGCGACGCTACTTCGAGTCGGTGGCCCCCTATGCGCGGCGACTGATCGAGCAGGCCGGCGTGCCGGACGTCGATGCGATCGACGGCCTGCCGCCGGCGGTGGCGCTGCAGCAGCAGCGGGGCTCCAGCAACGCGCGTTCCTCCGTGGGCAGTGTGACCACCTTGTCCAGCCTGGTGCGGATGATGTATTCGCGCGCCGGCGCCTATCCGGCCAACCAGCCGATGCTGTACGCCGAGGATTTTTCGCCCAACACGCCGCAGGGAGCGTGCCCGACCTGCTACGGCCTGGGCCATGTGTACGAGGTGACCGAGGCCATCATGGTGCCCGATCCCTCCCTGAGCATCCGCGAGCGGGCGATCGCCTCCTGGCCCCCCGCCTGGCAAGGCCAGAACCTGCGCGACATCCTGGTCAGCATGGGCTACGACGTTGACCGACCGTGGAAGGACCTGCCGAAGAAGGATCGCGACTGGATTCTGTTCACCGAGGAAACACCGACGGTGCCGGTGTACGCCGGCTTCACGCCCGCCGAAACCCGCGCCGCGCTCAAGCGCAAGATGGAGCCGAGCTACATGGGCACCTTCACCGGCGCCAGGCGCTACGTGCTGCACACCTTTGCCAACACCCAGAGCGCGTTGATGAGAAAGCGCGTGTCCCGGTTCATGGAGGGCAAACCGTGCCCCACCTGCCACGGCAAGCGGCTCAAGCCCGAGGCGCTGTCGGTCACCTTCGCCGGCGTGGACATCGGCGCGTTCATGCAGATGCCGCTGGACCAGTTGGCGGCCTTGCTCGAACCCATCGCCCAGGGCGATTTCCGCGCCCATGCAGCGGGGGCGGCTACGGACAAGGAAGCGACCCGACGCGACCGTGCCGAACGCGCGGCCTCCGGCCGCGCCGTCCATGCGGTATCGCCCGACGTGCGCCGCACCTCGGCGCTATCGGAAGAAAAGCGCCTCGCCGCGCAGCGCCTGGCCGGTGGCGTGATGGCACGCCTGCGCCAACTGCGTGGGCTGGGCCTGGGCTACCTGACGCTGGACCGGGCCACGCCGACGCTTTCGGCCGGCGAGTTGCAGCGCCTGCGGCTGGCCACGCAATTGAGTTCCCTGCTGTTCGGTGTCGTGTACGTGCTCGACGAGCCCTCCGCGGGCCTGCACCCCTCCGATAGCCAGGCCCTGTACGACGCGCTCGACCGGCTGCGCGACGCCGGCAACTCGGTGTTCGTGGTGGAGCACGACTTGGACCTGATGCGCCGCGCGCAATGGCTGGTGGATGTCGGGCCGGATGCTGGGGAGCGTGGCGGCCGCGTGCTCTACAGCGGCGAGCCGGATGGCCTGCGCAAGATTGCCGAATCGCGTACTGCACGCTACCTGTTCGATGAGATCCCCGCGCCGGGAAGCCGGGCACGCGAAGCGACCGGCTGGCTGGAGCTGCAGGACATTCACCGCCACAACCTGCATGGCGTGAATGCGCGCATTCCGCTGGGCGTGCTGACGGCCGTCACCGGCATCTCCGGCTCGGGCAAGTCCAGCCTCGTCGCGCAGGCCCTGCCGGAGCTGGTGCTGCTGCACCTGGGCCACGAGCCGGAAGACGATGTAGCCGAAAGCGCCACCAGCGAAGGGCCGGCAGTGATCGAAGCGACCGGCGGCCATCTGGCGGGCGACGTGGACGCCGTACAGCGTCTGGTGCAGGTGGACCAGAAACCGATCGGGCGCACGCCGCGGTCGAACCTGGCCACCTACACGGGCCTGTTCGACCATGTGCGCAAGCTGTTCGCTGCCACGCCCGATGCTCGACGCCGCCGCTATGATGCCGGACGGTTCTCGTTCAACGTCGCCAAGGGGCGCTGCGAGACTTGCGAGGGCGAGGGTTTCGTTAGCGTGGAACTGCTGTTCATGCCCAGCGTGTACGCGCCGTGCCCGACCTGCCATGGCGCGCGCTACAACGAGGCCACGCTGAAGGTGCAGTGGAACGGGCGCAACATCGCCGAGGTGCTGCAGATGACCGTGGACGAGGCCAGCGAATTCTTCGCGGGTGAAGACGCGGTGGCAAGGCCCCTGCAACTGCTGCGCGACATCGGACTGGGCTATCTGCGCCTGGGACAACCAGCCACTGAGCTTTCCGGTGGCGAGGCGCAGCGCATCAAGCTGGCGACCGAGCTTCAGCGCAGCCAGCGCGGCCGAAGCCTGTACGTGCTCGACGAGCCGACTACCGGGCTGCATGCGTCGGACGCCGACCGGCTGCTGGTGCAGTTGCAGCGCCTGGTCGATGCCGGCAATACCGTAGTGATGATCGAACACGATATGCGCGCGGTGGCCCAGGCCGATTGGGTGATCGACGTGGGGCCTGGTGCAGGCGCTGCCGGCGGCAGCATCGTGGTGGCGGGCTCCCCTCAGCAGGTGGCCCGAACGTCTGGCAGCAGAACCGCTCCGTTCCTTGCACAGGAGTTGGCGCGGGCCGAGTAGCTCAGTTCGCCAAATGTTGCCAATTTTCGCGGGGCATTGATCGTCGCCACACGACGGTGGCGATCAATGCCCGAATCGCGTCATCCTTCCTGAGTCAGAGCAAGATAGGGATTGTTGGGCGGTATTTCGGCGAGTGCCAAGGACCCATCTTCGAGGAGGTAGCCATGCAGTCGGCGGGACTTCCTCGGGCCCGTGACTTCACAGGTCCAAATGTTCAGGCCATTGGGCTGCTTTCGATGTAGCTGCAGCTTCTCGAAGCGCTTCTGCACCCACTGCCAATCCTGTTGATTCTCCTGCTTGGCGAGTGCGGCCACTTCGGGATGCTCCTGCGCATAGCGTTGGAACACACCCGGGCTGACCAGGTAGGCCGTCTCATTCACCGTATGCACGAGTGCCTTCGCGTCGTTGATGATGAGCCGTCGTGAGGCGATTCCCTGCTTCAGCCAAACCATGAACTGTTCCCCGGATGGCTTCGTTGCCGATGACCCAGGCGTAGGCGCGGGTGCAGGTGCAGGCGATGGAATGGACGTCGCGGCTGTTGCTGGCGCGGGGGTGTGGAGGAACTCCTCGGCATCCTGGCCAACGCCGGCCGACTCACCCAAGCCCACCATCGCGAGCAAATCCTCCATGACGTCGGGCACGGGCTGGGCTGCGGGCGGTGAAACGATGGTGGTGCTGTCGCCCTCCCAAATCGGAGGCTCTTGACCTCCCTGCGCTGGGTTCACCGAGACGGTAGGCGCGGGAGCCGACATGCAGGCGTCGTTTTCCGCGGGCGTCGCGTCGATCTCTACCGTGCCCGCGAAAGGTGCTGGTCGCTCGCCAGACTCCCAGATCAGCGCGGGAGCGAGACGCAACAGGGTGAACGAATGGGACCAGCCGGTCGTGCTGGTCACGGTCGCGCGCCAGACCGCTTTGCCGTCCGAGGTGGGCTGGAGCATGCCGTGGTCTTGCAGCACGTTGAACACGGCGGTGTTGTTCGCAGGAATGCCATCGATCCCCTGAGACAGGAGGTGTGCGCGCAGTTTGTCCGAAACCGTCTTGCTCACCAGCCACAAACCATCCTCGGTGAGCCAGCCATCGGAGGCTTCCGGCTGGTTCAGCTTCAACTCTTCCTTGAGCAGATAACGCAGCCCGTCGAGCAGCTTGCGTTGCAGTGCGTGCTTGGGTGCTGCCATGACGCGGGCCGGATCACCACCCAGCTCCTGAGCCACAGAAGCGCGATCAGCCTGCACGACAAGCTCGCCCAGGACCCCGGCATGCTCGTACTGTCCGGCCAAGACGTAGAGCAGCGGGGCCCATAGCGCCGGGTAGCCACTGAGCCAGTCCAAGACGTGCCGATCGAGCAGTTGGCGGTAGAGCAGACCTGTTGCAGCACTATGCAAGCGGTATTCACGATCCTCACGATAGCGGAAGCGGTACGGCTGGAGCAGCGGCCCGTGCCAGGGATGCCAGGTGTTGCCGTCGGCGAGTTCGACGTGCAGATCGACAGCGATCTTGCCGATGTCGTGCAGTAGTGCCGCGTAGGCGACGGCGGCGGTCCAGGCCTCGGACTGCGCCGCCTGGTCCTCGGGGCTGGCACCGATGGGCAGCAGATGGGACTGGCGCAGCTTCAGGCTGTAGGCGACGATTTCCAGGCCGTGGTCGAGCATGCCGCCCGGGTAAGCGTGATGGTGGCTTTCGGAAGCGGGAAATTGCTGGACCAGCTCGGCATATCGTTCCAGCGGCGTGCGGTACAGGGTGACGAACTGCTTGCGCGAGAGGGAGGTGCGCTGCCAGATGTATTCCAGCAGCTTCTGCCGGCGCGGCGTGGCCAGCAGCGATGCGGCCGACTCGGGCCGCAGCAGCCCTTTCGGGAGATCGAGGGCGGGCGCTGGCGACGGAGCGGCAGCGACCGGAGGTCGTTTCCGCTGGAACAGAAAGAGCATGCGGGTGTCCTGGTGGTGGGCCGAGCGGGGGGCCTTTTCGCCTTTTCGAGGTAGGGCCTTTCCCCTTGCACCCCATTCCCTTGCCCTTTCGGCCCTTTAGCCTTTAACCATTTGGGTATAGGGCGTGGGGCATTGACCGTCCACGGCCAATGCGAGGTTCGGCGGGCCGGATTGATGCGTGAAGGCTTGGTGTTCCCGCCCTACGATGGGCCGATTCTTGGACTCGGGAGGACGCCATGAGACCCCATATTGACATGGTAAGGAATATTCCTTACCATCAGGGCATCGCTATTAGGAGAACGGCCATGCCTGCCATTCATGAAGTTGCCACGCTGACCTCCAAAGGCCAGATCACGCTGCCCAAGCCCATCCGGCAGGCGCTCGGTGTCGATGCCGGCGGCAAGGTTGCGTTCGACCTGCGTGACGGAGAAGTCGTCGTGACCCGTGCCGACGCCGAGCACGAGGACCCCGCCATCGGTGCGTTCCTGAGTCTGCTGGCCCGCGACATCGAGGCGGGCCGGAACGTCCATGGTCTGCCCGAGGATCTAACTCGCGCCATGCTGGAGCAAGCGGGTCACGGCGTGAAGCTGGACGAGGAAATCGACGGCGAAGTGGAACTCTGATGCAACGGCATGGCTGGGCATTGCTGTTCCACGACTGTGTGATCGAGCAGTTGCAGAAGCTGCACGCAGCCGCACGGCGCGCGCAGGAGAACGACCCGGAGGGCTTCGAGTCCAACGCCAACGTCAAGCTCTTCCGGGCCTTGAACCAGTTGATATTAGATGTGGTGCCCGGTGATCCGGCACGCGACGAGTACCGCCAGGGCAACACCCTGGGGCTGGCCCACCGGCACTGGCGAAGGGCCAAGATCGGAAGGCGGTTCCGGTTGTTCTTCCGGTACGACTCGAAGGCCAAGGTCATCGTGTACGCCTGGGTCAATGATGAGCAGACCTTGCGGTCTTCGGGGAGCAAGTCAGATCCCTATGCCGTGTTCGAGAAAATGCTCGGACGTGGAAATCCACCAGACGATTGGAACGTATTGGTGCAGGCAAGCAAGCAGGATTGGAGCAAACTGGAATAGGCATTCCTCATGTAGCAGGAGACGACCATGAACACGACAACCCGCATCAGCACCGCAGAACGCCTCGGCCGCAGCGTTGGCCGTGGATGGCGCGCCTATGCGCGCGGCGAGCGAAGGTTGTCGTGTTGGCTCGCCTCCAAGGGGATGCCGCTTGCCGGGGCCACCGTGCTCGTATGGGTAGTGAAGCTGGTCGCGCTGGGATTGCTGTTCTACGCCGCGTTCTGGCTGGCGTTGGTGCTTCTGGTTGGGGTTGCCGCAGCATGGACGGCCAGCAATTCGACGGTCAATGATGATCGCTGGACGCAACCGGACGAACTGCGAAACGGCGAGGCAGGCTTTGGCCTGTATTCGTCCAGCGGTCAGCGGATCGACCCGCACGACCCGAACGATCCGTTCAACGACTGAAATGGGCGACCGATCAAAGCACCTTGCCGGTAACCTTGTTTACGCCTGATCCCGCGCTGTCGCGTGCTTCCTTGGAACCGACAGCCAGGTTCTGAGCGATTACCCCGGCTTTTACTCCGACCCACCCAAGCGCTGCCACCCAGAAAGTCGGCAGGACCAAGAACATCGTGCCGGTGACGAACATCAAAAGCATGTCGCCGAAGGCATTGTTCAGCCCCACCAGCGGGTCGAAGTTGGTATGCGGCCGGTTCCAGCCAAAGCCCCACCCGTAGAGCGCATCGAGGATGGTGCTGTCGATCCAGCGTGCGAGCTGAAACCAGAAGTCCGTGAAGAACAGCGCGAACTGGACGGTGCTGACGGTGACGACCATCTTCAGGTCATAGGTGCCCACGACCAGCACTAGCGGAATGCAGATCACGAGCGCCATCTTGAGCAGCGCGAGCACCATGGGCAGTGCTTGGCGCACTACGTCCATTGCCGGGAAGGCGGCGAGAGCCCCAACCGCCAAGCCAACATCGCTGGTGGCACGGTTGACGACATTGGGCAATGTCTTGTCGATCTGACCGCCGTAGTCCGTATAGACGCTGCCTTGGTTCAATTTCTGCTGCCGCGGTGACGCGATGGCGCGGATCACGGAGTCGTCCACCTCGGCCCGGCTCAGGAATCCAGCCCAGCCCGCCAGGCGATTCAGCAGGCTTGGGTCCACTTGCCCCAGCAGCCGCGCGCGCAGTCCGTTACTGCCGTCGGACCACCACTGCCTGCAGGTCGGGTAGCCGCCACCATTGGCAACCTGCGCAAGCCCAGCGTCGCGGGTGTCGTCATAGGGCCATGCCTCGCGCGCCGTGCTAGAGCGGTAGCTGTCGTAGTAACCGCCCGTGTCCGTGAAAAACCTCGAACCGATCCAGGTCACATCGTTCATCTGCGTTTCGTCCAGCTCCGGCCGCGCCATGAACAATTTGGCGCGAGCCGGTCCATAGCAATCGTGCGTGAAATCCGCCACTTCTTGGGCCAGCACCGGGTCGTCGATGCGTGTGGCATCGATCTCCATCCGCATCTGCCGCAGATCCGTGCCGCACGGGATCGCAGCCACCGAGGCGCTCGTGACGGCGCGCGAAAGCGCGTGCATGAAAGCCCACCAGACCGGAACCTTCGCCGACTGGTTGTTGATGGTGCTGAAGGACTGCGACCAGCCAGTTTGCGCGGGCTGCGGCACGCTGACCTGGCACTGCGCCGAGCGCGAGCTGTCGTACTGGATAGTGCTGAGGTCGACGTCGATGAACGGAATGCCGGCGAACATCACGACCACGATGGCCACAAATACTCGGTTCTCGATGCGCGCCGCCGAGAGCACGCCCTTGTTGCCTTCGTCGGCGCCCTCCGCTCTGGCCTTGAGCCATTCCTGGATGACGATCGCCACAAAGGGCAGCGCAAACACCCCGCTGGACACCAGCACGGCCCAGATGCCGTTGTTGACGATCCAGGACACGAGGGTGAGGTAGTACTCCAGGTAGTCGGTCGTGAAAAGCGTCATTGCCTCGATCTCCCCTCAAGCGGCCTGCATCAACAGGCTGGCTTCGAGCGCCACAATGGCAAGGACGCCGGCGACCTCTGCGCGGATCAGCCGACGTCGCGCCTGCGTGCTGTCTTCGCGGGCCAGCAGCCGACGGCGCATCCAGACCCATCCATAGGCCGTACCGCCGTACAGGCACAGTCGCCAGATGAAGAAATACCCTGCGGACGCCGCCAGCCACCGCTCCCAGGCCGCGACACTGCCGACCAGGTAGATGCCCGCGACGTTGGCCCCTACGGCGGCGGCCACGACCAGCACAAGCCATAGCAGGGTTTTCGCCGCGTGCCGGCTGAACAGCCAGCGTAGTGGACGCCAAGTCATGCGAGCCTCGCTCATGGCCGACCTCCCGGATTGCCCTTCTGGAGTTGGTCGAGACGGTCGGGCACCGGATCGCCCTCGTAGATGCCGCGCGAACCCGAAGCGCGCGTGCTATGGCGCTGAATGATGGCCATCGGCGAGTTGTTGGCCAGCTCGCGGCGCAGTTCCAGTTCCGTTTTGAGGTTCTGGATCTCGCGGTCGAGCGTATCGCTCTCCTTGTTCACGGCCTCCACCGCAAGCTCGTTGGCCGCGACGTTGGGCTCTTTCTTGCCCGTGAGCAGCGTGCGCTGTAGCAACAGCGCCTTCTCCAGCACGGAGGACAGCGCGACCTCGGACGCCAGGCGCTGCGACAGCAGGTGCTGGTCCGGCTCGTCACGCAGCGCCTCGATCACGCCGCGGGTGATGGGCAGCGATGCACTGCCAGCCTCGCGCAGGTTCTCGGGCGTCGTGTTCTTCGCCTTGGACACCAGATCCTGGAGCGCCTGCAGCTTGGCGTCGTATTCTTCTTGGATCAACGGCGTCAGCCCTACGCCGGGCGTCGTCTCGGTCTTGGTGCAGGCATCGCAAGTGCGCTGTTCCTTCTCGCCGAGTACGCGCGTGGCCCACTCGACGGCGGCCTGCGGCGAGGTCCAGGTCTGGCACGAGAGACTGCTGCAACTGGTCGGTGCGATGGACGATGTATCGGTCACGCCGCGGCCGTTGACCAGGTTGTAGCCGGCGCGGGTGACATCGCCGACGACCTTGATCGCGGGCTGGCCGGAGCCTCCCGCGTTGCTGCCCCCGACCCACGGCACACCGTCATTGCCGCGGCGCGTCTCGGCCTGCTCGACGGCCGAGACCGCATCCGTGCTCGACACCGCATCGCGCAGCGCCAAGCCTTCTGCCATCTGGCTCCAGCCGAGCTGCCCGCCCGCCGTCTCGGCCATCCTCTCCGCCATGGCACGGCACGTCAGCTTGGAGCGGTCGAAATCGAGCCGTGCCTGCAACACGCCATTGGTGAGCAGGTTGTAGAGGCCGGGATCGGCCCGCTGAATGATCAGTGCCGGCAACGACGCCACCGCGCTGGTGGCGCTTTGGATCACCGATGACATGATTTGCTGGAAGCCGTTGGTGACGCCGTTGAGCTGATTCTTCAACGTGGTCTGGATGCTCATGTCACCGCAGATCAAGTTGCTGTTCCAGCCCACGCCGACCCCGAGAGAGCGCATGCCAGCCGCACGTCCCATCGACACGGCGTTTCCGCCGCCGATCGAGTACATGACGTCATCGCCGATGACACTGCCGCCGGTCTGGTAGCCCAGTTGGCTCCAGGCCACACCGCTCGTCAGCGCGAGCGCACCGGCCACCGCCATGACGATCCTCGTGCGACGTACCCGGCGGGAGAACGGATTGAATGCAGGACGGAACTTCATGGCACCACCTCAGAGGAAATCGACGCTGCCGAGAAACACCTGGCCCCGGCGTTCGCAGCACGCATAGGGCCGCCACAGCGCCCAGGCGTAATCGCCTTGCCGGGCCTGTGTCAGGGCGCCGCTGCGCGGGAAGACCGAGCAGGACGAGGACAGGACTGGCGTGAGTTCCTGCCACTTGCCCGTCGAGGCATCGCTCTCCATGAGCGCGCCAGCCGGCCAGTAGCCATCGCGGGAGTTGGCGAGCAGCGGCTGATAAACGTGGATCTGTCCCCGGCGCGTGACGACATCGCCTGCGCGCTGGGCCACCACTGCACTGGCCTTGTGGTCGTCGGTCTGGTGCAGGAAACCCCCGCGGGGATACACGTTGCCCCAGAGGTTCATCGTGGTGCGTGCACCGACCTCACGCATGCCGGGAATTAGCGCCTCCGGGTAGGCCATCTCGGGCACGTTGTAGCGCCAGGCCAGCGTGTCCAGGGTGCCGAGCAAGTACGGCATGAACGCCGTGCCCGCACCCTCGCAGAAGTAGCCCGAGGACGACACGAACTGGTTGAACACCTCGACGCCCGGGTGCCCGATGACGTCCGCGTTCTTGAACTTGGCGAGGTTGTTTTCGTGGTCCTCGTTCGTCGTTCCGTCCCCGCCGGTTTGGGCGGATGGGTTGGGCGTGCTCATCGGCCGGACTTCGATCCAGGGGTTTTCGCCGGTGTTGCTGTAGCTGGAGACGATCGCATCGGGGATGTAGTGGCGGACCTTGATGGACGTGCGTACCGTACAGCCCGTCCAGGTGCAGTAGAGCCAGTAGCAGATCCCGACGACGCGGTATTCGAGGCAGTCTGGCGATGCCACCGAGCCGACGATGGTTGCGGTGTTGAGCGCGTAGCTGCCCGTGGCGCTGAGCAGCAGAACGGACGCCACGCCAGCACGCAGGCGGCGCATCAGGTCGAATGGGCGGGTCACGGCTGGGCCCTCCAGTGCTGCTCGATGCGAGCGACTGCGCGGGCCACATCCGGTTCGCCATAGACGACGTAGCGTTGATCCACCACGACGGCCGGGATGCTGGTGATGCCCAGGCTCCACGCGTCGGTGACGCCCTGGTAGGCGGAAGCGATGCGGCGTTGGAGATCGGTGCCGCCGCTGTTCAGTCGGCGCTTGACGATGGCGGTCGCCTGCTCGGGTTCGGCGGGCAGTTCCGCAGAAAGCTCCGCTTCGATCCGGTGCGCTTCGTCCAGCTCGATCAGCCGCTCGCCGCCCATGGTCTTGACCGGATGGCGGCTGTCGGTGATGACCAGCACATCGGCAGCGAATGTGGCCGGACTAAAGACACCCAAGGACACCGGCAGTGCAACGGCCAGGCCAAGGGCTCGCCAGCTTGGCGCGAACCTGGGAAAAGATGCTGGCATGACACGTGCCCCGGAAGTTGATCAGGGCCATAGTCAAACGCCGAATCCGGTGCAGCCCCCACAAACAATGCGCATCGCGGACACCCCGCATACCTGCTTGCTTCGGGGCAAGGAAGAAACGGAGGCCGAAGCCCCCGTTGTGATCAATGAACGATGCGCTACAGCAAGCTGTGCTCCGCGAAGGAGTACGGAATCCCCTGGCCAACGATGATGTGATCCAGTACCCGAACATCGATCAGCGCCAGCGCTGCCTGCAGTTGCTGGGTCAGCGCACGATCGGCGCTCGACGGCTCAGTGACACCCGAGGGGTGCTGGTGCGCGAAGACCACTGCGGCGGCTTTCAGCTCCAATACACGCTGCACGACGACACGGGGATAGACCGCAGTCGAATTGATCGTGCCCCTGAACATCGGCTCGTAGGCCAACACTTGGTGCATGCTGTCCAGGAAAACGATTGCGAATACCTCGTTGGGCTCAGCGACCAGTTTTAGACGCAGGTAGTCCCGCACGGCGGCCGGTCGGCTGAGGCACGGTCCGACTTTGAAGATCCGTCTCTCCAGCAGCGCGATAGCCTGCTGGATGATCCAGTCCTCACGCTGGGCTGCGACAGCGGAAAGCGACTCCACGCAGGAGTCATTGACGACGAGAGACATGGCGAACCTCCGGATGATGAGATCAGAGGGCGCACGCCCTGGGAGGGCAAGCCCTCCTGGGGATGAGAACAACGGAACAAGGTGCATCCACCACCACGCAGAGGTGATTGTTCGCGGCCAGGATGCGGAGCGAACGGGGAGCGGTCAGCGCAGAAGACTGCGCCGTAGCCTCAAGGACCGCGGGCTACCTGGGCATGTCGCCGACAACGTCGGCAGGCATTTCGGTGGCGGGTGTGGCGGGTGGTTCATCAGCGGACAGCATGTCCATGGCCGACAGCAAGGCATCGCCTTCGATCGGTCCCTGCAGCAGGATGGACTGACCCGTCTGGCGATCGAGCAGGCGCAGCGACGGCGTGGCCGTCACGCCGCTTTTCGTGGCTTCCGCGGCCTGGGCGCGGATGGCCGCGTCGACCCGCTCGCTTGCCATGCACTGCTCGACGGCCGGCGTCGATTCGGGGTAGCGCAGGCCATCGGGCAGTCCCAGGCCGTCGCTGCGCGTGTGGGCATAGACCCACTCGACGGCTCGCCAGAAGGCAGCATGCCCGCCGGCTTCGGCGACGCACTCGACCAGACGCGCCTCGGCCAACGCGGCCGGCTCGTGCGCAGCCAGCGGCTGGTGATGCCATTGCAGGGTCACGTCGGCGTTGCTGCCGACCCAGCGCTTGAGCTGCGGGAAGTACTCCCGGCAGAACGGACATTCCAGATCGGCATAGAGCGTCAGTGTGAAACGGCCCTCGGGGTTGCCCATTTTCCAGGGCGGCCCGGCCATCTGCGCCGTGCTAGCCGGCGTGGGCGACTGCGATGAGGATTCGCCGGGCGACCGGGACACGAGCCAGATCAGCAGCAGCGCGACCAGCGCAGCAGTCAAGGCCCAAGGCCAGCGGGGCCGCCTGTGGCGACGGCGGAACGCCTGGACTTGTATCGGAATGGAAGGACGCTTCTGCTCCATGGTGTTCTCCGGCTTACGACAGTTCCAAGGCCGGCGACTCGATGCCGCGTGCCTGGTCGATCTTCTCGGCGACCTTGAAAGCTGCTTCCAGCTCGGTGCAGCCGTATTGCTGCATGAGCTGGTAGCGCTCTGCCTTCTCTTCGGGTTCGGTTTGCGCGAGCGCGAGGTACAGGCTCGGCGGCACGGCGCGGAACAGCACTTCCATGCTCTTGGAGAGGATGACGCCCTCGGTGAATTTCCCCGCCTCTTTGCGCGCCGAAAGCATCAGCGCTTTCTGCGCGGGCGAGAGTTCGCGGAACCGGGCGATCTTCTCTACCTCGTCCGGCGGCATCGACAGGCAGATCCACCACTCGATCATGTTGAGCATGGGTTCCGCGGCGCGCGGCAGATCGTCGATATTCTGCGTCGCGAGCCAAAACCAGGCACCCAACTTGCGCCACATCTTCGTGATCTTCACGACGTAGGGCGCGAGCAGCGGGTTCTTGGTGATGATGTGCCCTTCATCGGTCACGTTGATGATCGGGCGGCCCAGGTACTGGTCGCGCTCGGCGATGTTGTTCACCGTGCTGATCAGGCTGATGTAGGCGATGGAAAGCTGCGCGTTGTAGCCTTCGCGGGCATAGGTCGCCAGATCGACCAGGGTGATGTCGGCCTCGGGCCACGGCGTGCCGTCGCGGTCGAACATTTCGCCATCGGTGCCTTGACAGAACATGTCCATGGCATCTGCCATCTCCAGCAGCCGCACGCGCCGCATCTCTGGCAGCGTTGGGTCCTGGCCGCGCTCGCGCAGCGCGTTGCGCACGTCGCGCGTGAGCACCGTGCGCTTCTCGGCCACGCAATGCTCGGCGGCGTCGAGGATGCACTGGCGGATGAGCGAGCGATCGGCCCGCGTCATCCGGGCCTCTTCTTTATCCTCGCCGCCGGTGATCATCAGCCGTGCGGTGATTTCCAACTCGCCGAGTACGTCGCGCTGCTCGTCCGCTTCCATGGCCGATGCATCGGGTGGCATGTCCTCGTCCAGCACATCGGCATCCAGCGTCTGCACGTCGCTCGGCGTTTCGATCAGCCGACGCGCGTCGGCGAACGGCGCCAGGCTGATGCCCGAGCCAGGGGCCAGCTTGACCCGGTTCACAGTCAGGCCCAGGCGCTTGGCGAAATCGCTGAACAAGCCGAAGCTGTTGCCGGCTTCCACGATGAAGAGGCGCGGCCGGTAGATGGCCGTGACCTGGTTCAAGAGGTTGTTGAGCGTTGCGCTTTTGCCGGAGCCGGTGGGGCCGAACAGGAACAGGTGCGCGTTCATCTGCCGATCCAGGCGGTTGAGCGGGTCAAAGGTGATCGGCCCGCCGCCTCGATTGAAGAACGTATTACCCGGATGGCCCGTGCCCTGGCTGCGGCCCCAGGCCGGTGAGAGGTTCGCCACGTGCTGGGCGAACATCAGTTGGGTGAACCAGTTCCGTCGATCCTGGCTCGGGTTGTAGCAGCACGGCAGCCAGCGCAGATAACTGTTCAAAGGCGCGACTTCATCGTCCTCGCGCACGGGCTGCAAACCGGCGTTAAGCATCACGTTCGCCAGATCAAGGCCGCGCCGGTCCAGTTCGGCTTCATCCCGGCCGCGCAAATAGAACGCCAGTGTTCCCCGGTACAGCTTGTGCGCGCTGCCGATCAGCGAGCGGGCCTCCTGCACATCCTTGAGCGTCTGTTCCGATGCCAGTGTTTCGCCGACTGCCTTCTTCGCCAGGTGGTTCAGGTGCGATTCGAGGATGTCCTGGGGGGTCGCCACCATGGTCAGACACATCGTCGTGTCCTCGGGCATCTGATCGAACAGCGTATTGATCGCATCGCCTTTGCGAGTTTCGCCAGTCAAATGCCCCGTGCCGGGCGGCATGCGCAGCCGGTCAGTGACCAGCACACGATGCGGCATGCCGTCGAAGTGCCAGGTGCCGTGCTCCGCGTCCGAACGTGGCTGGCTGAAGAAAAGCCGCTGGCTGAAATCCCGTCCGCTCGCCAGCTCGATCTCACCGTCTTCTGTCTCGTCGGGGTAGCGTGCCAGCGCATAGAAGCGTTCGCGGTCCTCGACCCCAGGGCCGAGCAGCGTGGGACGCGGGTTAAACCACCGCAGTAGCCAGTCATGGACGTCGGCCGCGACCATGCGCCGGGCCTGGATGCCGGCGTTCGCCAGCCCGCCACACAGGCGATCACAGACGATGTTCAGCATCTGCTCGGGCGTCTGGCCGCGGCGGCTCGCCTGCCCGGTGGCCCGGCGATAGACGACCATGCGCACGCGCCGCGTCTGGCCGCGCCAACGCAGCCGCGTGACCACCGTGTCCTCGAACAGCCCGCCCGGCTTCGCTACCGCGCGCAGGTGGTGTCCGAAGAAGCGAAGGTAGAACTCGGTGAAAGCCGTATTGCGGGCGCGCGGCTGCACGTAGTCGCGCAGGGTCTGCATGTACTGGTCGAAGCTGGGTTCGTCCTGGGCGTAGAGCTGGAGTACCCAGGGGTTCTCGTCCAGTTCATCGAACGAGTCCTGGAGCGCGTTCTCCAAGGCGTCGCGGGCATGCGCGAGCCAGCCGGGTTCCCGGCCCTCGGTGCCCAGCGGCACCAGCTCGTAGAATGCCGCGACCGATTGCCCGTCTTCCAGCAGCATGGACTTCGAATCGGGCAGGAACTCCACCCAGGGCAGGAATTCCGCGAACGACGGCGCGACGTCGTACAGCGCCTGCTCGTCGGCCACGGTCGCCGGCCTGCGGCCATGGACCGCCGTGCCGGGTTCTGGGATGCCGGCCTGGCGCAAGGCCTCGACGTGGCGTTGCCAGCCCTCCGGCCGCTCGTCATCGCCTGCGCCGGATGCGGCCAGCTTCGGCGCGGCCGACTTGTGCCAGGGGAGTTTCCAGCGCATCAGTAGTCCTCCACGCGCTCGCCCGGCATGGCGTACTGCACGCGCTGGTACAAGGGAAAAACCGTCGTATAGCCCGGCACGGGCACCGGGTCCGTGCCTGCCAGGTGCGGGTACACGTACATCACCAGGTCGGGATTCGGCAGGCGCTGGAACTGGCGATAGACCTCGTTGCGCGCTGTGCGCGTGTAGCGCATCTGCTCGGCGGGCGCGGCCTGTACATCCATCTCGGTCAGCGGCCGGCGCAGGCTCTGGCGCGCGTCGAGCAATTGCCTGCGTGCCACCTGGCCGGCGCCACCGCCGCCGTCACCGGCGTTCTGCTGCCAGATGTCCATCATCGTGCTGTCGCCGTGGGGCAGCAGCTTTTCCTTGCTGGTGGCGCAGCCGCCGAGCACCGCGACGGCAAGGGCCAGCGCCAGGCCCTTATTCAAGTTCGAGAGCATGGCTTTCTCCTGCACGGTGATCGACCTTGCGACCTTCGGGATCGAAATCGATGGCGAGCGGCTTTTCGAGGTGGACGGCGACCTTTGCGCCGGGTTGGACATAGACGGCGGCGAAGGCCTGGCCGTACAACTTGTTCACCCAATCGGCCATGTCGCGCACGCCACCGGCCAGGATGCGACCTACGGCCTCGTTGCTGGAAATGCCGACGCTGCCGATGGAACCGTCTGCGCCCACGTAGGACATCTGACCGCTGTCGCTGTCGATGAGCGAGGCCACGCCAGCACCCGCCGCGGTGATCAGCGCCTGCGAACCGAGGTACTGCTGGGCGTTGCTGCGCCGCTCTCCGCTGACGCAGGGAATGCCATAGGGATCGCTGATCCAGCCCAGGCCCCCACTTTGAGAGTTCTGCTGCTGGTTGTTCTGCTGGTTGCCGTCGCGGTCTTCGGGAATCGTCCGAATGGTCCCGTCATGGAACACAAAGGTGATGCTGCGCACCTGGCCGCGCACGCAAGAGAGCGTCCAGTCGCCCGAGGCCGTGCCGGAAAACACGGCGCCCGCCACGTCGGGAATGTCGATACCGTTTGCCGTGAGATTGTCGGGACCGACCAGGACTTTGAACGGATACGGATCGTTGACCGTACCGTCGATCGGCACGCGGCCGATCAGCGCCGTCATTGCCACCGATCCCATCAGCGTCGAGTTGGTCGGCACCGTATAGACCGGCTTGGCGCTCTTGACGCCTGCGGCGCGGGCGCCCGCGTTCGCCACGGTTTGTGCCGTGGTTTCCAGCGTGCTCTGCGCGGGGCCGAAGCTCGTCGGAAAGCTCATGCCGCCACCCGTGCCGCGACTGCCGTTACGCCCATCAGCGGGCTTCGCGTCGTCCGGCTCGACCCAGCGCACGCCGCCTTCCATGCCTGCCTCGTCGCCGTTACGCAGCCCCAGGCCCACGGGTAGATCGGCGTGGCCGCCGCCGCGCCCGCCGATGCCTTCCAGGCGCCGCTGCAGGTCGGCGAGCAGTCCCTCGGTCTGCTGGCGTTCGCTGGCTGCCTGCTGCTGGTCGCGGCGCAGGTTGGAGCGCTCGGTCTCCAGCGCCGAATTGATGCGCTGGTCGATCGAGTTCTCGCGTTGGCGCAGGCGCTGGTTCTCTTCGCGCTGGGACTTGTTGTCGGACAGCGCCGTCTGCAGTTCGGTGCGCAACTGCTTCACTTGCGCCACGAGCGTCGCCACGGTATCGCGGGGGGTATCGCCCTCGATGCCCAGCGCCTTCATCTCCTCCGGCGTGAGCTTGGCGCCGGCATCCGCAGCGGGCGGCGCCGACGAGCCTCCACCCGAAAACAGCCGGATGGCGACGAACAGCACCAGCAGGGCCACGGGGATCATTAACCACTTCAGGAGTCCGTTACTGCGCATGGCGGGCCTCCTTGTCGTCGGTGGCCTCGGCTTCGGGCTGCGGCAGATGCACGGCTGGGTCGAAGCGGTTGATCGCCGGCAGCAGCGATTGCGCGAGGCCGTGCCCCCGCGTCACCAAGTACAGGACGGTCGTGTCCTCTGGCGTCCCGCGCGGGCCGAGTGCTTCGTGCTGGAAGGTGGCGGTGAGGAAATCGCCCTGCAACACGCGCGGGTCCAGGGTGATCCAGCCGCCGCTGCTATTGGTGAGGCGCACGGCTGTGACCCACTGGTCTTCCAGACGCCACGAGGCGAGCGCAACTGCGCGCACCGGCAGCGTCGGCACCAGCGTGCCGAGGTCGAGATCGCGGCGCAGGTTCACCCGCATGACGCCCGGCAGCGGCTCCACGGTGCGCAGCGGTGCGTAGAGGTTCTGCGCGGCGAAGCGCGTCAGCACGACCGGAACCGGGGTTTCACGCCGCGCTGCCCGCGCGCCTGCCTGGTCCTGGGCGCGCGCCGGGGCGTCGTCTGCTCCGTCGGCTTGATCGCCATAGCGCGTCGGGGCGCTGTCGCCCTCGACGATGCGCACCGGCTCCAACTCGGCTTCGCCGTCCTTGGCCGGCTCGGCCGCGATATCGAGCAGAATCAGCGCGCCCGTGTCGGCATCCTGCAATTGCAGCCGTGTGGGCTCGATCGGCTCGCTCGCGCGCAGGTACACCGCGCCGCCCGCACTCTGCACCCGCAAGCGCTCGCCGACGCCCGCGGGCACGCCCACGCGGACGTTCCGGTTGATAAACACGACGCGCTCCTGCCCGACACGCAGGGGCACGGCCAGGGGCATGCGTTCCCAGCGAAGGATCTCCACGGCCTGGGCAAAAGGAGCCGAGGCGACGGCCAGCAGCCCCAGCAGTGCGAGTACAAGGTGCTTCATGGGGTTTCTCCTTGAGGCGCTTGCGGAGACAGGCCGCCAGGTGCCGGGCGCGACGGCTCCGGTGTGCTGATGCGCTGGGGCGCACCCTCGTAGCAGTCGAGCGCCAGGCCAAACGGATTGCGAGCGGGATCGATGTCCACCCGCGTGACTTTCACGGGGTAGCGCACCAAAGCCCGCTTGACTTGTTCCGCCCCGTAGTACTCGTCTGCGGTGATGTCCAGCGTCACCACCCAGTCGCGGTCGGACACCACGCGCACGCGCGCCGTGGGGTCGTCACCGTAGCCGCGACCGGGGATTTCGTAGATGCCGCGCACGCGCTGACGCAGCTCGCCCGTGGAGCGGCGATAGTCGTAGTCCGCCCGCAGGAAGGCCTGGCAGGATGGGGTGAGGTACGGCGAGAGCGTGTGGAGATTACGCGCATAGTCCTCTTCGCCATTCGTCGGCCAGCGGTTGAGGGTCTGAAACACGTAGAACGTGAACGCATAGACCGATTCGGGCGGCACTTCCCACCACTTGCGGGTACTGCCGGAGCGCAGATCAGGCGGGACGTGGATGGTCAGGTCGCGCGGAGCGCTCCACCAGCCGCCGCCCATGACCAGGGCGACGATGACCAGCGCGCCAGCACCCAGGCGAAGCGTCTTGATGTGCGCCTGCAGATGGGTGATCTCGTTCTTGAAGCGGCTCATCGTGCCCCCCTTGCAGCAGACCTTCGGGTGGTCCAGAAGCCGGAGCGTGAGATCAGCACATGGCCGCCCACCCAGCCCGCCACCAGCGGATAGCGCGTGGCGATGCGCCACTGGAGTTGCCGATACAGCCAGGTGTCGGGACGCCCACGCTTGAGGCGACGCAGGATGCCGCCCCCGATGAACACGCCGAAGGCCACGCCCAGCACGACGAACGTGGGCGCGAGCGCGATCGTGCGGAACACCCAGGACAGCGGCGCACCGACCAGCAGGCCGGCGGCGCCGGACAGGCCGCAGCAGATCCACAGCTCGTCGGCGGTGAGGCCGCGCACGACAACGGGATGGCGGTTGAGCCGGTGCGGAAGGAACGTGACCGTCCCGTCAGCACGGACGTGCTGCTGCTCGGACATACCGGCCTCGCCTTACAGGATGCCGGTGGCTTCGGTGAGCAGCCAGATGCCGATCACGAGCAGCACCGCGCCGATGGCGACCGTGAGGCCGAATTGGCCCCAGGTTTTGCGACCAGTGTGGATTTCCGCGTAGGTGCCGTAGGCGTGGTAGCACACGCCAATGAACATCGACGCCACAACCAGCAGGGCCACGAGCATGATGATGTCGTAGCCGTAGTTCCTGATCGTTTCCATGATGCCGTTGCCCGTGCCGCGGGTCGGGTTCTCCAGTTGCGGCAACCCCTGCGCGAACGACAGCGCGGGCAGCGCGGCGGCGCCCAGAGCCACGGTGGCGCGCTGGACAAAACGGGAAGTGAGGATGCGGTTTTGCATGGTCAGGCCTTTCAGGTCAGGAGAGGAGGAAGAAACTCAGGACGAGGTACATCGCGACGAAGCGGATGCAGACGCCGAGGAACTGGCGCTGGTTGAGGTGGCTCTCGGACCACCCCACGTAGGCCGTTCGGATGGCCCAGACGCCCCAGACGAGCAGGACCGCGAACACGACGCCGACCAAGACGGTCGCCATCGCGGAAGGCGCGATGCCGCTGTTGGCTTGAAATGCCGAGACCTGGGCGCCGTTCATGGCTTGACCTCCGCGGTCGTCGGCGATGGCTCGACGGCCCGCTCAGTGCGGTAGTCGCCGGCCAGTTCGGAGGGGTCGCGCGGCTGGGCACGCGAAGGTGAGAGGTGGGCCTGGATACCGGCGCGCACGCGCGCTAGGTCAGCCAGCAGCCGCGGGTAATCGAAGTGGTAGCGCTCTCCCGGCTGGATGGGGGCATGCGCGGCGCTGTCGGCGACGGTGCGCTCCAGCGCGTCGAGCTGGCGCAGCGCCGCGACCAGTTCCTGGCGCTGCGTGGGGGGCTCGGCCAACGCCATCGGGGACTGGCCCAGCAGGAGGGCCGTCACGAGAAAAGTGGGCACGCCGCGATGCGCGGCGCGCAGCCAGATCGGAGCCAACATCGCGCCATTCCTGTGAAATCAGCAATGGCTTGATCGTGGAGATCAGGGCTGCTTTAGGCCACAAACAATAGGAACTGGGGCCGACCGGATTAGGTGCGCAGCGATCCGCAAATACAGGAGCGAACGACGCTTTGTTCTACAGTGCGTCCCAAGAAGATGGCTGTCCAGCACCCGGCCACAAACCCAGGGCGACGAGCCGTTGTTCCTTATCAGGCCACTCTTGTTTGCTGCGGCATGCGACTGTCCATCGCGCCGCGGCAACGCTGGGCTGCTGAAGGAGCGCCTGGAAGTAGATCGCATCCACGGGGGACAGAGAGTGGCCAAGCACGACGACCTTCTGGATGGCTCCCAACGCCTGAAAAAACGTCCTATGCTGGGCGATCAGTTCCTCGGAACGCTTGAAGGTGGCTGAGAAGTAGTCGTCGATGATGTCGTTGGCTTCAGCCACCCGGGTATCGATCTCCTCGATATCCGGACGGTCGTTGAGCGAGGGGCGGGATTGGGGATTCCAGGCGTGGCCCAAGACCAACTCATCGTCTGCCGCATCGGATCGGCCGTGGATGTGCAGAACACGTGCCAGATCGATGCCATAGAGAGTGTCCAACGTGCTCGTGTAGTTGAAGGTCAGGAACAGCGCCTGTGGATCCAGCGTCGCAAGCCGTCGCGGGGCGGTGTCGTGTGTCGGGATGGGCAAGTCTCGGATCCATTCGGCAAAGCGCGTCCGAAGCCCCTTGGACAGTCGCTCGACGACGTTCCCCACCTCGTACTGAAAGTCGTGGTGCCCTGAATCACTCCAGTCCTCGGCACCATAGGCCCCCATGAAGTGCCCCAAGTTGTCGACCAGCATATCGGCATCCAGTTCAGCCAGGGCTAATTCCAAGTCGCACCAGTCGTCTCCGGCTGGAAGGTAGTCCTCGACCTCGCGATGAATGTCCCGGTCTGTGGCCAGGACATACTCCTTGAACTGTCCGAGGCCCGATGGAATGCCGTGCCACAGGTCGAATCCATTGCCGACTACATAAAGCGTGGTGGGGTGCACGGTGTGCTCCTTAGGTCCCAAGAATCCGAAGTGTCTGGGCATTGAAGGTTATGGTCGATATAGTAATATCAAATAGCGTAAATAACCCATTTGAGGAGTCAGTCATGAGCGTCGTTGCAGACCGTCTCGGCGTGTCGACCCTTGTGGGTACGCCCAAAGAGATTCAGGCTCAACTCGCTCGGTCGCAGGCTGACCACGTGCTGGTGGTGGCGTTCGACCACATCAAGCCCAGTGTTTTCGCGGCATTGGCGGAAAACTTCACCAACGTCGCTTCATCCATGTTCGAGGTGCTGCTTGAACGTCAGGACCGCGAATCGCTCGAACGGCTGGCAGAAATGCTCGTGCCGCGCAATCCGCTGTCGCCCCGGCTGCTCAAGGAAGCGAGCCTGCTGGTGCAGGCGCGTAAGGCGGTGTTGGAAAGTGGAGACTGGTTGACCGCCGCGAACATCGCACAACTCGCGGAACTGAGCACCCGGAACCCGAGCGCTCAGCCCAATAAGTGGAAGAAGCAACGCCAAATCTTCGCTATCAACCACGGTGGCATCGATTACTTTCCGGACTACGGGCTGGATCGTGACGCTGGTTTCCGTCCACTGAAATCGCTGGCCAAAGTGATTGAAACCTTCGAAGGACACAAAGACGGCTGGGGCATGGCTTATTGGTTCCGCTCCGAAAACAGCTTCCTGGGTGGAAATCGTCCCCAGGATCTACTCGCTTCGGCACCGGACCGTGTCATTGCGGCCGCTGTGGATGAAATTCTTGAAATGACCCATGACTAAGCGATGCGCCAATCTGCCCGCCGATGGCGAGCCACCTAGTGAACCATCCTCGGCCGCGTCTGAGCCTTCGCACAACGACGTCGGTGCCTACGATGCCGTGCTCGAATTGGCCGACAGGATCGGAGTGTCCATTGTCCAGGGGAAGAGTTGAATGGAATGCTTCCGGATCGATGAAAGTGGTTATACCGGCTTTGACCTGATGAACCCTGAGCAGCGGTTCCAAGGAGCGACGGCCATCGCCATTGAGGATGACGAGGCCGGGCGCCTGATCCGGGAGCACTTTCCCAAGCTTCAGGCGGACGAACTCAAGTACCGGGCGTTGGCTCGGCGCCCAGCCAATCACCCCCGTCTGATGGCGCTGCAGCGCGACTTGCTAACCGACCACAAGTGCGTGACCTACGTCTGCGACAAGCGCTACCTGTTGCTGCTGATGTTCCTGGACTACGCGGTCGAGCCGTTCTACTACGAGCGCGGCATGGACTTCTACGAAGACGGGCAGAACTACTCGCTTGCGTCGCTGCTGTATACGGTTGGACCGACGCTCCTCGGCAAAGGCGCGCTCGACCGGCTGTTGGTCAGCTTCCAGCGCGCGGTGAAGGAAAAGAGCTCGGAGGCGCTTGGGAACCTGATCGATGCGGCGTGCGCATCGCGCTGGTGGGAACTGCCGGAAGCGCTTGGCCCGCTTGCGCAGTTCGCTGCCCCTGAATGCCTGAAGGCGATCGTCACGCCGGGCGTCAACACCGATGCTGCTTTCGTGGTGCTGCAGTCCCTGGTCAGTCGGATGGAAATCATGGCTGACGGCCCGTATCGGGTCGAGCACGATCAGTCCAAGAACCTGCTCACTTATCACGACCTGCTGCAGCGGTACATCCGCCATGAGAAACCGATCACGTTTCGTCAATCGGAGATCGCCAGCATCACCTTTCCGCTCAAGCTTCAGTCCGTGACTCAGATCGATTCAAAGCACAGTCCTGCAGTGCAAGTGGCGGACGTGATGATCGGCGCGGCCATCGAAGCGGCGAATACGCTTACCGGACAACGCGCCGGGGTACTGGATGCCGAGAAGGTCATGGCGCTGTACGCCGATCATCAACTGATCCATATGCTGCCCTCGATCGACTTCGAGGAGCAAAAGCGTTTCCGTCAGGGATCCCAAGCGGGGCAGGTCATCGACTATTTTGCTGAGAACTTCCACAAACCGTAATAGCGAATGGAAGCATGACCCGCCTGTGCCTACTGCGCTGGCGACCGATCAACATCATCAAGGACGCCATCGAAGCGTCTTCCTGTGTAGAGGGGGCTGCATGGCAAGCATTCATTCGGAGTACCACCGCTTCTTGGCGCACTTGGCGCAACGCCAGGTGCATGACGACGTGTGCCGGCTCGCGCATCTGGTGCTTGATCACCTGCAACCTCTGGCTGAAGTTGGTGCAGCGCGCCGTGGACGCTCCACCCGCATGGCGCCACTGGCCGTCGCCCATTTGGCGCAGATGCCGGTCGCGTACCAGGGAGATGGCCACGGACCCGAAGTCGGGCCGGCGCTGGGGCGCCTGCGCCAGCTTGAGGTGGGACCGTTTCGCGGATTCATGCGGCAAGAGACATTCGACCTCAGCCACGACATCACTTTGGTCTATGGCGCCAACGGTACCGGCAAGAGCAGCTTCTGCGAGGCGCTGGAAGTGGCGATGCTCGGCTCCATCAGCGAGGCCCAAGTCAAGCGGGTCGACCAACGGACATACTGCAACAATGCCCGGTTGCGTCGCCATGTCGCGCCCGTCCTGTCTTCCGGAGCACCAGACCAGGCCCAGGCTGTGCAGCCCAACGAAGCGGAGTACCGCTTCTGCTTCATCGAAAAGAACCGCCTCGATGACTTCGCCCGCATCGCGGCGCGTACTCCGGGCGATCAGCGGCAGCTCATCGCTACCTTGTTTGGCGTGGATCAGTTCAGCGACTTCGTGCGCGGCTTCAATCCCGCGCTCGACCAAGACCTGATGCTCGTCGGCGCCCAGGCTACTCAACTCGCGCAGCGGCGCTTGCAGTTGGCGAACTCTGAACAGACGATCGCTGCTTATCCGCAAAAGATCGCGGCGGTGGAGAACTCCGAGCAAGCGCTGGCGCAACGAATGTCGCCCGGCGCGACGTACCAGGCTTGCGTTGACTGGCTGCTCGGCACACCGGAGCAGCAAGGGCGGCTGCCGTACGTCCAGGCGCAACTGGTTGCCGTCCCACCTGCCGTTCATGAGGTGAGCCAAGCGCGGCTGCAGACGCTGCTGGATGAGGCTTATCACCTTCAAGGCCTGTGGCAGGCGGCCACCGGACAGCTTTCGGCGCGTGCTGGGGAAGTGTCGTACGCTAAGCTCTACGAGGCTGTGCTGGCCTTGACTGACGGGGCGACCACCTGTCCCGCATGCGGAACCGGATTGGCTGCTGTCGCACAGGATCCTTTCGCCAAGGCCCGCACGGGCCTGGAGCAGCTCGCGCAGTTGGCCACCCTCCAGCAGCAGGAAGCCGGCCTACGGACGCAGTTGAGCGAGGCGGTGCGGGCGCTGTGGGACGAGATGCGTCGGGTAGTCGCGGTTGGCGCAAACGCTTGTCCTGCACAGTTGCAGGCAGCAGGCCTGCCTCCATTGCCGCCTACCTCGACAGGCGCCTGGCTTGGCGCATGGGTCGATGGCGACCGGCGTGCCTGGAACGCTCTGCTGCAGGTCACGGAAATCATCGAGCGCGCCGACGCGCAAGCCCGCGAAGCGCATGCCCTGCGCGGGGCGCTGGCCCGGGAGCGGGACGCACTGGACCAGCACCGGCTGGAGATCGAACGGCTGCGGACCATACGCATGACAGCCGACCAAGAAATGGCCGCTGCCCGCCAGACCGTGGCCCAATTTGACGAGGCGAACCGTGAGTTGATCGAGTCGGTCGCAACCGAAGTGCCGGTAGTCGCGCACCACCTGCGGGTCAAGGCCGCCTACGACGGCTTCTTGCCCGAAATCCAAGCCTACTTGGCCGCATTGCCGGGCGTGCTGCTCCAGGGCCTCGGAGAACAGGCACGCAATCTGTACAACGCATTCAATCGTGCTGATCCGCCTGGCGACCTCTTGCACGCGTTGTGGCTGCCTGTCGCCGAAAACGGCAAGATCGAAGTAGAGTTCACCGGTGAGCCTGGCGTGCGCTATGACGCGCTGGTGGTCTTCAGCGAAGGGCATATCAAGTGCCTGGGTCTGGCGATTCTGCTGGCGAAGAACATCGCGCAGGGGTGCCCCGTGGTCATTTTCGATGACGTCGTCAACGCGATCGACGATGACCATCGTGACGGAATCTGGCGTACCTTCTTCGAGGATGGCTTGCTCGTCGGCAAGCAGGTCATCCTCACCTCACACGCCGAGGAGTTTCTGCACCGGATCCAGCAGGAATTGGGCGCCCGGCGGGCCGGGTCCATCAAGCGCTACAAGTTCCTCCCGCACCAGGGCGAGCATGAGCTGCGCGTTGACAGCGATCCACCGACGAAGAACTACGTCCTGTTGGCCCAGCAGGCGTTGGCAGCCGATGAGAAGCGTGAGGCGCTGCGCCAGGCGCGGCCCGCGCTGGAGAGTCTGACTGACCGTCTCTGGACTTGGCTGGGCCGGCGAGCAGATGGGCGCATCGAACTCAAGCTAGGCGGGCCACGCTCCCCCTGGGAATTGAACAACAAATGCGCAAAGTTGAGATCAGCCGTCGATCGCATCTCCGCGCAGCATGCTGGCGCGCCAGACGTCGTTGTCGCTTTGACCCGGCTGCTTGGTGTTGGTGCAGGAAGCATTGAATGGGGGTGTCTCAACAGCGGTGTCCACGATTCCCAGCGAGACCACGAGTTCGACCGCTCCTTAGTGAGAGTCATTGTCGAATCGATTACGGCGTTGGACGCTGCGTTAGATGTTCTGCAGAACCGATGAGCACTACAGCCACGCGGGACAGCATTCGCCTAAAGGTATTTCTTGAAGCTGCCCGCGGTCAGGCTCACGGCCAGCCCCAGCAAGGCGGCGCTCGGCAGCAGAATCAGCAGTGGATGCACCGAGATCGGCAAGGCCAGGTACGTGACCCAGGGCAGAACGGCCAGCGGCATCAGGCTTGCTTTCGCGCGGTGGTAGATGAAGCCCGATTCGCGGCCCGCGCCGAACCGGCGCACGTCCCTCCGCACTAGGCCGTCGATCAGGCCGACGAATGCCGCGGTGAGGATCAGCGGCAACGTGAGCACCAGGACCAGCAGGCGCACAAGGAAGGTCAGCGTCGTGAAGGCTGCGGCGATCAGGTAGCTCTCGGTCCAGACATAGGCCTGGCTGATGTAGTAGCGAAAGTTGCGTGTCTGCCCGTGGCTGGGTGCACGGGCGCGCTCGGCGGTCTGGCTCATGCGCTCCAGCAAGCCCGAGCGCACGAACACCCATTCGTATCCGGTATCCACCAGCTCGTGCGCCGTGCGCCCCGGTTCCTGCACGACCACGCTGCGCGTGAAGTGGTTGGACAGGTGCCCCAACTCGTACTGCAACATCTGCTGGGAGTGTCGCCAGCCCTCGTCCTTCCAGAACAGGTGCATTCCGACGCACTCCACGACAATGGAGAACAGCAGCGAGCCGATCAGCACCCCCAGCAGCCGGAACGGCAAGGTGATGGTGCCGACGATCAGGCCTTGGCGCTGGTTCTGCTCCCGCTGCGCGGTCGAGGCGGCATCCTTCATGGCGAGGCCTCATTGCCGGCGCTGTCGTCGGTGGCCACCGGGCCAGGTTCGGCCGCAGCGGCATCATCCAACAGGTCGTCGGGCAAGGCCCCGTCCTGCAACGCCGGGGAACTGGTGAACTCCCACCACTGCGTGGCCTCGCTGTAGCTCTGGCGCATGTAGCCCGCCAGTTGTTGCAGATCCTGCGGCATGACCTCATCGGGGTCCGGTGCCGGCAGCGGCATGCGAACCTTCCAAAGCTGGCCGCCCTGCAACAATGCGAAACATTGGCCCTTGGGTAAGGCGACGACGTGCGACGGCTCGATCATCGGCACGCTGGACATGCTGATGCGGTCCTGCGTGTTGCTGGTGAAGTCCGTCGCGCCGCGGATGTCCGAGCTGTCGGTCGCGCCGGAGACGATGGTGGTCGTATAGACCTCGACCTTCGGCAATTGCCGGGTCAGCAGTTCGGCGGTGGCCGTCTCCCTGACCCTCAGCATGAACAGATTGTTGAAATTGCCAATCACTTGACCCGCTTTGGCGCGGTTCCCGATACGGGCCTCGATGTCCGAAAGCGTCTGCGTGTACGCGGTGACCTGCAGACCGGCGCCGCCGCCTTTGTTGATCAGCGGCACGAACTCGTCACCCATCAGTTCATTGAATTCATCCGCGTGGACGTTGATCGGCACGCGCGTGCCAGCCGATGCGCCCGGCAGGCCGTCATCGATCCCGTGCTTGTAGATATGGCCTGCCACCGAAACGAGATCGCTGAACATCGAGTTGCCGACCGCTGCGGCGACCTCGGCATCGGATAGCGCGTCCAGGCCCACATAGACGACTGCGCGCTTTCGGATGACCTGCATCCAATCGAAGATCGGGCGGGGGTCGGCCAGGTCGGAATAGTTCGGCGCCAGAAGCTGGGAAATCTTCCCGCTGGTGAGCTTCTCCAGCAGCGGCAGCAAAGACGCGACGATCTTGTCGAAATACGTCTTGTCGTAGCGAACCGCCGAGCGCAGGCCGTCGAGCACCGGGTCGTAGTTACGGGCCTGGGATAGGTACTGCTCCAGCGCCACCACGCGCTTCTCGCGCCCAATCATGTTGCGCGGGATGTTCTTCTCGTTGAGCTTGGCCTCGATCTGGACGATCACCTCCCAGGCTTTGGGCTCGGTCTTGGCGAAGTAGTGCTGGGCGTACTCGATGAACAGCGCGTCGATGTTGATGACGTGCCGCTGGATCAGCATGTAGTCCGGGCGCTGCCCCAGTTCCACCAAGGCGCGGGCAATGATGTTGACGAAGCGCCACGCGAATTCCCTGAAGGCTGCGCTGTTGCCTTCGCCGGAGAGCTGCCCCGCGATGCGGGTGGCGACTTCCGAGATGCGACCGAATCGGCCTACGGCGTTGTAGCGTGCCGAAATGTCCGGCCACCCCAAATGGAAGACATAGAACTCGCCTTCGCGGCCCGCGCGCTTGGCCTCGACATACATCCGCTTCAGGAGATCGGCATCTCCTTTGGGGTCGATGACGATCACGACCTCGTGTTCGCCCGCGGCGTTCCTCCGGCGGATGTCTTGAGTGACGAAGAGTTCGGCCAAACGTGTTTTGCCCACCCTTGTCGTTCCCAAAACCAAGGAGTGGCCCACGCGCTCACCCAGCGGCAGGCTGACGTCCACCTCGTCGGGTTCGATGCCGTGCAGGCGCGGCAGGCCGCCCACTGGCGGCAGCGGCCGCACCGGATTGAAAGGCACGTCCCAGCCGGTGAGTTTCGATAGCCGGGACAGCGGGAACGGCGCGAACTCCAGCCGTTCCTCCAGGCGCCGGGCCAGCCGATAGGCCGGCGTCGGCTCGACGTAGCGCCGAAACTCTGGCCGGTACGTCTGCATGAGCCTATGGGTGTGTTTCTGCTCCCACAGAAAGCCGCGTCCCACAAACAGACGTTGCTGGCTGACCGGCACGTCCTTGCTGGTCATCACGTAGCGCGGCAGGCGACGGATGTTGCGCCGGTAGCACAGGATGACGCGGGCATCGCGGTAGCGGATCGCGCCATAGGCTCCGAACGCCAGCGCGCTGCCGACACCCATGGCGGGGCTCAGCGCGAGCGACCACGGGGCCACCAGGGACAGAAACGCGGCGCCTGCACACGCCGCGACGGTATATAGCTCCACCGCTGGGCGAAGCAGAACCTCGACCGGCTGTTTCCCCGACATGGCTTCATTGCTCGATGCCGGTGGCCGTGACTAGCGCCGGGTAGTGCCGCAGGCCCAAGCGCTCGGCCAAGTCGTCGCCGGACACGGGCGCAAGCGGCACGCCGGACGCCAGTGCGCGCAGCCGCGCCAGGCCTTGCACGGTCTCGACGTTGACCACCAGACCGACCGCGCCGCGCTCGCGCAATGAGGCTGCATGGCGGCGCAACCAGGCCTGGGAAGCCTCGTCGTCGCCCACGACCACGAAGGGACGCAGGCCCGGGGCCTCGATCACCCGCCGCGCGACGGTGCCGGGCGTGAGCTTGGCGCTGCGCACCGGCAACATCGCGGCCTCATCCGCCGGCGTGGCCGGGATCTGAGTCGCAGGGATGGGCGATCGGGCCGGAGTGTTGGCGCGCGGCTGGAGGCTCAGGGCTTCGTAGTACGGCAGCGCCGACGTGCCGCCACGGTCTTCGACCAAGATCAGCGGCTCGCCGGCACGCGAGGCCAGCGGCAGACCCGCCAGCAGCACGAGCAGGCCTTTCGCCGCGAGATGGGCCAGATGGGATTTCGTCATGGGGTGGTCTCCTGGCGCGCGGCGAGGACCGCGGCGGTTGGGCGCGTGCCCTGCACGCGGGCGAGGTGGCGGGAAACGCTCCGCCGGTAGCGGGCTGCGGGCTCGCCCCCCGCGGGGCGGTGGTAGCGGCCGATCGCCAGCAGCCAGTTCTCCCCCGGGATGTGCTGCTCCTTCAGGATCTCGGAGGCGATGGCGAGGTTGCGGTACGGATCGAGCAAGTCGCACGGGCTGGTGAAGCGGTGCTTGTGGTAGCCGAGGTTGATCTGACCCAGGCCCGCGTCGATGCGCGTGTGCGGCGTGGAGCGCATCGCCTGCTGCAAACCGGCGCAGGCGTCGGCGCGGGTCGCATAGCGGCGCGATTGGCCGGCGACGTTGAGGGACCACGGCCACGGGACGATGCGTCCGTTCCGCCGGATGCCGCTCTCCTGCAAGGCCACGGCGTAGAGCACCGTGGAGGGAATGCCCGCACGTTGGGCGGCAAGCTGATAGGCCGGAGGCGGAACCTCCTGGGCATGGACGGCGCAGGCGTACAGGCCAGCAGCGATCACCAGTACGCGAAACCGCGCCGTCAGGGCTGGCGCTGCCATTGGCCGTTCACCTCGCGCACGACCGCGGGCAGATCGCCGGGCAGACCCAGCGACAGCCAGCGGCCGCCGTCGTGGTTGAGCGTGATGGTGCCGCTGCGCACCCGTGTCGGGTCGATCTGTGCGCGCTTGGCCCAGTCGCGGATGCGCGCGTCGTCCTGGCGGCTGCCGACCATGTACAGGTCGAACTCGGTACCTGAGGATTGCAGGCGTTGCACGAGCTGTCCGCAGGCCGCGCAGCCGTCCTTGACGAACACCGCCGTGCGGCCGCCGCCGCGCACTGCGCCGCCGCTGGGTTTGTCGTCAGGCAGGTTCACCCGTTGCATGCCGGGGTTCAGGCGCTGCCAGGCTTCGTCGTAGGCACGTTGATAGGCAAGCAGCTTCTCGACGCGGCGCGCTTCGATTTGCACCTGCAGTTCTGCGTAGCGCCGCCGTTCCTCGTCGGTGCGGGCCTCGATGCCCAGGGCGGACAGAGGGTCCAGGTTAGGCGAATAGATGCCCAGCGGCCCGTCCATCAGCTCGCGGTATAGCGCCCATTCCTGCGGTTGGAGGCCCCAGTCGCCTGCTACCTGGTCGTCCGGGGTTCGGGCGACCAGCGGACGCTCCTGGTTCTGCGCATTGCGGGCCGGGGCGGTGACCGGCTGCTGCGCCCAGGCGGGCAATTGGGCGGATGCCAGCAGGAGCGCGGAAAGGATGATCGACGGATTCATGTGGTGTGCTCCGGTCAGGGAATCGCCACGCGACGGGTCTGGTTGCCGGCCTGGAACACGGCGGTGTTGCCCTCAATCGCCTGTAAGTGCCACGGGCCGAGCGCATCACCTGGCAGCAGCACCTGAAGCTGGTCAGGCGTGAAGTCCGCACTGCTCGGCGCAACGGACACGCTGCGCTGGCCAGCGCGCAATTCGGCGCCGACGACGCGGAACGGCAGCGGCGGCGGTTCGGGCTTGGCGGCGGCCTTGCCCGATGCGCGCGGCTGGGCGGGTGCTGCGGCGCGCGGAACGGGCGCAGCGGTCTGGCGCGCCTTGATCTGCTCGACCTCCGCGCGCAGCGCCTGAAGGTCGTCGGCAGCGGCATAGCCGCTCAGCGTTTTCTCAACCTGGGCAGCGCGTGCTTCCAAGACTTGGCGGGTGTCTTTGAGGTCTGCCGCCGTTGCGACGGCCGAACGCTGCTGGATGGCCTCGATCGACTCGACCAGGCCCGCCGCCCGGGCTTCCAGGCGTTGCAGGCGGGAATCCAGCCGTTCCTGGTCGGCCTGGTCGTTCATGGTCTGGTAGCCCAAGGCTACGAAGACGCTGAGGCCGATCAGCCAGAGCCACAGAAGGCTCTGCACCATCACGACGGCGGCCGGGCGCCGGGCAGACTGTGGGGCGCTCATGGCTGGCCTCCCGAAACCGAAGGCTCCAGCGGGAACGTCTGCACCGCCTCGGCGGCGGGTGGCTCGGATGCGGGTTCGATGACCGCGCTGTCGGCGGGCCGTTCGAAGCAAATCTGCCGTGCGCGATCATCCGCGTGCAGTTCCCAGGCCGGGCCAGCCAGTGTGAGCAGCGCATCGCGCAAGGTCATGGGGCCGAGGTGCAGGTGCGCCGCCGGCAGCGGCAGCGCGTACAGCTCGATTACCGCGTGCGCCGTCTGGCACAGGCTGTAACCGCTGCGCTTGAGCACATGCCGCAGCCCATCGCCGACGGTGGCGCGGGCATCTTCGGGCATGGACACGTCGATGGTCTGCAACAGCAGGTCGCGTTGCGCCGCTCTGGGTGCCAGCTCGACCAGCGTGTAGCGACCGTAGCGCACGACGGGGATGTACTCGGGCGCCTCGGGTTCGGGCGTGGCCAACACTTCCTCGATGGCATCAGGTGCGGGCGGCGCAGTCGTCGTAGCGCAGCCGCCAGCCAGCACCGACCAGAGCAGGCCGAGGACTCCTGCCAGCAGGCGGCGTTCGGGATGGTGAAACCAAGGTGGAGAGGGGCACATAAGCTCGGCGTCCTGAAACAACGAGCCCTCACCATCGCCGCTAAGGCCCGGGGCAGCAGCAAACAATGCGAACCACGCTGCGTCCGATTTGCCGGCAGCGGTCTAGTCGAACAAAAGCGGCCTTGAGGGCGCCGAAACGGAAAAGCTCAGTCGCGGTCGGCGGATGGAGGCCGGCCGCTTGACTGCTACTATTTGTTAAAACACCAGTGGACGGGGGCGTAAATGAGGGTTTCTCGGGTCAGGTTGATCAATTTCGCCAATTTCTCGGATGTTGATGTCGAGACGGGGGAAAGTATCGTCATCGTGGGAGAGAACAAGGTTGGCAAGAGCAATTTCATTCGCGGCCTGCAGTTGATCCTTGATCCGGGCTTGTCTGAACGCGATCGACAACTGGGGCTTGAACATTTCTGGGACGGACTTGGCGAAGACAAGGTTGGTGCGACCATTGAGGTCTCTGTGGATCTAACGGACTTCACAAACGATCCCCGGCTGATGGCTCACCTCAACGATTGCGTGATTGATCCTGGCCCACCCATGGTGGCCCGACTCACCTACCGCTTCCAGCCTAAGGCGGGCCTGGGGCGCGCCCCGGAATCGTTGAAGGACTATGAGTATGTGATCTTCGGTGGCAACGATCCCGAAATGCGTATCGGCGGCGCACTTCGCCGGATGTTGCCAATAGATGTTCAGGTAGCCCTGCGTGACGCTGAGAAGGACCTTGCGAGCTGGCGCAATTCGCCATTGAGGCCACTCATTGAGGATCTTGCCGCGTCGTTGGATGATGACGCCCGTGAGGAGATTCAGAATCAGGTCGACCAAGCACAGCGAGAGCTGGCTGGACACGAGGAAGTGGTAGCGACAGCAGAACGGATCAGCGAACGGCTGATCGCAATCGCCGGGGGGCAACATGCTGTCCCGGTATCGCTCGGACTTGCACCTACACGAGTGGATGCATTGCTGCGTAGCCTTCGGCTGCTTATCGACAACGGTGTTCGCGGTGTCGGCGATGCCAGCCTAGGAACGGCGAATCTGATCTTCCTGGCCTTGAAGAGCCTCGAACTCGACCGTCTCGTCTCCGAGGGGGAGCGCGACCACACATTCTTCGTCGTCGAGGAGCCCGAAGCGCACCTGCATCCGCATGTCCAGCGTCTTGTCTATCGCTACTTTCTCGGCACAAGAGCGGAAGATGAGGACGAAGCCCCTCCACTGACGACAATTCTCACTACTCACTCGCCGCATATCGCAAGCGTTACACCGATTAGGTCCATCGTTCTCCTGCGTCATAACGCAACGGACGGGAAAACCGTCGCGGTTTCGACCGCGAACACACCTTTCACACAGAGGGATGAAGACGACCTCCAGCGCTACATCGACGTCACTCGCGGAGAAATATTATTTTCCCGGGGAGTGATTCTGGTTGAAGGGGACGCCGAGCGCTTCATCATTCCCGCGTTCGCCGACGCCCTCGGGATTCCTTTCGACATACTTGGAATCACTGTGTGCTCGGTCGGGGGGACGAACTTCACTCCTTATGTGAAGCTTTTGGGCCCTAAAGGGCTAAATATTCCACATGTAATTTTGACAGATCGCGACCCGGTCAATGGCAAACCTCCACTAGCCCACAGGCGATTAATTAATCTCTTAAACGAGGTCGATGACGAATATGGTTACGATGACCTGGATATAGATGAGGTGCTCAAATACGCCGCAGAGTTTGGATACTTCGTCAACGAGAGCACGCTGGAATCCGACCTATTTGCCGCCGGAATGACCGAGGCGATGAAGTCGGTAATCGAGCAGGAGTTGCCGCTGAGGCAAGTCACCCGGGACGCATTGCAAGAGTGGGTGGATGATCCGGATCAGGTCGATGAAGACCGGCTGCTGAAGTTGATTGAACGGATTGGCAAGGGGAGATTTGCACAGGCACTTGCGCCGTCGGTGTCTGAGGACGTTTGCCCGGCCTACATTCGCTCTGCGCTGGAGCATATCCGCGATGCCGTCGCGTAACGTCGGTACAGCCTACCTGGCGCAGGCTGCCGAGTTGGCTGGAAATCCAGGGCAGTTGGCAGCTTACAACTCTCAAGGACATTGTGTGGTACTCGCTGGTCCCGGGAGCGGTAAGACCAAGACACTCGTCCTAAAGCTCGCCCGCATCCTGGCCGAAGACGTCGAGGCCCCTCGTGGCGTTGCGTGCATCACTTATAGCCAGGAGTGCGCTCGCGAACTCGCTCGCCGAATTGAAAACTTGGGACTTCAGCAGGCACCTAATCTTTTCATTGGTACGGTCCATGGGTTCTGTCTGCGTCATCTCTTGATGCCGTATGGACGCCTGGCCGGCCTGCCCATATCTTTCCCACTTTCGGTAGCCACTCAACGAGTCAGTGATCGGTTGTTGAAGCAAACTGGAGATGCGCTTTTCGGCCAGAACCATCCGTACAAAGTTATTGACCTCGGGCGGCATCGCCGTTCCGTGCTCAATCGAAATAGCGTCGCTTGGCGTAGCGAGGAGGAACTCGCTGCCTGGGCCGAGGCCTACGAGGCCGCTCTGCGCGACGAGGGGCTGATTGACTACGATGACATGGTTGTCTTCGGCCAGCGTTTGATCGCCGAGCACGACTGGGTACTACCTCTGGTTCAGGCAAAATTCCCCGTGCTCGCGGTGGATGAGTACCAGGATTTAGGCGTGGCACTGCATCGCATCGTCAAACGCCTTGCCTTCGACGGGGGTGTCCGACTTTTCGCTGTCGGGGATGCGGATCAGTCGATATATGGATTTACGGGAGCTGATGGCGCGTTGCTCATGGAATTGGCGGCTCGCAGAGACATTGAGCCTGTCCAGCTTCAATTAAATTACCGTTCTGGTGCAGGGATCGTGACTGCGTCAGAGATGGCGCTTGGAGAAGCCCGAGGCTATCAAGCGAGCGATCCTGCGCGACAAACGACCATCGAATTTGTCCTGCGCCCGGGTGGTATGGCGGACCAGGCTGCGCACGCCGTCGCGCAGATCATTCCGGCGGCCTTAGCCTCCAAGCCGGGACGAACACTGGGCGATATCGCGATCCTATACAAAGACTATCGCGCAGGCGATATCGTGGCTGAAGCTGTGGCAACCGGTGGTCTCGATCACATCCGTGTGGATACCGCAGCACCTTACCGCAAGGTTGCCCTAACAAGTTGGGTAGAAGATTGTGCGGCGTGGTGCGCGGGTGGCTGGCGTGTTGGACGCCCACAATTGCGTGGACTACTCGACCGCTATCGCGCATTTCATCGGGCGAGCTTGGACGATTCACAGGCCAAGCGCGAAGAGCAAGAGCTAACCGCCTTGCTATGGGAGCTGCGTGCTGACCAGCAACCTGCGCGAGAATTTGTTGCTTCGCTGCGCAACGGTGTAGTGGATCATCTGCTGGCGGCTGAATTGGCGCTCGCTGATCAGAAGGAGCAACTGGATCGCATGACGGCAGCGCTCGCTGAAGGCGGTGCACTGGCTTCGCTAGACATCACGAGTTTGGGCGGTCGGGACGGTTCGCCCGATCACCTGAATCTGCTGACACTGCATTCCGCAAAGGGCTGTGAGTACGACGTCGTCATCATGGTTGGACTCGACCTCGGAAATCTGCCGTGGCGCAATGAAACTCCAGAGAAGTTGCGCGAAAGTCGCCGGCTCTTCTATGTGGGACTCACACGTGCTCGCGACGAGGTCCACATGCTGTATTCGGGCTTCGTTGATGGCCGCTATGGCCCTATGCGCTTTGGGCGCTCGCCATTCCTTGATGAGCTGGAGGCGCGAATGCGTGCCGCTGGCATTTGAGTGTGAACCCGGGAATCTGGAGTGTCGGTGCTGCGTCGGCGCATGTCGAGCAACACCACAGTCGAGCTACATCTTTGCAGCCAAGCGATTGGCTGCGAAACGCTCGCGCGCGAGTCTGGCGGCGTTATTCATCGAGTCTAGGTTATCGATACACCATAGACCGTTGATGCAAAGAAAGCGCTCACTAAGCACTGCTTCAAGTATGTTTGGAAGGGTTGCGTTGAAGAATCCGGCACCCTTGACCGTTGGGGCCGGATCTAGCTCAAGCATCGCGACCGGCAGGTCAGAAAGGCACGGGCCGAAGTGGCCGGCCGAAGGGAACTTGCCCCCAAACTCGGTGCGCAGACGCTCCTTTCCCATGCTCTTGGTGAGAGTGCTATATCGCTCCTGCCGCAGCAACCAAAGAGACTTGATGCCCGCCTCGCGGTACCGCTCTTGGCGTTTACGGTAGTCACGGAGCGACTGATACGATCTTTGGATCTCGACAGCCAACCTAACCCCATTGCGCTCACCCCAGACATCAGCCTGCCAGCGACCTGCATCACCCGAACCCGGCATTTCAACCGAGGCACGGAATCCAAGATCTTCAAGCACGCTGCGCACAAGTATCTTGGCCGCCAGGTGCCATTGGCTTTCTTCGGAAGTACTGCACGCACCTCCTAGATGCGCGAAGAAGGGGTACCCATTAGCACTAACCTTGGGAATCGCTGGAGCGTTGCAGCAAGGCATCAGCAGATCACCGACGCAGTACGCCCGTTGCAACTCTTCCCACTGCGCCTGAGACATATGCAGTGCGTTGGCTGCACCAGTACCATCTGCATATGCTGCTTCGATCACCATAGCCATAGTGCCTCCTTGAATCTCGGTATTGTCTGATCAGTTTAGCCTTCCCCGCGCTGGGACCGGGGCGGTGATCGAATCCTCCGAGCAGCAATTTCCTAGAAAAATGCCGGCACCCCCGAAAGGATGCCGGCAGACAGCAGATCACGCAGTTACCAATTGCCGGGCCAATGCGACCTCGACGGAATCACCATCCTGGTTCAGGACATCGAGCCCCGATTCGGGTACATCGCCCGAAGTGGACTGCGAGACCATGATCTTCTTGGCCATCAGCTCCAGGCAGGTCATCTGCGAGGAGCCGGCGTAGCCCAGGTAGATCACGCGCACGGACAGCTTCTGCCCGATACGCCAAGAGCGGCGTGCCGCCTGCTGGAGCGAATACACGTTGTAGCCCGACTGCATGAACACGATCGTCGGAAACTCCAACAGGTCCAATCCCGTCTTGACAAGCTCGGGATTGGTGATGAGCACGTCGATGCCACGGTCCAACTGCTCGGCGATCCAGTCCTCGCGGCGGCTGGCATCCACGCTTGCGCGCAGTACCGCCACTTTGAAGCCTTCCTGCTCCAGCAATACCTTCAACCGGCTAGTCGTGTCGCGCGTGCCGGTATAGACCGTGTAGGCCAGAACCTTGCGGCCCTGTGCTTTCTCTTCCCTGCAGATGTCGATCAGCTCACGCTCCTTGGGGCTGATCTCGAACTCGTTGAACTGAGCCGGGACGAACGCCAAGGTATTGCGTGTGCGCGGATGCACCACGGTCTCCGACCGGAAGCAGCAGTCCGGCCAGGCCAGCAGCACGTTGAGGACCACACCCAGCAAGGTTGTATCGCGTCGCGCCAGAGCCTGTTTCAGCTCCGCGGTCAGCCGACCCGCCAAATCGCGGTAGGCCGCGGCTTGCGCCGTGTCCATCGCGACTTCACGGAACTCCTCGTCATACGGTGGCAGAACGTTGCCGCCGATGTCTCTGAGTTTGAGGAAGATCGTGAACGGCAGGATGCAGCGCAGCACGCCCTTGGGGCCGAAGCCCGGAGCTTTGACCGTTCTGACACTGACTTTCGTGCCTTTCGCGGTCTTGTGCGCCGTCCCGGTGCTCTCGGAATAAATGTCCTTCAGGACACCGTGATCGCGCATGAACGCCATCGCGGCCGAGGTCATGCTGCCGCTCGTGGTCGGGCGATAGCCGTCTTCGATCATCCGCCCGGGAAGGGCTCGGAACAGCAGGTAGAACAGATCGTCGCCGTAGCCGCCCATCAACGTGCCGGTCAGCAGTAAGGTCTTGCGAGCCTTCGCCGCCAGCACGCCCATGGCCTGGCCCTGGGCGCTGCCGCCGTTCTTGTACTCGTGGGCCTCGTCGGCGATGAGCAGGTCGAACGTGCCTTGCGGCAGGTAGCGCTTGATGAACTCGGACGGTTGATAGCCGCCCTCGCCAAAACCGAACTCCATGTTGGCCATCGCACGTTCCATGCGCGTGGCTTGACGGTCGGAAAACACCAGCTCGCCGTTGCCGTCCATGAGGTTGATGAACTCATGGATGTTGTCGCCCAGCATCGACGCCAGGAACCCGTCGCCGAACTTCTGCATCAGCTTCTGCGCGGTGACTTCCCCGATCGTCGGGATGCGCTTCAACGCTTTCAGCACGGCCGAGGACTGGTCGCTGCCGGACAGGCTGCGCGGGCGGATCAATGTCCACAGGGGCGCGGCGCAATGGCTGCACTTCCTGCGGTACTCCTCGGCTTCGAGCGCGACCGGGTTGACCGGCTCGCCGTCGAGGTCGGTGATGACCGTGCCGCAGTCAGGGCACGCTGCCACGTCGCCATGGCGGGTGCGCCGCGTGGTGAAGACAGGCTTCCAGTGGAATCCCATCCGCATCCTGACGCGCCCCAGGACAAAGAACTCCTGGCCCGTGGGCTGCACACCCAACTGCTCGCGCAGCTTGATGAGCTTGACCAGCGTGTCCGGGCCGTTGAGCACCCAGACCTTGGCGCCTGCCACCGTCTCCTGGATCTCGCGCCGCCACTTGTAGACCAGGTGCGGTGGAGAAAGAACCAGGGTACGGCGATAGCCTTCGGCGTTGAGCACGGCGGCTGTGGCGATACCAACGGTCGTTTTGCCGCAACCCATCTCGCCGTTGACGATCGCGGCGTGTTCGCCACGGTCGATCAGCAGCTCGGCGGCGGCATGGACGACTTCGGCTTGGGCTTGGAATAGCTTGCGTTTGAGGCTGGCGACGACGAGTTGACGATGCGCCTGCGGCTGGCCGGTATAGACCGGCGGATTGGCGCTGTTGAGGGCGTCGAGCAGTTCGTCGCCGAACTCGCCGACAAAATCCTGAAGGCTCAGGGTCAGAGGGTTGGATTCCGCGTCGAGCAGTTCGCCCTGTACGGGCGTGGCTTCGGCGGTAGTGTTTTCGAGATCGAGGGACATGGTGATGCTCCAAAGAAAATGGGGCATGCACCACCCCCAAAGGGGCAATGGCCTGCCCCAGGGTGGGAAGATCAATCGGCACACGGCCGACGGTGGATGGAAAACGCAGGCGCTGGCGGCCTGCTGGTGAAATGTGCTTAGTCTTCGGACGGCAGCACGATGGATGTGAGATGGCGTTTCGCATCGGTGACGATGCGAATGCGCAGCGCACGATGAATCACGTAGTGCGATTCCAGCAAAGCACCCGATTGAAGTGCGATGCCGTTGGCTTGCCATTGCCCGTCGCTGACGTCCCCCCAGTCGCCACGGACATGGCGACGGAAGTACGGAATCGGGTCAAGACGACCGGCGCGGACCAGGCGGTCGATACCTTCGCTGAGGATGAGTGCACCTACCGGAAACAGCAGGTCCTGGCAGTAGGTTTCGATGTGTCGGGATGCCATGGATTCCTCCTTGATGGATTCATTGAGCCACGACACCCCTGGCGGAGTGAAGTGGCTCCGTCAGGTGACTGGGATGACGATGGGTGACTTCAGATCATGTCGCGCTCTTCGGGAAGCTGGACAACCGTGGTCTGGTGGTCTTCGCTGGTCTTGACGATCAGAACCAGCTCCGGCGTGATCCGGTAGTAGGAGATCATCAGGTTGTCCTGTTGGAGTGCGACGTCGTTGGCCTTGCGGGTGGCCTTGTCGATCTCGCCCCAGTCACCGCGCACATGGCGCTGGACATAGGTCAAGGGGTCGATCAGGCCTTTGCGGGCCAACCAATGCACCTTCTCGCTCAACTTCAGCGAGCCCGGTGCGAACAACGGTTGCTTCTGCGGCGCGGGCCGCTTGAACAGATTTGGGAACATGGTGTTTCTCCTTCGATGTGGTACAGCAGGACAGCAGCGCGTCCGGTGGATTAACGAATGGTCAAGACGTCGCCCCGTGTCGGGGAGCCAGGCGTCATGTCCCACGCGCGGATGACAGGTACGAACTTGTCGGTGAGGATGCGGGTCTCGGCGATGGAGCCGTCTTCGCGTTCGGTGAATTCCCGCTGGAGCGTCTTGTCCTTGTGGGTGTCACCTTTGACGACGAGCACGCGCCCCGTCTTGGAGCGCACAACCCCCGAGATCGCGCCTGCGGCCAGAGCCAGGGCGAGATGCCAGTGGGACAAGGCCCGCGCCGGTGGACGCAGCGACTGCTGCGCGGCCCCCAGGTGCGTGTCCTGCGACGGCCAGAGGCCTTGCAGCCTGCCAACCTCGTCGGCGAACTGCTCGGGCTCCATCGTCACGCGGAAGAAATGCTCCGGCTCGGCCGGACTGGCGGGGACGATGTACGGCAGGAACGGCCATTCGCTCGGCAGTTCGTCAGCTTCGATCTCGCCTTGCCCAACCTGCAGCAGCAGATTGCGCACGGCCTTGACGCCATCCGAGGCCTGCTCGCGCTGGCGCACCCGCCGGCCGAAGATCACAACTTGCTTGAACTGCGTCTCCACCGCTCGGTAGATGCGCAGGTCGGTGTAGTGGCGCGTCAGCCAGCCGACCAGCTCCGCGTCGAGCACGTAGCCGGGGACGATGAAGACCAGCACGCCGCCGTATTGCAGCAACGACAAACTGCGCTGGTAGAACAGTTTTTCGAGGCGGGCACGACCCTGGCCCTGATAGCCGATGTTGCCGTTGACGTCCTTGGACAGGTCGCCATACGGCGGGTTGAGCCAGAGCAGTCCGAACGACTGCTTGGAGACCATCGTGTCCATCAGGTCCGCGTGCAGGCAGTGATCGACCAGGCCGCGGGCATGGCGTGCCCGCTCCGCGTCGAACTCAACGGCGAACGCCTTGGCCTGCTCGCGCCCGAGGGCGTGGGCGGCTTCGGCGATCGCTACGCCTTCGCCGGCGCAGGGATCGAGGATGCACATCGGCCCGTCGCTGGGCATCAGTGCGTTGAGGGCTCTTTCGAGCGTGGGTTCATCAGTCGGGAAATACCCGTTCTTCACGAAATTGCGGGCAAGCCGCGGGAACATGAGGGCCATGGAAGTCTCCTGGTTGGCGGGGATGAAAGACGGAAGCACACCAAGGCGTGCCTCCGAGGGTGGGTCAGGCCGCTACCACTTCCGGCGTCCAGATCTTGGCCGGGTATGGATAGGCGGTGAGCACGTCACTGCGGATCAGGGAGCCCAGCGCCAGGGTCAGCGTCGGCACGTCGATGGCGAGCCGATGGCCTTCCAGCGGCCCGAGGGCGAACGGAAGGCGGCCCAGCATCTCGCGGCTTTGCAGCAGTTCCAGCACGGTCTCGCGCCAGTGGTCGAGCAGCGGCAACGGGCACGTGTCCCGCACCAGCGTCCACAGGCGGTCGAGCCGGTGGGCGCTGTCGCGTGGCAGCAATGCCAGCGCGCTGGCGTTGGCCTTGTCGGGCTTGACGCAGCGCCGGTCGAACAGCCACACGTTGGACAGCGAACCGAACAGCGTTCGCCGGTAGGCGCGCGTGATGCGCTTTTCCAGGCGATCGACGTTGCCGATGAACACCGGGACGCTGCCGCCTTGGTCGGTGATGACGTGAAACTGGTCCAGTCCCTGCTCGTCGCGCCCAAGGGTCAGGCGAGCGAGGAACTGCTGGACGGCGGTGTCCCGCGCCCAGATCGACAGGAAGATCAGGTTGCCCTGGTCGTCGCCGACGCAGGCGTCGGCCATCACATCCGGGCATTCGTCGATGCGGTACAGCGTGGTGGAAGAAGTGTGTGCGGGCATGGTGGTGTCCTCGGATGAACGGGAACAGCACCGCCCGCTGGGGCAAGTGCTGCCCCTGGGGGTGGAAGAAAACCGCTCAGTCCGGCTCGAACTGCCGGGTGTGCGGGTTGAAGTGAAGCACCTCGTCCACCGCGGTGATCGGCGTGAAGCCGTCCAGGTAGATGTTGTTGAGGTACTGGTCGCGGTAGGTCAGTGCCTGCCGCGCCTGTTTCTCGGTGAGGCCGTTGCTGATGAAGTACTCCAGCATCTCCTCGTCGGAGGACACTTCGTCGTTGGACAAACTCCCTTCAACGAGCGCCAGCAGCGAGGGGGAGAGCGCAGCGAGGATCAGGTCCATGTCGGTTCCTCCTGGCTCAGACCATCAGCGTTGCGGCGGGTGCCGTGACAGCCGTGGGTGTGCGTCGCCGAGCGTGGTAGGCGCGAACGCCTGCACGCCATTCGGCAGACTGCTCCGGTGCAAGGTCCAGATAGGACAGCGGGCACGAGTAGTAGTACGGGTGCATGGACTCGTCCAGCGGCTTGTAACCCCACTGGCCGCCGCTGCGTTCAAGCAGATCGCAGCGGATGTAGCGCAGGGATTGGCCCGGCGCGAGATCACGATGTACGCCTTCGACCTTGGCCGTCACTTCCGCGACAGACCAGAGGACGTTGCCGCGCAGCGCGTGGGCGATGACCTTGACGCTGGCGCGCTCGGTCTCTTGCGGTGCGATCAGTTCCGCGATCAGTTCAGACCGCGATTGGGGTGAGAAATACCAGCCCATGAGAGGCCTCCTGGAAAAGTAGAGCCGGAGGCCTCCCCACGGGGAGGGCCTCCCGGCGGGTGATGAAAAGCCGCAGGTGCGGCGAAGGAACCTATGCTTTGCCCTTAGTCCCAGTCGTCATCGTCGCGATCACAACCGGCCGGGCAGTAGCCGAACTCGATCCCATGCGAGCAATAGCCATGCTCCGCATTCCAGTCCTGGGCTTCCTGCCGCTCGGCGGGTGTTGCGTAGTCCCATTCGTGGGCTGCGATTTCCAGGGCCTGAGCTCGCTGGCTTTCCGGCAACCGACTAGCTTGCGCGTCGATCTCCGAACTGAAAAGCGTGACCCAATGATCCCAGGACAGGCCGCAACCACGCTGGGCGTGCTCGGCGGCTGTCTTGCAAACAGCTCGCCATGCGGATTCATCCAGCGCGGAACGGGGTACATCGAAAGCGATGGTGGACATGATGGAGACCTCCAGAAAATGGCCGAGGCCTCCCCCGCAGGGGGAAGGAACCCCGGCGGGTGGATGAAGAACACCGCGGATGCGGCGTCTGCGATCACGCAGGTTGCAGTTCGGCCTGACGGCTCCACTCCTGCGTCTTGAAGTCCAACGCAAAACCCAGTTCGCCCAGGCGGGCGATCTGCGCGCGCAGGGCGCGGCGGTCGATGGTCGAATCCAATTTCACGGACTCGCCCAGCGGCCACAGCAGACCGAACAGAGCGGCGTCGCCATCTTCGGTGCTGCCGGGGGCAGCCGCCGCAGCGGGCGTCGGCGCATCCACACCGAAGGGCGTGGTATCGACCAGAGGATCCGCCGACGCCTGCACGGGTGCGTGCTTGGCGGGCGTGGAGGCCTTGGCAGACTTGGCCGGCGTTGCTGCAGGCTGCGTCCCCAGCTCTTCATCGAGTGGATCGACGTCCTGGGTGGCGAAGCTTCGGGCTTCGTCGCGGCTCAGTTTGTCGATTCCGTTGAGCGTCATTCCGTCCAGGTTGGCGCGGATCTCGAACCGCATGCCGTCGCCGACCGGATAGGACTTCGGGAAGATGTAGCGGATGATGAATTCCCCGTCGTATTTTCCTTCGGGGTACTGCTCCAGCTCCGCATCCTTGACCGCGAACTTGCCGATGGGGGTGACAAGGCGGCCGACGGTGAACGGGCCGTTCTTGCCGCGTATGGTGCGCAGCGTGAGCTGGCCCGGAACAATGATGGGCGATACCGATTGCTCGGGCGCCGATGTGGTTGCCATGTTGGTTCTCCTGATGACGAATAGCGGGCCGCCGACGGCGCCCGGTGGATGAGAGGAAATGGACCTCACCCGAGCTGGGCGAGGTCCGCTTGGCATCACGCCTTGAGCTGGCGCATGCCTTCGGCCAGCAGCCACAACGCCCGGTTCAGGCGCAGGTTCTGGTCGATTCCTTGCACCGGACGGGTGCGTTGATTGCGGCCATTGGCCGAGCGTCCATTCAGTCCCCCTTTGACGAGGTTCTCCTGGACGCGGTTGAAGACGGCCCACAGGTCGTTCTTGCGGTCGTCCCAGCGCCTGGGCGCCAGAAGTTGGCTCTCCGTGACAGGGGTGGACTTGGCCGGGTCGTCGTACTTGAGTGCGAGCGCGGAATTCGCAAAGATTTCCGCTTCGCCCTCATCGAGGGTGATGGTGCGCATCGCATCGCGCGCGTCCTGCACGCGCTCGAAGCCTTCGAGAACCTCGTAGGCACCTTCGATCACCTGGCTTGCCACGTCGCCCTTGTGAGGAACGCGGATGTCGGCGGTGGTGTCACCGCAGACCAGGCCGTTGTGGCAGACGAACCGGAACATGCCGGCAAGCATCTGGTAGCTGCTCGTGCCGTCGTGGCTGTTGAGCAGGATGATCTCGTTCGCCTCGTCGCCGTTGATCTGGCTTGCATGGCGAAGTCGGATGAGATGCTTGGTGTACTCGCGCCGATCCTCGTTGCGCACGCGCGTCTGGCACACCATGAAGGGCTCGAAACCCTCCTGGCGCAACCTGGTCAGCACGACCGAGGTCGGTATGTAGGCATACCGATCGGACCGGCTCCCATGCGGAGCGTCGGCAAAGATCGAGGGAACAACGGCACGAATACGGTCGTCCGAGAGTGGGCGATCGGAGCGCAGGATCGGGGATTGCGGAGCAAAACGGGATGCCAGAGACATGGCTGATCTCCTTTGAGAAATGCGGTAACCGCGCGGTCGTGTGACCACGCGGGACTCGGGGGATGAAAAGACGCAAGCACCTTTGGCGTCTTGGGGACGCGGCGGATGCTAGGGAGGAGAAGCGACAAGGCCCCATGAGGGGCCATGCCGGATCAAAACGAAGCGACCAAGGCCGGCTCCTGCTCCTCGACTTCACCCTCGGGCTCGCGCTCGGCGGACTCGACGGGTAGGTCGGAAACGGCGTCGGCGGCAGTGTCGATGGCGTTGTCGGCTTCGGGCGCGGGTGCGTCCTCCACCGTTGGCGCCTCGGCTTGCGCCTGGCTCATCGGATAGACCTGGGTGCCATCGATCTTGATCAGACCGATGTGGATCAGCGTCGACTCCAGGCTTGCGGCCGGTGCCCCAGCGTGCTCGCCCTTGGTACGGATGTACGGATCGATCTTCATGTCGTTGAGACGGAAGGCGATCAGCACCTTGCGATCCCCTTCGATGGCCTGCACGCATCGGCGAACCAGATGCTCGGCCCCGAGGGTGGCGACGATCGTGTCGAAGTACCGATATTCCGGTTCATCGACAGGTCCGGCCAATGCGGCGATGGAGCATGACAGGAACGGATCGCCATCCTTGGGGGTGACGTCCTTCGGACGGTTGAGGTAGCCGATGCCACGGGTAATCAGCTCGTGCTGCTCGATTGAAGCCAGTTCGGCCCGCTCGATCGGCTCGGCCTTGAGCAGTCGCGCCTTGAGGGACGCGGCGGCCTTGCCCTGGTTTTCGCCCTTGTCGCGGATGTACGCATCGCCCCAAAGGTCGCCGAGGCGGAAGCGCACCAGCGGGCGCTGCTTGGAATCGTCAACGCCGATGTAGCGCTGAACGAGCTTCTTGGCCTCGGCACCCGAGACCTTGACATCGAAGTAGCGGTAGCTGGGGTCCCTGGCGGGGCCGACCAATGCGGCGATGGTGCATGCCAGGAAGGGCTGCGCACGGCGGCCGCCCCTGACGGGCACTTCACGGACACGCTGGATGTAGCCGATGCCCGATGTGTGGAGGTCGAAATACGATTTCTCGTTGGACGTGGTGTTCATGGTGAATCTCCATTGGGAAAAGCGGAGACACACCGAGCCCACGCATGCGGGGAAAGGTGCGTAACCCCGCGGTGGGTTGATAAGGCGAAAGCATCCACCACCAGAGACTGGTGGCCGCTCGCGTATGGATGCGGTGCGAGCTGGCTCGGTCACGCAGTGGAAACTGCGCCGCAACCTCGAAGACCGATGATTGCCTGGCATGTCGCTGACAACGTCAGCAGGCATGGGGTCAGCATGGGCGGCCCTTGCGCGCGCGGCAGCAATCAATTGGCATCCGGGTGTTTCCCTTTGTCCACGCAGCCCGGTTCAGCGCAAGAAAAAGCCCCTCGAAAGGGGCTGGAGATGTCAGGCTTCGTACACGAAATAGTGTTCGCGCTGACGTGGGAAGAACACGTGTTTCCACGTGTCGCCGGTTGTATTGCCACCGTCAAACACGACCATTTCGTAGTCGTCAATGTCGGTGTCCATCAGATCGGCGCTGTCGATATGGCGCATGTGCAGCGTGCCGCTCATGCGCTCGAACACCAGAATCTGGCCGATGGCGTCGTTCTGGCTCATGGCGTTAACGCAGGCTCCAAGCTGATTCTCGAAGTCAGGCGTAGGCGAGATGAGATCGGGGAACATGAGATTGCTCCTATGGAATTGAACCGGCCCAGCTCCTGGTGGGAGGCGGGCTGGCATGTGGGGGATAAAGGGGAAGGCTTGCGCGTCGCGCGTCTGCTAGATCTCGGCCAGTGGCAGGCCCAGTAGCGCGGGTGCGTCAGCGTCTAGGATGAGGATGCGCACATCGGCCTGGCCGGCCAATTCAAGAATGTTCGCCAGGTCGTCAGGCATGCCCTTGTCCCGGTGTTCCTGCCGAAGCTGCTCCGCACTGATGCCCTCGGCATACTCCAGGTTCTTGTCTGTCCAGGGCGTGGAAATCAGCTTGACGCCGATCGCTGGGCTGTATGGAACCCGGAAGGCGATGAACAGAAAGGCCTCCGGTGTCGCAAGGTCCGCTAGGCTGGCCAGGTACTGGCCGGTTTCCTGGCTGATGTGCGCGCTGCTGATTTCCCAGCATCGGCTGTAATAGCCGGTCTCGAAACCCAACCGCTGCACCACGTCTCGCGCGGCCTCGGCCGAATAGGTATCACCGACGTGGACCGGGCGACCGTCCAGGTCGTCGCCATGGATGGCATAAACCACCGCACCCACCACGCCTTCGCCGCTGACGCCTTCAATGGCATCGCATTCGGCCATCAGTTCGGCACTGACAGGCACAGTGCCATTCCTGACCACCGCGAAGTCGCTGGTGACGATGCAGGGGGAAGAAACCAGCTCCTCGTCGGAGAGGTGCTGTTGGCTCGCGTGGATGTTTCGCCACACATGCGGGCTTCCGTCTTCGTAGCTGATGCACAGCGTTCGGACGATTTTCAGATTCCAGTAGCCGCGTACAAAGGGGTTGGGATTCTGGGTCATAGGATTTCTCCAGATTGAATAATGGAGCCAATCCCCGCCACCGGGAACTGGACCCCGGTGGGTTGAAAGTCGAAAAAGCGTCAGGCGGCACTGATCGATGGCTTTGGGCCAATCCGCGCTGGCTGACGGAGGGAAAATTGAGGGACATGGCCTGGTGGGCGCATGTCCCTCATGGGGTGGCGAACGACAAGGTGGTGATATTCCGGAAGCCGGCTCACCAACCGCTGTAGTTCACCAGCAGGTCGGCGATGACCTTGCGGCGTTGCAGATCGAGACCGTCGAAGTCCGACAGTCCTTGGAAGTGGCAGCGTTTGAGCATGGCACCGCCCTCGCGCGCGTTGTAGAAGCTGAACATGGCGGACAGGAACATGCGTTCTCCGCTGCTCAGGACGCCGAGAGCGTCGTTGGCACGCAGCATGTCGGGACGCAGATCCCACTTGCTCTTGGCCTGGTTCAGGCCTTCGCGTGTGCCGTCGCCAAACCATTGCGGGCCAGCGATCTCGACACCGCGCTTCCAGGCCTCGAAGAAGGCTTGGGGCGCGGCGGCGAAATGCTGCTCTTCCCGCATGATCTGATCGACGACTTCCTGTGGCAAAAGCTGGTTCATGACGTGATTCCTCCAGTTGGATCAGGGCGTGGCGAGCTGGGACCAGCCGCCTCTTTCTAGGGCACGTTGAGCCGCGACATAGCTGCGGAAGTACTCGCTGGATTCCCGCGAAACGGGACCTTCGGTATCGCGCGTGCCGATGTAGTGGCCGGCGGCGCTATGCAGGACTTCGAGCGGCAGGAACTTGCCGCAATGGATCAAGGCCAACTGGCCGAAAGAGGCTTGCTGGGACATGGATGGGCTCCTTGGAGAAGCGAGGGCCTTGTCCCTCACGGGATGGCAGCTCCCGCATGCGGTTGAGAAAAAGCATCGGCGTCACGAGGACGCGCGTCCGCAGACTCGATGCGATGGCGGACTGGCGGGTGGCGCGGAGAGAATCCGCGGCAGCCTGGAAACCCTGGCTGCTGGCATGGTGCTGACGGATCAGCGACACATGCAGGCAGCTTCGTGCGCGAGTCGAGCCACGTCAGCCGGAAATCGGCACCTGCTACAGCCCCGATTGGCGAACGTGGAAAAAGAAAGCCCCGCAGCAAGTGCGGGGCTGTCAGGACGGGTAGGAGAAGCTGGATCGATGCCGCTGCACACACTGCCGTACAGCAGTTGCGCGCAATATTGAGGGTGCATGTCATCTCTCCTGTTCGTGTGGCCCAGGCCAATGGCCGGACCGGGACGTTGATGGGCAGGAAAAAGGCGCCGAAGGCCCTGCGGCCTTCGGCTCGGGAGGAAAGAGGAGCCACCCGTGGGCTGATTGGCAGGCCCGGTCGTCGCTAGAACCGTCTGCTCTCAGCAATCACACCCGGCCCATGTCGTGGCTGGGGCCGGCATCGTCTGGCGCACATCCGCGCACAAAGGGAGCCCGTTTTTGCACCGGCGGGCACCGGCACCGATTACCGCTGACCACGAAGGGTCTCCCGGTGGCTCGTGCACGCTGGCAAGCCACCGGGAGACCCTTCGCAGAGGGCGGAAGAAACGCAGATCAACAGAACGCGCGTGGTGCGGCTCGCAGAGAAGCTACCTTCAGGTCCCGCGGCCGGGGACGGCTGGGCGGGACGCGCACACAAATCAAGAAGGCGTTGCGCGCTGGGCGTCCCGCAGGGCATGCGGGACACGGGCCACGCCGCCGAAGGCGGGCACGGCTCACGGGGAACGGGATCGGTCAGGAGCCTTTGCGGCCGCTACGGCGCGGGCGCGAGGCGGCGCGCTTGGAGCTGCCGGATTCGACCGGCAGCGTGCCTTTGCAGTCCGGGTAGCGACTGCACGACCAAAACGGGCCGCTCTTGCTGCTGCGCTGGCGCGTGGGTGCGCCGCACTGCGGGCATGTCGGCCCTTGGGGAGCCTTGATAGACAGGGACGCGTTGCCGTACTGCGCGATCAACTGCGAAATCCATGCGGCCTGCTTGCCGATGAACACATCCAGCGTGAGCTGGCCGGCTTCGATCATGTCGAGCGCTTGTTCCCAGACGGCGGTGGTGCCGGGGTCGGCAATCGCCGCAGGCACGGCATCGATCAAGGTGAAAGCCGCATCCGAGGCGCGGATGGCGCGCCCTTTCTTTACGAGGTAGCCGCGGGCGATCAGGCCGCCGATGATGTTGGCCCGGGTCGCTTCGGTGCCGATGCCGACCGTATCCTTGAGCTTCTGCTTCAGGCGGGGATCGGACACCAGCTTGGCGACGCCTTTCATAGACTTGACCAACTCGCCTTGCGTGTACGGTTTGGGCGGCAGCGTCTTGAGTGCCTTCAGATCGATATCGGCCACCTGACATGCCAGACCTTCGTGCAGCGCCGGTAGCACCTGGGCGCGGGCCGCGGTGTCGCCGTCGCCATCGCCGTCCTCGGACTGCGGCTCGGCCAGCACCTGGCGCCAGCCCGGCGTGACAACCTGCTTGCCCGTGGCCGCAAGGTTCTGCCCACCGCACGAAAGCTTGGCCACAGTATGGTCGAACTCGTGGTGAGGGAGGAACTGCGCTAGGTAATGCGCCCGGATGAGCCTGTACACGGCCAGTTCCTTCTCGCTCATGGCGGAGAGGTTCGCCGGTTCGAGCGTCGGGATGATGCCGTGGTGGGCCGTGACCTTGCCATCGTTCCAGGCGCGCGAGCGCTGCAAACGGTCGAGCTGGCCTATGATCGAGCGCAGCGAGGGATCGGTCTTAAGCAGGCTGTCGAGAACGGTGGTCACTTCGGCAAACATGCTCTCGGGCAGGTAGCCGGAATCCGAGCGGGGGTATGTCGTGGCCTTGTGCGTCTCGTACAGGGCCTGGGCGATCTCCAAGGTTTCCTGCACGTCCAGCCCGAGCTGCTTTGAACACACCTCCTGCAAGGTGCCCAGGTCGAACGGCAGCGGCGGGCCTTCGCGCACGCGCTCGGTCTCAACCGACACTACGTGGGCGCTGCCCGCAGCGCGGATCTGCTGCATGGCCTGCTGTGCGACCGGCTGCTGCAGGCAGCGGCCTGCGTCGTCGGTGCAGGCATTGGGTGGAACCCAGTGCGCGGTGAAAGCCTGGACACCTGCGGACAGGGACACGACGATGGCCCAGTACGGCACGGACACGAAGGCTGCGATCTCGCGGTCGCGGTCCACGACGAGCTTGAGCGTCGGGGTCTGGACGCGGCCGACCGACAGCACGCCGTCGTAGCCGGCCTGCCGCCCCAGCACCGTGAACAACCTACTGAGGTTCATGCCCACCAGCCAATCCGCACGGGATCGCGCCAGCGCCGAGTGGTACATCGGCAGCGTCTCGGCTGAGGGCCGTAGCTTGCCGAGGGCGGCGCGGATGGACGCATCGTTGAGTGCCGACAACCACAGCCGCTCGATGGGGCCGCGGTAGCCGCACAGTTCGATGATCTCGCGGGCGATCAACTCGCCTTCGCGGTCGGCATCGGTGGCGATGACAAGCTGGGTCGCCTTCGCCAGAAGCGCCTTGACGACCTTGAATTGCGTGGCGGTCTTCGGTTTGACCTCGACCCGCCAATGCTGGGGAATGATGGGCAACTGCTCGATGGACCAGCGCTTCAACTGCTCGTCGTAGGCTTCGGGCGTAGCGGCTTCTACGAGATGGCCGATGCACCAGGTGACGGTGACGCCGGAACCGTTGAGACAGCCTTCACCGCGCTGTGTGGCGCCGAGAATCCGGCCAATGTCTTTGCCCTGGGAGGGCTTCTCGCACAAGAACAGCCGCATATCCGTTCATCCGATTCCCATGGTTCATGGAGTTGCTGGGATCGAGGATGCCGAGCACCACCGGGGGCAGCAGCAAACAAGCGGCACGCGGCGGCGACCGCTTTCACGGGATGGAAGGGCTTGTGCGGTAATGGCGAGTGGCCGGAGGTATGCGGTTCGGGAGCGGCGATTCGCGGGAACGCGTGGAAGTCGGTGGACGTTGATGGAGCTATCCCCTGGGGATAGCTCGCGGCGCATGGAGGGCGGCGAAGCGCTGCGGCAGCCGCCCTCCATGCCGGGTCACTTCCGGCGCTTCGTCTCTTTCGGCGCGGTCGATTCCTGGTCGGCCTGCGGCTTCGGTTCTGCCTCCTGTGGCTTCGGGCTGAGGACCACAGACTCGATGCGGTACGGCAAGATGCCTACGCTGCGCGCATTGACTTGCCAGGTCTCGCGTGGCTGATCTTCGTTGTCCGTCCAGGGCTCGCGCTCCATGCGGCCGATGACCAGCACCCGCATACCCTTCTGGTAGAGGCGCTGCCAGTGCTCGGCGTCGCGGTGCCAGATTTCCACCGGCGCCCAGAAGCCGCCACGGTCCTCAAAGGTGCCATCCTTCTTGGGAACGGGGTTGTCGAAATAGACGTTCAGGCGCAGCAGGCGGTTGGGCTCGTCGTTGCCATTGGGGAATTCGCGGTACTCCGGTGGCGAGCCGATATTGCCTTCGCCAGAAAAATGCGTGCTCATGATGTGATCTCCGTGGTGGTTGAAATACCCGTGCCTCATCGGCGCCGGGTGCGTGCTGGGATGTCTGGCGCAATCACCGATCGCGCATTGCGGTTGGGGTGGACTTGAGCCGGCGCAGGTATGCGTTGTCCGCTTCGGCCGCTTTGCTGGCGCATTCCTGCGCCTGCCTGCCCAAGGTGTGCAGCAGGCTGATCTGCATGTTCAACGTGATGCGCTGTAACTCGATCGCGTGCAGGTCGGCCAGCAGGTTGACCGGCGTGCTGGTGCTCGCCACCAGTTCCTGCCACAGCGCCACGCCCATGGCCGAGCGGTCGTGCTTGCGCCAGCGAAGGAACGTCGTTCCCGCGCCAGTTATCTGCTGGGCCAGCTCGACGGGAAGCAGGTGGAAGGGATGCCCGCACGCCTGTGGCAGCACCTGTCGCTGCGCCAGGGCAATCAACTCGTCGCGCATGGCGAAGCACTGGCTGGCCCAGGCCTCGAAGTCCCCTTTACCTTTAAAAGGCTTTAAAAGGCCTTTTAGAGAGGCCGCGTGTTCCAGCCGCATGAAGGCTGGCTGTTCCAGACCACGGAAGTAGCGAGGTTCGCGGTTCGGGTCGCTCATGCCTGTTCGTCCTCGCCGGTGCTGGCCTCGGCCGGATCGGCGGCAGTGCCTTCGTCGCTGGGAGGTGCGGCTGCGGCAGCGCTATCACTGCGCTGTTGCAGGCCGCGGCGCACGACGGGCGGCGCAAACTTCGAGCGGCGAGCGCCTTCGAGCACGTCCTGCGGCAAGTCGCCGAACTTCTCCAGCGCCGCCCGCGCTGCGGCGTTCTTGGCCGCGAAGTCGTCGCGGGTGCATCCCGAGTAGCGGTACTGCTGGGCCAGGCTGAACAGGCTGCGCAGCGTGTGAGCGCCTTCGTTGAGCCACCGCTCCAATGTCGAGCGATCGATCAGCGCGGTGTGATGGGCGAGGATCAGCTTGCGGGCGATGTCGTCATAGTCGGCCAGGAGATAGACCGCGGCAAAGCCGAGCTGCGCGTTCACGAACAAGGGGAGCTTCACCGGTTGCACGTTGAGGTTCTCGCCCAGGCTCAACGCCGCTGGCACGCCGGCCAATGCCTGGTCCACCTGCTCGCGCAGCGATTGCAACGTGGTCTTGGCCTGGTCGAGCTTTTCCTCGATGCGCAACATCCACCAGTCGCTGTACGGGTCATCCTGTTCCGAGCCGCGCTTCATCTTGTTCATCACGGCGATGTAGCCGTTCAGGCCGACGATGCCGGGTCGCCCCTCGGCGGCGGCGCGGCCATGCCAGATGCGCGATGCGTGGTGGGTGTGAAGCGTCAGCGACATCGCGCTGCGCAAAGAGCCGAGATTGAGTTGCAGAGGTTCGTTGGTTGCCATGGTGTCCGCTCGCTTGGGAAAAGGAGCGGTCAGGATCGGCATGCAGCGGAAGGCAGTCAGTCAACAAACCGAAATGAACTGGTCCCCGGTTGTCGTGGTGGTGGCGGCCCGCAATGCGAGCTATCCCCAGGGGATAGCTCCATCAAACGCCACAGAGCGCTGCTCGCGCAGATGGTGGGTGCGCTCAGGAACCGGACGCCACTGCAGCACCGTGGACAGAAGCACCCAGCCTGTGTCTTTCGGTGTTACGCCTTGCATCACATCTATCCCCAGGGGATAGCTCTACTGACGGCCACGGGCGTCTGCTTCACGCCCTTGTCGCTCGTCGCGCTCAGCTACTGCGCAGAAGGTCGCGCAGCCGGTCGATGTGCTGCCGGGCTACCTCGGGCGGAACTACATTGCGCGGTGGCTCAGGCGGTGCATCTCGTGCAGGGGCAGGTGGCGGTGCTGACCCAGCTTGCCTGGCCCATGCGTTGAACTCGCCACGGATGGCACGTTGGATGATGCCGAACAGGTAGCCTGCCGGGTTGCGGATGGTGCTGCCACGACAGCGATCCGCCCATTCGTCCAGCACGGCCTGGCGTAGCGGGGCATCGACCTGCTGCAATGCCACCATGGCGCCGGCCTGCTGTTCATCTTTCAAGCCGAGAAAGCGATCAGGCAGACGAACTCCCGGCATCGCGCGCGCCTGCCCACGCTCACGCGCGGTAGTACGTACTTCATTAATACGACTACTACGTACAGTACGGTCCTGTTTCGGATTCCGAAGAGCGCCGTCTGCTGCGTGTTTTGGCCCTGCTTCGGAATCCGAAGAGGGCCGATCAGAATTCCGAAGAAGGCTCGGCGCCCCTTCTTCGGAATCGTGAACCGTGTCCTCCTGTGGATAACTCTCCTGCGACCCAATGCCTTGGCTTGCGAGGCGTTCGGCAAGGACCTGCAGCCGCGAGGGCAGCATGCGGCCAGACAGCAGCGGGTCTTCGGCGATCTCATTGAGCGTGTGCAAGCCCACGACCTGAACGGCCCTGGCCGAATGGCCCAGGGCTTGGCTGACGAGCTGCAGGTAGTCCGGGTCGAGCTGCATCGCCTCGAACGGGGTCAGGGGCTCATCGTGCAGGACGTAGAGGTTGCCGAGGATGCGCCCGGTCTTGGGGTCGCGCCTGCGGCGCACGAGACTCAACCAGCGCGTCAGGCGCAACAGCGTCAGCGCCCGTGCCACGGTCTCGTGGGAGGCCTGTCCGGCGCAGGGCATTGACGCGAGCCACGGGCGAAGTTGCTCATACGTCGGAAACGCCGTGACGCCATCCTCGTTGAGCATCATCCGGAAGACTTGCCAGGCATTGCGTTCCAGCGGCGTCAGGCGTCGGTCGAGGAACAGCCGTCGCGGCACGCTCTCGTGCCGATTTCCACTGAACAGGAAACCGTCGCCGGTTGCAGACACAGGAGACGTCGCGGATGCGAAGGCGGGAGCCGGTGCTAGTGGGCGAGGTTTCGGTGCAAGGTCTTTCAGCGCGCTGTCGAACAGATCAGCGAGGGCGACCGGACCTTGGCGTGGTGCTCGTGGTGCAGCGTCGTCCACGGCCATGATTCAACCCAGTCCCTGATCGATCCAGTTCTTGATCGCAGCCCAGACCACCGACAGCGGCAGCTCCATGCCTTCGGCGAGGTCCATTGCCGCATCAAGAACCGAGGTCTCATCCTCCAGCTCGACGTTCCTGCTGCTGGTCACGACCTTCCAGCGCCGCCACAGCTCGGTGTCCTGCTCCTCGTCCAGAACCGGATGGCGCCCCTTGCGTTTGGGCAGGCCGAGAACTTCGCGCCGAAGTGCGACTTCCTGATGTGTCAGCCCGTAGAAGCGGCTCACCATTTCGGTACTGGCACCCAGGCGCAGCATGCGATCGACGGTGGCGATCTCCTTCTCCACGTCCTGCGCCTGTTTGAGCAATCGCCGGAGCACTTCCCGGTTCACCGAGACAGAGCACCAGGAGACGTTGGCATTGGCCAGCACGCTGATCAGCGCCGGATGCTTGAGCGCATCCAGCTCTTCCTCGCCGAACCCCATCGCCTTGCAGCGACGCAGTTGCCCGTTGCGTAGGTCGTAGAGTGCCTGCGCGATGACGGCCTGGTTGAGTGGGTTCGGTGCGGACATGCAGGCCTCCCTCGCTCAGATCCCAGAACCGACAGCGCCGGCTTCCAGATCCAGCAGGCGCCGGGCCAGCCGCAGCAGACGAAACAGCTTGACCAGCGCGGTGTCGCTCAATCGCCGGGCCCCGCCGTCACGACGTTGACCCTGGCCGTGCAACAGCGCTGGCAGGTCTGTGATGAGTTGCCCGCTGTCCAAGCCGACGCCGGCTGGCTGCTGACCGGCCAGGGAAACCAGTAGTGCGAGCACGGCGCGTGCGAGCGGCGACGAAGCCTGGGCTGGGGCACGACACGTGAACCCGATGCCATCAGAACGATCCTCGACACACGCGTCCAGGTCGGCCTCGCCCGCGATCTCGCGCGCGAACTGCGCGATGTGGATGCGCAGGCGGTCGGGTGTGTCGAGGCCAGGGTCGATATACCAGATGTCCGAGATGGGATAGAGGCCACCGGCCTGCACGGGAATCGACTGCAAGACGTTGGCCGAGAAGTCGGGCGGCAGCGCATCGCCCAACTGGTCGGCGACCATGCGCTGGATGGACTGGAGCCGCTCCGTCGTGGGTGCCGGAGAGATGATGTGCTCGTCAAGCAGACCGCCATTCGCTGCCGCAGGGCTGGCTGCGGATGCCTCGCTCGGGGCCCCATCGTCCCGGGGCCTTGTCGGCGCGTCGGCAGAGTGGCCCGCAGAAGGTGCAGTTGTAGTGGGGGGCGGTGCCGGTTCGATCGGCGGCCGTGCGATGGCCCCAGGCTCGGGCAATGCCGGCGGCGCCGATGGCGGGGTTGGGTCGCTGACCAGGGCGCGGTGGCGGCTCTCGGATTCGGTCAGGTCCAAGGCGAGCACGTCGTAGTCGATGCCCAGCAGCTCGGACATCTGACCGATCAACTCGTCCTGCACACGCGGCGGCGAGAACTCGTCGGGCTGGACATCAAATTGCGACAGCGCCTCCAGAAAGAAGCTGTCGAAGTCCAGCGGCAGGGAGCGGCCTTTGGCATAGTGCTCCCACGTGCGTTCGCTGGCTTTGCGCATGACCGACAGCCGCTCGACCTGGTGGCGGCCGAGGCCCCCGTATAGGACGGTCGGGATCGCGGGCAGCAGGTAGCGCACCGCGTCAGCCATGCGGCTGATGTGCGACTGCTGGACTGGGAAGCCGTCGGCGGCCAGGCGGCGGGCCAGCTCGGACTGGCTCAGGGTGTTGCCGCTTTCAGCCTCATAGAACTCGCGGGCTTTCTCGACGCCCAGGGCGCGCTCGATGAACGTGAGGCCGCCGCGTAGTTCGTTCTCGGCGAGGTGCCCGGTCAGGGCGACGATCTCTCCGCGCGCAGGCCACGGCCGGAACAGGCACGATATGCGGAAGAAGCGTTCGTCCTTGGTCTCCGCCCAGAGTTCACGCAGGATCGCCAGCCTGGTGTTGCCGCCGTTGCGGATGATGTAGTGCGCCTCGCCAGGACGGCGTGTGATCGCTGGCGCCGCGTCCAGGCCGCGCTCTCGGATGGAGGCCTTGATTTCATCGTAGGCCGAGTTGCGCTTTTTGCGGGGGTCGTGGTCGTAGGGCCGCAACTGGTCCAGCGTCACGACCATCGGCGTGTCGGCGATCGGGTCGCTCAAGGCCGTGGCCGATGGCCCACTGCGCTCGAACCCGGCGGCAAGCAGCTTGCCGGCCATGTCCTGGGAGGTCATCTCAGCCATGACCACATCCCTCGGCGTTGACGGCCCGGGCCATGCGGGCCTCGCGCTCGGCGCGGCGGATCTGTGCACGGGCGTTGAGATCCGCCCGGTAGTCGCTCGCTGTTGAGCTGGTGTAGATGGCGGCGCAGCCGGCCTTGGTGAACTTGAGGTGTCCGCCCCGTGTGCGCTTGACGTGCCAGCCTTCGCTCACCGCAAACTCAATCAGGGCGCGCAGCCGTTTGTGGCCGCGGGCCAGTTCATGTGCGTTCGCCATGTGACCTCCCGGTTTCAATGGAACGAGGAGGACGGCCGGACACGAGGGCAAATCTGTCTTGCCACTGTGGGAACAGTTCGCCGGCGAGCGCGCGCATGGTGTCGAGCGCGGCGGGCGCAACTCTGCCCGGCGGCTGGCGATGCTCGACGCGATGCACCGGCAGGCCGCGGGTTGCGGCGCGCGGATAGGCCTCGATGGCCGGCACGTCGGTGCCCAGCACGCATATGCCGGCATGGTCCTGGAACAGGTCGCGCAGCGCCTGCTGGATCATCCGTGCATTCGCGGACACGGGGTGGACGCGATTGATGAGCAGGTGCAGGGATGGCGGTTCGATGCCGAGGTGCCGGTATGGCGCGATGTCCTCCAGCAACTGCATGGTGCCGCGTCGCAGTTCGCGGGCAGCGAGAATTTCCGGGGTCACGGGCGACAGCGCCAGGTCAGAGGCGAGCACCGCCATCTCCAACAGCACCGAGCGTGCACCCTGGGTGTCGATCAGCACCAGGTCATAAAGCGGCGCCAGCGCCGGCAGCAGGTGCCGCAGTCTCAGGCGTCCGTCTGGCGCGTGCAGTAGCAACGTGTTCAGTTCACCCCGGTGATCGTTCGAGAGCACCAGGTCCAGGCCCGCGATGATGGTGCGGGACACCAACTGATCGAGGGCGCGTTCGTTGAACGCCAGCAACTCATAGATACCGCCGGCAGCGCGGTGTGCCAGCTCGTAATAGGACGACAAGGTCGGCTGCACGTCGAGATCGAGCAGCAGCACACGCAGCCCCGCGTCCGCGGCGAGGCCGCCGAGGTTGGCGGCCGTAGTCGTCTTGCCTACGCCGCCTTTCGTTGAAATTATGGATACGACCTGCATGGCGCTCTCCGTTTGGCGATGGGAAAATCGAGGGGGAGCGGGTCAGGTCCGGTTGTTGAGGCGTTCGGCGATCCACTGGTCGATCTCGACCGAATCCCAGCCCACGGCGCGCACGCCCAGGCGCAACGCCTGCGGAAACTGGCGCTTCTTCATCAGGTTGTAGATGTGGGCGCGTTTGAAGCCGGACTTCGCTTCAACTTCATCGAGCCGCAGGATGCGGCGCTCGTGCGGTGGCAGTACAGGTATTTGCGACATGGCGGTCACTCCTGAACGCTCAGTAGCGTTTGTTGGCGTGACCTCTATTCAATAGACATGGCTGCGGAAAAACATTGCAAATGCAATCTCCGCGACTGCACATACAAGATGGAAGAATTCACGCGGCTGCGCTACGGACATTCTTCCTGGCATTGGCGAACTTGCCGTTCAAGGTTCGCTCCGTGATGCCCATGGTGCCGCCATAGTGGGCGAGCAATGCGGTGACGATGGCCTCCTGCGTCTTGAAGCTGGAGTACGGCACGCCGGATGGGGATTGGCTCAGCATCAGCGTCAGCATGCCGCCGATGATGTTCAGGTATGTAGTTTCCGCCCGATCACTGATCACGCACTGCTTGGGAGCCAGCAGTACGGCGGACTGCTTTAGCAAGACTTCGTGTTGCTGTTGCAGTTCGCGCATCTCGCGTCGGCTATGGTCCAGCGCGGCCTGCAGAGCCAGCCGTTCCAGCAGGATTGCCTGTCCTGTCTCGATGGTGATGAAGGGATGCACCATGCGCTCGCCGCGACTGAACAGAAATCCCGGCCGATGCTCGGGATAGTGGGTGCGCATCCACCGCTTCAGATCGACATGGCGGACGGTCAGATCGAGTGAACTCACCAGATCTGGGTCATTAAGTGTGATCCCGTTCTTGCCGAAGGGTAGTTCGGCGTTGAGGATACCGTCGTAGATGCGTTCCGAGTACAGCCGACACTCGTTCCATCGCGGGCAGTCCAACATCTGCGGCAGACAACGCGGTGATGCGATCGATGCGACGATCACCGCTTCGTACCGCAACAACCCAGCCCACCGTATGGCAGCTTCGATGGGACGATAGAACACCTTTGATAGTGGTGGCTCCTTGTGCATGTTTTCGTCTCCTTTCGGAAGCGCTACATCACCGGCTCCTTCTTGCCCCACCAAGGGGCTGTTTTTTCGTTATGCCTGTGGCTGATGCCTGGGGCGATGCCCTGGAACATGGACGGAAGAGATCATGGCACCCGTCACAGGTGGTTCTCTCTTGCTCGATATGCAAGAATTGACCAGTTGCCGGTCCGTCGAGTAATAAGGAAGAAGCACGCTCGACAATTGCGCTCACGGTGCCAGCGTCATGGGGTGCGTCAAGCACATCAAGACCGATTCGATATGGTCTGATATCCCCACGGTTTCACAAGGCGCAGGGGATTGCATCCGCTGCTCCACGTCCAGAGGGACCTGGAGAAATCCGCGCATGTCATGCTTGTTTCGGCATCCTGATATATCGACATAGCATCTTGCGGCGAAGCATTTTGCTTGGTTCAATCCAACGCACTTTGCGTTCACGCGCCTGCGGTGTGGGCCAAACATGGTCACATCGCATCAGGATGCAGTGCAGTTCTATCGCCCGCTAGGCATCCTGCCTTCCCTTGAACTAGTCCGTGGTGCGAGAAGGCATCCGCCGCTCTTGATAGAAGCATCTTGCTGCCGCGATGACTTTGATGGGCGTGATGCGCGGAACATAGTCCAAGAACTCGACGGCGGTATGCCGCGAAGCCATGAATGACTTGCCCGCTGATTCTTATCCATTAATTCAATAATTGTTGTACTATCGAATCATGAACGAAGATCAAGCCGTTTCCGCCCTGAGCGCCTTGGCGCACACCCAGCGCCTGCGTGTGTTCCGCGCCCTGGTCGTCGCCGGCCCGGAAGGACTCACGCCCAGCGTGCTGGCCGACCAGCTCGACGTGGCCCGCAACACCTTGTCCTTCCATCTGAAGGAACTGGCCCACGCCGGCCTCGTCAGCATCGAGCAGCAAGGCCGCAACCTGATCTATCGCGCCGAATACGACCACATGAACGGCCTGATCGGCTACCTGACCGAGCATTGCTGCCAAGGCGGAGTGTGCGAGGTTTCCGAATCCACCCGCTGCGACTGCTGACGCCATGACCGACACGATCTACAACGCATTGTTCATTTGCACGGGTAATTCCGCCCGCTCCATCCTTGCCGAAGGCATGCTCAACGAGCTGGGCAAGGGCCGCTTCCACGCTTATTCGGCGGGCAGTCACCCCAAGGGCGAGGTTCATCCGCTGGCACTTGCCACGCTGGAGCGGCTGCACCTGCCGACGACCGGCTACCGCAGCAAGAGCTGGGACGAGTTCGTGGCACCGGGTGCGCCGGTGTTCGACTTCATCTTTACAGTTTGCGACAACGCTGCTGGGGAGGCTTGCCCGCTGTGGCCGGGCAAGCCGGTGTCGGCGCATTGGGGCGTCCCTGATCCGGCAGCCGTCGAGGGCACTGAGGAGCAACAGCGCAAAGCGTTCCTCGACGCCGCGATCACGCTGCGCCGACGCATTGAACTGTTCCTGTCGCTGCCGCTCCAGCGCCTGGACGCCATGTCGTTGCAGCGCGAGCTGCGCGACATCGGCCGCCAGTAAGGGCGGCGCGATGACTACAGAAACCGAAGCGGCCGGTCACGCGCCGGCCGCATCTGCCATGAGCAGCTTCGAGCGCTATCTGACCCTGTGGGTGCTGCTGTGCATCGTTGCCGGCATCGCGCTGGGCCAGTTCGCGCCGGGCGCGTTCCAGGCCATTGGCCAGCTGGAAGTCGCCCAGGTCAACCTGCCGGTGGGCTTGCTGATCTGGGTGATGATCGTGCCGATGCTGCTGAAGGTGGACTTCGGCGCACTCGGCCAGGTCAGGCGACACTGGCGCGGCATCGGCGTCACGCTGTTTGTGAACTGGGCGGTCAAGCCGTTTTCGATGGCGCTGCTGGCGTGGATCTTCATCCGCCATGTCTTCGCACAGTGGCTGCCGGCCGGGCAGCTGGACAGCTACATCGCCGGGCTGATCCTGCTGGCCGCCGCGCCCTGCACGGCGATGGTGTTCGTGTGGAGCCGGCTGACCGGCGGCGATCCGGTGTTCACGCTGTCGCAGGTGGCGCTGAACGACACCATCATGGTGTTCGCCTTCGCGCCCGTCGTCGGCCTCCTGCTGGGCCTGTCGTCGATCATCGTGCCATGGGCCACGCTACTGGTGTCGGTCGCGCTCTACATCGTCATTCCTGTCATCCTCGCGCAGCTCTGGCGCCGGGCGCTGCTGCGCCGGGGTCAGGTTGCGTTCGACCGGGCGCTGGAACGTATTGGCCCGCTGTCGATCGCCGCGCTGCTACTGACGCTGGTGCTACTGTTCGCCTTTCAGGGAGAGGCCATTATCCGGCAACCGCTGGTGATCGCCATGCTGGCGGTGCCGATCCTGATCCAGGTGTTCTTCAATTCCGGGCTGGCGTACTGGCTCAACCGCAAGGTAGGCGAGAAGCACAGCATCGCCGGCCCCTCGGCACTGATCGGCGCGAGCAACTTCTTCGAGCTGGCCGTGGCCGCCGCCATCAGTCTGTTCGGCTTCCACTCGGGCGCGGCGCTGGCCACCGTGGTTGGCGTGCTGATCGAGGTGCCGGTGATGCTGCTGGTGGTGCGCGTGGTCAACCGCTCGCGCGGCTGGTACGAGCGCCAAGCGTAATCATGGACAACACCATCCCGCGCTCTCGCGGCTGGCTGATTCCCTCGCTCGGACTGACGCAGATCGTCGCGTGGGGGTCGATGTTCTACGCCTACGGCGTCCTGATGCAGCCCATGCAGGACGAACTCGGCCTGTCCAAGCCCGCCATCGTCGGGGCTTATTCGGTGGCCTTGCTGATCTCGGGACTGCTTTCGACCGCGGCCGGCAGCATCATCGACCGCATCGGTGGACGTCTGCTGATGGGAAGCGGCGCCTTGCTGGCCGCCGTCATGCTCGCGTGCCTCTCGCGGGTACACAACGCGACGGAGCTTTACCTCGTGTGGGCCGGTATCGGCGTGGCCATGAGCGCGACCTTGTACCAGCCGGCCTTCGCGGTCATCACGCAGGTCCATGGCAGCAACTATCGCCGGGCGATCACGCACCTGACGTTGTTCGGCGGTTTCGCCAGCACGGTATTCTGGCCGCTGACGCAAACGCTGTTGCAACACGTCGGCTGGCGCGAGGTCTGGTTGATCTATGCGGCCGCGAACCTGCTGATCTGCCTGCCCATCCATGCCAGCCTGCCAAAGGGACGCGGCCCGGCACACGGCACACCCCCAGCGCGGACGGAAACCCGATCCCGCAATCTCACCGCGGTCATGCGCGAACCGGTGTTCTATCTCGTCACGGCGGCTGTGACGCTGAATGCACTGGTGTTCGCGGCGATGTCGCTGCACATGATCCCAGTCTTGCAGGCACATGGCATCTCTGCCGCAAATGCGGCCTGGGTCGGTGCGCTGATCGGGCCAATGCAGGTACTCGGCCGTGTGGTGCAAGCCACGGTCGGCAAGCGGGCCAGCACGCGCCAGGTCGGCATGGCGGCCATCAGTCTGCTGCCGCTGTCATTGCTCCTGCTCTTTGCTTCCGAGCAGTGGCTGCCGGTGTATGTCGTGTTTGCCGCGCTCTACGGCATCGGCAATGGCGTCATGACGATCGTACGAGGCGCCTTGCCCGCCGAGCTGTACGGTCGGGCCGCTTATGGCGCCATCAGCGGCGCGATGGCGACACCCGTGCAGATCGCAGTGGCCGCCGGCCCCTTCGTGGCCTCGCTGCTGTATTCCGCCGGCAACGGCTATCCCGGCACGCTGCTGGCCCTGACCGGCATCAGCGCGGCGGGCGCGATCCTGTTCGGCTATGTGATCAGGCATCTGCGCCAGCAATCCATGCTTCTCTCGAACGAAGGCACCTCGACATGAGCCACATCACGATCTACCACAATCCCGATTGCGGCACGTCACGCAACGTCCTCAGCCTGATTCGCAACAGCGGCGAGGAACCGGCTGTCATCGAATATCTGAAGACACCGCCCGACCGCGACATGCTGAAGGCGCTGATCGCCGCGATGGGCATCCCGGTACGCGCGGTGCTGCGCGAGAAAGGCACGCCGTATGCGGAACTCGGCCTGGGAGATCAGAAGTGGAGCGACGAGCAATTGATCGACTTCATGCTCCAACATCCGATCCTCATCAACCGACCTATCGTGGTCACGCCGCTGGGCACGCGCCTGTGCCGCCCGTCGGAAACAGTGCTCGACATCCTGCCGCAACCGCAGCGCGGCGCGTTCAACAAGGAAGACGGCGAGCCGGTAGTGGATGTGGAGGGCCGTCGTGTCTGAATCCCGTCTCGACCTGCCGAACATCGACGCCGCATTGCTCCAGCCGCCGGACATGGAACGGCTACTGGCACCCGAACGTTCCACCCATGCGCCACGCTTCCTGCTGCTCTACGGCTCGCTGCGCGAACGCTCGTTTAGCCGACTGGCCGCCGAAGAGGCAGCCCGCGTGCTGCGGGCGTTGGGCGGCGAGACGCGGCTGTTCAACCCGTCGGGCCTGCCGCTGGTGGATGACGCGACCGAGGATCATCCCAAGGTCAGGGAACTGCGCGAACTCGCGCAGTGGGCCGAGGGTATGGTGTGGAGTTCGCCGGAGCGCCATGGCGCGATGTCCGGCCTGATGAAAACGCAGATCGACTGGATTCCGCTGTCAGTCGGCGCGGTGCGTCCGACTCAGGGCAAGACGCTGGCAGTGATGCAGGTGTCGGGCGGCTCGCAATCTTTCAATGCTGTCAATCAGATGCGCGTGCTGGGCCGCTGGATGCGGATGCTGACCGTCCCCAACCAGTCCTCGGTCGCCAAGGCGTATCAAGAATTCGATGAAGCGGGACGCATGAAACCGTCGGCCTACTACGACCGCATTGTGGACGTGATGGAGGAACTGATGAAGTTCACGCTGCTCACGCGCGATGCGTCGCCGTATCTGGTGGACAGGTATAGCGAGCGCAAGGAAAGCGCCGAGGCGTTGACCAAGCGCATGCAGCAGGCGGTAATCTGATAACCCCTGATTCCATTCGCCTATCGCCGCACGACGGCCTTGGCCACTGGAGGCCCCATTGCATCGCGACAGCATCGTAGGGCGGTGCGACTGCGAAAAGAGCAGTCCTTGGACTTCAATGGAAGTCGTTGGATGAACTTTGTTGCCGAGGGCGAAAAACAAGGCTATAATTCAGGCCTTCGCTGCTCACCACAGCGGAGAAAGTGATTGGGAAACAGAGACTTATCGCTCTAGTGCATGACTCGTTTCCCGCTCCAGTTATAGATCTACAGGCTCCGATGGGGTGGGTAGATCATCGAAAAAGGGCCTTAGGGCCCTTTTTTCGTTTCTGTCAGAACGTTGCGGGCGTGTTCATCGTCCTCCGGCCATTGTCTTACCCATGTGAATGCGCTCCCTTTCTTCGAGGCCATCTCCTGGCAACGCTGTTCGTGCGCACTGGCGGTGCACCTGTCACTAGCTTTTTCTCTTGGTCGCCCGTATGCGCAACAGATCGACGTTCATTAGTCTGAGGGTCTCGTCAGTTGCGCAATGCTTTTACTGTAAAAGTGGCAACGATGAATTTGGCTTATGCGCACGATGACTTCATCTGCGTTTCTTCTTGCGAGGTTTTGCTGGTGCTTCTTCGAAAGCCTCTGGCGGCGGCGGAGCGGCTTTGACGTTGAATAGGCGGCAGATGACGTACCAACACAGGGCAACGGTGAGGTTGTAAGGGAACAGCACAGCCCAAAAGGGCAGTTGCCAGTTCTTCTTGCCCTGCATTTCACCGGGTTCACCAGTTCGCCAGGGCGCGTAGTGACGCCAGGCTTCGGCAGGGGTCAGGCAGATGGCGTGGAGGGGGCGGTGCCACCAGTTGGGTTCACTGGGAGGTGGGAGTTTGTGGAGGCCATGGTCCATGAAGTGGCGCAGGTATTCCCAGACTTCGGCGACGTATTGGATGTCGGGTTCGGTGGGTTCGTTGCTGTCGATCCAGAGGCAGTCTTTTTGGTGGAGGGTGCCGTCTGCGCGGGGAGGGGCGAAGGCGAGGGCATAAACGGTGCTGAAAGACGCGCCACTGTTTTCGACACGCTTGAATAGACCGCCTCTTGTGCGAGGCCATTCGAATACAAGTATTTTGCTTATGCGTTTGTAATAAATTTTTTTAGTCGATCGATTTAGGCAAAAGCAAGACAATTTTTTTATTAGATATATTCGATAAATAAGAAATGGGAGGAAAACGAGGGACATAGGGGCTGTTATTGCAAAGGTTAAAAGGTTGGGGGTGTGCGGATTAGATATTGCTTCAAAAATTAACATAGAACCGATCGTCAGCATTGATGCAATGCTCAGTGCGCAATAGAGTTTGGCCATGAATACAGAATCTTTTACCCAGGGGTTTCTTAGTTGCAAGGTTATGTTGGATATTTCTATTAGCTGTCCGTTGATGGCGGGGTTATGGCCCGATTTCGAATTAGGGCAAAATGTCCAAAAAACTGCCATTTTTATCGCTCAAGTTTAAATATTGAATGATTTTCGGTTTCACTGTCCAAGCCTTGGTTGGCCATATAGGTGAGGGTTAGCTTCGCTGAGTGCTGAATGGTCAATGTTTTCTTAAAGTTTACAATCAGGCCGGCAGCGGTTAGATAAACGGTCGCTGGCTCTGTATGGGCTTCAGGTTCATCGTTTCTGCTGAAGGTCTCCATGTGTCCTGACCATGTGCTTATGCCTAACAAGAAACCCGGTAAAAAGACCGAGAACTCGACGGCAGGTGTTTGAGTGTTCTTCTGACTCGCAGGGAGCCAGTCATTGGCAGGTGTCCAATGGGGACGGTTACGCCATGACGTATCAATATTTTCCACGCCGAGTGAGCGTGCTTGTTTGGCTGACAACGGTTTAGGTGCGTAGTGCTCCTCATGCCATGCGCGGATTTCTGCTTGCAAAGAAGGATAGGGTGGAAGTTTCTTTTCAAAAGTTAAACGGACGCCAGGCCGAATTTCGCCGTCATTGAGGTGGTTGCCAAAAATACTGCGCGCCGTCCAAAGTTCAATTGCACTATGGATATGTTCATAGGCTTTGGCGTGCAAATATAAGCCTCCCACTACGATTAACGCCCCTGCAAGAACCAGTGCAGCGGCTGCCCAGCCAGCAAACGGCACAACTGAGGTTGCGCCTGCGATTGCAAGTCCGCCTTCCAGAACGATTGCTGACCCAATGGCATTTGCTACACCACCAGTCGCGGTATATATGGCAGCTGCTAAATTTCCATTTCGAATTTGACGCAGTGACTTGGAAGCATCGGAAAACAAGCCGAGCGCTATTCCAGGGTAAGACGTGAAGCGGGCAAAAAGATTACTGCTCAGAAATTTCATGACGCCATTCCCAAACGCCATCCCTGGCGCCGTTGGGTTCAACCTCAGCATTACAATCTTCTGCGTTGCCCTCGCGCTGACCAACGTCGCCGACGCCGCACCGATTACCCCAAAAACCGATGCCGCAAATCCTAATTGGTACTCTGCCGCATCACTCTCCTGCAGGCTGTTATAGGCTCCCTGCAGCGAGATCAGGTTGAACAGCAGCATCCCTGCGTTCAGCACTCCGCCGCCGCCTGATGTCAACATTCCCAGCAGCTTGGGCTTGACGCGTGCCGTGGTTGTCAACTCGATCCGGATATTCCGGCTCCCCGATATACGTATCTCTTTCATCTTATCGACGTGCGCCATTCCACTTTTCAGGTACTTCTGTGCCTCTTTGCTAAACGCACTTTCCCGAATCGATTGCTCGGTTACCCCATACCGCGCGGCCAACAGCCCTAGCACCTTTTCCAAGTTGCCCGCACGCGCCGCCGCCTGTACCTGCTGACGCAAGGAGCGGCTGGAATCCCAGCGTGTCTTACCATGCAACCGTTTGAGCACTACCGTGTTGACCGTCTGTGCAGTCAGGTCGGTGATGTTGGCCATGGCCGGGAAGCGGCCGAACAGCCCTTCGATCACGTTGTCGCTGGCCCCCAGCAGACTGCCGACCGCATCGGCCTTGTCCTTGAACGGGTTGAACGGCGCCAAGGCGGTGTAGAGCGGACTGTCATACTGATCCAGCCACCGCTCCAGGCGCTGGAAGCGGCGGTCCCGGTCCTCGGTACCGAGCACAGGTTGGCCCATGGGCAGGATCAGCAGCGCCAAGGCGATTTCCAATCCGCGGGCAGAGGTCAGGTCATCACGGTCATAGCAGGCCAATGCCGCTGCCAGGCTGTAGGGATCATCGACCTGCTGGGGCTCGGCCGTAGCCAGCCATGTGTCGTGGTCGTCACTCGCTTGCAGCGCCAGTCCGCGTAGCGCGTCCAAGCGACGCTCCACGCTATCGCGCTCGGCGAGAAAGCTCAGGTAGTTGTCGGTATCGAGGCGCAACCGCAGACGCGCCCCGTTGGGTGAATAGTCTTCATGAGTGAGTGCGTGAAACCGTGCGATGGCGAGCGAGTCGCACGCATCGGGGCCTCTGCCCATTTCCCTCATTACCGTTTCCAGTGAAGGCGAATCCGCCGGATACAGGCTTTCCAGGGTTTTGTTCAGCAGCAGTGCAATGAGGTTGCGGTGATGGAAATCGCGGCTTTTCGTGCTTAGCCTTTCGACATCCAATTGATAACACCCCGGTACGCACGCCTGCTCCGAACCTTGCGCCGGCTGGGTATGCTCCAGTTGCTCGGAAGGCATGAGGTCGCGCAACTGGTGCTGGTAGCCCGAGACCGACAGGCTCAGGTCCAGGGTCAGGCCTTCGGCATCGGGCAGGGCGATCACCACCGGCACCTTGGGCTGGGTCCGTGGATAGGCGCGTGCCATTGCAGTCAGATTGCCGATCGGCAGGCTTTCGGTAACCGGATGGCTGCTCCAGGTTAGGGACATGCGCTGGTGTGCCGGTTTGAAATCCTCGACCCAGGTCGGCACGGCGCTTAGCGGCAGGACGTGTGGCTGCGTGGACGGCAGCGGATCGCCAGCGATGAGCTCGGCCATGTCCAGGCGGCGCATATGGCGCAGGCGCAGGGCCACCGACCCGGTAATGCGGGCGGTCATGGCGTTGGTCCACAGGTGCGGGCTGTAACCGATCCACACTTCTTGGGCCGTGTCCGGACAGGTATCGGCCCAGACCCACCCCATGCTCCGGCTGGCGCGGTAGCGATCGCGGCGGTGGTAGTAGTCTAGCCCTTGGTAGCGCAATTCCTTGTAGTGGCCGTCGCCGTCGTATTCGTGGATGACCAGCTTCTCGCCCAGCGTGCCCTTCATGAACACATAGACATAGCCGGGCCGCAGGGCGCGCAGGGTGTAGGCTATATGCTGCAAGGCGGGCAGGCCTTGCTCGAGCGCGAAGTCTGTCTCGGCGTAGCGAAAGGCCGGCGCACCTTGAGGACGCGGCACCACGGCGTAGCGCACGGGGAGGATGGGGATGCGGGCGCTGCACGCAGGGGTGGACGTGGCGCGGCTGACGGAGGCATCGGTCATGCACGTTTCCTCTTTTTCGGGCGTGCAGGCGCTTCTTCGAATGCTTCAGGCGGAGGCGGGGCTGCCTTGACATTGAACAGGCGGCAGATGACGTACCAGCACAAGGCGACCATAAGGTTGTAAGGGAACAGCACGGCCCAGAAGGGCAGTTGCCAATTCTTCTTGCCCTGCATCTCGCCGGGTTCGCCGGTTCGCCAGGGGGCGTAGTGACGCCAGGCTTCGGCAGGGGTCAGGCAGATGGCGTGGAGGGGGCGGTGCCACCAGTTGGGTTCACTGGGAGGTGGGAGTTTGTCGAGGCCGTGGTCCATGAAGTGACGCAAGTATTCCCAGACTTCGGCGACGTATTGGATGTCGGGTTCGGTGGGTTCGTTGCTATCGATCCAGAGGCAGTCTTTTTGATGGAGGGTACCGTCTGCGCGAGGTGGGGCGAAGGCGAGGGCGTGAACGGCAGAAAATGAAGACCCACCGAACTCTAAGCGTTTGAAAAAACCTCCATTTAAAGTGCGCCAATCAAAGGCTGAAACGTGACTAAAGCGTTTATAGTAAACTTTTCGGTTGGCACGATTAAGACATATGTGTGAGATGTTTTTTATGAGGTAGATTCTGTATGCTAAGAAAGGAGAAAATATAAGTGGGGAGAGCAGAAAGGCGATGATAAACAATAAGTCGTCAAGTTTGCCATTCCATCCTATATCAGGAAGTGCGATTGCGCACACTGCTATTATCGACAAAAGGCACATGGCGCAATAAATCTTGCCCATGAAAACTGAATCTGTAATCCAAGGGTTGCGCAAGCATAACGTTTGGTTTTTTAAACTGAGTAGCTGTCCGCGAATGACAGGGTTATGTCCAGAGTTTGAGGTGGTTTTAAAAAGCCAGAAGATTGTCATCGCTATCGCCCGACACAAAAAAAAGAACGGATATCCATATTTTCATCTAGCCCTTGGTTAGGGTGATAAATTAATTTTATAGAGAAATATCTTATATTGTGGAACTTATTTTTAAAATGCAGTGCTAAGCCATGTTCCACAGCGTAGGCATCTGGTTTAGAGGTCGTTAGTTTTGTATTTTTTTCGTCGTAGAGGGTAGCCGACCAATTGCTTTCTCCAATTATAAAGCCTGGTAAAAATATCAAGAACTCAATGGTGGCTTGGTAGTCATGATCCCTATTCTGTATCAAGAATGGCCAATCCGGCGGTGTCCAGTGAGTATTGTCTTTCCACGACTGAGTTATTTTAGGTGTGCCTGGTAAATTGGTGTTGCTGTTCAGTAGTATTTTCGGTGCGTAATGTTCTTTTAGCCATTCTGCTATCTCCGTCTTCAATGAAGAGAATGCAGGTAATTTTTTGTCATAGTCTAAAGAGATATCTGTGCGAATTTCTCCATCGTTAATTTGGTTTCCGAATATGCAGCGCGCTGCCCATAGTTCAATTGGTTTATGTATGAGCTCGTATGCTTTGCTGTGCAGGTATAAGCCTCCGACGACAATAGCTACGCCTACGAGTACTAATGCCGCTGCGGCCCAACCCGCAAACGGTATAAAAAATGTGGGTCCCGCAATAGCGAGTCCCGCTTCGAGCATTACAGTAGAACCAATCGCTGTAGTGATTCCACCTGCAAATGTATATTTAGCTGCTTCCGAGCTTCCATTGGCGCGTTGACGCCATGCTTTCGATAAGTCAGAGGAAAACCCTAAGAATATTGCCGAGTATCCAGACAGTCTTGCAAATAGATTACTCCCTAAAAAATTAACTAACCCGTTCCCGTAAGCCATTCCTGGAACTGTCGAGCCTAGCCTCAGCATTACGATCTTCTGCGTTGCCCTAGCACTGACCAGCGTCGCCGACGCCGCACCAATCACCCCAAAAATCGACGCCGCAAACCCTAATTGATACTCTGCCGCATCACTTTCCTGCAGGCTGTTATAGGCCCCCTGCAGCGAGATCAGGTTGAACAGCAGCATCCCTATGTTCAGCACGCCGCCGCCCCCCGACGTTAACATTCCCAGCAGCTTGGGCTTGACGCGTGACGTGGTCGTCATCTCGATCCGGACAGTCCGGCTCCCCGAGATGCGCATCTCTTTCATCTCTTCGACGTGCGCCATCCCACTTTTCAGGTACTTCTGCACCTCTTTGCTAAACGCACTTTCCTGAATCGATTGCTCGGTCACCCCATACCGCGCAGTCAACAACCCCACTGCCTTTTCCAGATTGCTTGCACGCGCCGCTGCCTGCACCTGCTGACGCAAGGAGCGACTGGCATCCCAGCGTGTCTTGCCATGCAACCGTTTGAGCACCACCGTGTTGACCGTCTGCGCAGTCAGGTCGGTGATGTTGGCCATGGCCGGGAAGCGGCCGAATAACCCTTCGATCACGTTGTCACTGGCACCGAGCAAACTGCCGACTGCATCGGCCTTGTCCTTGAACGGGTTGAACGGCGCCAGGACGGTGTAGAGCGGACTGTCATGCTGGTCCAGCCACCGCTCCAGGCGCTGGAAGCGGCGGTCCCGGTCCTCGGTACCGAGCACAGGTTGGCCCATGGGCAGGATCAGCAGCGCCAAGGCGATTTCCAATCCGCGGGCAGAGGTCAGGTCATCACGGTCATAGCAGGCCAACGCCGCTGCCAGGCTGTAGGGATCGTCGACCTGCTGGGGCTCGGCCGTAGCCAGCCATGTGTCGTGGTCGTCACTCGCTTGCAGCGCCAGTTCGCGTAGCGTGTCCAAGCGACGCTCCACGCTATCGCGCTCGGCGAGAAAGCTCAGGTACTTGTCGGTATCCAGGCGCAACCGCAGGCGCGCCCCGTCGGGCGAGTACTTTTCATGAGTGAGTGCGTGAAACCGTGCGATGGCGAGCGAGTCGCATGCATCATCGGGGCCTCTGCCCATCTCCCTCATTACCGCTTCCAGTGATGGCGAATCCGCCGGATACAGGCTTTCCAGGGTCTTGTTCAGCAACAGCGCAATGAGGTTGCGGTGATGAAAATCGCGGCTTTTCGCGCTGAGCCGCTCGGCATCCAGCTGGTAACACCCCGGCACGCACGCCTGTTCCGAACCCTGCGCCGGTTGGGTGTGTTCGAATTGCTCGGCGGGCATGAGGTCGCGCAACTGATGCTGGTAGGCCGAGACCGACAGGCTCAGGTCCAGGGTCAGGCCTTCGACATCAGGCAAGGCGACCACCGCCGGCACCTTAGGCTGAGTCCGCGGGTAGGCCTGCGCCATGGCAGTCAGATTGCCGATCGGCAGGCTTTCGGTAACCGGATGGCTGCTCCAGGTCAGGGACATGCGTTGATGGGCCGGCTTGAAATCCTCGACCCAGGTCGTTACGGCGCTTAGCGGCAGGACGTGTGGCTGCGTCGAAGGCAGCGGATCGCCAGCGATGAGCTCGGCCATATTCAACGCGCGCATGTGACGCTCGCGCAAAATGGTCGACCCGGTGATGCGAGCCGTCATGGCATTGGTCCACAGGTGCGGGCTGTAACCGATCCACACCTCCTGTGCCGTGTCCGGACAGGTGTCGGCCCACACCCACCCCATGCTCCGGCTGGCGCGATAGCGGTCGCGGCGGTGGTAGTGGTCCAGCCCTTGGTAGCGCAACTCCTTGTAGTGGCCGTCGCCGTCGTATTCGTGGATGACCAGCTTTTCGCCCAGCATGCCCTTCATGAACACATAGACATAGCCGGGCCGAAGGGCGCGCAAGGTATAGGCCATGTGCTGCAAGGCAGGCAGGCCCTGCTCGAGCGCGAAGCCTGCCTCGGCGTAGCGAAAGGTCGGCGCACCTTGAGGACGCGGCACCACGGCATAGCGCACGGGGAGGATGGGGAGGCGGGCGCTGCAGGCAGGCCTGGAGGTGGCGCGGCTGACGGAGGCTTCAGTCATGGCTGCGCGACCTCTCGGCAATCAACGCATGCAGTTCGCGAAGGCGACCCTGCGGCGACTCCATGAGGTTGGTGTAGATCGCGATCGCTGTTTCATCGTCCATCAGCCACATATGTTCGGCGATCAGATGGACGAACGGCCTCACGGTATCCTCTTCGAGAAAGTTGATGGCTTTCAGCTGTGGCAACAAGGTGTCTACCCAGGCCCGTAGATCAGCCAAGGCATGACCCGCATGAGTCGGCATGGCCGAGACCTCGTGTGTCAGCGACAAGACGAAGTGCTCGTGCACACCCTGGTCCAGTCGAGCCAGCTCAGAAGCGTCCAGTGTCAAGACCGAAGCCTCACGGGAGCGCGAGGGCGTAGGGCTGCGCTCGAGCGCGTACCACTGCTGGGCAGGGCCCCAGCAGGTGCACCAGGCCATTCGCGACAGCGGCCCGAGCCATGCTGTGTGATTGTCATCGCCCAATGCCTCGAGCCAGGCCGGAAGATGATCGGGCCTGAACTCGAAAAGACCGATGCTCTGGTCGGGAAGCGTGATCTGCACGAGGCTGGTCAAATGATCGGCCAATGCCTCGAGGCCGATGTCCGCATCGAGCGCGATGGCCGCACCGATCGGCATCCAGGTGGTGATTGCATGGTTCAGCAGCTCGGGTGCCCGGGACGCATCGACCAGAAGAGGGCCGAATTCATGGCGCTCGTCGAGTGCACTGCGCTTCCATATCCAGGCGTAGCGTGTCTGACGGCTGACCGCATTGAGCAGTTCGATGACCGAAGGCGCGTAGGGTAGGATCAACGGACCTTGCCGCGGAATGGGCCGGTACGCCCAGTACTCCAGCGTATGGGTCAGCAGCAACAGGAAGCGGCACTCATGCCGTATGCGTTCGTCAGGCTTGTACCCGCGGTAGTTGGTCATAGGTTCGCTCCTTTGAGACAGCGGCAGTCGGACAGGCTGCACTGACCGTTCTCCAGGCGTCCGCACGGGCGCTCGAGCGGCGTGCCGGTCGTGGGGGTACTGTCGAGAGAGAAGGGGTTCTTCACACCCCCGGCCGACTGAATCACCTGGCCGTTGAGGCGTATCGTCGGGCTATCCAGCGTGATGCCGTTCTCGTCGATGCGAATGGCACCGCCCGGCCCTTGGATCACGATCGTTTCCGCCGCTCGCAGCAGGTAACGTTTGGTCTGTCGGCGAATCTCCATGCCCGCATCGAGTTCGGCATGGCCCTCCACCTGCTGCTGCAGATTGCCGCCGATGCGCACGTGGTGATTGGCGGTGATCTGGTCGTGGCGATGATTGCCGATGGTTTCCAGGCGGTCCTTGCCAATGGTGATGTTCTGGGTGCGCCCGATGTCGAGCGTGGCATCCTGTCCGATGGTGACGCGCTCGTCGTGACCGACCGTTTCGTCACGGTCATGGCCGATCAGGATCGACTCGTCGTTCTGGACCGTTTCCCTGCGGTCATGGCCGACTTCGGTGGTTTCATCATGCCTGACCACGATGTTCTGGTCCCGCTGGGCATGGATGAACACCTCCTCCTGGCCCAGCTCATCCTCGAAGCGCAGCTCGTTGAAGCCTTCACCCTTGTGGGTCTGACTCTTGAGGGTCATGCGCGTCTTGTGCGTGGGCAGGTCGTAGGGCGGTAGTTGGTTGCCACAGTAGGTGCGGCCGATGATCATCGGTTGATCCGGGTCGCCGTTGACGTAGTGAATGACCACATCCTGGCCGATCCGCGGAATGGCCATCGCGCCCCAGCTGCCGCCGGCCCAGCTCTGGGCGACACGTACCCAGCACGAACTGAACTCGTTGTCCTGGCTCTCGCGGTCCCAGGGAAAGCTGACCTTGACCCGACCCCATTCGTCGCAATAGATCTCCTCACCGGCCGGGCCGACCACGGTAGCCATGTGCGGGCCGTCGATACGCGGCTTGTCCAGAGGGGCCGGGCGCCATTCGGCTCTGCCGGGCACCAGCTGGGCAGTCTGTGCATAGCGTGTACTCTGGTCGAGGCTCACGGCCTCTTCTTCGAGGCTGCTGAATTGGCTGCCTTCGTGGGAAACCGCGATCGCGCGCCAGTGCGTATTGAAGTCATCACGCGGATGGCCTTCGAGGGTGAAGCTCAGGCCCGGTTGCAGCCGGACATCGTCGCCCTCGACTTCGGCGATTCGCACGTCGTGACGCAGCGCCGTGATACGTGTCTCGGTGAACGGCCTGCCCACGGCGTCGCGTTTGTAGCGGCCGGGATAGTCGAAGCGCTCGTAGTCACCGGACTGGTGTTCGAGATAGAGGCCACAGGCGCTGTGCTCCTGGCGATAGGTCGGGTGCAGGAAGGTGTGATCGCGCTGCACCTGGCAAGCCGTGCGTACCTGCTCGCTATAGCGCAAGCGCCGCAAGCACGGGGTGGCCTGGTCGCCACCTCGACTGGCGTGATACAGCACGCTACGGGTGTCGGGCTGTTCGTCGTCGTCAACGCCATGCGGGTCTTCACTCGCGGCGTCGGTGGCTTCCTGGCCGATCGGGCCCAGTGCCAACAGCCGGTCTGTGATGATCAACGTGTGATTGTCTGCGCTGTGTGCAAAGCGGTACACGAAGCCTTCTTCGGCTGCTAGACGGTCAATGAATGCCAGGTCCGTCTCGCCGCCCTGCACACAGAATTCGCGAACGCTGTGCTCTCGGCCGGCCTGTATCTGAAATTGCGTGATGCCTTGCCGCTTGAGCATGAGCTCGAGGATCTGCGGCACCGTTTTCTGCTGGAAGATGCGCCAATTCGAGCGAAGACGGGCGCGAGCCAGTCGTGGCTCGATGAGTGCCTGGTAATACGTACGGTAGAAGCCGCTTTCCAACTGACTGAAACGGCTGACCACGCCATGCACATGCCGCCTCGGGCGACCGCTCTCCCAAATGGTGAAGAGCGCAGGCTTGTCGAGCACGGTGCCGAAATCGATGTTGCTTTGATGACTGACCAGTTTCAGTTCCAGCGCGAACGTCTGGCTGACCGCCTCCTTCAACGAGAACGACACCACATCGAGCACGGCACTGCTTACGCTTGGTTGGAAGCTGTAACGGAGGTCGGATTGGCGAGACATGGCGGGGTCCTAGTTCACTGACCGAGGCACGGAAGCCCGGGCGACATCGCCCGGACGGTCTTGTTTCTTCAACCTGCTGCCGGGGCCCGAGACTAGGCTGTGCCTGCCTCTTTCGGTTTGCGCCAGTCGTCCGAGCCGGCGGTACTGGCAATGAGGTGCTCCCAAGCGATGCCGCGGTAGGCCATGGACACCTTGAAGAACTGCGTGAAGTCCTTGTTGTTCTTGTCTTGGGCGTGGGGCATGACCAGATCGATATCGACGATGACGGCGTCCGTCAGCGTGGTGGTGAAGAACCGCTCCTGCTTGCCCTCGATGGAGGTCCGATACCAGCTGAGCTCCACGGTCGGAAGCATCTCGCCGCTGGACAGCGCGCTATACAGCAGGGGTACTGCCTTGTTGAGCGCGCAGGTGAATGTCAGGGGGCCATGCACGCGTTGGCCGGCAGGCTGACCGCTTTGCGGATCGGTGGGGACGCTGATGCGATGGCTGACCTCTTGAACCAGGATCTGATCTTCGTGACCCTCCACGAAGATGTTGCCGACGGATTCGGCCGTGAACGCACCTTTGGTGATGTTGCCCTGAGTCCTTCCTTCGATGGAAATGTAGGCGGGTGTTGGCATGACAGTTTCTCCTGCGCCAAGTGGATAAAAACGCACACCCAAGGGGTGGCGTAGCCACCGCGATCGATGGCGTGTCAACGAAGCAATGCCCCGTCAATTCGTCGAGCGTGAATCGGTCACTGCAACAGGATGCCGTTCAGCGAGGCCAGGACCTCGGTGGTGATCAGGTGCAGGTGGTAGCTGTAGATCCCATAGGCCGCGCCCAGGGCCACTCCGCACAGCGCCAGCGGACTCCACCAGGGCCATTGCCGATTCAGGCGCATGTTGCGCGCGGCGACGTGGGTATAGGGGTCGCAGACAGCCTGCGGCGCGGGCTCACGCACTTCGCGAATCATGGCGTGAAGCTGGTGGATCAAGCCGTTCAAGGTTTCCTCGCCCTTGGGCGCGATGGCGTACTTGCCCTTCAGGCCCAGGCACAACGCGAAGTACATGAACTCCAGAACGTCCTGGTAACGTTGAGGCTCGCGCATCAGCCGGGAGAGCACGGTGAATACCTTCTCGCCACCCCAGGTTTCATCGTGAAAGATGCTGAGCAGAGGGGTCTGGCTCCAGCAGCTGTTCATGCCCCAGGGCCGCTCCATCACGGCTTCATCGATGTACAGGCACAGGCCGTACGAATAGGCCAGCCATTGGGCAGGCTCATAACCGTGCTGGCGCATCTCTGCCTGCAAGTTGTCGATCTGGGCGCGTACCTGCCGATGGACAGTGTCGATGTGGGGTAGCGCATCCAGGGTCCGCAGGCGCATGACCAACCCGAACAACGGCATCGCAGCGTCCAGCATCCGGTTCTCGTAGACGCCTCTGAGCTGGAAATCCGGGTCGGCTGCGTAGCGCTCGTGATCGATCGCTGATGAGTGGGCGCGCGCGGTGGACGCGGACAGGCTGGGCTCATGCCGACTGTCGGGCGCGGGCCTTGCCAGTGTGGAACGCAGTTGCGGGCTTGTTGTGCCATTCGAGGCAGAACGCATCATGTTCGATGGCTCCATGTCATTCGTTCCTGATCGCCCAGAGCTGCAGCTCGAGTCCCGGGAACTCCCCAGCGACATGGATACCGAAGCCATGAGCGGTGTTCATGCATGCCCACGCCGGATCGCGTCGGTCCAGTTCGAAGTAGCTGAAACCGGCATGGAATGGCAGGTCGCGCGGCGCCACGGGCAGCGGTAGCAGCGGAATGCCCGGCAACTGCAGGGGGACGAGGGCGTTCAACGACTCCAGAGAGGTCACCTTGGCCTTCTGCACGAAGGTCTGGCGCAAGACAGGGGGCGGCAGGTCGGCACGTACGGCCAGGATGAATTCGGCATCTTCGATGAGACGGCGGTCGTCCAGCGTCGTGGTCAGTACGCCGTAGCCCAGTGTTTCCAAAGGCAGAGAAACGGCACGTGGGCGCAAGACCGTACTCAAGGCCCGGCGCAACGTCTCCTGCAACGGCTTGAACGAGGTACGCAGGGCGTCGTGCCGATACGCTGGATAGACGGGTGGTAGCCGGCTTTCGTCGGTGAACGTCACCAGCTCGCCACAGGCTTGGCTCATGTACAGGTACAACTGCTCGGGATGGGTCTGACGCTGCCTGACCAGGTGTTGGAAACAGGGCCACCAACGGTTCATGGCCTGAAGCAGGTTGAAGTCGCGGATGTCGGCAATACCGGACTGGCCCGATTCACCGATTCGTGTGGCCAGGTTGCGTGCGCGTTCACGCAAGGTATGGGTGATTTCCTCGAGAAAGCGGTACAGCGCTGGCGCCGCGCGTACCGAGATGCACGTGGGGTAGAAGTCCTCGTCCAATCGCAAGCTGCCATCCTGGCGACGCTCCAGAATGCGGGCCAGGGCCAGGCGGGTGCAGGCGCTGCTGTCTTCGGTCGTGCGCTTGAGTTGCAGATTGGGCACCGCCACGTCGATGGATGCCAGATCGCCATCGGCGCTGTGCGTGTCCTTGATCTCTTGTGACTGGGCGACGTAACGCACGTCTGCAGTGTCCTCGGGCCAGCTCACTTCGCGGCCACCCTCGTTGCGCAGGGGCAGGCACAGGTAGACCTCGCTGTCCTTGGCACCGTCATCACGAATGTCCAGCGGCGGTGGTGGCGGCAGATCGCCGGGTATGTCGAAGACCGTGCCATCCGGCATGATGCCTCGTGCACGGGTGATGGCGATCTTGCCCAGACTCAGGTATTCGTCGTTCAGCTGCAGCTCGCTGAAGCCATGGAAGTCTGCATCGAGACTGGACAGGCGTTGATGCAGGGCAGCTTCACTGGCCCGAGCGGCCTGCTGAAAGTGTTGCGGCCTGACGAACAGGCCTTCGGGCCAGAGAACGGGGTTGCGAGAGCTCATGAGCGCTCCGTGTCGGCGTGGGTGAGCGGAGAGAAAGGGCGCATCCGTGTCATCGGTCTTCTTCCTTGAGCAGGAGTTGCGTGTCGTTGACCAGCACCGACAGCACGATCTGGTGGCCGCGTGGCGGGACGCGCAGCACTTGGCGCCAGGTGGCGTTCTCTTGGTTGCGGTAATCGCCGATCACCGCGATGAAGCGGGTGTCCGGCTCCAAGGGCGCAAAAGGCACGAACTTGAACTGGCCTGGCCGCAGCAGATAATCGTCACCGCGAACGTAGCTGCTGCGCAGCGTCTTGGCCGGGTCTTCATTCAGTGGCTGATACAGGCTGTTGCGCAGCAGTGAGTCATCACGTAGCTGCAGGATCTTGATGGCCATCGGTGTCGCGACCGGCTCGCTCGCGACGGGTGCCGAACGCGGCAACGTCAAGAGCACCGTCGTGTCTGCGTAGCTGCCAAGTGCCCCTGTTTCGGGCAGAGCAGGGCCGGGCATTGCAGGTAAGTCGTCGTCTGACACGGCAGACGGTATCGCGAAGAGCTGATCCTGCTGGCAGCCGAGCGAGATCTGGACGTCGATCAAGTCGTGGGGATCGCCTGCGCTCTGGCTGATGGCATAGGGATCCGACTCGACCATGTGTTCCCACGCAGGCGAAGGCTCGAGGCTGTGTGGGTTGCTGTTGAGGGTCGGGCTGGCGTTGATGCTGAATGCCACCTGGGTGGGATGATCCCCAGGCGGGCCGATGGGCAGCGAAGGGTCGAAGGCCACTTGGCTCATCCTGCCCAGCGTGGTGCATCCTGTAACACCAAGCACAATGACTAGCAGGGTGATCGTCGGCAGGAAACGCATCATGCAAATTCTCCCGGCAGCACCCAGTGGTGCGCAGGCTGCGACAACGGCTGCGACGGGGATGACCGCTCGAGCATGACCAGAGGGTCGTTCACGGTGTCGGCCTCGAAGGTCGAGCAGATGTCAGCCCTGATCTCAGTGGGCGCAGAAGCGGGTTGCCAGTCGCCGATCGGCGCATCGTCCAGCCAGGTATCGAACAGCGACCGTTCATGCCCCAGGACCTGCTCCAGCGATCGGGCATCGGTATGGGAGAGCTGAACCTGTAGTCGGTAGGGTCCGATGCGAAGCTGATCACCTTCGAGCAGACGCCTGACGCACCCGGCTCCCAGGCTGACACGTTCTTCGTTCAGGAACGTGCGGTGACAGCGGTCGACCACACAAAAGCTGCCCTCCAGCCAGCGAATTTCGCAATGGATGGGGGCAATGGTCTGCTCAGGGTCATCGAGCAGCCAGTCAGCACCTGCGCTGCCCAGCGTGCCGCCTGTGCAGTCGAACAGGCGCCGGCTGACGCAGGTGCGCTGCAAGGGATCGAGCTCGACGATGCTCAAGATCAAGGTCTTCATGCGCGCCCCCGGAATCGCACGGTAGGGCCGGTTTCAGCGCGGGCCTCATCGAGGAAGCTGGTCCAGCCCAGGTAGGCACCTTGGTGGCGTTGCAGGCAAAAAGAGGGCAGCGCATGGCGTCTCAGGCGCAGTTCCAGGTCATAGGCCAGGCCATCGCGCAGCAGAAAATCGATCAGCGCACGCAACCGCTCGAATTGGGCACCGTGGGGAAGCAGATCGTGCAACTGCGCATGATCGAGTTCGCTGATCACGAGCGTGAACTTGCTGCTGCGCGTGCGTGTGCGGCTGCCCACCAGGAACGTCGTGCCCAGCTCGCCGTTGCGTCGGCCCAGGCTCACACGTTGAGGTATGGCTGTGGTGACCCTGCGCGTTTCGAACTCTCGTATCCGGACATGCTTCAGGTCGAAGCAGTGCGCGATGATCCCCGCGACGCTGCCTGGTGCACGGCTTCTGCTGGCGATCACGCCTGCGAAGCTGAGCAGTCGGCTCCACGGCAGCGCTGTTTCATCATGCCGTTGGGTGTCGTTCAGGCCCGTCAGGGCGAAGAGGTAGCGCGAGAAACCATCGCGGGCACCGGGTTGAAAGCGAATGTAGTAGCGGTACTTGCGCCAGATGCGGTGCAGCAGGTTGAGCAGGTAGTGGTTGAAGAAGTCGAAGAACGCTGGGCGCAGACCAAGACCGTGGGCATGCTCGTAGGCCACCTGTTCCAGGTAATAGGCTGGCAAGGGCGAATCCGTACCATGCAGCCCCATGAAGGTCGCGCAGACACGGTAACGGTCGGATTGCGCGGGCATGCGCTCGGCCTTGTAGACGTCCGCGACCGGAAAGACCAGACGCGGGTCGTTGGTGAGGCGTACACGCCGCCTCGTGGCCTCATTCGGCCAACGCGCCTCGAGGTTGTCGCCATGCAGCCCATGCAAGCGCTCGAGCAACTGGAAGAAGTTGTATCGATGCGCAGTGGCCAGCAGTGTATCGGCTAGATCAGCGGTTGCTTGCCGGTCTGGATGGGCCATGTGTAGTGCTCGTTGTTGGTGATGTTGATCACTTCCAGTCGATGGAAGGAGTTGATGCTGGCGTACAGGGCGAAAAAGTGGGCGAGCACGCAGCCGAACAGATACAGGTCGCCTTCGCAGAGAAATGCGGTCTGGTCCAGCTTTAGCCGCGTGCACAGACCGCGCACGGGCTGCCCTTTGATCAGCCAGTCCAACGGTGCGGTATGCACCTCGCGAATGCCGTCGAGACGCTTCTGCGTGGCCCGTGCGTGCTGGAGGTCATGCAGGGCGGCGAAGTCGTAGGTACGAATGATGGCCTTGAGGGAGTCGACCGAGAGCAGCGACAGGTAGTTGAGCGACAGGTTGGCGATCAGCGCCCAGTGCGCCTGGCCGTCCAGGACGGGGCGATAAGGACGGGTTGGTGCACACAGATTGCTGTAGGTGATCAACGGGGGCGTGGATTCGGTGAGTACGTCGATGTCGCCGATGCCCAGGGCCAAGGGCAGGTCACGATTGGTGCATGTCAGGTCGATGGAGGCTGTCTCCAGCTGGCCGATGTAGGCATTGGCATCGGCACGCACGAAGGCGATGCGATGGGTCACGCCATCGCCGCGCAGGGACGCATCGAGCGTGCAGCGGTAATACAGCGACGTGCGCCCCTGGAGGTGTTCGATCTCGTGCGCGAACGACTCGAACGCTCGGAAGGTGCGCAACTGTTCCCCCGCCTCCGAACCGGCGCTCGTACGCGTGCTGACCACATGGTCGACGCTGAAGATCTCATACGCGTGCTGCTGGGTGCCTCGAGGCCTGAGTTCGACGTCGGCAGCTTCGCCAGACAGGTCGATGGGTTCGGCACTGTGGGGAAACAGATTGACCGCTGGGGTGCAGAACAGACTGAAGTCCACCTTGCCGATGCGCAGCGTGTCGGACAGAGACCGTGTGAAATGAAAGTCGAGGGTCACGCAACGGCTGGATTCGGCAGGCCAGAGGGTGTTCAGGCCGGTCAAGGCGAAAAAGTGGTAACGCTGCGCAAAGATGAAGTATTCCTGCAGGATTCGATAACCATCGAAGACATTCTGCGGATAAGGCAGCAACGCTTCCTCGGGGCTGAATCCCGGAAAGGCGAGGGTGGTGGCAGGCAGCCGATGGACATGGCCATTGATCGTGATGTCGATACGATCGAGGTAGTGGGAAAGCCACAAATACAAGGTCCGTGCCGTGCCGGTGTCACCGCTCAGATGAAAATCCAGGCGCGTACAGTCCAAGCTGTTCAAAGGCCGCTCGACCAGGGTGTGCAGGTCGATACGGATCTTCGAGCTGCCAAGCGTACGAATGGCTTCGGCCGCGTCGAGACCAAACGGGTGAAGGTCTACCGGCATACAGGTGCGGAATTCACAGGCCACCCCATCCACGGGCTTGGAAAACAGCCGTGAGCCTTTAGGAATGTGCTGGGATTGACTAAGCGATTGCCTGGAGGGCGTGAACTGAACGATCGTGGCACTTGGAAGCGGGCGCAGATAGTTGGGCCACAGCAGTTGCAGCATGGGGTGTGTCAACTCAGGCAGATCATCTTCGAGCTTGAGTCGTAGCTTGGCCGTCAGGAAGGCGAAGGCTTCCAGCAACCGATGCACGTCTGGGTCGCTGCCTTCCTGCCCCAGCAGGCGGGCGAGCTGGGGGTTGTCGTGCGCGAAGTCGCTTCCCAGCTCATGCAGGTAACGCAGTTCTTCGCTGAATCGATCCTTGAGCGACATGGTTCACCTCACACGCGTATAGCGGTCGTGCCCACTGACGAGCAGCTCCAGCTGGAAGGCTTCGAGTTGATGATTCACTCGCACGTGACAGTCGAGCCTGAAATGCAAATCCAGGGGCGCGTGACCGTCAGGCATTGCCTTGAGCGCCCGTACGTGGATGCGCGGTTCGAAACGTTGCAGCATCCGACGGATGTCGGCGCCCACCTGCGAAAGCAGCTCGCCGCGATTCACGTCATGGCCGTTGAAATCATGCAGGCCCAACTCAGGGCTGCTCTGAGAGCAACCCTGGCGCGCGTTGAGTACGGTCTCGAGGTGGCGCTTGATGGCCCTGAGTTTCCGGTCCGGATGCTCTTGCCTTGACAGCGTTCGAGGGGTATCTGGAGCCAGGCGCAGGCGTTCGAAAAGCCCTGTCATTGCGTATCGAGCCGCCCGACCAGAGCAATCTCGAAATGCGCGCCCATGTATTTGAAGTGCGGACGTACGGCCAGAGAGACTTGGTACCAACCTGGATCGCCTGCCACCTCGGACACCTCGATCCTGGCAGCCCGAAGAGGACGACGACTGCGCACGTCGGCAGACGGGTTCTCCTGGTCGGCAACGTACTGCTTGATCCACGTGTTCAGCTCCGATTCCAGGTCGCGACGCTCTTTCCAGCTGCCGATCTGCTCGCGCTGCATCACCTTGATGTAATGAGCCAGTCGGTTGACGATGAACAGGTAGGGGAGCTGCGTTCCCAGTTTGTAATTGACCTGGGCTTGCAGCCCTTCCAGCGTCTTGGGAAACGTCTTGGGTTTCTGTACGGAGTTGGCGGAGAAGAAAGCGGCGTTGTCGCTACCCTTGCGCATCGTCAAGGCGATGAAGCCTTGTTCGGCCAGCTCGAACTCCTTGCGATCGGAAATCAGCACCTCGGTCGGAATCTTGGCCTGCAATTGGCCGAGCGCTTCGTACACATGCACCGGCAGGTCGTCGACGGCACCGCCCGATTGAGGTCCGATGATGTTCGGGCACCAGCGATAACGGGCAAAACTGTCATTGATGCAACTGGCCAGCAGGAACGCCGAGTTGCCCCACAGGTAGCGATCATGGCACCCGTCGATGTCTTCTTCGTAATGGAACGACTCGATCGACTGCTCTTGAGGATGGTAGGCGGAGCGGAGCATGAAACGGGGCACGGTGAGCGCCACGTAGCGCGCATCTTCGCTTTCGCGCAAGGCACGCCACTTGGCGTGTCGAGGGCCGGCGAACAGATCGCCGATCTCCTTGAGATTGGGCAGTTCCTCGAAGCTGGTGAGATTGAAGAATTCGGGGGAGGGCGCTGCAATGAAGGGTGCATGCGACATGGCCCCCACGGACGCCACGTAGCTCAGCAGCTTGATGTCCGGGGAGGAAGGGCCGAACGTGTAGTTGCCGACCATGGCCGCCACCGGCTCGCCACCGAATTGGCCGTAACCTGTGGTGTAGACATGCTTGTAGAGGCCACTGCAGGTGATGTCGGCTGCATTGTCGAAGTCATCCAGCAAGTCGGCTTTGCTGACATGCAATACCTCAAGCTGTATGTTTTCACGAAAATCTGTACGGTCGACCAGAAGTTTCAAGCTGCGCCAGGCGGCTTCAAGTGCCTGGAACGCCGGTTGATGCAGAATGGCATCCATTTGCCGGCTGAGAAGACGGTCCAACTCGGCGATCATTTGATCGGCGCGATGTTTATTGATCAGTTGATCTGGATCATGACTGTTGAGCAAATGAGTGATAAAGGCGACGACACCTTGACGGGCAATGGAATAGCCCTCTTGCATAGGTGACAGTTGCGTCTGTGCCATGATCTGGTCGAGCAAGTTGGGCGTGCTCGAGGTATCGGCCAGTGTGTCAGTAACGGGTATCGTGTTCGTCGACGTTGGCATGGGACGCTCCGTTGTCAGTGTGGGGCAGGCGCTTCAAGTACCACGTCAAGTTCCTGGGCGAGTTGTTTGCGCGTGTGTTCGTCACTTAACAAGTGGTGCAGTTGCTGACGAAACTTCGGTACGTTGCCTAGGGGGCCTTTCAAGGCGACCAGGGCTTCGCGCAGTTCCAGGAGCGCGTTGAGCTCCGGCACCTGCCGGGCGATCCTGTCGGGACTGAAATCATCGATCGAGGTGAACCGAAGCTGCACCGCCAGCTCGGCCCCAGAGGGCGCGCCCAGCAGGGACGGCACGGCCATGCACAGGTTGACACCTGCATCGTTCAACACGCTGTTGAAGGTGTGTTTGTCGATGCGCATTGCCGCGCGATCTTCGAGCGGTCGGTCATCGTCCATGCCGAAGTCCCCCAGGACCAGCATCTTGTGCGGCAGCTCTATTTCAGCGTTCTCGTTACCTGTTGCAGGGACGTACCTGATGTTGACGCGTTCTTTGGGCGCGACGGAGCCTGTGCTTTTTGCCATGGCGAGGGCCTTAATAGTGTGTGGGAAATGCCTACTAACTTTTTCACATTGTTTGTAGGAAGTTTCCGTGCATTAAGCGTGTGCTCTCATCGAGCGGTGTGTAGTTGGCGTGTTTCTTTAAAACCATGCCGCTGGTAGTGCGTGTTAGTCGAGTGGAAGAATGTAAGTAAATATTTATTTGTAGTCTTCGGTGTTTGTGGCTAGGCTCTCGATCGCTTTCAGAGTTGAACGAGGCGGGTGCGCCAAGTGCGTGCCGTAGGTTGTGTAGAAAGTAGGAAGTTACAAGTAGGAAATTACTTACAATGGTGGCCCGATACCTTTGTGGCGCATGTTTTGCGTTGCTGCTCTACTGCTTGCCTAGCTCTGCGTATTCCAATCAGGAATGTTCGCAAGTCGTGTCGAATCTCGAGCGCCTGGCCTGCTTCGACCGATCAGCGGGAACGCTGGCTCGGCTCGGCGCCGCAGAGTGGTCGGCGTCCGAGCAGCACGCACCGACCTTGCACCGTGTATTGATCCAGGAGGCCGATCGAGCGTCCGATGACCTGACGTTCCGCCTGGGCGAGGCAGGCGAGGGGTTGATGGCATCCGCACCCGCAATCGCATCAGGCCCACCCCACGCTTACCTGGCCATCAGCTGTGTGCAGAACATTTCCAGGCTGCAGCTGGTGACGGCGCAGCCCATCGACGCAGGGCGAGTGAGCGTGCGGTTGCAAGGCGAGTCACGTGCAACCTCCGTCACGCCGTGGCAGGTGATGGAAAACGGGCAGGTGATCGATGCGGGGCGAGGGTTGCCAGGCATCGAGCAGATCAAACAACTGATCGGCGCCCGCCGCATTCATGTCGAAAGCGATCACCCGGACGTGAACGGGCTGACATTCGACGCCCATGGGCTGGATGCTTTGATCGACAAGGTCCGTACTGCATGTCGCTGGTAACGAGAGCACCTGAACGCACGCTCGCCGAGCTGCTCGCACCGATCGACCCTCAGGTGCCGGCAGGTCTGTTCGACCTTGAGGATGAACTCTACCAAGCCATCGACCAGGAGATGATCAAGCTGGGTGGGCTACACGAGGCATCGATCGACTGGGCCTACATCGAAGAGGCGTCATGTCAGTACCTAGGGCGCCAGTGCAAGCACCTGCGGATCGTGGGCCACCTGAGCGTGGTCTGGTTGCGCAGCGGCTGCTGGGTGCATTGGGCAACGGTCTTGACGCTGTGGGTGGGCCTGCTCGAACGCTATTGGGAAACGGCCCACCCCAAGCCCGGACCCAAAGGCTTTCTGGGCAAGCGCAAGCTGGCCAGCCTGGCGCTGGGCCGGATGATCGACACGCTACCGCGCCTGGACCGCGCCACCTACAGCCAAGCGTGTGTGGTCGAGGCACGCAACGCGCTGGCATGTCTGCACCGCCTACAGGGCACGCTGCAGCTGGACGCAGCGCTGCTGGGTGATCTGGAACGTCTGCTGGACCGACACAGCACACTCGCCATCGTCGAAGCCGACGCCACGCCCGCAGAGACCACCGCGCCAGCTGCGCCTCACCCTGCAGCAGCGCCACTGCCCGAGGTCATGGCTGTACCGCTGCCACCTCTGCTGCCAGGCCACGAAAGGGAAACACGTCGAACGCTACTGACGCTCGCTGAACGCATCAACCAGCAAGACCCCTATGACCCGACGGGGTATCAGCTCCGGCGCTTCGGTCTGTGGGCCCACATCCAGGCTGCGCCTTATGCCACGCAGGACGACCGTACGGAGTTGATGGCCATTCCGCCCGACATCGCCAATGGTCATGAAGAAGCCCTGGCGCAGACCACGATCGACGCCGCTCTGCTCCAGCGCATCGAGAAAAGCGTGACAGCGAGCCCCTACTGGATTCGCGGTAGTTTCCTGGCAGCCTCTGCGGCCACGCGGCTGGCGATGGGCGAGGTGGCCGAAGCGATCCGTGCGACCACCGCCCGCTTCATACAGCGTCTGCCTGCTCTGCAACGTCTGTGCTTCAGCGACGGCACCGTGTTCGTCGACGATCAGTGCCTGGCCTGGCTGCGCGGCATGCCGGGGCCATCCGATTCCGGTGCAGCCTCTCCTGCGTTCGCCAGTCTGCGAGAAGAGCTGGCCAGCCAGATGGAAGCCGGTGGGGTGGAGCCGGTCTTGCTCAAGTTGCAGGGCATGCAGACCGCCCTCGGCAGCCCCCGCGAACGCTGCCACACCACCGTGATTGCGGCTGATCTGCTGGCGGCGCGCGGTGTCTCCTGGCTGGCGCAGGACCTGTGCGCCAGCGTCGCCAGAACCATGCAACAGACGACCGCCAGCGCCTGGGAGCCAGAGGTCTTTCAGCGGCTGCAGCAGTACGGGGCACCCCTGGTGCCTGACAACCATGTGAAAGGGGAGTCCTGATGAATCGACTATGGACGCAGCTCGCGGCAGGGCGCAGGGCGCTGATGAGCCGTGCGAACGGCATGGTGCCCATGCTGGTCGGGCTCGGTGTTGTGCTGACAGTGGTTGCAGTCTGGTGGCTGGGCCCGCAATGGACGTGGCGTGGACATCAGCCATTGGCCAGTGTCACCCAGCGTGGCCTGGCGAGCCTGGTGCTCATCGTGGTGCCCTTGCTGGCATGGCTCATGGTCTTGCGCGGTCGTGTTCGACATCTACAGACAGAACGCGCCCGGACCGCTGCCGCTGAGCAGGATCGCACGCTACCGTTCGTTGACGCGCAAGAGAAAGCGCTGAACCTGGCGCTCGGGCGGTATCTCGAGCACGCTGGTGGACGGCGTGGCCTGTACCGGCTGCCCTGGTATCTGGTCGTGGGCGATGAAGGTGCGGGCAAGACCAGCGTCGTCGAACACAGCGACCAGCGTTTCACACTGACCCGTATCGAACAGGTGCAGTCACGCGGTCGATCAGCCCAGGTGCTCGCCTACCCGATTGGCTGGTGGATCAGTGACGACGCCGTCATCATCGATCCGCCTGGCGCATTTATCAGTCAGCCGCACAGTGAAGTGCCGGAGGCTGAGCCGCCGACCAGGTCCGAGCCTGTCGCGCCTCACGGAGCCGCGGCCGCCTTGTGGCATCACTTGTTGACGTGGCTGCTGCGCCATCGGAGCCAGAAATCGCTCAACGGCGTCTTGCTGGTCATCGACCTGCCTGCGCTGCTGCACGGCACACCCGAACACCGTATTGCCTTGGCCCACCTGCTTCGCACGCGTCTGCACGAACTGAACAGCCAGTTGGGCACGCGCCTTCCTGTCTATGTCGTGTTGAGCAAGTTCGACCTGCTGGAAGGTTTCGACGCGTTTTATGCCGACATGCCCGCCTCGTTGCGCGAGCATCTGTTGGGTTTCACGTTCAAGCTGGAGGAGCGCAGTACGATCGATGCCTGGCTGGATGAGTACAGCGAGCACTACCAGCGACTGGTGCGCCACCTGTTCGAGCAGGTCGTCGATCGAATCGAGCAGTCAGGCAGCGCCGAAGCGCGAGCACGACTGCTGTCGCTGCACGCACAACTGGCCGGGCTGCGGCCGATCGTGCTGGGCTTTTTGCGCGAAACCTTGGCAGGCGATCGTTTCACCACACCTGCCTTGGTACGGGGGGTGTATTGGTCGTCCGTCACGCAGCAGGGCGACGTGCTCAACGCCTTCGTGCGCGAAGCGGCGCAGCCTTACAGAACGGCGCCCCCTCTGCGCGAAGGCAAGGCCCAGGGCAAGTCACGGGTCTATTTCATTCCTCACTTGTTCAAGCGTGTCGTCTATCAGGAGTCAGGCCTTGCCGGCGACAACGTCAAGGTGGCACGTCACAAGCGTCGACTGTTGTGGGCGAGCGCCGGTATAGGCCTGTTGGTCCTGTGCGGCTTCATCGCAGGCTGGCAGCGCTATTTCGAACTCAATGGCGCCAAGGCCGCCAACGTGCTCGCCAAAAGCAGGGAGTTCAGTCATCACGAAGTCGATGCGCGCCTGGATCCGACCGGACGCAACCTGCTCGAGCCGTTGGACCAGATCCGTGACGCCGTCTCGGTATTCGGTGACTATCGCACGGCTTGGCCAAGTGTCGCCGATCTCGGGTTGTACCAAGGGCGGGCCATCGGCCCCCGTGTCGATGAGGCCTACCTGACCTTGCTGTCCAGACGCTTTCTACCGGCGTTGGCCAGCGGCGTGGTCGAGGCCATGGAAGCCGCGCCCCCCGGCAGCGCACAGCAGTTTGCGGCGCTCAGGGTCTATCGAATGCTGGAGGACCGTCAGAATCGGCGGCCCGAATGGGTCGAGGCCTGGATGGCGCAGCAGTGGCAACAGGCGTTTCCCGGGCAGGGGCAGTTGCAACGAAGCCTCATGGGGCACCTGAGCTATGCCTTGGCCTATGCCGACACCGATCTGTCGCCGTACCGTGATCGCGTCGTGCAGGTGCAGCAGACGCTGCGCGAGGTGCCGCTCGCACAGCGGGTCTATGCAAGCCTCAAACAGCAGGCCCAGACGCACGTGCAGGCCGGTTTGAATCTGCGTCATCAGGTGGGGCCCGCCTTCGACATGGTGTTTCAGTCATCGGACAACCACCCCTCGTTCGACCAGGCGATCGTGCTGGCACCCATCCTCACCGCCAAGGGCTTCAACGAGTATTTCGAACCGCGCAGTCAGCACTTCACGGACATGGCCATGATCGATCAGTGGGCACTGGGCGAACGGGATCGGCTCGACTATTCGACGAGCGACCGCCAAGCGCTGACCGAACGGCTACGCTCGCTCTACAGTGCCGATTACATCGATAGTTGGCGGCATGCCTTGCAGGCATTCACGGTGACCGACTTCCGCGATCTGCCCCATGGCCTCACGGTTTTGCAACAGTTGACGGGGCCCATGGCGCCTCTGCACCGGTTGCTGGAAACCGTAAGAGACAACACCGCCCTTTCATCGAAGGTCTCTGTCGAGCCTGTAACCGACGTGGCGATACAGCCTGTCAATGACGATGCCGGAAAGCAGCATGCTTGGGCCATCCAGAGAGCCTTTGTCGGGTTGAGCGGCTTGCTGAAATCGAACGGTGAGCAGCCCAGCTATTACGACGAGACCTTGCAGGCCCTGACCGCCCTACATGACTATGCCAAGGCGGTTCAGGACAGCCCGGATCGAGGCAAGGCGGCGCTGCATGCAGTCCATCAACGCTTGTCGATGACCGGGCACGATCCGATCAGCGCGTTGCAGCGCATGGCCACGGGCTTGCCTGCGCCACTCGATCGGTACATCAGCAAAGTGGCCGATCAGACGGCCCAGGTCTTGAACATCGAGGCGTTACGCGAGCTGGATCGGCGCTGGGATGCCGATGTCTATGGGTTCTTCCAGCAGCGCCTGGCAGGGCGCTATCCATTCTCTGCCCAAGCGCCCGACGCCTCCTTGGAGGACTTCGAAGCGTTCTTCGGTCCCAAGGGACGGCTGCAGCGGTTTCATGACCAGTACCTGAAGGTCTTCCTGCAGGACAATCTCGAGGCCTTCCATACCGGCCAGCCAGGGCAGTCCTTGATTCGCCGCGATGTGATCGAGTAGCTGGAACGGGCAGAGCGCATTCGAGAAACGTTCTTCGATCAACGCGGCAATCTGAGTGTGCAATTCAGCATCGAGCCCTTGGGGTTGAGCACCAATCAACGTACCAGCTTGCTGGACCTCGATGGGCAACTGATCGCCTATACCCATGGACCCAGTCAGATCACCGGGGTCGTCTGGCCCAACACCCTGGGCCGACAGGTGCGCAGCAACCTGACGTTGCTCAGGCAGAATGGCAACAGCGGTAGCCTGGAGCACCGTGGGCCCTGGTCCATGTTCCGCCTGCTCAGCCGCGGTGCGCTCAATGGGCGGACCGCCACCAGCGTGGACCTGAGTTTCAAGGCGGGCGACGGTGTGATGCGTTATCGCCTCAATGCTGAAAAGGCGTTCAACCCCATCACCCAGCAACCGTTCAAGGACTTCCAGTTGCCGCGTGGGTTGTTGCAGCTACCCGAACATGTGGCGCGCGTGGCATTGTGAGAAGACGTGCCCAAAGACAGGCCGCCCGCACGATGGACACCTTCACGTGACGATCGATGCTGCGCTGATCCTGCTAGCCTTCTTTGCCTTCTGCGGCGGTCTCATCGACGCCGCCGTCGGCGGGGGAGGGCTCATCCAGCTGCCAGCCCTCATGCACGCCTTGCCCGGTACCAGCCTGGCGACGGTCTTCGGCACCAACAAGTTGGCGGTCTGGATGGGCAGCGTGGCCGCACTGCCGCGTTACCTGAAACGGGTGACGCTGGTCTGGTGGCTGCTGCTGCCCATGTTCGTGGCCGCGTTCCTGTTCGCCTACCTGGGCGCGCTGTCCGTCGCGCTGATTCCAAAGGCCCTCATGCAATACGCCGTTTTCGTTCTGCTGGTGATCATGGCGATCTACACCTTCATCAAGAAGGACCTGGGACGCCTGCACGCCCACCCGCGTTACGGCGTCGGCAGGCTGTGGGCCGGTATCGGCTTCGGCGCCGCGATCGGTTTCTACGACGGTGTCTTCGGCCCGGGCAGCGGCAGCCTGCTGCTGTTCGTGTTCGTCCGCGTCTTCGGCTTCGACTTCCTCAACGCCTCGGCCTCGGCGAAGCTCATCAACCTGGGCACCTTCAGCGCCGCGCTGCTGTTCTTCGCGCCGTCCGGTCATGTGCTGTGGCTGATCGGCGGGCTGGTCGGGGTGTGCAACATGGCCGGGGCCGTCATGGGCGCCTTCATTGCGCTGCGCTACGGCAGCGGGGTGATTCGTGTGCTGTTCCTGGTGCTGCTGGTGGCGCTGATCGTGCGCATGGGCGTTTCGCTGTTCTGGGTATGAAGCCACCTTGCACCTCGCACGTTGATTGGCCCCCACCGCGCGACACACGTTGCAACTCTGATGCCAATGCTTGCCGTTCACAGTTGCGAGGCATTACCATTCACGCCCCCGCCCGTTGACCTTTTCCAGGACCCGTACGATGGCCTCTCGCTTCCCGTCACGCCCGACCCTGCTCGCGTTTTGCTGTTCGGCCACCCTGATGGCCAACGCCGCCGAACCTCTCGAACTGGAAGCGACGGACGTCAATGCCGACGCGTTCAAGCGTACCCCGAGCACACTGCCCGACGCTTTCGCAGGCGGCCAGGTGGCCCGCGGCGGCCAACTGGGCGTACTCGGCAACCAAGACAACATGGACGTGCCGTTCTCGCTCACCAGCTACACCGCCAAGGTGATCGAGGACCAGCAGGCCGAGGACATCGGTGACGTCTTGGCCAACGACCCCTCGGTGCGCGAGTCCTTCGGCTTCGGCAACCAGGCCAAGGTGTTCGTGATCCGCGGCCTGCCATTGGCGGGGGATGACATTTCGTTCAACGGGCTGTACGGCATTCTGCCGCGGCAGATCATGTCCACCGACGGCGTCGAGCGGGTCGAGGTGTTCAAGGGGCCGAACGCCTTTCTCAACGGCGTCAGCCCAACCGGCAGCGGCCTGGGCGGCAACGTCAACCTGCAGCCCAAGCGCGCCGACGACGTGCCCACGCGCCGCTACACCCAGGACATCAGCACCGATGGGCGCATCGGCGAGCATCTGGACATCGGCCAGCGCTTCGGCGAGGACAATCGCTTCGGCGCGCGCCTGAACCTCAGCCAACGCGAAGGTGAGACAGCGATCGATGACCAGGATCAACGCACCAAGCTGTTCGTCGCCGGGCTCGATTACCGGGGTGACGGCATGCGGGTGTCCACCGACTTCGGTTACCAGAAGCAGCGCATCAACCACCTGCGCAACTCGGTGCGCCCCGGCACCGCCACCCAGGTGCCGACCGCACCGGATGCCAGCCATAACTACGGGCAGGCCTGGAGCTACAGCGAGTCGGAAGACACCTTCGGCATGCTGCGCGGCGAGTGGGACCTGAACGACAGCTGGACCGCCTACCTGGCCGGTGGCGCGCGGCATACGCGCGAGCAAGGTACGTACGGGACGCCGGTGCTGACCAGCAACAGTGGCGCGGCGAACATCACCGCCTCCGATATCGTTCATGGTGAAGACAACACCAGTTTCAGTGCAGGCCTCAACGGGCGCCTGCAAACGGGTGCGGTCAGTCATCAGATTGCCCTCGGCGCCAGCATGCTCTGGACCCAGGCCGAAAACGCCTACGTGTTCTACGGCGCACGCCCTACCAACATCTACGACGGCGTTGCATTCGCCAAACCCACGGTTCCGACCAGCACGGGTGGCGATATGGGGGATCCCGGGGTCACCGCCAAGACGCGCAACCGCAGCATCGCGCTGTCCGACACGGTTGGCCTGTTCGACGACCGTTTGCTGCTGACCTACGGCATTCGCCGTCAACAACTGCGTGTCGAGAACTACTACTACGACGGCACCTTCCCGGTGACGGCTTCGCGCCCTTATCGCGACGGTAGCCGCAGTGGCGAGCCCTACGACGAAGGCATCACCACGCCGGTCTACGGCCTGGTGTTCAAACCCACCGACAGCGTCTCGCTCTACGCCAACCGTATCGAAGGCCTGGCCCAGGGGCCGACCGCGCCTGCCAACGTCGTCAATGTCGGCGAAATGTTCCCCCCGGGCCGTACCAAGCAACTCGAGGCGGGCATCAAGTTCGACCGGCAGACCTACGGCGCCAGCCTGGCCGTGTTCCGCATCGAAAAACCATCCGACGGCTATACCTCGGGTGACCGCTACATCCGCGACGGCGAGCAGATCAACAAAGGCCTCGAGCTCAGCCTCTTCGGCGAGCCCCTCGAAGGTCTTCGCGTGATGGCCGGCGGCACCCGCATGACCTCGGAGCAGAAGAACACCGCCAACGGCGCCAACGACGGCAACCATGCCATCGGCGTGCCGACCTTCCAGCTCAATGCCAGCGTCGACTGGGACGTGCCCGGCGTCCCTGGCCTGGCGCTCAACGCGCGCATGTTGCGCACGGGCGGCCAGTTCGTCGATGCTGCCAACACCCTCAGCCTGCCGACCTGGAACCGCTTCGACGCCGGTGCCCGCTACACGATGCGCGTGGCCGAGAAGGACCTCACCTTGCGGGTGAACGTCGAAAACCTCACGGACAAGAACTACTGGGCGTCGGCCAACGGCGGCTACCTGACCCAGGGTGACCCGCGGCTGGTGAAGTTCTCCGGCACGATCGACTTCTGATCGAGCGACGATCACATGCGCGCAGGGCTTCCAGACCCTGCGTCGTGTCGCGCGGGGGCATGGACGGCGTGCGTGGCAATAATTAGAATCACTCTCATTTGCTGCCACCCTTGTCCAAGGCTCCTGTCATGACTCCAGCAGAGACGCTTCCGCCGCAGACGGTGCAGACGCTCTACCGCGACCACCACAGTTGGCTGGAGAGCTGGTTGCGCCGACGCCTGGGCAATGCCTGGGATGCCGCCGACTTGAGCCAGGACGCCTTCGTGAAGGTACTGTGCAGCACGCAATCGCTGGCCGACCTGCGCGAACCGCGTGCCTACCTGGTCACGATCGGCAAGCGTCTGCTGAGTACCTTCCACCAGCGTCGCAGCCTCGAACAGGCTTACCTGGACGCGTTGGCGCGGTTGCCGGAAGACAGCGTGCCGTCCCCCGAGCAGCGCTGGTTGCTGCTGGAAACGCTGCATGCCCTCGATGCACTGCTGGACGGATTGCCGTCGGCCGTGCGCCGGGCGTTTCTCTGGAGCCAGCTCGATGGCCTGGGCTATCGCGCCATCGCCGAGCGCTTGGCCGTCTCCGAACGGACCGTCAAACGCTACATGGCCCAGGCCTACGAGCATTGCCTGCTGGCGGACCTGTGAGCCGAGCGACCACGTCGGACGCGGCGCGCGATGTCATCCGTAGCGCCGCGCGCTGGCTGGCGTTGCTCGAATCCGGCCAGGCCAGCGAGCAGGATCACGCACGCCTGCGCCAGTGGCGCGAGCAGGACGCTGCCCACGAGCAGGCATGGCAGAAGGCCCAGCACTTGCGTCAGCGCTTCGCCGCACTGCCCAGCGGCCTGGCTATGGCCACCCTCGACCGCCCCGGCGCGACCCGACGTCATGTGCTCAAAGGTGCCTTGGGTGCCCTGGTGCTGCTGCCCAGCGCCTGGCTGGCGAACAGGCAGTGGCCGCTGGAAACCTGGGGCACCGACCTGCGTACCGCCGTCGGTGAGCAGAGCCGACGGGTCCTGGCCGATGGCAGCGTGCTGCACCTGAATACCGACAGCGCAGCGAACCTTGATCAGACCGCTCGACAGGTCACGCTGATCCGCGGCGAGCTGGGCCTGCGCGTGCTCGCCGGTGCCACATGGCGTGTCGAGACCGATTACGGTCGCCTCAAGGTCAGTCAGGCCGATGTCTGCGTTCGCCTGGCGCATGAGCAGTGCCAGGTTTCGGTGGTCGCCGGCAGCGTCCAGGTGTCCCCCCTGGCAGGACCGGGGCTGACGTTGCTCGCCGGGCAGCAGGTCGACCTGGACCGTGAAGGGGCAGGGCAGGCCCGTACGTTCGACGTCGCCTTGCCGGGCTGGCGCGAGGCCGTGTTGAGCGTACAGAATCAGCCTTTGGGCGATCTGTTGCGGGAGCTGTCACGTTATCGGCCAGGGTTGTTGCGCTGGGACCCGGCCCTGGAACGGCTACGGGTGACGGGCAGCTTCAGGCTCGACGACACCGACCGCGTCCTGGCACTGCTGGCCGCCACGTTGCCACTGGAGGTGCAGGCGCGTACGCGCTATTGGGTCACCCTGGTGCCCAAGGGACAGGGCGCTGCAAAAAAGATGACGTGAGGCTGTCCCCTTTTTTCATCTCGTCGGTCATTCCAGGCAAGAGCAAAACAACGAGAGTCCTCCGCCATGTCCGCCGTTCGTGCCCTGTCCCTGCGTCCCCTGTTGCGCGCCAGCCTGCTGCTGACGCTCAGTACCAGCCCCTTGTTCATGACCGATGCCTGGGCCGAACCTTCGGCCCGGCGCGCCTACGCCGTACCCGCAGGCACCCTCGGCGTGGCCCTGACCCGTTTCGCCGGCCAGGCCAGCGTCGACATCTCCGTCGACCCCGCGCTGGTCGAGGGGCGGCGCAGCGCCGGTCTGTCGGGCGAGTTCGCGATCGAGGAAGGCTTCACCCAGCTGTTGCAGGGCTCAGGGTTGCAACTGGTCCCGCTCGGTGCGCAGGCCTACACGTTGGCCCCGGCGCCCGAGGGTAGCGGCGTTGAACTGGCGCCGACCTCGATCCTCGGCGCGGGCGCCACCACCGAGGGCCAGGCCTATGCGGGCGGCCAGGTGGCACGCAAGAGCGGGCAAGGACTGCTAGGCGCGCGCGATTTCATGGACACTCCGTTCAGCGTGATCACCTACACCCAGCAGGCCGTGCAGAATCAGCAGGCCCGCACCCTGGGCGACCTGATCGCCAGCGACCCCTCGGTGCGCGCCACCAACCCGGCAGGCGGACGCTTCGAGCAGTTCACCATCCGCGGCCTGAGCCTGTACAACAGTGACGTGTCCTACAACGGCCTGTACGGCATCCTGCCGACCTACACCATCGACATGGCCATGGCCGAACGGGTGGACATCATCAAAGGCCCGAGCCAGCTGATCAACGGCATCTCGCCCCGCGGCAGCGTCGGCGGCGGCATCAACGTGGTGCCCAAACGTGCCACCGACACCCCGATCACCGAATTCACCACCAGTTATGCCTCCGAAGGGCAGGTCGGCGCGGCGGTGGATGTAGGCAGGCGCTTCGGTGAGGGCGACCAGTTCGGCATCCGCTTCAACGGCGTCAAGCAGTCGGGCGACACCGAATGGGATCATCAGCGTGTGAACCGCGACATGGCCGTGCTCGGGCTGGACTTTCGCGGCGAGCGTCTGCGCCTATCGACCGACATCGGCCATACCGAGCGCGATACCGACGCCCCCCAGGAGCGCGTGCTGATCGGCGCCAACGCCAAGGTGCCCAAGGCTGACGATGTACGCCACAACTATGCCCAGCCCTGGAGCAAGGCCCGTACCGAAGACACCTTCGCTGCCGTGCACGGCGAATACGACCTCAGCGACGCGGTCATGCTCTACGGCGGTGTCGGTGCCCGCAAGAGCGACCACGATTTCCTGCGCCATGCCGTGTCGGTGATCAACGATGCCGGTGACTTCAACGTCCAGCCACGCGACTTCACCCGCGACGAGCGCGTGCGCACGGCCACGTTCGGCGTGCGCAACTGGTTCCAGACGGGGTCGGTGAGCCATGAGGTGAACCTTTCGGCCACGCATTTCTACATGGACTTCACCAATGGCGGCGGCCGTTACGCCACGGTGCGCAGCAACTTATACCACCCCGTAGAGACAATCACACCGACCCTCCCCACCCGACTCGATTCCAAGGTCTACACGGAAAACCGCTTCAGCGGCGTGGCGCTGAGCGACACCCTGGGCTTCTTCGAGGACCGCCTGCAACTGACCCTGGGCGCGCGCTGGCAGCGGGTCAAGGTCGATGACTGGGAGGACGGCATCAAGGGCGACACGGCCTACGACGAGGAAAAGGTCTCGCCCTCCGGTGGCCTGCTGTACAAGGTCAGCGACCAGCTGTCGGTCTACGCCAACTACATGGAAGGTCTGAGCCAAGGCAAGATCGCGCCGTCGGTGTCGATCAACGAGGACGAGATCTTCCCGCCGTTCGTGAGCCGCCAGGTCGAAGTCGGCGCCAAGTACGACCTGGGCGATGTGGCGTTCACCGCCAGCGTGTTTCGCATCAAGCAGCCGGCCTACGAGACCAACGCCACCTCGCGGGTGTTCGGCCCCAATGGCAAGCGACGCAACGACGGCGTCGAGCTGACCGTTTTCGGCGAGCCGGTCAGCGGCGTGCGCGTGCTGGGCGGGGTGATGTACATCGACAGCCAGCTCACTGGGACCGTCAACGGCACGTTCGACGGCAACCGCGCGCCGGCCACACCTGAATACAACGTCAACCTGGGCGCCGAGTGGGACGTGCCCGGTGTCAACGGCCTGACCCTGACCGGACGCGGAATCTACACCGGTTCACAGTACCTGGACCAAGCCAACAGCAAGCGGATCGATGCCTCGACGCGTTTCGACGTGGGCGCGCGGTATGCCTTCAAGGTCGAGCAAAAGGACGTGACCTTGCGTGCGAGCGTCGAGAACGTGCTGAACGACTACTACTGGAGTTCGGCAGGCGCGCCGGATGACAGCGAACCAGGGCTGACCCTGTCGACACCACGGACGTACCTGCTGTCGGCGACGGTAGGGTTCTGACCCATCAGCGCTGCGGTCCGACACGGGTCTTCAGCGCTTTCACACAGCCCCACCCACTGCGTCGATCGACCAGATCAGTCATGCAGTCCAAACACCCATGAACACGCCGCGAAGAGACCGGCTGTCACAGGCCTGTGTGGGAGCGGGCTTGCCCGCGATGGCGTCCGGTCCGTCACCGCCTGCATCGCGGGCAAGTCCCACAAGGTGATGCGTCGAGCTGTCAGATCAGCGATGTCGACCAACCTGTGCAGCCCTGCCGGGTCGCGACAGGGCCAACAGTTTTGCAAAGGCGCAAGGGCAGGACCCTTCACGCCTCCCGCTTAAACCTCACGCGCCACGCATGCAGCAACGGCTCAGTGTACCCACTAGGCTGCTCACGCCCCTTGAACACCAGGTCGCACGCTGCCCGAAACGCATGGGAGCGCTCGCCGTCGGTGGCCATCGGTCGATAGCTGGGGTCTCCGGCGTTCTGGCCATCCACCACACGTGCCATGCGTGTCAAGGTGGCGTGCACCTGCTCGGCACTGACCACGCCATGGTGCAGCCAGTTGGCGATGTGCTGCGCCGAGATGCGCAGGGTCGCGCGGTCTTCCATCAGACCCACGTCATGGATGTCCGGCACCTTCGAGCAGCCCACGCCATGCTCGACCCAACGCACCACATACCCCAGGATGCCCTGGCAGTTGTTGTCCAACTCGGCCTGGATCTCCTCGGCGCTCCAGCGCGGCGAGGGGCTGACGGGGACCTTCAACAGGTCACGCCACAGGTCATCGTGCTGCGCGTCCGGCGTCTCGCGTTCCAGCGCGACCTGTACCTGGCGCACGTCCACCTGGTGATAGTGCAAGGCATGCAGGGTGGCGGCCGTGGGGGAGGGGACCCAGGCGGTGCTGGCCCCAGCCTGGGGGTGGGCGATCTTCTGGTCGAGCATGGCCGCCATCAGGTCCGGCATCGCCCACATGCCCTTGCCGATCTGCCCATGCCCGCGCAGCCCGCAGCTCAGGCCTACCCTGACATTGTTGCGCTCGTAGGCCTGAATCCACGGCGTGGCTTTCATGTCGCCCTTGCGCAGCATCGCACCGGCTTCCATGGCCGTGTGCATTTCGTCGCCGGTGCGGTCGAGAAAACCGGTATTGATGAACACCACCCGGTCGGCGGCCTCGGCGATGCAGGCCTTGAGGTTGACGCTGGTACGCCGCTCCTCGTCCATGATGCCCATCTTCACGGTATGGCGAGGCAGCCGTAGCAGGTCTTCGACACGGTCGAACAGCTCGGCGGCGAAGGCGACCTCGGCCGGGCCGTGCATCTTCGGCTTGACGATGTAGACACTCCCGGTGCGCGAGTTGCCCCGGCGGCGCAGGTCGTGCAGCGCCGCCAGGCTGGTGACCACGGTGTCGAGCAGACCCTCTGGAATCGGCTGGCCCTGCTCGTCGACGATGGCCGGGGTGGTCATCAGGTGGCCGACGTTGCGCACGAACAGCAGCGAGCGCCCCGGCAGGGTCAGCGGCGCACCGTCGTGGCCGTGGTAGTGCCGGTCGGCCGCCAAGGTGCGGGTGAACGACTGCCCGCCCTTGCTGATCGCCTCGGACAGGTCGCCCTTCATCAGGCCCAGCCAGTTGCGGTAGACGAGCACCTTGTCCTCGGCATCGACGGCCGCCACCGAATCCTCGCAGTCCATGATGGTGGTCAGCGCCGCTTCCAGCAGCAGGTCCTTGACCCCGGCCCGGTCACTCGCGCCAATGGCGCTGGCAGGGTCGATCTGGATCTCCACGTGCAGGTCGTGATGCACCAGCAGCACGGCAGAGGGCGCCGACGCCTCGCCCTGGTGACCGACGAACTGCGCTGTCTCGCGCAGCCCGACCTGGCGACCATCGTTCAGGGTGACCTGCAACTGCCCCTGCGAGACCGTGTAGGCCGTGGCCTCGGTATGGGAGGCCGTCTCGAGCGGGAAGGTGTGGTCCAGAAACGCGCGGGCGAAGGCGATCACCTGGGCGCCGCGGGCCGGATCGTAGCCGCGCGTGGCGTCTGCCTGCGGGTCGCGGGGGATCACATCGGTGCCGTACAGGGCATCGTACAGCGAGCCCCACCGGGCATTGGCGGCATTGAGCGCATAGCGGGCGTTCATCACCGGCACCACCAGTTGCGGGCCGGCCTGCACGGTGATCTCGCGGTCCACATTGGCCGTGCGCACCTGCACCCGGTCGGGCACCGGCTGCAGGTACCCGATGGTCTGCAAGTGACGCTGGTAGGCATCCAGGTCCTCTACCGGACCAGGGTGGGCACGGTGCCAGGCGTCCAGCTCGGTCTGCAGACGGTCGCGCTCGGCCAGCAGCGCGCGGTTGCGCGGCGTCAGGGTGTGGACCAGTTCGTCGAGTTCGACCCAGAACGTCGCCGGGTCGAGGCCGGTGCCGGGCAGCACCTCGGTGTCGATGAACCGCTTGAGGGTGCTGGCCACGCCCAGGCGGTGGCAGGTGATGCGTTCGCTCATGAAAAGTCTCCGTTCCTTCACATCGGGTTGAAATCGGTTGCCGCTCACAGGGCCGCGACGGCCGCCGCCGCGACCTGGGCATCCTGCTCGGCCTTGACACCGGACACGCCGACCGCCGCGATCACCTGGCCGTCCACGCGCACCGGCAACCCGCCTTCCAGCGAGGTCAGCAGCGGAGCACTGACGAACGCCGTGCGGCCTGCATTGACCATGTCTTCATAGCCTTTGGTGTCACGCCGGCCCAGCGCCGCGCTGCGGGCTTTCTCGGTGGCGATGTAGGCGGCGATCGGCGCGCAGCCATCGAGCCGCTCCAGGGCCAGAGGGTGGCCACCCTCGTCGACCACGGCGATGCTCACGGCCCAGCCGTGCCGGTGCGCTTCTTCGCGGGCGGCCGCCAGAAGGCGGGTGATGTCGATGCATTCCAGTACGGCTTTGCGCTGCATGACAAGCTCCTAGATAAGGGCATCTTCCACCAGTTCGATCCAGTGACGCACAGGCGTACGCCCGGCGCCATCGAGGTGAACCTGGCAGCCGACGTTGGCGGTGACGATCAGGTCGGGGTGGCCGCTTTCCAACGCATCGAGGCGGTGGTCGCGCAATTGCCGCGACAGCGCCGGTTGGGTCAGCGCGTAGGTACCGGCCGAGCCGCAGCACAAATGACCGTCGGGCACCGGCGTGAGGCTGAAGCCGAGCCGGGCCAGCAGTGCCTCGACGGCACCACCGAGCTTCTGGGCGTGCTGCAGGGTGCACGGGCAGTGCACGGCGAGGCGTGGCTCGGCATGCACCTCGAGGGTCTCCAGCGGTTCCTGGCCCAGCACCTCGACCAGGTCCCGGGTCAGGGCGCTGACCCGTGCGGCCTTGGCGGCGTACGCCGGGTCGTCCTTGAGCAGATGGCCATAGTCGCGCACGAAGGCGCCGCAGCCACTGGCGGTCTGCACGATGGCCTCGGCGCCGGCCTCCAGCGCGGGCCACCAGGCGTCGATGTTGCGCCGGGCCCGTGCCAGCCCGGCGTCCTGGGCATTGAGGTGGTAGTCCACGGCACCGCAGCAGCCGGCTTCGCGTGCAGGCGTGATGCCGATGCCCAGCCGGTCGAGCACGCGCGCGGCCGCGGCATTGGTGTTGGGCGACAGGGTCGGCTGCACGCAGCCTTCGAGCAGCAGCACCTGGCGACGATGCAGGCGCTGGGGGCGCGGCTTGGCTGCCTGGGGCGCGCGCGGCAGTTTTTCGCGCAGCGGCGTCGGCAGCAGCGGGCGAAAGACCTTGGCCGTACGGGTCAGGGCCGCGAACAGCGCCGGGCGTGGCACCACCTGGCGCAGGCCCTCGCGCAGCAGGCGCTGGCCGAGTGGGCGCGGCACCTGGCGCTCGACCTCGGCCCGGCCGATGTCCAGCAGGTCGTGGTAGCGCACCCCGGACGGGCAGGTGGTCTCGCAGTTGCGGCAGGTCAGGCAACGGTCCAGGTGCTGTTGGGTCTTGGCGGTGACCGGTTCGCCCTCCAGCACCTGCTTGATCAGGTAGATGCGCCCGCGCGGCCCGTCCAGCTCGTCGCCGAGCAGCTGATAGGTCGGGCAAGTCGCCGTGCAGAACCCGCAGTGCACGCACGACCGCAGGATCCGTTCGGCCTCGTCGGCCCGTGGCAGGCGCTTGGCCTCATCGCTCAGGTTGGTTTGCATGATGGCCTCACAACTCGGCGTACAGCCGGCCTGGATTGAAGATCCCCTTGGGGTCCAGTTGCCGCTTGAGGCTGCGGTGATAGCGCAGCAGCGGCTCGGGCAGAGGGTGAAACCCCGCCGGGCCCTGGCGATAACGCGTGGCGTGCCCGCCGAGCCGAGCCACCGCCTGGCGGATGTCCTCGGCCGCAGCCTCGGACGTGAGCCAGCGCTGTCCGCCGCCCCAGTCGAGCAGTTGCTGACCAGGAAGGTCGAGCTCGCCGCTGCCGATCGGCAAGGCCAGACGCCAGAGCGTCGCCGGGCTGGCGAAGAACGCCAGGCGCTGTTCGCGCAGATCGGTCCAATAACCGTCCTCCAGGGGTTCGCCACCCAGGCGATCCGCTGCCGAGGCCACCGAGCCTTCACCGCCCTCCAGGCGCAGGTGCAGGGCCTCGCCGTCGTGGCACGCGGCGCTGATCGGCAGCGGCTGCTGGCCCCATACGGCCAACTGCGCGAGCGCCTCGGCGCGCCCCAGGGACAGGGTCAGACTGCGACAGGCGCGGGGGGTGGGCAGCACCTTCAGCGAGACCTCGGTGAGCACCCCCAGGCACCCGAAGCTGCCGGTCAACAGCCGTGACAGATCGTAGCCGGCGACGTTCTTCATCACTTCGCCGCCAAAGCGCAGCAGCGTGCCATGACCGCTGATCATCCGTGTGCCCAGGACATGGTCGCGCACCGAACCGGCCCAGGGGCGACGCGGCCCGGACAGGCCCGCGGCGACCATGCCGCCCATGGTGGCCCCATCACCCAGGTGTGGCGGCTCGAACGGCAACCGTTGGCCGGCGGCGGCCAGCACTGTTTCGACCTCGGCCAGCGGCGTGCCGGCGCGTGCGGTCAGCACCAGCTCGGTCGGGTCGTAGCTGACGATGCCGCGGTGCACGCGGGTGTCGAGTACCTGGCCTCGCACCGTCTTGCCCAGCATGGCCTTGCTGCCGCTGCCCTGGATCCGCAGGGGCGTGCCCTCGGCCAAGGCCTGTTCGACCTGCGCCAGCAACGCGGCGCTGGCATCGCGATCGGCGCTCATCAGAAACGCTCCAGGTCGGGGAAGGGCAATTGCCCGTGGTGCACGTGCATCGCGCCGAACTCGGCGCAGCGGTGCAGGGTCGGGACGTTCTTGCCGGGGTTGAGCAGGCCGTGCGCGTCGAAGGCCCGCTTGACCGCATGGAACAGGGTCAGCTCGTCGCCGTTGAACTGCACGCACATCTGGTTGATCTTCTCGCGGCCCACACCGTGCTCGCCGGTGATGCTGCCACCGACCGCGACGCACAGCTCGAGGATGCGGCTGCCCAGGGCCTCGGCGCGGTCCAGTTCGCCAGGCTGGTTGGCGTCGAACAGGATCAGCGGGTGCATGTTGCCGTCGCCGGCATGGAACACGTTGGCCACCCGTAGTCCGTGCTCGCGCGACAGTGCGGCGATGGCGTCGAGCACGCCGGGCAGGGCGCGTCGCGGGATGGTGCCGTCCATGCAGTAGTAGTCCGGCGACAGCCGCCCGACCGCCGGAAAGGCGTTCTTGCGCCCGGCCCAGAAACGCGCCCGCTCGGCCGCATCCCGCGCCAGCCGCACCTCGGTGGCCCCGGCCGCGCGCAGCACCGCCTCGACCCGCTGGCAGTCCTCGTGCACGTCGGCTTCCACGCCATCGAGCTCGCACAGCAGGATCGCCGCGGCCTCGACCGGGTAACCGGCATGGATGAAGTCTTCGGCCGCACGGATCGACAAGTTGTCCATCATCTCCAGCCCGCCAGGGATGATGCCGGCGCTGATGATGTCGGCCACGGCGCGCCCGGCCTGGTCCACCGTGTCGAAGCTGGCCAGCAGCACGCGGGCGACCTGGGGCATCGGCAGCAGTTTGACGGTCACCTCGGTGACGATGCCAAGCAGCCCCTCGGAGCCAGTGAACAGCGCCAGCAGGTCGAAGCCCGGCGTGTCCAGGGCGTCGCTGCCGAGGGTCATGCACTCGCCTTCGATGGTCATGACCTCCACCTTCAGCAGGTTGTGCACGGTCAGCCCGTACTTCAGGCAGTGCACGCCCCCGGCGTTCTCAGCGACGTTGCCGCCGATCGAGCAGGCGATCTGCGAGGACGGGTCCGGCGCGTAGTACAGACCATGGGGCGCGGCGGCCTGGGAGATGGCCAGGTTGCGCACACCGGGCTGCACACGGGCGAAACGACCGGCGGGGTCGACCTCCAGGACCCGGTTGAAGCGCGCCATCACCAGCAGCACGCCCTGTTCCAGGGGCAAGGCGCCGCCGGACAGCCCCGTGCCGGCGCCACGGGCCACCACGGGCACACGCAGTGCATGACACACCTGAAGCAGCGCCTGGACCTGGTCGAGCCGCACGGGCAATGCCACCAGCAGCGGCACCACCCGGTAGGCGGACAACCCGTCGCATTCATAGGGGCGAAGGTCTTCCAGGCTGTGCAGCAGGTCGAGATCCGGCACCTCGGCCCGCAGGCGTTGGAGCAGTTCGGCCCGGTCCACACGGGTCAGCGCACCGTCGACGCGCTCGTCGTAGAGAAGGTTCATGGCGCTTCCTTGTTCTTGTGCTCACCATGGCGCCTGTCCTGTGCCTTGGCGGGCGCAGGGCGGGCGGTTTCGATGGCCTGAGCGTGCCGGGGGCGGCGTGTGCTGTCGACGCCTCGGACGACTGGTCGGACCAGTTCGTGTCAGGGGAGGGCCCCTCTGCCCTGCAAGCGCGCGGTGGTTGGACTACGCTGTGCCTGAACCACCGTGGCAGCCTGCCACTGGTCCGACCAGTTCACGAGGATCCGCGATGCTCGATTCGTCTACTCCCGCCCCTGCCAAGACCCAGGTCGCCGAACAGGTCGCCGCGCGTATCGAGAAGCTGATCGTTGACGGCGTGCTCAAGGTCGGCCAGGCCTTGCCGTCCGAGCGCCGCCTGGTGGACAAGCTCGGCTGCTCCCGTTCGGCCCTGCGTGAAGGTCTGCGCATCCTGCGCGGCCGCGGCATCATCGACACCGAGCATGGGCGTGGCTCCTACGTTGCCGACCTCGACCGGGCCGATCACACCACCCCCTTGATGCACCTGTTCAGTTCGCAGCCACGCACCTTGTTCGACCTGCTCGAAGTGCGCGCCCTGCTCGAGGGCGAATCCGCGCGGCTCGCGGCCCTGCGCGCCACCGACGTGGACCGCCTGCTGATCACCCGTCGGTTCGAAGAGATGGTCGCCGCCCACGAAGGCCCGCAGCGTCACGACGCCCGTGAGCAGGCACGCCTGGATCACGCGTTTCATCGTGCGATCAGCGAGGCGTCGCACAACCCGGTGCTGGTGCACACCTTGCAGACCCTCAGCGACCTCACCTTGAGCACGGTGTTCGCCTGCGTGAACAACCTGTATTGCCGGCCGACCCAGAAGCGTCAGATCGACCGCCAGCATACCCGGCTCTACCACGCCGTCATGGCGCAGTTACCGGAACAGGCGCTGCGCGCTGCGCGGGATCACATTCACAGCGTTCGCGACAACCTGCACGAGATCGAGCAGGAGGAGCAGCGCCTGGTCCGGGCCACCATGCGCCTGGAAGGCTGGCGCTGAACCACCGGTCGGATGCCCGTGTTTTCAGGCCCCGACGCGCAGGTTCCGACCACCAGCACTTGCGTAGGACGTTCTCTCCAAATACTGTATGAATATTCAGTCCAGAGAGTGCGCCAATGCAGCTGATCGCCAAGCTCGGCATCCTCGCCGACGCCGCCAAGTACGATGCCTCCTGTGCCAGCAGCGGTGCGCCCAAGCGCAGCTCGCGCGGGCGCGACGGCATTGGCTCGACCAACGGCATGGGCATCTGTCACAGCTTCACGCCCGACGGGCGCTGTGTGTCCCTGCTCAAGATCCTGCTCACCAACTTCTGCCTGTACGACTGCCAGTACTGCATCAACCGTCGCTCCAGCAACGTGCCCCGGGCCCGCTTCACGCCCGAGGAAGTGGTGCGCCTGACGCTGGACTTCTACCGCCGCAACTGCATCAGCGGGCTGTTCCTCAGCTCGGGCATCATCCGTTCGGCCGACTACACCATGGAGCAGATGGTGGAGGTGGCGCGCCTGCTGCGCGAAGAGCACAACTTTCGTGGCTACATCCACCTCAAGACCATCCCGGATGCCGATCCTTTATTGATCGAAGAGGCCGGGCGCCTGGCCGACCGCCTGAGCGTCAACATCGAGCTACCGACTGACGAAAGCCTCACGCGGCTGGCCCCGGAAAAGCAGGCCAGCACCATTCGCCAGGCCATGGGCACCATCCAGCGCGGGCAGCTGAACGTGGCGGGCGAGGCGCGGGCACCACGCTTTGCGCCCTCGGGGCAGAGCACGCAGATGATCGTCGGCGCCGACACCACCGACGACCGGACCATCCTGCGCAATGCCGAATCGCTGTACACCGGCTTCGGCCTCAAGCGCGTGTACTACTCGGCGTTCAGCCCGATCCCGGACAGCCCCGACAGCGTGCCCCTGGCCGCGCCGCCTCTGCTGCGTGAGCATCGCCTCTACCAGGCGGACTTCCTCATGCGCGGCTATGGCTACAAGGCCGGGGAATTGCTGGGCAAGGCCGGCAACCTGGACCTGGACATCGACCCCAAGCTGGCCTGGGCGCTGTCCAACCGCGAGGTGTTCCCGGTGGACGTGAACCGCGCCGAACCGGCCGTGCTGGCGCGCATCCCGGGTGTGGGCATGCGCAGCGTGCAGCGCCTGGTGGCTCTGCGCCGCGAGCGGCGTATTCGCTACGATGACCTTATCCAGTTGCGCTGCGTGCTGGAAAAGGCCAGGCCGTTCATCGTCACCAGCGATTACCGGCCCCCGGAGGCGGACGTGCGCAGCAGCCTGCTGCGCGCGCGGCTGCGTGAGCCGCAGGCCCCGGTGCAGATGGGGTTGTGGGGGTGATCGCACTCGATTGCCAGGAACGGTTCGCCTGCTGGCGCGACCAGGCGCGGACCTTGCTCAGCCATGGTATCGACCCGTCCCAGGTCAACTGGGCCCATGGGCCGATGGACGATTTGCTGGCCGTGCCACGCCCGCTGCCCGACGGGCTCGGGCCGTTTCGCGCACGCATTCCTGGCACCTTGCTGGGTCAGCTGGAGCAGGCTTCGCGGTACTGCGGCGAGCAGCGCTGGAACCTGCTCTACGAGGTACTCTGGCGGGTCGCCCATGGCGACCGCACGGCCATGCTGCCGGGCGATCGATTGGGCAGCGAGCTGCACCGGCGCATCAAGCAGGTCAACCGTGAGGCCCATCACCTGCATGCCTTCCTGCGCTTCGTGCCCTTGCCCGAGGCGGTCGCCGAACGCCTGCAGCTGGACCTGATCGCCTACCACGAGCCAGCGCACGACATCCTCGAAAGCGCCAGCGGGCATTTCGCCGAACGCCTGGGCCGTCAGCGTTGGCTGATCGCAACGCCCCTCGACGGCATCCGCTACGATGGCGCGGCCTTCGACTACCAACGGGTCTGCCCACCGCGCTGGCAGGCCTGGGCCCGGCATGCCGAAGACCCAGGCGCCGAGCTGTGGCGCGTCTACTACCGGCACATCTTCAACCCGGCACGGCTCAATCCGGATGCCATGCGCATGCACATGCCCGGACGCTTCTGGCGGCACCTGCCCGAAGGCGACCTGATTCCTCGCCTGGTGGGGCAGGCACGGCAGGGCAAGCAGCGTGACGGGCAGGCCGTGGAGGTCGGGCAGCAGGCGGGCAAACGAATCCCGTATGGGCCAGCAGGGCGGGAGGGGCAGGCAAAAGCGGAAGAGGGCGAGGCGGAAACGTAACCTGCAGAAAAAAGAAAACCCGCCAGGGCAGCGGGTCAAGAACGTTTCGAAGCCAGGTCAGTGTGCCCAGGTGAATGTCGGAAAAACGTGAAAGGGGTGTTCAGGGTTTGTTGAGCTGGGAGCTACAAGCTACAAGCGGACTGTAGTGCGATGCGTTGGGGGTTGACAGGACGCTGAGGCGGCGCTGACGCTCTGGCTTGCGGCTTGCGGCTTGCGGCTTGCGGCTTGCGGCTTGCGGCTTGCGGCTTGCGGCTTGCGGCTTGCGGCTTGCGGCTTGCGGCTTGCGGCTTGCGGCTTGCGGCTTGCGGCTCACCCAATCGCGAACGGCGCCAGCTGAAACCCCTGGTCGTCCACCTGCAACGCCCAGCCCTGGCGGTCCCAGTCTCCCAGCACGATACGCCGTGCCGGCTCGCCGTCGACGGTCAGCTTGTGGATCGCGGGCCGGTGGGTGTGCCCATGGATCAGCGTGCGCACGCCATGGGCCGCCATGACCTGAGGGATCTCCTCGGGGGTGACGTCGATGATCTCCGTCGCTTTCATTTGCGTCTGCGCCTTGCTTTCGTTGCGCAGCTTGCGTGCCAGGCGCTGTCGGTTGGCCAGCGAGAGGTGACGCAGGATCCACAAGGTCAGCGGATTGCGCAACACCCGACGCAACCTCAGGTAGCCCACGTCCCGCGTGCACAGGCTGTCGCCGTGCATCAGCAGGACGCGCTCGCCACCGAGGTCCACCACGCTGGGATCGTCGAGCAACGTGCAGCCGGCGGCCTCGCAGAACCCCTGGCCAATCAGGAAATCCCGGTTGCCGTGCATCAGGTACACGGCCGTGCCTCGGTCGCTCACCGCGCGCAGCGCCTGGCAGATCGACTGCTGGAACGGCGACATGCCGTCGTCACCGATCCAGGCCTCGAAGAAGTCGCCCAGGATGTACAGCGCGCTGGCGCTGCGGGCACGGCCGTCGAGCAACGCGAGAAACGCCCGGGTGATGTCCGGGCGCTCTTCTTGCAAATGAAGATCGGAGATCAGCAGGATCACTCAATGATCTCGGCTTTCTCGATGATCACGTCGTCCTTCGGCACGTCCTGGTGGCCGGCCTTGGAGCCCGTGACGACTTTCTCGATGGCATCGACCACCTCACGGCCTTCGATCACTTCGCCGAACACCGCGTAGCCCCAGCCCTGGGTGTTCTTGCCGCTGTGGTTGAGGAAGGCATTGTCCGAGGCGTTGATGAAGAACTGCGCCGAGGCCGAGTGCGGGTCCATGGTACGGGCCATGGCGATGCTGTACTTGGCGTTCTTCAGGCCGTTGTCGGCTTCGTTCTGGATCGAGGCGCGGGTCTTCTTCTGGCTCATGCCGGCCTCGAAACCGCCGCCCTGGATCATGAAGCCCTTGATCACGCGGTGGAACACGGTGCCATCGTAGTGGCCTTCCTTGACGTACTGGACGAAGTTCTCGGTGGTCAGCGGCGCTTTCTCGGCGTTCAGTTGCAGGACGATGTCGCCGTGGTTGGTGCTCAGTTTGACTTTGGACATGCGGGAACTCGCTTTTTCAAGACGTTCATGAATAGGGTCCGCCAACGGGCGTACGCAAGACCTGACGCACGTTTCCAGCGTCAGGACACACGTGGCGTGATGCACGCGGCGTGGACCCGACGATAAAACACGGCAGATTCTCGGCGTCCGGCTGTCGGCGACTTGACTGCTTCGGCTATGATAAGCCCTTTGTTTCAGTCGGCCTACCCGATGGCCGTTTACCCGTCTTCAAAGGATCCACATGAGCAAGCCCACTGCCGACAACGCTCCGAATGCCGCTGCCAAAGGGGCGCCTGCCGTCCCTGCGAACTTCCTGCGGCCGATCATTCAGGCGGACCTGGATGCCGGCAAGCACAGCACCATCGTCACGCGCTTCCCGCCCGAGCCCAATGGTTACCTGCACATCGGTCACGCCAAGTCGATCTGCGTGAACTTCGGCCTGGCCAAGGAATTCGGCGGTGCCTGTCACCTGCGTTTCGATGACACCAACCCGGCCAAGGAAGACCAGGAGTACATCGACGCCATCCAGCGCGATGTCACCTGGCTGGGCTTCGAGTGGGCCGGCGAGGTGCGCTACGCCTCGAACTACTTCGACCAGTTGCACGCCTGGGCGGTGGAGCTGATCAAGCGCGGCAAGGCCTATGTCTGCGACCTGACCCCGGACGAGGCGCGCGCCTACCGTGGCAGCCTGACCGAGCCTGGCAAGGACAGCCCGTACCGCGAGCGTAGCGTCGAGGAGAACCTGGACCTGTTCGCGCGCATGAAGGCCGGTGAGTTCAAGGATGGCGAGCGGGTGCTGCGCGCCAAGATCGACATGGCGTCGCCGAACATGAACCTGCGCGACCCGATCCTCTACCGGATCCGTCACGCCCATCACCACCAGACGGGCGATGCCTGGTGCATCTACCCCAACTACGACTTCACCCACGGCCAGTCCGACGCCATCGAAGGCATCACCCATTCGATCTGCACCCTGGAGTTCGAGGGGCATCGTCCGCTGTACGAGTGGTTCCTGGACAACCTGCCGGTGCCGGCGCACCCCCGCCAGTACGAGTTCAGCCGACTGAACCTGAACTACACCATCACTTCCAAGCGCAAGCTCAAGCAACTGGTGGACGAGCACCACGTCGAATCCTGGGACGATCCGCGCATGTCGACCCTGTCGGGTTTCCGCCGTCGTGGCTACACCCCGGCGTCGATCCGCAACTTCTGCGAGATGATCGGCACCAACCGCTCCGACGGCGTGGTCGACATGTCGATGCTCGAGTTCTGCATCCGTGATGACCTGGACCGTACTGCGCCGCGCGCCATGTGCGTGCTGCGCCCGCTGAAGGTGGTCATCACCAACTACCCCGAAGGCCAGGTCGAACAGCTCGAACTGCCGCGCCATCCCAAGGAAGACATGGGCGTGCGCGTGCTGCCGTTCGCTCGCGAGCTGTACATCGACCGCGACGACTACATGGAAGCGCCGCCCAAGGGCTACAAGCGCCTGGAGCCCAACGGCGAGGTCCGCCTGCGCGGCAGCTACGTGATCCGCGCCGACGAGGCGATCAAGGATGCCGAGGGCAACATCGTCGAGCTGCGCTGCTCCTACGACCCGGACACCCTGGGCAAGAACCCCGAAGGTCGCAAGGTCAAAGGCGTGATCCACTGGGTGCCGGCCGAGGGCAGCCTGGAATGCGAAGTTCGTCTATACGACCGCCTGTTCCGCTCGCCGAACCCGGAAAAGACCGAAGACGGTGGCAGCTTCCTGGACAACATCAACCCGGACTCGCTGCAGGTGCTGACCGGCTGCCGCGCCGAGCCGTCGCTGGCCCAGGCCGCGCCGGAGGATCGCTTCCAGTTCGAGCGCGAAGGCTACTTCTGCGCCGACCTCAAGGACAGCCAGCCGGGTCGCCCGGTGTTCAACCGCACCGTCACCCTGCGTGACTCCTGGGGCAGCTGAGGACTTTTCGTGCTAACCATCTACAACACCCTGACCAAGGCCAAGGAAGTCTTCACCCCGCTCGAGGGCAACAAGGTACGCATGTACGTCTGCGGCATGACCGTGTACGACTACTGCCACCTGGGCCACGGGCGCAGCATGGTGGCCTTCGACCTGGCCACCCGCTGGCTGCGCAAGAGCGGGTACGACCTGACCTACGTGCGCAACATCACCGACATCGACGACAAGATCATCCACCGTGCCAATGCCAACGGCGAGCGCTTCGATGCGCTCACCGCGCGCATGATCGAGGCCATGCACGAGGACGAGCGTCGCCTGAACATCCTGCCGCCGGACCAGGAGCCTCGCGCCACCGACCACATCCCCGGCATGCACGCGATGATCCAGACCCTGATCGACAAGGGCTACGCCTACGCGCCGGGCAACGGCGACGTGTACTACCGCGTCGGCAAGTTCGTCGGCTATGGCAAGCTGTCGCGGCGCAAGATCGAAGACCTGCGCATCGGCGCGCGCATCGAAGTGGGCGAGGCCAAGCAGGACCCGCTGGACTTCGTGCTGTGGAAGGCGGCCAAGCCCGGCGAGCCGAGCTGGGAATCGCCGTGGGGCGCGGGCCGTCCGGGCTGGCACATCGAGTGCTCGGTGATGTCCACCTGCTGCCTGGGCGAGAGCTTCGACATCCATGGCGGCGGCAGCGACCTGGAGTTTCCGCACCACGAGAACGAGATCGCCCAGAGCGAGGCGGCCACCGGCAAGCCGTACGCCAAGGCCTGGATGCACTGCGGCATGATCCGCATCAACGGCGAGAAGATGTCCAAGTCGTTGAACAACTTCTTCACGATCCGCGACGTGCTCGCCAAGTACCACCCCGAGGTGGTGCGCTACCTGCTGGTGGCCAGCCACTACCGCAGCGCGATCAACTACTCCGAGGACAGCCTGCGCGATGCCAAGGGTGCCCTGGAGCGCTTCTACCACGCCCTGCGCGGTCTGCCTCGGGTGCCGGCCGCCGGCGGCGAAGCCTTCGCCGAACGCTTCGCCGTGGCGATGAACGACGACTTCGGTACGCCCGAAGCTTGCGCGGTGCTGTTCGACCTGGTGCGCGAGATCAACCGCCTGCGCGACAGCGATCCCCAGGCAGCGGCCGGTCTGGCGGGCCGTCTGCGTGAGCTGGGCGACGTGCTGGGCGTGCTGCAGCTGGACGCCGACGACTTCCTGCGCGCCGGTGCCGAAGGCAAGGTCGATGCGGCCGAGGTCGAGGCGTTGATCCAGGCACGTCTGGCGGCGCGCGCGCAGAAGAACTGGGCCGAGTCCGACCGGGTGCGTGACCAGCTGACCGCCATGGGCGTGGTGCTGGAAGACGGGAAGGGCGGCACCACCTGGCGGTTGGCGGAGTGAGGCGGCGTCAGGGTCTGCGGGTGTCCTGACAGCACGCGGGGTCGCGATGCGGCCCCGCGGCGTGGGTCTGGCATTCTGGTAGAACCTGCGTTAACGCAGCGACTGCTGTGTGGGCCCGTAGGGCTCACAAGATTCAGAAAGCAGCCCCTTACCCGAGCGGACAGCGCAACACCAGCCGCGCCCCACCCAACGCGCCAGCCCCCACCTCCAGCTGGAACCCATGCAGATCTACGATCGCCGCGACGATCGACAACCCCAGCCCGAACCCCGCATGCCGATGGCCTTCCTCGCTCCGGTAGAAGCGTTTCAACACCGACTGGCGTTCGCTTTCCGGAATCCCTGGTCCGCTGTCCTCCACCGCAATGCTCAGCACCTTGCCATCGACCGCGGCGTCGATCCGCACCTGGCCACTCTCGGGCGTGAACTTGATGGCGTTGCCGACCAGGTTGGCCAATGCCTCGAACAGCAGTTCCCGGTCGCCATGCACGGCGAGCAGTCGGCTCGGCTGCACCAGGCTCAGACTGATACCGCCGTCTTCGGCCAGCGGCAGATAGAAGTCGTGCAGCTCCACCAGCAACTCGGTGGGGTCGATGTCGACGAACCCGGCACGGCGCCGTCGGTCCTCCAGTTCGCTGATGCGCAACAGCCCGCGAAAACGGGCCATCAAGGTGTCGGTCTCGCTGATGGCCTGGTCCAGGGCCGGTGCGTCGGCCCAGTCATCGCCGTTCTGCTGGCGAATCCGGTACAGCTGCGCCCGCAAGCGCGTGAGCGGTGTGCGCAGGTCGTGGGCGATGTTGTCGCAGACCCCCTTCACCTCGTGCATGAGCCGTTCGATCCGGTCGAGCATGGCATTGACGATGGCCGCCAGCATGTCCAGCTCGTCACGGCGGCTGGACAACGGCAGACGATGGGTCAGGTCGCCGGCGACGATCAGCTCGGCGCTGGCCTGCACCGCGCGGATGCGCTTGAGCGGCCGGCGCCGCAGCAGGTACCAGCCGGCGAAGCCCGGAATCAGGGTCAGCGAGATACCCCAGAGCAGGGCGTGCAGGATGATGCGGGTGACCACGAACAGCGAGCCGTTGTCGCGCACCAGCACCAGCCAGCGGCCGTCCTGGACCTTGATCGCCACCGCGTCGCAGCTGTCGCGCGGGACATGGGGGTCGTCGGCGTCCAGGCAGCGATCGAGTTCGTGCACGTGGCCATCGAGCGGCAAGTCCTCGGGAATGGCACGGATGCGCCCGCCGACCGGGCGCAGTTGCGCGTCGAACAGGCCGTAGGCGTCGAAACTGCGTTCTTCGAACGTCTGGCTGGCGATCAGGGCATCGTCCAGCTGCTTGCCACTCATGTGGGTGAACAGGTGCTGACGCTGCAGCATGGAGTGCCGGGTCAGCTTGTTCAGGTAGTCGGATACCTCGTAGTACAGCACCCCCATGAGGATGCAGCTCCAGGTCACGAACAGAAAGCTGTACAACGCCAGCAGTCGGCTGGTGGACGAACTCCAGCCCTTAGACGGGTTCGGCAATTGCATAGCCGGAGCCTCGCACGGTGCGGATCAGCGGCGTCTGGCCGGGCGAGTCGATCTTCTTGCGCAGGCGCCCGATGTGCACGTCGATCAGGTTGGTGCCGGGATCGAAGTGATAGCCCCACACCTCCTCGAAAATCATCATGCGCGTGATCACCTGGCCGGCGTGGCGCATCAGGTATTCCAGCAGCTTGTACTCGGTCGGCAGCAGGTTCAGGGTCTGCTCGCCACGGCGTGCTTCGTGGCTGATCAGGTCCAGCTCCAGGTCGGCGACCTGCAGGCGGGTCTGGGTCATCGGCACGCTGTTGCGGCGCAGCAGCACCTCGACCCTTGCCGCCATCTCGTCGGAGGCGAAGGGCTTGGTCAGGTAGTCGTCACCCCCGGCGCGCAGGCCTCTCACACGCTCGTCGACGTCCGACAGCGCGCTGATCATCAGGATCGGCGTGGCGATCTTCAGGCCGCGCAGGGTGGTGACGATGGTCAGGCCATCCACCTCGGGCAGCATGCGGTCCACGGTGATCAGGTCATACCCCCCGGCGATGGCCTTGGCCAGGCCTTCACGGCCATTGTCCGCCCAGTCCACGTCCAGACCGTGGGTGGACAGTTCGGCGACGATTTCCTGCGCCGTGACGGCGTCGTCTTCGATGGTCAGTACGCGAGGCATGCGAGTTCCTGGGCAGCGGGGGAAAGCACGATTGTGCCAAACAATGGACAACGCCCAGTTTAAGAAAAATTCATCTGCGGGTGCAGGCTCGATCAGGCCGCTGCAGGGCGACCTGATCGAGGACAAGGCAGGTCAGGCGACCTTGACGATCCAGCCGGCAGGCGCTTCGACGTCACCGCTCTGGATGCCGGTCAGCTCGGCATACAGCTTCTGGGTGACCGGGCCGACCTTTTCCAGGTCGTGGAAGACGTGCAGCGAACCGTTGTACTCGATCCCGCCGATCGGCGTGATCACGGCGGCCGTACCGCAGGCGCCGGCTTCGATGAACCGGCCCAGGTTGTCGATGCCCACGTCGCCTTCGACCACGGTCAGGCCCAGGCGCGAGGCGGCCAGCTCCATCAGCGACAGGCGCGTGATGCCCGGCAGGACCGAGGCGGACTTGGGTGTGACGAATTCGTTGTCGGCGGTGATGCCGAAGAAATTCGCCGAGCCGACTTCCTCGATCTTGCTGTGGGTCAGCGGGTCCAGGTAGATCGCGTCGGCGAAGCTGCGCTGCTTGGCCTCGGCGCCCGGTTGCAGGCTGGCCGCGTAGTTGCCGCCGACCTTGGCCGCGCCAGTGCCTTGCGGGGCGGCGCGGTCGAAGTTGGAGATCATGAAGTTGTGGGGCTTCATGCCGCCCTTGAAGTACGAGCCGACCGGAATGGCGAAGATCGAGAAGATGAACTCGGGTGCGGTCCGTACGCCAATGTTGTCGCCCACGCCGATGACGAAGGGACGCAGGTACAAGGCACCCTTGCCGTGCGGCGGGATGAAGCGGTCGTTGGCCTTGACCACCTGCTTGCACGCCTCGATGAACACCTCGGTCGGCACGTGCGGCATCAGCAGGCGAGCACAGCTGCGCTGCATGCGCGCGGCGTTCTGGTCCGGACGGAACAGGTTCACCGAACCGTCCTTGCAGCGGTAGGCCTTGAGCCCCTCGAAGCATTGCTGGCCGTAGTGCAGGGCCGTGGAGCCCTCACTGATGTGCAGGACGTTGTCGTCGGTCAGGGTGCCTTGATCCCATTGGCCATCGCGCCAGACGGACAGGTAGCGCTTGTCGGTCTTGATGTAGTCGAAGCCCAGCTTGTCCCAATTGATGCTTTCGTTGCTCATGACACCCTCGATTGTCTTGCAGCTGCCTGAACGGTCAGGTCGCCTCGGTTTGCGCACTGGGCAACGATAATACATCCAGGGGGGTATCGGAAACGCTTGGCCGTGAATTGGGAGGGGTGCATCGTTTTCAAGGGCCGCTCACCTACCGCGGTGAGGCAGGTCATCGCGGCCCATGCAGGAGCGGCCCCTGTGCCGCGACTGGGATCATAGAGCCCACAGAGCGCTGCAAACTATTTCCTGTTCTGCGAGGGTTGGCTCGCCCGCGATCGCAACGGGGCAGGCACCCTTGCTGTCGCCTTCGCACCCATCCTCATCGAACACCTTTACAGAATCGGCTTGCCCCCGGTGATGCCGTAGCGGCTACCGGTGATGTAGCTGCTCTCGTCGGAAGCCAGCAGCACATAGATGGGCGCGACCTCCACAGGCTGCCCGGCGCGCCCCAGCGGCGTCTGTTCGCCGAAGTGGCTGGCCTGCTCCGGTGGCATGGTGGAGACGATCAGCGGTGTCCAGATCGGCCCCGGCGCCACGCTGTTCACGCGGATGCCCTTGGGCCCGAGCATCTGCGCCAGGCCGGCAGTGAAGTTGGCGATGGCGCCCTTGGTCGCTGCATAGGCCAGCAAGGTCGGGGTCGGCGAGTCGGAGTTGACCGACGTGGTATTGATGATCGAGCCCCCTTTCTGCATGTGCGGCAAGGCTGCCTTGCACAGGCGGAACATGGCCGTCATGTTGATATCGAAGGTCTTGACCCATTCCTCGTCGGAGATCTCTTCGATCGATTCATGGCTCATCTGGAACGCGGCGTTGTTGACCAGCACGTCGATGCGGCCGAACTGCGCGACGGTCTTGTCGATCAGCTCGTCGCAGGTGGTCTTCTGGGCGATGTCGCCCGGCAGCAGGATGCAGGTACGGCCTGCGTCACGCACCCATTTCGCGGTCTCTTCGGCATCCTGGTGCTCATCCAGGTACGCCACCGCGACGTCCGCCCCTTCACGGGCGAAGGCGATCGCCACGGCGCGGCCGATGCCACTGTCGCCGCCGGTGATCAAGGCGACCTTGCCCTCGAGACGACCATGACCGACGTAGGTCTTTTCGCCACAGTCGGGCAGCGGGTCCATCTGGTGTTGATGACCGGGTACTTTCTGCGGCTGTTCAGGGAAAGGAGGGCGGGGATAGTCGCGCATGGTTGCGTTCCTCGTAACGAATGAACTGGACCTAATGTGTGAATGCACCTGACGGCCGGGGTTGTATCGCAGCAGCATTACACGCGACGAATGGCACACCCTCCCGAGGGCGTCTCGAGTGCGGCACGGTGCTCTACGTGTATGTAAATATGTCTATCGGGAATCTGTCTGTTGGAGACACTGTCCGATGCGGCAAATGGGCCGCGCGTACAGCCGAAGACGCAGTCCAACGTTCATCCATGGAGACGATGCTATGAAAGCAGTGCTACTGACCGCCTTGCTGGCGACCACCGGCCTGGCCCAGGCCGCCGAGACCGTCGAACTCAAGCTGGCCGGACCGGAAGGCGCCGGCAAGTCGATCGGCACCATTACCATCGAGCAGAACAAGTACGGTGCCCTGTTGACCCCGAAATTGAGCGATCTGCCACCGGGCGTCCACGGCTTCCACCTGCACGAGAAGCCCGACTGCGGTGTCACCCAGGACAATGGCAAGGCTGTGCCGGCCGGTGCTGCGGGCGGGCATTGGGACCCGGACTCCACCGGCGTTCACAAGGGCCCTTATGATGACAGCGGTCATCGTGGTGACCTGCCTGCGCTGTACGTCGGTGCCGACGGCAAGGCGACCTATCCAGTGTTGGCGCCCCGGCTGAAGGCGGACGATTTCAAAGGGCATGCCCTGATGGTGCACGTGGGGGGCGACAACCACAGCGATCATCCTGAAAAACTGGGTGGCGGCGGTGCGCGCGTGGCGTGTGGCGTCGTGAAATAAGGCGCGCTCGGCAGATCACGGCATAACGTCACATCCTGTAATCGTCAATTTAGTGACGAAAACCGCGGCGCTTACCTGGCGCGATTCGAGCAGGCGATGAATTTGTCGGTGAGTTGACGTCGGGCCCTCAGGCTTGCGTTACCCTTGAGCCACATGTCCAGCGACATGCCTGTCTCGAGGATGCTCACCGCCATGCAACGCACCGCCTACCGCCCCGACATCGACGGCCTGCGCGCCGTCGCCGTGATCGCCGTCCTGCTCCATCACCTCAACGTCGCCTGGATACCCGGCGGCTTCGTCGGGGTGGACATCTTCTTCGTCATTTCCGGCTACCTGATCACCGCCCATGTGTTCCAGCAGGCCCGCGCCGGAACCTTCTCGCTACGCCAGTTCTACCAACGTCGGATCAACCGTATCGTACCTGCCCTGGTCACCGTGCTACTGGCCACTCTGGGGCTGGGCGCCGTGTTGTTGTCGCCCGTCGACCTGGAGCGCTTGAGCGCCAATGCCCTATATGCGTTGCTGGGCGTGTCCAACCTGTTCATCTGGCTCAAGTACGGCAACTATTTCGCTGCCGATGCCAGTGAAGCGCCGTTGCTGCACACCTGGTCACTCGGGATCGAGGAGCAGTTCTACATGATCTGGCCCTTGCTCCTGCTGGCCGTCCTGCGCCTGGCCCCACAACGCTGTCCATGGCTGCTCGGCGTGGGCCTGACGGCGGCGGTCGGGCTGTCGCAGTACGGCACTGGCCTGTTCGTCACAGCGTCCTACTACCTGTTGCCGACGCGATTCTTCGAGCTGATGCTGGGTGGTTGCCTGGGGATCTGGCATGTCCTGCGGCCGCTGCCCATCGACCGACGCCAGGCCTGGACCAGCCGCGGGCTGGGCGTCGTGCTGATCGCCGGGTCCCTGGCGCTGATCGGGCCAGGCGTTGCGTTTCCCGGGTTGACGGCACTGGTGCCCTGCCTGGGGGCGGCCCTGTTGATCCATGCCGGGCACGCGGGGCAACGTGCCTGGCTGCTGGGCAGCCGACCGCTGGTGTTCGTCGGATTGATCTCCTACTCCCTGTACCTGTGGCACTGGCCGTTGATCGCCTACCTCAACTACCTGGCCATCCCCATCGGCCTGACGACAGGCCTGGGCGTGGTACTGGTGGCCGTGGTCCTGGCTTGGCTGACCTGGCGTTGGATCGAGCAGCCCATGCGTCAGAGCGGCGCGCGGATCGAATTTGCCAGGGTGTTCGCTCGGCGCTTCGCGATGCCGGTGGCAGCGTTGGCACTGCTGACGGGGCTGGTTCAGTGGCAGGGCGGGTTCCCGACGCGCTTCGGGCCCACGGTCGAAACCCTCGAAGCCATGACCCTGGAGCGTCCTGCCGACAATCGACGCGGCTGCCATGTGCCCAATGCCTTGTACCAGACAGCACCGGATGCGCAGTGCCGACTCGGCGCACCCAAGGCGCAGCTCGACGGCATCCTGGTCGGGGACTCCTTCGCCAACCACTTCACCGGCATGGTCGATCTGCTGGCACGGCCCGACGGGGTCAGCCTCATGGACTACACCATGGATGGGTGTGCGCCGATCCTGGGCTACAACGTCGACATGTCCCGTGTCTACGCCGAGCACTGCGCGCAACGCAATGCCAGGGTGTACGCGCTGATCGAAGCCCAGCGCTATCCCTACGTGGTGCTGGCGGGCAGTTGGCCGTCGGACGAGGCTGCCGGCGCGCCGATCGCGGCCAGCCTGGAGCGGGTGGTCAAGAGTACCGGCCAGGTGATCGTGATCCTGAACAACCAGGCGATCGTGGATGCAGCGACCTGCCCGGTGCGCCAGTTGATGTTCGCGACCCAGCGCACCTGCGACGCCGCCCAGGCCACGCGGCCGCACTATTGGGCCGAGTTGCGTGCGCGGTTCCCGCAGGTGCGTTTCATCGACCCCAACCAGGTCATCTGCACCGACGGGCGTTGCCGCTCGTTGATCGACGGCACGCTGCTGTACCTGGACAATGCCCACCTCAACGAGGTCGGCTCGCGTTACATCGGCAAGACGTTGCTGGAGCGCGGCTATTCGCTGCTGAACGATCCACCAACGCGGTCGTGAGCCAATGCCAGCCCTGTCGACCACGACGGGGTAAACGCGAAGCAGTGAAAGGGCAGCCAACAGACTGCCCAGTGAGGGGGCGGGGCCGGGCGATCAGACGCGGTCGGCCCAGACCGTCTGCACGTTGCAGAATTCGCGCAGGCCGAAGTGCGACAGCTCGCGACCGAACCCGCTCTTCTTCACGCCGCCGAAGGCCACGCGGGGGTCGGAGGCGCAGTAGCCGTTGATGAACACTGCACCGGTGTCCAGCGCCGCCGTCATGCGCTCGGCCAGGGCCAGGTCGGCCGTGTAGATCGTCGACGCCAGGCCGAAGTCGCTGTCGTTGGCCAGTTCCACGGCGTGCTCGGCATCCCGCGCTGCGGTGATCGCCGCCACCGGCCCGAACAACTCCTGGCGAAACGCGGTCATCGACGGCGTCACATCGCCCAGCACGGTTGGCGCATAGTAGTTGCCGATGCCTGCCTGCTTGTGACCGCCCAGCAGCAGCGTGGCGCCCTCGGCGAGCGAGGCCTGTACCTGGCCGTCGAGCTCATCGCGCAGGTCGAAGCGCGCCATCGGGCCGACGTAGGTGTCGTCTTCCAGCGGGTTGCCCATTTTCAGGCGACGCGTGGCCTCGACGAAGCGCTGGGTGAAGTCGTCCAGCACGCTCTGCTCGACGATCATGCGCTTGGCCGCCGCGCACACCTGCCCCGTGTTCTGGTAGCGCCCGATGACCGCCGCCTGCACGGCCGCGTCCAGGTCGGCATCGGCCAGCACGATGAACGGATCGGAGCCACCCAGTTCCAGGACGCACTTCTTCAGCGCGGCACCGGCCTGGGCACCGATGGCCATGCCGGCGCGTACGCTGCCGGTCAAAGTGACGGCCGCGATGCGCGGATCGTTGATCGCACGGGTCACGCCGTCGGCGGTGACGTTGATCACCTCCAGCACGCCGTCCGGCAGGCCGGCCGCTTGGCAGGCGTCACGCAGCAGGTAGGCGCTGCCCATGACGTTGGGGGCGTGCTTGAGCACATAGGTATTGCCCGCCAGCACGGCTGGTACAGCGCCGCGCAGCACCTGCCAGAGCGGGAAATTCCACGGCATCACTGCCAGGATCGGGCCGAGCGGGCGGTATTCGATGCGGGCCTTTTCCACCTGGGTGGCTTCCGGGGCGAGCATGGCCGGGCCATGTTCAGCGTACCACTGGCACAGGTTGACGCACTTGGCCACTTCGCCGCGCGCCTGGGCGATCGGCTTGCCGATTTCGCGGGTGATCATCACCGCCAGTGCCTCGGCATTGGCCTGCAGCGCGGCAGCCAGGCGGTTCAGGTACTCGCTGCGCTGGGCCAGCGACGTGCGCCGCCAGGTGTCATAGCCGACCTTGGCCCGTTGCAGCGCCGCGTCCAGTGCGGCGTCGTTCTCGAAGGCGTAGTGCCCGATCTGTTCGCCCGTGTGCGGGTCGACGGAAATGGCATGGGTCTGGCTGGTGATCTGGCTCATGGCAGGTCGCTCGTCGTGAGGTACGGTAGGGTCAGACTACGGGGGTATCGGGTTTATGAAAACTGAATAATAATGAGTTGAACGTTCACGATTGGAGAATGAACATGGACCTGGTGCAGTTGGAGATCTTCAAGGCCGTGGCCGAACACGGCAGCATCAGCGGCGCAGCGCAGCAGATTCACCGGGTGCCATCCAACCTGACCACTCGCATCAAACAGTTGGAGCAGGATCTGGGGGTGGCGCTGTTCATCCGCGAAAAGCATCGGCTGCGCCTGTCGCCGGCAGGGTGGAATTTCCTGGAGTACACCCGGCGTATCCTGGACCTGGTGAGTGAGGCGCGTTCGACGGTGGCCGGTGACGACCCCCAGGGCACCTTTGCGCTGGGTTCGCTGGAAAGCACGGCAGCGGTGCGGATTCCTGGCCTGCTGGCCGCCTATAACCAGCGCTACCCCAAGGTCGACCTGGACCTGTCCACCGGGCCGTCCGGCACCATGCTCGAAGGTGTGCTGAGCGGACGGTTGGTGGCGGCTTTCGTCGACGGGCCGGTCCTGCACCCGACCCTGGAAGGCATGGCGGTGTTCGAGGAGGAAATGGTGGTGATCGCGCCGCTCAATCATCCACCGGTGGCCCGTGCCCAGGACGTCAATGGTCAGAGTATCTATGCGTTTCGCGCCAACTGCTCTTATCGACACCACTTCGAGCGCTGGTTCGTCTGCGATGAGGCCGTGCCGGGCAAGATCCACGAGATGGAGTCCTACCACGGTATGCTCGCCTGTGTCAGCGCCGGGGCAGGGCTGGCCTTGATGCCGCGCAGCATGCTCGACAGCATGCCGGGGTGCAGCACGGTGAGCGTCTGGCCCTTGTCCGAAGACTTCCGCCTGCTCAAGACCTGGCTGGTCTGGCGCCGCGGGACGGTGTCACGCAGCCTGAGCACGTTCGTGGCATTGCTGGAAGAGCGCCAGGACAGGCAGGGGGCGTGAGACAGTGCAGGCTCGGTAGGGGGGCGGGTAAGGTACCTCCTCTCCATGCGCTGATGCATCGACTGCCTTGTGGGTCTGCAGGGCCAGGCCTTTCAACGTCTTTGGGAAAAGCCCCAAGATAGGGTCATCGTTGCATCCACAGGTTCGCCGGCATGATGCAGGCAAGCGCAGCCCCCTGTGGGGGCTTGCCCGCGATAGCGTCCGACCCATCACCGCCGGCATCGCGGGCAAGCCCCACAGAGGGGATGAACCCGCTCTGCCAGATCAGCGATGCAGTCTACATCGCGTCAGGCAAAGCGCGGACGGACTCAGGCGACATCCACCAACACCACTTCGCTGTCCTCCAGCGCCTCCACGCGAATCACCCGTTCATCCTCGATCGCCACGCCATCGCGGGCCTCGGCCAGCAGGTCGTTGACCCTGAGACGACCCTTGGCCGGCACCAGGTAGCCCCGCCGCCCCGCTTCGAAGCGGTACTCGACCACCTCACCGGCTCGCACGGTCGCGGCTGCCAACCGGGCGTCGGCCCGAATGCGCAGGCTATCGACATCCTCGTCCCGCCCGCTGGCCAGCGTCACGAAACCTTCGCCACGCGCCCCCTTGGGGAATGGCCGTGTGCCCCAGGACGGCGTTTCGCCAGTGCGATCCGGGATGATCCAGATCTGGAACAACCGTGTGTCGACCGCTTCCTGGTTGTATTCACTGTGCACGATGCCTGTACCGGCGCTCATCACCTGCACGTCGCCGGCTTCCGTGCGTCCCTCGTTGCCCAGGCTGTCGCGGTGGCTGATGGCACCTTCGCGCACATAGGTGATGATCTCCATGTCGCGGTGCGGGTGAGGTGGAAAGCCGCTGCCTGCCGCGATCAGGTCGTCGTTCCAGACGCGCAGTGTCCCCCAGTGCATGCGCGCTGGGTCATGGTAGTCGGCAAAGGAAAAGTGATGGTGGGCGTCGAGCCAGCCGTGATCGGCATGGCCCAGGCTGTCGAAGCGACGAAGATGCAGCATGATCGGACTCCAGAAGGTCAGGAATGAGGCCATGCTGCACTGGGCTATCATCTAAAAAAAGCGTAAATATTGACTTATAAAGATCCAATGCTTCGATATAAAAGGCAAGCCTGCTCCTGCGTGGGTGAGCTAAGTCCATGATCTCGCTGCGAACACTGGTCATTTCGTCGACTTCCCGCCACCATGCAGCCTGATTCGTTTCCCCTCTGGAGTGACCGTGCCCGTCGATCCATCCCAGCCCTTGCCTGCTCTTTTGCCGGCGGCGCAGCTTCCCTGGTTGCGCCGTCTCCTCGCGCGTCTGTTCGGGGGTGGTCTGTCTCGGTTGCGGGCGCAGCACCTGGAGTCCTGGCACCTCGGGCATCAGGCCGGGCGGTGCGACGGACAGGCCGAGGGGGTGCAGCAAGGTTTCGAGCAGGGTCACCGCGAGGGGCTCGAAGCGGGTCGCCAGGTGCTGGTCATTCGCGACCATCGCCATGCGGTCCCCGCACGTCCGGGCGAGGACGATCACCTGTTCGATGACTGGCGCCTGCCGATCACCCCGGAATTGAAGAAACGCTTCAAGGCCGATGTGGCCGCGCGCCTGCCCGCTCAGGCACAGCCCAGCCCGGCGCAGTGGAAGATGATCTTCAGCGACACACCGTCCACCTGCGTAGTGGCGGGCGCCGGTGCCGGCAAGTCGACCTCGCTGGTGCTGCGTATCCTGCTGCTGCAGCACTACCTGGGCTACGAGCCTGATGCCATGACCGTGGTCACCTTCACCCGTGAGTCACGCAAGGACTTCATCCAGCGACTGTGTCAGGTCTTCGAACACTGGGGGGTGGCGCCGACACCGGCCCAAGCGCGTGAACAGGTGCGTACCTTCCATTCGCGCATCTTGCCGCTGGTGCGCAGCTTGCCTGGCTTCGACCGCTTGAGCGCCTTCGAGATGCTCGGCAGCCAGGCGCAGGAGGCAGTGGCGGCAGACGTCGAGAGCAACCCCTTCGACCTGCGCTTGAGCGACGCCCAGCGCCAGCACCTGAACCGCTGTTATGGCAAGCTGATGGGCAGCGATCCGCGGTTCGCCGAGCTCGTCGCCACCTTGCGCCAGGAAGCGATGCAGCTCAAACCGCTCGACCCGCAGCATCCTGACGTGCAGAAGCGCGTCCAGGTGACGCAGTTGGCCGCCGAGCGCGACGAGGAATTGTGCGACCTCATCGAAGACCTCTGGTACGCCGCAGAGGCGTGGCCGATCCAGGGCATCGAGCCGTGCCGTGACGTCGTGCGTATCCGGGGCTGCGACTTCCGGGTCCAGGGGCGTCTTGCGAGCACCGGCGCCTGGGTGATGCTCGGGTTCGACCCGAGCGAGTCGACCCAACGCCAGCGCCCTGGCGCACGTTTGTCCGCACGGGCCGAGTGGGCGGTCAAGCGCACCTTGTTCCAGGCTTTCTGCGACCAGCCATTGATCTGGCTGGACAGCTATGACGTCGGCAAAGGGTTCGCACAGGCGCTGGCCGGCGATGCCGTGGCCGGGCCTGGCTTCGAGGTCAAGATCAAGGGCGAGTTGGCGCCAGCCCCCTTGCTGGACGCCTTCGTCGGCGCCGCCGGGTTCATCGAGAACCTCGGGCTGGAGGTCAACGCGGCCGTGGCCGACATGGCCTTCCCCCCGGGCGACAGCGATGCTTCGTTCTTCGAAGCCCTGGCCCTGTTCTGGGCGGCGTTCGAGGACCACTTGCTCGATCAGTCGCCGCCCGTGATGACCTACAACCGCATGTTCGCGCTGTTCAGCGAGCGCAATGCGGACAACCTGCGACTGCTGCCCGATGCGTTGCTGCGCCCGCTGACGCACCTGATGGTCGACGAGTTCCAGGACGTCTCGCCGCAGATCGTCAGCTGGCTGCGTGCCAGCCTGGCCGAAATCCGGCGCCGTGGGCCGGCGATGCAGGCAGGCCGCGTGGCACAGCACGCCTCGTTACTGTGCGTGGGGGACGACTGGCAGTCGATCTACGGGTGGCGCGGCAGTTCGCCGACGTACTTCATGCAGTTCGCCGAGCATTTCAAGTCGCCTTCCATGACGCGCGTGATGCTGGTGGAAAACTACCGTAGCCAGCAGCAGGTGATCGACGCTGCCCAGCACCTGGTCAAGGGCGCGCCTGCGGTGCCGGGCAAGAAGGCGCGTGCCAGTGGCGTGGCAGCCGAGCTGCCGTTGACACCGGTCATGGTGCTGGACAGGGACGACGCAGTGCTCGCCGCGACCCTGGACGTGCACTACCGCCGAGGCGACAGTATCTTGATGCTATTTCGAAAAAGCAGTGATAAACCTTTGATTGAAAAGCAAATTTCAGCTCTTATCGAAGAGGATTCGCGCGTGCCTGCCGCTCAGCGGCGCATACGCCGGCTGACCTATCACAGCGCAAAAGGCCTGCAGGCCGATACGGTGTTTCTGCTGGGCGATTGCCAGTACCTGGCCCGTTCGCCCTACAAGAACCAGGTCTACCGCATGGCGGGTCTTGGCGAGCCTGGCGATCCGCAGGCGTTCGACACTGCACAGCAGCACGAGGTGCAGCGCCTGGCCTACGTCGCCGTGACACGGGCGATCAGGCACTGCTATTGGTTCGTCGATCCGCCGACCGGCGAAGCCAGCGTGCTGGCACGCGCTTCGGCACGGGTCGATGGCACGCAGGCCTGTTTCGAGGACCGACGTGCCGGGTCAGCGGTCAAGGGTTCGGGTCCTGCTCGGCGGTGAGCTGGGCGATCAGCGCGTCCACTGCGGCCTGTCGAGCAGCGCTGACACGTTCAACGGCCTGCCGGTACAGATGGTCGGTGAGCGGCAGCCGTCGTGGATGTCCAGCCTCGTCGAGCGGTGACGAGGGCAGCGTGTCGCGCAGCACGTTGACCACCGACGCGTCCAGGGTCTCGACCAGAGGACTGTCCGTGTCAAGGCAGCTGACGAGGTAGTCCAGAGCGTCGTACCAGCGCGCGTCCACTTCATCGAAGCGCCTCGCTTCGCGGCGCCGCAGGAACCGTTGCCAGGCGGGTTGCGCCGCGATCCAGCGGCGTCGCGCCTGGGCATCGGCATCCGAGGCTCGAACGGCCTCTTCAACGTTGAATTGTGTGGTCAGCGAGACCTGGGCCGTTTCCCGGTACAGCATGTCCTGGCTCGGTTCGGGAAACGCCAGTGCTTCGGCCAAGGCCTGGCGCAAGGCCAGACGAATTTCGATGTCGTCCACGCCGCCGTAGAGCAACTGATCGTCGCGGATGTCGTCGAGCGGGTTCAGGGGCGGCAGCGCACCGTCGTCCGCCTGGCCCTGGGCACGTGCGATCAAGGCCGCCTGACGTTCGAGCCGCGCCGCATGCAGGCGCGCTGCCAGGACGTTGACCTGGTCGCGGCGGAACAGCCTGCGATAGACATTGAACAGGTAGGGACCAGGCAGTTCGCTCGTGGCGCTTTCGTCATGGGCCATCGTTTCGATCTGCAACGCGCTGAAGGCGTCGGCCCCGGCGTCGCCACACGTGGCAGGGAAGTCCCCGGCGATTTCATTCAGTCGCTCACGCAGGACCGTGTCCTGGGCGGCACGTTCCAACAGGGCCCAGACCTGGGGGCGCAAGGTGCCCAGGTTGTCCCTGGCCTGTGCCGAGCGGCCCACCCGTTCGATGACGTCGCGCAGCTCGCGATGCGCGCCCTCGCCGAACAGGCCATGCCATACCTGTCGTTGCGCGTCATCGGCGTCATCGAGCCAGTCCACGTGGCGTGCCGGTTCGGCGATCATCTCGTGCTCGAACACGGACACGCCGGCTGCTGCCAACTGGCGTGCCGTCTGCTGCTCCAGGTCGTTGAAGTTGAAGCGCCAGTAGCGCTCGATGGGGCTGCCGTTCAGCTCGCGCAGGTAGGATGAGTCGAGCACTGCCTCCAGCCCTGGCACCTGGGTGATGTGGTTGCCGCTCAGCTCCAGCCGCCGCAGTGCAGGGGTCGGCCGTTGCATCAAGCGGCTCAGCGCCTCGGGCCAGGTGCTCAGCTGGCAGTCATGCAGGTGCAGGGTGTGCAGGCGAGTCAGGCCATCCAGTGCCGGTGCCACCTGCAATGGATTGATCGACAGGTCGAGCACTTGCAGGTTGACCATCTCGCCGATCACCTGGGCCAGGGTCGGCGTCAGGGTGATGCGGTTCATGCGCAGGTTGAGCGAGGTCAGCGGCAGGCGAGCCAGCGTCCGCCAGTTGCTTTCGGTCAGGACCAGCAGGTTGCGCTGCAAGGACAGCTCGGTCAGTGAACGCATACTGGTCAGGACAGCTTCCGCGTGTGCCGACACGTGCTCAAGGTTGAGGTCCACCAGGCTCAGCGCACGCAGCTGTGGCGCGCTGCGCAAGGCGTGGAACAGGGTCTGTGCATCCAGGCCGTGATCGAAGGCGACGTGCAATCGCTCGAGCCGGGGAAAGCTTTGCAGAAAATCGCCTGGCATCGAGCGCAGGTTCAGCCCCGGCAGGCTGAGGCTGCGGACATGATCGAAGCGTGCGGGCAGAGAGGGCAGCTCATTCAGGCTCAGGTTGCTGAACGCCAGGTCCGCGCCACCCTCGCGTCGCCAGGCGCGGTTGAGGCCGCGGCTGAGCAGGCGGCGCTCCTGGCGTTCGTCGCCGTCGACCGCCTCGGTCCAGCGCAGCAGGCTGAGGGCCAAGGCGTCCTGCTCGTGTTGCAGGGCCACCAACTGATCGGCGAGCGGGCCTCGTGCGCGCAGCTGGGACAGCACGTGCGCGCGCTCCGCTGCGGTAAGGCTGGGGTAGAGATCCTGCAGACGGGTCTGTGCCGAGCGCAGCCACGGCAGTCGTCGAGGCCGGCCACTGAGGGGGTAGCCCAGACGACCATCGCTCAGGCGCAGCGGTGAGCGAAAGCCAGGTTTGACCGGCTGTTGGCCAAGGGTGCGCGCCGCCCAATCACGCCGCCTGCACGCTGCAGCGAACAGCTGCTCGGCAGGCAGCTCAGGCTCGGCCTTGCGCAAGGCCGCGAGCAGGGTCTGGGTATCGGCAGTGGCCAGGCTGGGCCGGTGCAAACCGAGCAAGGCACGCTCCAGGCGGCAGCGTGCCTGCAGTCGGCGCGCCTCTTCGGCCACCCGCAACGGCACGCGCCCCGCCTCGAGTTGGCGTCGCTCGGTCTGGCTGGCGGCGTCCAGCAACGCGTTCAGCGCGTTGTTCGGCAAGCCCGTGAAGTGCCGCCCAAGTGTCCGTGCGTTCGCGCTCGGCGCCACCTGCCGCGCTTCATGAAACCGGGCGAACAGGGCTTCTCGCTGAGAGCCCAAGGCGTCGGCCAGGACCTGTTGCAAGGCCGGCACCGGTTGCTCCAGGGCGGCCCCGGGCGGCAGCACTGCCGCGAGGGTCTCGGCATCGATCTGCTCGATCACCACCTTCGCCAGATCGCCGTTGGCCAATTCATCGCGGCTCATCTTCACGATCACATCGCCTGGCCGTGGCGTGCGCCCGTAACGGACCGACGTCCCCCATCGCTCACTGCCGGTGAAGACCTCCAGGACGTGATCCTCAGGCCAGCCAGGCAGCTGCGCCAATGCTGCGACAGCCAGGTTCTTGTAGGCCGGCAGGGGCAAGCCCTCGCGCACGCGGTCGATGGCGTCCTCGACCTCGTCATCGACGCCCAGGCGTACGAACGCGTCGGTCAGCAGAACGGGCGGGGGTTCGGAGGCCACGTGACAATGGCGAAGCAGCGCATCGTCGGTCGCGCTGGCCGACAAGGCTGCCAGGACATCAGCCTCCTGCAATGCCTGAGCGGCCGGTCCCAGGCGTCGCGCCAGGGTCAGAAGGTCCCAGTCCAGCGGTGTCTCGTGAGTCAGTCGCCAGCCACTGGCACCGTCATGGACGAAGGCCGGTGCATAGGCGTTCGGGTCGCTGGGGTGACGCAGGCGCCAGCGCCCGTCGGTGTCCAAGGTCTGTTCGAACCACCCCTGGTCCAGGCGCACGTAGTGACGCTCATCGAGCACGTACTGGCCCAGGGCATTGGGCAGGGTGTCCGGCGGTATCGCGACGTCGCTGCGGTAGACGCCAAGGTCGGGATGCCAGAGACGGGCTTGCCGATCGACGAACACGCTTTCCATGGCATCGATGAAGCCAGAGGCCTTCACGGCCAGCGATGCGCCGGCCAATGCACCCGCACTGAGCGTGTCGAGCAGTAGGGATCCCACCTGGCCCAAGGCTTCGGCGCGCTGGCCGTCCTCCCAGGCCTCGATGCCATGGAAGATACCGTCGAGCACGTGCGCCGCGCTGACCACCAGCATCACCTGGCCCAGGCCCGGTATCAGCATGGCCGCCACGTTGAGCGCATCCAGACCTCTGGCCAGCCAGTGCTCGAGCAGCGTCAAGCGTGCCTCGGCATCCACGCGTGCGGTGGGCACCACGACGTAGGCGGCATCGGCCTTGAGCCTTCGTACATGGGCCTTGTACAGCTCGCGCCATGGCGTGGCAGGCAATGGGCGAGGCTCCGCCCTGATCTTGGGTGAACTCACCGGGACCGACACCTCATCCCCCAGGTGCTCGCGGCGCTCGAACAGGGCTGCTTGCAAATGGGCGTCCAAGGCAGGTTGTTGTGTCAGCAAGGCATTGCCTAGCATGTGCCGGCGATGGCTGCCCCTCTGCAGTCCAAAGGCCAGCTGCTTGCCGAGGGCCCTGGTCGATTCGAATTCGCGCAAGGGCTGGCTGGGATGCCCCGGCATGTGCAAGAGGCACGGATTGACCCGGTCAGGGGCTTCGGTGCTGATGATCAGCACGTCATGCAAGGCGATGCCGAACAGCTCCAGGCGCTGGCACGTCAACGGCCGACCGGCGTAGGTCACGCAGGGTACCTGATCGCACCAGTCCAGTAGCGTGCGCCGCGCCGCCTGGCTGATCAGGCCACTCAGGGCAGCCACGTGGGTGTCCAGCCGAAGCTGATCGAGACTGGCCTGGATCCAGGCATGCTCGATCGCTGTGGCCTGGGCCCCGTGGTAGAGGGCGGCAAGGTGATCCTGGTAACGCCTGCCCAGGTCCAGGCGGCGGCAGACCTTGACGAAGCGGTCCACGCCCAACCCTGGCAACGGGGTGTCGTCTTGCGGGCCTCGGCGCACCGTGCTCAGTGGGCCGACCGCCTCCAAGCCCTTGAAGTTGCGCAAGGCGGCGGCCAGCAGGCTGGTCGCCTGCGCGGGGCCGTCTGCGGTGACCGTCGTCGCTGGCGCAAGAGGGTCGCCGGCGGGAAGCACGCTCGGGTCGATGGGCTCGAGGGTCCAGTTCTGCTCCACCTTGAAGGGTTGGAACACGTACTGCGCCGTCTCGACCGGCACGTCCACGCCCAGGGCTTCTTGCAGCAAGGGCGTACAGAAACCGATCGGATCACGCTTGTCGCGCAATGCCTCGGCCAACGCCCGCGCACTGGCGTCACGTGCTCGACAGGCTTCGCTCAGCGACTGTCTGTCCATTTCATCGGCAACCGCGTACCAACTGAAGGGAGCGCCTTGCTCGTCGAGATAGGGGGCACGTGCAGCGGCGATGAGGCGCGAGGCATCCACGGGATGCAGGTGTCTGGACCAGTCAGGAAACGCCCGTGCGATCTGGGCGTGGTGGAAGGCAGGCGTGGTCATGGGGGTGGCTCCTGGGAGAGAAGCCGCCATCCAATCCCAGAAGGACTCGATCAAGGTGGTGGATGGCTACCACCGGGCACGGGGGTGACGCGGGGGAGTCGCCGTGCGATCTACCCCGCGCGCTTTGTCGAGCGTCGTCAGACCCTGTGGAGCCCGGCGCGCTCGGCGACGTTCACGGCTGGGTGGTCGTGGAGCCATCGCCGGTGCGGGCACCGTCCAGGTCGCTGTTGCGCTCCGAGCCTGTGCCTTTCTGGCCCGGCAAGCCTGGGTTGCCGTGCTCTTGGCGTGCCGGGGGCGAATCAGGGCCATTGCCTTGAACACGCGAATCCGGCGAGGTGGGCATGGTGCCCTCGGTTGGGTTCAGGGTGCTGTCGACGCCAGGGGTCGGTGCGCCCTTGTGTGGATCGTCCGGATGAGTCGGGCCGGTACCGACCGCCAGGGCCAGGGGCGAGGCGAGCACGGCGGCGAGCAGGCACGTGGTGGTCAGGGATCGCTTCATGGTCAAGCTCCTTCGAAAGCGCATCGCGTGCGACGCTGGAATCGATGGCCAACGTATCTGGCCAGTTACTCAAAGGTTGGTGCCCAAGCGCCGGGTAGAGGTGCCCTTGACACGACAGGCGGTCATTCGAGACGGCGACGCGCTCACGGAGCGCTCTTGAGCGTCAGCCATGCATCGACCTGGTCAGCCAAGGTCGAGGCGGGCTGCAAGGCATCCAGGGTCAGCGTCAGGGGCTCGTTGATGGGCGGCTCGAGCGTGGCGAACTGGCTGTCGATCAAGCTGGGCGCCATGAAGTGGCCCAGGCGCAAGGTCACTCGGTCGCGCGCGGCGGCCGGGCTCAGCTCGAGGAACACGAATCCCAGGCCAGGGACCGCCTGACGCAGGGTATCCCGGTAACGGCGCTTGAGTGCCGAGCAGGCCAGGACCGGCCGCTCTGCGCGGCGGACCGAGGCTTGCAGCGCCTCGCACAGGCGCTCCAGCCAACCGGCGCGGTCGGCGTCTTCGAGCGCGATGCCGGCCTGCATCTTGGCGATGCTTTCGAGGCTGTGGAAGGCATCCCCCTCGATCAGGTGGCCGCCGCTGCGCACGGCGATCGCCATGCCCACGCTGCTCTTGCCACATCCGGATACACCCATCACCACGAGCGCCGTCAGCGAATCCATCCTGCCTCCTGTGAAGGTTGCGTCACTGTGCTTGCGACAGCGAGGGTACCTGCAGCGTTCCTCGAGGCCTAGGGGTCAACGTTTTCAACGTCTTTGGAAAAGTCCAAAGACAGGGTCATTGTTGATCCGCAGATTCACCGGCATGAGGCAGGCAAGTGCAGTCCTCCTGTGGGGCTTGCCCGCGATGGCGTCCACCCCTTACCGCCTGCACCGCGGCCAAACCCGTTCTCACAGTGGGGATGAACCGCTCTACCAGATCAGCGATGTGCTCCACATCGTGTGAGGCAAAGCCATTGAAAGGCCTGGGTAGGGGGCGAACGCAGCCTGTGTACGTCAGGCATCCGCGCGGCGGCCTTGCGGTGTTCGACGCAGACGCGGCACGCGCCTTCAGCCTCGGTGGCGCCGAGCACCGCTCGCCTGCTTTCCTCTTGCCTGCACGTCGCGTGGCGACTTCGCGTACATGGCCTACCCGGCACGTTCCTTCGCCAGCCGTTCCAGATCCTGCTGCAGGCTGCGCACGCGCGCCTGCAAGAGCGCCAGTGCCGAGCCGTCCCAGGGCCCGTCGCTGCGTTCCAGGCTTTCGCAATCGGCCACCACGCCACGTGCGCGGATCATCTTGGCGCCACCCTTGATGCGGTGTACCAAGGCCCGTGCGGCTTCGGGGTCAGGCGTGTCGCCCAGGGCCTGCAAGGCCTCGAGGTCCTGGGCATTGCTCTGGGCCAATTGGCGGACCAGGCGCAGCTCCAGGTGTGGATCGCCCTGGGTCAAATGGCGCAGCGCGTCCAGGTCGAAGCCGCTGGGCCTGACGTCGACAGGGGTCGTGGCGATGGGCTCGACCGGCGCGGTGGGCGTGTCGGTCACGTCGGGCGGGGGAACATGCACACGCAGCGCTTGCAGTCCGACGGGTTTGAACAGGCAGTCGTCCATGCCGCTGTCCAGGCAGCGTTGGCGTTCTTCGGCCTGGGCATTGGCGGTGATCCCCAGGATGCGGCAGGGAGGGCGGCCTTGTTCGCGTTCCAGTGCGCGGATGCGCCGTGCCAGCGCATGCCCATCGAGCGTCGGCATGGCGACATCGGTCAGCACCACCTCGAAACGCCCGGTCTCCCACTGCGCCAGCCCCGTCCGACCGTCTTCGGCCAGGGTCACCCGGTGACCGAGACTGGTCAGCTGTTTTTCGAGCAGCATGAGGTTGGCCGGGTAGTCATCGACCACCAGAACCTGCAGCGCCCGTGCGCCGGATGCGCCGGGCACTGCCTCGGGGGCCCGTTCGGCCTCGATCGGTTGCGCCGGTTCCAGTCTCAGTCGTACGTCGACCTGCGTGCCTTGGCCAGGTGCGCTGTTCAGGGCCAGGCTGCCGCCCATCAGCTCGCACAAGGTCCGGCTGATCACCAGGCCCAGCCCGGCGCCCTGGTGGGCCCCAGGTTGCTCCACTTGCGAGAACACGGCGAACAGCTTCGCCTGGTCCGCTTGACTGATGCCGATGCCACTGTCGCGCACCTGCAGGTGCACGGCCAGCGTGCCGCCGTTGTCCAGGCCCTGGGCGTCGAGGTACACCTGCACCTGGCCTTGGGGCGTGAACTTGATGGCGTTGCTCAGCAGGTTGGACAGCACCTGGCGCACCCGCAGGGGATCGACCATCACCCACACTGCCACCGGTGGCCGGTTGACGGTCAGTTGCACACCCTTGGCCCGCGCGTTGACGGCGAACACCTGCGCGGTCGACTCGACCAGCCCGACCAGCTCGGTCGGTACCGGGTGCAGGCTCATGTGGCCGGCTTCGATCCGCGAAATATCGAGGATATCGCCGATCAGCGCCAGCAGGCCCATGGCCGAATCGTGCGCCGTCTGCAGGGCGCGTCGGTCGCTGCGGCCGTGCTCGTGTTCCTGCAGCGCCATCTCCAGCAGACCGATGACCGCGTTCATCGGGGTGCGGATCTCATGGCTCATGATCGCCAGGAAACTGCTCTTGGCGCGGTTGGCCTGTTCGGCAACGTTCTTGGCCTGGCGCAACTGCTCGAGCAGGTCCCGGCTCACCGCCAGCTGGCTCTGCAGGGCCTGCTGCGCGGCGGTACGCTGCTGGATCAGCGTGCGCAGCCAGGTGTTCCACAGCAGCACACCGACCAGCAGCAGCCCTGACAAGACCAGCACCCACAGCGCCAGGGTGCGGTAATCGTGCCAGGGATTGGCGTTCACCAAGGCCGTGCTGCGCCAGGGGCCGAACAGGGCGTCGAGCTCCTCGGGTGGCATGCTGAGCAAGGTCTTGTCCAGGATCGAGCGCAGGACCGGCTGCGTCGGCCCCACCGCGAAGGCCGCGATGGCCGGCTCGTCGCCATACGTCGAGGCGATCTGCAAACGCCCCTTGAACAGGCGACCGATGAGGTAGTTGGCGTTGACCTGAGCGCTCAGGGTGGCATCCGCCTTGCCCGTGGCGACGGCTTCGAACAGGCGCAGCGGGTTTTCCACCTCGACGATGCGGACATCGGGGAAACGTGCCAGCAGCGGTGCCTTGAGCGGCGAGCCGCGTAGCAGTGCCACGCGTTGCCCGGCCAGCGACGTGCCGGACAGCGGCGTGCCCACCCGCGTCACCACGACGCGCGGGCTGACCAGGTAGGGCCGTGTATAGAGCAATCGCGACGCGCGCTCATCGCCGTAGCCCAGCGCGCCGACCAGCTCGGCCTCGCCCCGGGCCACCTGATCGACCATGGCCTGTACCGAATCGCGTGTCTCGATCTCGAAGCGCAGGCCGGTGCGGCGCCCGATCTGCGCCAGCAGGTCGACGGTCATGCCGCTGAGGCGACGATCGTCATCCTCCAGGGTCAGGGGCGGCAAGGTCGGGGTCATCACGACCTTGACCGGGGGGTGCGTGGCGATCCAGCGCTGCTCCTGCTCGGTCAGCGTGGCGGCGTCCTGCTCCAGCAAGGTGCGTGTCGTGCCGCTGGTCCAGCGTCGCAGGATGTTCAGCCGTTCGCTGTCACCGATGGCCAGCAGCGCCTGGTCGACCAGCCGAAGCAAGGTGGCCTCGCGGCGATCCACGGCGAAAGCGAAGGATTCGCGCGGCGCCTTGACGAAATGATCGATACGCAGCTGGCCCAGGTAATTCTTGGCGATCATGAAGTCGCTGCTGATGACGTCGCCCAGGTAGGCATCGGCCTGCCCGAGCAGGACCGCCGACAGCCCGGCGAGGGTCGAGCTCATCGGCATCAGCGTGGCGCCGGGATAGAGGGCACGGACGCGCGCCTGCGGCAAGTAGTGGTCGACCATCGCCAGGCGCAGCCCAGCCAATGTGTGCCCGGTGCCCAAGGCGTGCGCGGGGGTGCTGACGATCACCGGCAAGTCATCGGCATAGGCTTGGCTCAGGGCCAGGTCGGCATCCGCCGCCTCGAAGCCATTGGAGCTGCCCAACAGATCGATCTGCCCGGCGTGCAGGGCCGCGAGTGCCTGTTGGCGGTCGTCGAAGCGCCGCACCTGGATCGGGATGCCGAGCAACTGACTGATCAGGCCGGCGTAGTCGGCCGTGATGCCTTCGTAGTCCAGCGGACTGATATTGATGTCGAAGGGTGGGTAATCGGGTCTCGAGCTGCCCAGGATCAAGGTTTGGCGCTGCGCCAGCCAGTGCTGATCGGCCGTCGTCAGCGGCAGTGGTTGGCTGACGCTGAGCGAGCGGGCCAGCAGCTGACGAGGTTCGAAGGCGTCGGCCGTGGTGGCGTATCCGCCCATGAGCGCACACATGACGAGCAGGATCAGGACATTCAAGATTCAGGTGACCTGGTTGCGCTTGGCCAGATCGACCATTTCCACCAGCGATTCGGTCTTGAGCTTTTCCATGATGCGGCCACGGTAGGTACTGATGGTCTTGGCACTCAGGTTCATGCTCACGCCGATGCTTTTGTTGTTCTCGCCGCGCGACAGACGCCGAAGGACTTCCATTTCGCGGTTGGACAGATAGCCCAGGCGCACGGTCTCGCTTTCCAGCGTATGGCTGTTGACCGAGAGTTGCGGGAAGGTCGAGTACCCCTTGACCATGGCCTTGAGCGCGAAGATCACCGAGTCGAGGTCTTCGTTCTTGTTGACGAACGCGGCGATGCCGGCATCCAGGCAGCGGCGTACGAAGAGGTCGGCCGGCTGACCGCTCAGCACCATGATGCGCGGCGGCACCTCGAACAGTTTCAGACGCTTGATCACTTCCATGCCATCCAGGCCCGGCAGGCCGATGTCGAGAATCACCACGTCCGGGGCCAGGCGTCGCGCCATCTGCACGGCATCGGCGCCGTTCTCCGCTTCACCCACTACGATGAACCGCTCACGTTCGAGCAGCATGCGCAAAGCCAGGCGTACCGTGGGGTGGTCGTCCACCACCAATACCGTTGTCATCAGAAACTCCTGTCGGAAATTAATCTGATTCCCGTCAGTTATAGGAATCATTCTGTCAGCAAGAGCTGACGGCGGGCGGCACGATACGTCGAAGTCCCAGGTATCCGTAATAGGCAGTATAGGGCTGTTGAAAAAAGCAGACAGACTTGTAGAAAATTCCTACACGCGGATCGGTCGTGGGCGTTTGGCGCAGGAGAGTCCAACGCCACGAGCGTCGCGCACGGGTCGCAACCAAAGGGACGTGTTCGGCGCGCGTGGGAAGGCAGGGCAGCCGGTCTGGACCAAAGGGTCAAGACCTGTAGAGGTGCGCATGCCCAGCCCGGTACAGTGCCGACTCGGCGAACGGTGCATCGCCCAGTACGTGGCCTACCAGGATCAACGCCGTACGTCGGAAGCCCTTGGCGTCGACCTGCGCCACGATGTCGGCCAACGTCCCGCGTACCCAGTCCTGGTCGGGCCAGGTGGCGCGGTGTACCACGGCCACTGGGCAGTCGGCACCGTAGGCGGGTAGCAGCTCGTCGACGATGCGCGGCAGGTTGCGCACGCCCAGATGGATGGCCAGGGTGCTGCGGTGCCGGGCCAGGTCGGCCAGGGCCTCGCCCTCGGGCATGGGCGAAGTGTCGCCGTAGCGGGTGAGGATGACCGTCTGGGCAATGTCCGGCAGGGTCAGTTCGCAGCCCAGCAGCGCAGCGCTGGCAGCGGTGGCGGTCACGCCGGGGATGATCTGGTAGTCGATGCCCAAGGCGCGCAGGTGGCGGATCTGCTCGCCGATGGCGCCGTACAGGCTGGGGTCGCCGCTGTGCACCCGGGCCACGTCCAGGCCGCGGGCGTGAGCGTCCGCGATGGCATCGATGATCTGTGTGAGGTGCAGCTCGGCGCTGTTGATCACCTGGGTGGCACGGTGGCCGTCGAGTACGCCGGGAGGCACTAGCGAACCGGCGTAGATGATCACCGGGCACTGGCGGATGAGGCGCTGGCCCTTGACCGTGATCAGCTCGGGGTCGCCTGGGCCGGCGCCAATGAAGTACACGGTCATGGAGGGATCCTTGCGAAAAACGCCGATTATCCCGTAAAGCTGGGGTGGCACGCCATGGCCAAGGTGGCCTGGGCGCTGGCCGCTCGAGGCACGATCAACCGGGCGGCGCCGGCACGGTGGGAGGCCAGGGCCAGCGCCGCGCCTTCGGCGACGCCCCAGCAACCGGTGGCGCGCCAAGCGGCGGGCGACCGGTGCGTGAGCTGGGAATCGAAGGCGTGCAGCGCGTGGGGATCGAACGCGTGCAGGGGCAGGGCGAGCCGCTCGGCGAGGGCCTGCAGGCCTGGCTCGTCGGCCTTGAGGGTGACGCTGGCGAGCCCCGCCAGCCGCGCCATCGACCAGCCTCGGGCCTGCAGCGTCTGTGTCAGCAGGCTCGCCAGCTCCTCGACCGGGCAGCCCCGTCGGCAGCCGAAGCCGACGAACAGGTCGGGGATCGAGCCGCCGGGCGTCATCAGGCCCGACGGCCCCGATACAGCCAGGCGCTGACCAGCCCGAGGGCCGTCCAGAACAGCGCATTGGTGGCCCAGGACGCCCACGTGAACTGCTGCGCCAGCGCTGCGGGCGCCAGGCTCTCGTGCACCACCGGCTGTGGCGCACCGATGACGTGGGGCAGCACCAGCACTGCGAGCGCGACCAGCTTGAGCAGCCAGTGGCGGGTGAACACCAGCAGCGCCAGCCCCACGGCGGTCGCCGCGGCGGTGCCGATCCACCAGGTCTGGCGCTGGCCCAGGTCGGCGGCGGCGGTGCCCGGCAGCTCGGGCGGCAAGCCCAAGGTGGGCGCCAGGCAGAACACCGCGAAGCCGGCCAGGCCCCAGGCCAGCCCGGTGCCGATCCGGGTGGGCTCACGCAGGCTGTAGAGGCCGGCCAGCAGCAGCGCAAAGCCGACGGCGACCACCAGGTTGCCGCCAGTGGTCGACAGTACGCGCTGCCAGCCATCCTCAGGTGACCAGGCCTGCTCGTCATGCACGTGTGCAGGCGTGGCGCTTTCGGCGGTGTGCACGTGGGGTTCGGCATGCTCGTAGGTTTCGGCCTCAAGGATCAAGGGCGTGACCATCAGGCTTTGCAGGGCCGTCAGCAGCAGGGCGGCGAGCAGGCCGCTGAAGGCGGCCGTGCGGGCGATTCGCGTGATCATGCGGGAGGCCTCAGTGGCAAGGGAAGGCTGCGCTGTGGCGCGTGTCATGGGCGGCGTTGTGCACTGCGTCGATGTGCGAGAAGCCGGCGAACCAGACCAGTGCCAGGCCGAGCAGGCCGGCGCCGGTGGCGATGACCAGGCGCTGGGTGAGGCTGGCAGGCTGTGCCAGGCGGGAAGGGGTGAGCGTCGAAGCCATGAGCGCGTTCCTCTGCTGCAGGTGAGGGTGATCAGGCACGCGCGAGGGACCCGTCGAGCCCTCAGCCAGTGAGCAAGCGCCAGCAGGCACCCACGGTCAGGCTCGGGACGACTTCGGGATCATGCGACAGCGCCCGCCCACCGCGGGGTGTTGATCAGGCGAAAGGCCGGTCTCCGGGCTGACGAGCGAGAGCTGGGCTCTCCTGGCACACGTCGCCTTCCCAGGCCGGACTGGCCCAGTGGCACGATGACGCATGGCTCGCATACCGTTGCGGGGGCAGCACCGGCCTTGTCGTGGCCCTCGAGGAGCCTGCGACGCACCGGTTTCCCGTTTCACCCCGAGTGGGGCACCTTACGCAGACGCGTAGGAAAGCATGCGCGCTCAGGAGCGTCAATGCCGCCCAAGGCGTCGGTACGCGGCGCGGTGGCGGTTGACCGCTTGCCAGCCACTGCGTAGCCTTGCCGGTTCGAGGTTCCTCGACCGCCGCTTCGCCATCGGTCTGCATCCCGTCGTTCCAGGCCTGGGCCGTTCGACGCTGCACACGGCGCATGGCCGGTCGGGGCTAAGACGGGAACGCGGTTCGAGGCCGCGGCTGCCCCCGCAACTGTAGACACCCCCAGGACGACAGGGCCACTGCGCGCGACGCGGGAAGGCGTCGTCCGGTCAGCTTCGGGCTGGCAGGGTGCAAGCCAGGAGACCTGCCTCGAGACGTTTGCGACTTCAACCGGGCGGGGTGTCCCGGTGGCGAGCCAGCCTGGCCAGAGGCCCGTGCTGTCGTCCCGCATGCCCGCCATCCTGCCAAGGGCATCGACATGAAAACACTGGCCAAGCTCCCCGTCACCATCGTCACCGGCTTTCTCGGCTCGGGCAAGACCACCCTGCTGCGGCACATGCTGGACAACGCCCAGGGCCGCCGCATCGCGGTCATCGTCAATGAGTTCGGCGAGCTGGGCATCGACGGCGAGATCCTCAAACAGTGCAGCATCGGCTGCACCGAAGAGGAGGCCATGGGGCGGGTCTTCGAGCTGGCCAATGGCTGCCTGTGCTGCACGGTACAGGAAGAGTTCTTCCCGGTGATGCGCGAGCTGGTAGCCCGACGCGGCGACCTGGACCACATCCTCATCGAAACCAGTGGCCTGGCCTTGCCCAAGCCGCTGGTGCAGGCCTTCCAATGGCCGGAAATCCGCAACGCCTGTACGGTCGATGCGGTGATCACCGTGGTCGACAGCCCGGCCGTGGCCGCCGGCACCTTTGCTGCCTACCCAGACCAGGTGGATGCCCAGCGCAAGCTCGACCCGAACCTGGACCATGAGTCGCCGCTGCACGAACTGTTCGCCGACCAGCTGGCCAGTGCCGACCTGGTGGTGCTGAACAAGGCCGACCTGATCGCGGCCGACGACCTGGCCAAGGTCCGCGCCGAGGTGATGGACGAGCTGCCGCCGGCGGTCAAGGTGATCGAAGCCAGCCGTGGTCGCCTGCCGCTGGAGGTGTTGCTGGGCCTGGGCGCCGAGTCCGAAGTGCACATCGACGGGCGCCGCACGCACCACGACAGCCATCACGACGGCGAAAGCGAGGACGACCACGACCACGACGCCTTCGACTCGATCTCCATCGACTTGCCCGAAGCGGACGAGCAGCGCCTGCTCGACGCCCTCACCACCTTGGTGGTCGAGTTCGGCATCCTGCGTGCCAAGGGCTTCGCGGCCATTGCGGGCAAGCCGATGCGCCTGCTGATCCAGGGCGTCGGCACGCGTTTCGACAAGCACTTCGACCGCGCCTGGCGGGCCGACGAGCCGCGCCTCACGCGCCTGGTGCTGATCGGCCAGGACCTCGACGCGGCGCTGCTCGAGACGCGCCTGCGCCAGGCCCTGGGCGCCTGACCCATGCACCTGCTCAGGACCCAACCCGGTGGCTTCGTGCCGGACGACAGCATCGCCGACCTCGGGCAGACGCCGGCCGAGCTGGTGATCCTGTGCAGCGGCGACTCGCACCTGGCGCTGCTGGCCGATACCGCCGAGCAGTTGCCCGACGACTATCCCTCGCTGCGCCTGGCCAACCCCATGCAGGTGCAGAACCACGCCTCGGTCGACCTGTACATCGACCAGGTCTTGCGCCATGCCAAGGTGGTGCTGGTCTCGCTGCACGGTGGCGTGGGCTACTGGCGCTACGGCGTCGAGCAGCTGGTCGAGCTGTCGCGGCGCGGCCTGACGCTGATCCTGGTGCCGGGCGACGATCGCCCGGACCCTGAACTGACCGACCTGGGCAACGTGCGCGGCGCCGAGGCCGAGCGGCTCTGGCACTACCTGCGCCAGGGCGGCCGGCAGAATGCCCTGAACCTGTTCAAGTGCCTGGCCAGTACCTGGCTCGGGCGCAACGATGCCTGGGTCGAGCCCGAAGCGCTGCCGCGCACTACGGTCTATCACCCCGTCTACGGCAGCACGCGCCTGGACAGCTGGTTCGCCCACTGGCACCCCGACTGGCCGGTGGCGCCGATCCTGTTCTACCGCTCGCACCTGCAGGCGGCCAACACCGCCTTCATCGACCGCTTCTGCGAACGCCTCCAGGCGGTGGGCCTGAACCCGCTGCCGATCGCCGTGGCCAGCCTCAAGGAGCCGGCCTGCCTGACCCAGGTCGAAGCCTGGTTGGACGAGGCCGGTGCCGAGGTGGTGCTCAACACCACCGGCTTCGCCCTGTCCAGCCCGGAGCGACCGAGCCTGCGCCCGCTGCGCCGCGACATCCCGGTGCTGCAGGCGATCTGCGCCCAGGACAACCAGCCGGCCTGGGAGGCGAGCGAGCAGGGCCTCGGGGCGCGGGACCTGGCCATGCACATCGCCTTGCCGGAACTGGACGGGCGCATCATCACCCGTCCGGTGAGTTTCAAGGACCTGGCCTGGCGCAGCGAGCGCAGCCAGTCGGACGTGGTCTGCTACCGCGCGCACCTCGAGCGCATGGATTTCGTCGCCGAACTGGCACGCCGTTGGGTCGAACTGGCGCGCCTGCCCACTGCGCAGAAGCGCGTGGCGCTGATCCTGGCCAACTACCCGACCCGCGACGGGCGCATCGGCAACGGCGTCGGCCTGGACACGCCAGGCGCGGCGCTCAACATTCTCCAGGCCTTGCAGCAGCAGGGCTACCCGGTCGACGGGCTGCCCGGCAGTGGCACGGCCTTGATCCAGGCCCTGCTCGGCGGTGTCACCAACGACCTCGAGCACCTCGACCAGCGGCCGTGCGCCCAGAGCCTGGCCTTGGACGACTACGCCCGAGCGTTCGCCGCGCTGCCCGAGGCCAACCGGCGTGCCGTCCTGGAGCGCTGGGGCCCGCCCGAGCAGGACCCGATGCACCGCGACGGTCGACTGATGGTCGCCGGGCTGCGTTTCGGTCTGACTTTCGTCGGCATCCAGCCGGCCCGCGGCTACCAGGTCGACCCCAGTGCGGTGTACCACGACCCGGACCTGGTGCCGCCCCATGGCTACCTGGCCTTCTACTTCTGGCTGCGGCATGCCTACGGGGCCGATGCGCTCATCCACGTCGGCAAGCACGGCAACCTGGAGTGGCTGCCCGGCAAGGGCGTCGGTCTCTCGGCGCAGTGCTGGCCGGATGCGCTGCTCGGTCCATTGCCGAACATCTACCCGTTCATCGTCAACGACCCGGGCGAGGGTGCCCAGGCCAAACGCCGAACCCAGGCGGTGATCATCGACCACCTGATGCCGCCGCTGACCCGGGCCGAGACCTATGGCCCGTTGCGCGAACTGGAGCAGCTGGCCGACGAATACTACGAAGCACAGCTGCTCGATCCACGGCGTGCCCGCGAGCTGCAGCGCGACATCCTGGCGCTGGTCAAGGCCAACCACATCGACCGCGAATTGCAGATCGAAGGCGCGTTGGACGATGCCGACGTATGGCTGCCGCGCCTGGACACCTACCTGTGCGACCTCAAGGAGTCGCAAATCCGCGACGGGCTGCACGTGTTCGGCCAGTCGCCTGAAGGCCGCCTGCGCCTCGACACGCTGCTGGCGCTGCTGCGGGTGGCACGGGGCGATGGCAAGGGCGGCAACGCCAGCCTGCTGCGCACGCTGGGCGCCTGCCTGGCGCCGGGCTTCGATCCGCTGGACTGCGACCTCGGCCAGCCCTGGGAGGGTGTTCGCGACCCCTGGCTGCAGGCGCAGGGCGATGACGCCTGGCGCACCTGTGGCGACACCCGCGAGCGGCTCGAGCGCCTGGCGCTGGGGCTGATCGAACAGGCCTTGGCGGGCGCGCTCGACCTTCCGGACACCCCGGCCTGGCAACCCGTTCGCGAAGTGCTCGACACCCTGGTGAGCGAGACGGCGCCACGGCTCGATGCCTGCGGCGCGGCGGAAATGGACGGTCTGCTGGCTGCCCTGGACGGGCGCTTCGTGCCCGCCGGCCCGAGCGGTGCGCCCAGTCGTGGGCGCCTGGACGTGCTGCCGACCGGCCGCAACTTCTACACGGTGGACGTGCGCAACCTGCCGACCACCACTGCCTGGCGCCTGGGCTTCGCCTCGGCCAACCTGATCCTCGAGCGTCACCTGCAGGACCACGGCGATCACCTGCGGCGTCTGGGGTTGTCGGTCTGGGGCACGGCAACCATGCGCACCGGCGGCGACGACATCGCCCAGGCCATGGCCCTGATGGGGGTGCGGCCGGTATGGGCCAACGGCAGCCAGCGCGTCGACGATTTCGAGATCCTGCCGCTGAGCCTGCTCGACCGGCCGCGGGTGGACGTCACCCTGCGCGTCTCGGGGTTCTTCCGCGACGCCTTCGGTGGCCTGATTCGCCTGTTCGACGCGGCCGTGCAGGCGGTGGCGGCGCTGGACGAACCGGACGATCTCAACCCGCTGGCGGCCAAGGTCCGCGCCGAGCGCCAGGCGCTGCAGGCATCCGGTCTGGACACCGAGCAGGCCACGCGCCAGGCCGGCTGGCGGGTCTTCGGCGCCAAGCCCGGCGCCTACGGGGCCGGCGTGCAGAACGCGATCGATGGGCGTTTGTGGAGCGAGCGCACCGACCTGGCCGAGGTCTACCTGAACCACGGCAGCTACGCCTACGGTGCACACGACGACGGCACGCCCGCGCGCGCGTCCTTCAGTCAGCGTCTGGGCCAGCTGCAGGCCGTGGTGCAGAATCAGGACAACCATGAGCACGACCTGCTCGACTCCAACGACTACTACCAGTTCCAGGGCGGCATGCTGGCGGCGGCGCAAACACTGGGCGAGGGCGACGTCAGCGCCTACCACGGCGACCACAGCCAGGCCGACCGTCCGCGTGTGCGCACCTTGAAGGAAGAGCTCAATCGCGTGATCCGGGCTCGCGCGCTCAACCCCAAGTGGATCGACGGCGTCAAGCGACATGGCTACAAGGGGGCCTTCGAAATGGCGGCCACGGTGGACAACCTGTTCGCCTTCGACGCCACCACTGGGTTGATCGACGATCACCACTACCAAGGGGTGGCCGACGCCTACGTGCTCGACCCCGCGACCCGTGAATTCCTGCGCGAGCACAATCCGCAGGCGTTGCACGACATGACCGAACGGCTGATCGAGGCGCAGCAGCGTGGCCTCTGGGCCGAGCCCGGCGCCTACCGTGAGGCGCTGGAAGAACACTTGATCGCCGGCGAGGAAGAGACCTGAGATGACCGAACCTGTGCAGTTTCCCTTGGCGGCGGTGGTCGGCGCGCAGACGCTGAAGCTGGCGCTGTGCCTGACCGCCATCGACCCGAAGATCGGCGGCGTGCTGATCGAGGGTCCGCGGGGCATGGCCAAGAGCACCTTGGCCCGCGGCCTGGCCGACCTGCTCGGCGATGGTCCGTTCGTGACCCTGCCGCTGGGCGCCAGCGAAGACCGCGTGGTCGGCACGCTCGACCTGGATGCGGCGCTGGGCGAGGGCAAGGTGCGCTTCGCCCCCGGCGTGTTGGCCCAGGCCGACGGCGGTGTGCTTTACGTGGACGAAGTCAACCTGCTGCCCGATGGCCTGGTCGACCTGCTGCTGGACGTCGCTGCCAGTGGCACCAACCGGGTGGAGCGCGATGGCCTCTCCCATCGCCATTCGGCGCGTTTCGTGCTGATTGGGACCATGAACCCGGAGGAGGGCGAATTGCGCCCGCAACTGCTCGACCGCTTCGGGTTGAACGTCGCCCTGGAGGCGCAGCCACTGCCTGAGGAGCGGCAACAGATCATTCGGCGACGCCTGGCCTTCGACAGTGACCCGCACGGCTTTCTGGTCGAGTGGGCCGCGGCGCAGGCCGAACTGCGTGCCCGTTGCCAGGCGGCTCGCCAGCGGCTCGAGGGTATCGCGCTGGACGACACCGCGCTCGCCGACATCACCGAGCGCTGCTTTGCGGCGGGGGTCGATGGTCTGCGGGGCGACCTGGTCTGGCTGCGTGCGGCCCGGGCGCATGCTGCCTGGCGCGATGCGCCACGCATCGAGGTCGAGGACATCGAGGCCGTCGCGGAATTCGCCTTGCGTCATCGACGCCGCGCCGCGCCGCCGCCCGCACCCGATACGGCCTCGGCGCCACCGTCGCCGGGCGACGCTGGGCGCGATCCGCGTGGGCCTGACACCGATCCTTCGCCTGGGCAGGGCGCCTGGGGCGCATTGCCGCCTCGGCCTGTGGTCAGTGGCCCGCGGCGCGAGGTGCCGACCTGGGCAAAAAAGCCTTGAGCGTCCGCGTCCGGACTCACCGGCCGGACGCGCAACAGGGGAAAGGCAAGGCACAGGGCGCATTGCGCGGGCAGTCACGACAGGCCAGCGCAGGGCAGGTGGCCTGGGCGGCCACGCTCGCTCAGGGCAGGCCACAGGTACGCGACGACCTGCGCTGGCAGCGGCGACAGGCGCGGCCTGCCGAACTCTGGGTGGTGATCGTCGACAGCTCGGCCTCGACCCGTCGGCAGGGCGCGCTCGCCCAGACCAAGGGGTTGCTGGCCGAATGTTTCGATCAAGCCTACCGGCAACGCGCGCGCCTGGCCTTGCTGACTGCCAGCGGTAGCACGCCCCGTTGGCAGTGCCATGGCCTGAAAGCGTCCCAGGCCTTGCAAGACTGGCTGCAACACTTGGGTGCCGGAGGCGGTACGCCTTTGCTGGCCGCACTGACGCAGGCCCGCCACTGGTTGCTAGCCCGGCAGAAACGCCTGCCCGATGAACGTCAGCGCTGCCTGGTGCTGACCGATGGTCGTCTGCCGCAGTGGGCGCCCTTGCAGCCACTGCCTTGCGCCAGCCTGGTAGTGGACATGGAGCTGTCGCTCGTTCGCGTGGGGCGCGCTCACCTACTGGCCGAGCAGCTCGAGGCCGAGTATCAGGCCTTGCACACCTTCAAGCCGCGCTGACGTCGCCCCTGCATCGCCCAGGGGCGCGCGCAGAGGCGTCGTCGCCTTACTTCGGCATCACCCAGGGCTGCAGTGCGTAGCCTTGTTCGCTCAATTCGCTTCTGACCTGTTCGATCAGTCCCAGCCATTGTTGGGTATCGGTGTAGACGCGCGAGGACACTTGCTTGCTGCCGATGCGGGTGTTGGTCCGGTCGATCACGGCAAGACTCAGTTCACCGGTGCCATTGGGCGCATCCCAGGCAACGCACTGGAAGGGTTCGAAGGCGTGGTCGGCGATCAGCAAGGCTTCGTTGACACGGAGCGGGGCGTTCATGGTTTGGCTCTCTATGATCCTGAACAGCGAAAGAGGTCCGACGACGGCAAGCGCAGGATGCCAGCGGCGGGGTCTTGGTAGTGATGCGCGCATGGCACTACCAAGTCACACGGACAGAGAAAAAAGATCGAAATCAACCCTTTTTTCAAAGTTCCGCCTCGGCAAAGAGAGCCGACGAACGGTATTAGTTTTTTGACGTTTACTTGCTACTTTCTACCTAGGCGCCGCAACTAACTGTTTGATATAGAAAAATTAATTATTTGGCGCCAAGGAAACGTCCATGTCCGACGCTATCGCTCATCGCCGTCTATTGATCATCGACCCGTGCGACGACTGTCACGCCTTGTTGCCAAGCTTGCGCAGTGCCGGTTGGGAGGTCGACGTCGGTGACTTTTCCGACGCCAGCAGCCCCACCGCAGGCGTTGGGCTGCTGCGCCTGCATGCCGGACACTTGCGTGAGCCAGAGGCCGTCAAGGCGCTGATCCGGCACAGCACTCTGGAGTGGATCGCCGTGCTCAGCGCCGAAGAGCTGCGGATGCAGAACGTCGGCGACTTCGTGTGCGAATGGTTCTTCGACTTCCATACGGTACCGCTCGACCCCATGCGCGTACAGGCCACGCTGGCCCGGGCCCATGGCCTGTCGCGCGTGCGCAGCAAGCACTCGAACAAGGCGGACGAGCCCTCCCACGAGCTGCTGGGCGACAGCCGTGCGATGCGCGAATTGCGCAAGAGGGTGCTCAAGTGGGCGCCAGCGGCCTTTCCGATGCTCATCCAGGGTGAACCGGGTACGGGCAAGGAGTTGCTCGCACGCACGCTGCACCGCCTTTCGCCGCGTCGGGACCGGCCTTTTCTGACGCTGCATTGCAGCCGATTGTCCGCGCAGGCGCCTCAACAAGCACCGTCCTCTGCCCTGGGCGAAGCGGCGCCATCGTCCCTGCCTGCGCTGGTCCAGGCGGCCAGGGGCGGGACGCTGTTCTTCGATGAGGTCGCCGACCTGTCGTGCGCCGCACAAGCGGCGCTCGTTCAGGTGCTCGATGCTCATGGAGCTCGCCATGCCCATGACGATCACCCCGACGAGCCGCGCATCCTGGCTGCGACACGGGTCGACCTCGACGCGGCGGTCAAGGCCGGTCGTTTCGACGAGGCGCTGTATCGTCGCCTTGCCGACATGCGCATCGCTACCACGGCGCTGCGCGAGCGGCACGCCGATCTGCCGACGCTGGCAGAACACTTCGCGCGCTTCTACAGCCAGGAAACCGGCCGCATGCCCCGCGCCTTCAGCGAGGCTGCGCTGTCCGCCATGGGCCGTCACGATTGGCCTGGCAATGTCCGAGAGCTGGCCAATCGGGTCCGGCGCGGGTTGGTGCTTGCAGCCGGCCGGCAAGTGGAAGCCCAGGATCTGGGCTTGCGGACGCGGGACGATGAAGAAGCACCGATCGCCACGTTGGAGGACTACAAGCACCGCGCCGAACGTCAGGCGCTCTGCGACGTGCTGCATCGACACGGTGACAACATGACCCTGGCGGCAAAGGTTCTGGGCGTTTCACGTCCCACTTTCTATCGCCTGCTGCACAAGCACCAGATTCGTTAGACGCGTCGCGCTCAGGCGGCGGGCTGTTCCTCGTCGCTGAAGGCGTCGGCGTCGTCCGGTAGCGCGGTGGTCACGCTGAAGTCGCTGATTTCCACCGCACCGGTGCCATAGCCGAGCAGATGGAACGAGAAGGCCTTGCGCACCGTCGGGTTGTCGAAGTCGAATTCCATGACCAAAGGCTGCTCGGCGCTCACGATCATCTGCTCAGGCAGGCCCAGCGCCACGTCCTGTTCGAATTCCTTGGTCTTGAGCAGGATCTTCGCAGGCGTATCTGAGGCCAGTGCGCGAATTTTCAGGCGTACGCGCGTGCGCGTGCCTTCTGGCATTTCCAGGTATTGGGCGCCGATCAGGTTATCGGCCCAGTCGTCACGTACGCTCGGGTTCAGCGGTATGGGCGTGGCGCTGCCGAACTGGTAGCGCACGTTCGAAGGCGTGCGTATCAACGAACGGTCCAGGGTACCGGCCATGGCCATGACCTGCTGCGCCACATTGCGGTCACCCTGGCCCAGGTAGCGGGCGGTCGGGACGATGAAGCCTGCGCTGGCATAGCGGCGACAGCGCTGCTGGAAATCGCATTCGGTCAACGTGCCATGGCCATCGTGGTGGCGCAGCTGGCCATTGGTGAACGACAGCATGGGCCGGCCACTGGCGTAGTCGCGCAGCAGCGAGCGCCCGTTGAGCTCGGCGGGGACGGGCAGGGCGAAGTAGTCCAGCAGGGACGCCGTCAGGTCGACGTGGCCATAGGTGCCGGACTTGAGGCGGGGGAGTGCAGACGGGTCGGGCGCGAGCAGGAGGTTGAAGCCCCAGGCCGACGCCAGGCGCACGCCGTCGATGCCATGGGATTCGTCCGAAGTGATGACCACCAGAGTGTCCTCGAGCACCCCCTGGCGGTCCAGCGTCTCGAGGAAGTCACCGAGGGCGTCGTCCAGGTAGGCGACAGCCGCCTGCTTGGCGCTGGGGTAGCGCGCCAGGTAGGCCTCGGGCGCTGAGTAGGGTTGGTGCGTGCCCACGGTCAGCAGCGTCAGCATCCAGGGCTCGCGCTGCTGGCGCAGCTGGCCGACGTACTGCGCGGCACCCTCGAAGAAAGCCTTGTCGTCCTTGCCCCAGGGGAAGGTGAGGTAATTGTCGTTGGCGAACCACTCCAGCCCGTGCACGGCGTCGAAACCGATGTGCGGCATGATGCGGTCCTTGGCCATGAAACGCAGGCCGGCGCCTTGTAGGTAATGGGTGGTGAAGCCGTGCTGGCGCAGCTGCGCGGGCAGGCAGGCCTGATTGCGCGCTTGCTGGTTGAGCAGCTCGACGCCCTTGGGGGTGCCATTGTCGAACTTGTCGTAGTCGCCGCACAGCATCGCGTACAGGCCACGGATGGTCTGGTGCGTGTGCAGCACGTAGTCCGGCGTGTTCATGCCGCGCTCGGCCCACTGGCTGAGGCGGGGCATGAGGTCCTCGTCGAACGGGCTGTTCAAGGCCTGGCGATTGGTAAGGACATAGGCCCCCGGGATGCCTTCCAGGGTAACGATCAGCAGGTTGCGGGCCTGGCCGGGGCCGGTCAGCAGGCGCTGGCCGTCGAGGTCGACACCCACCAGCCCGGTCATCGACGGCGGTGACGCCTGTGGCTCGAGCCCGGCCCACCGCTCGATCCGCTGCTGCAGCGCACCGGTGCCCGTCGCGAGCAGTTGATGCGGCAGGTTGAACTGGCGCCACGGTTCGGCTTCGGAAGGTGACAGGTGCTGCCCGGCCCAATGCGCGACCAGCAGCAACGCTGGCACGCTCCAGGCGCGGCGTGGCAATGGCATGGGCGCCTGCTGGCGCCCCAGGCGGCAGCTCAGCAGCCACAACACGATGCCGATGGCCAGGGTCCACGGCAGCCCAGGGTGCGCCAGCCCGCCGCCGGTGGAGTTCTCGACGAACTGCGGATCGAACAGATAGGCCAGGTCGCTGCTGGCAGGCAATCGTCCCACGGCACTGACCAGCTCGACGGCGGCCACGCTCAGGAAAGCCCAGACCACCAGCACGCCCAGCGCCAGCCAGGGTCGCTGGCGCTGCAGCAGCAGGACCAGCCCGAGACCCACGGCCAGGTCCGACGCATAGCCAAAAGGATGCGACCACCCCAGCAGGCTGCGCGAGACCAGCGGGATCACGATCACCAGGAGGGCGAGCGTCATCAGCCGGGCTGCAGGATGGCGAAGGAGGCCGAACCAGTGCTTCACGGAAATGTCCTTATATGTCATCGAACGGTCATAGAAATGTGGGCAATGATAACAGGCCTGTCCTGTCACCCAGGCTGCGTACAAGCCCGGTAACGAATCTGCGGGACGTGCAAGCGTGAGCGCTCGGGCAGGCACGGGTGTGCGGCGTGTGGCTGACGCTGCCGGCCCGCCTGTACCGCAGAGCCGGCAAGAGGCGTGTGGCGGCTATTCCACCCGCCGCAGGTACGTTATCCTCCCTGCAGGTTGCATGCCCTGAGCCTTGTCGTGCCGTTTCGCCCGGCATTCGGTGGCCTTTCGCTTCTTTCCCATTCACCGCGCACGAGACCGTTCATGAACCTGCAGCAACGCCACCACGTGACTCTCCTCGGGAAGGGCCCGGCGACGATGATCTTCTCGCACGGCTTCGGTTGCGACCAGACCATGTGGCGCTACATGGTCGAACATTTCACCGACCGGTTCACGGTGGTCCTGCACGACCTGATCGGCTCGGGACGCTCCGACCTGAGCGCCTACGATCCGGCCCGCTACGATACCCTGGCAGGCTATGCCGACGACCTGTCGCAGCTCATCGATGCCTACGGCAAAGGCCCGGTGGTGCTGGTCGGGCACTCGGTCAGTGCCATGATCGGTGTGCTGAGCGACCTTGCGGCGCCTGGCAGGGTGGCGGCACACGTCATGGTCGGGCCGTCACCGTGCTACATCGATGACGAAGCGTACGTCGGCGGGTTCTCGCGCGATGACATCAATGCCCTGCTCGAGACCCTCGACAGCAACTACCTGGGTTGGTCGAGCAGCATGGCGCCGGTGATCATGGGCGCGCCGGGCCAGCCGGCCCTGGCCGACGAGCTGACCCAGAGCTTCTGCAGCACGCGCCCGGACATCGCCAAGCAGTTCGCCCGGGTCACCTTCCTGTCCGACAACCGCGAGGACGTGGCGCGGCTGACCACGCCCACCCTGATCCTGCAGGCCAGCGACGACCTGATCGCGCCGATCCAGGTGGGTGAGTACCTGAAGCAGGCCATCGCCGGAAGCACGCTGCAGCTGGTCGACAACATCGGCCACTGCCCGCACATGAGCGCACCCAGTGCCTGCGTGAAGGCGATGGACGACTTCCTCGGCCGCCTCGGTGGTCGCGATGACGGTTGACGCCTCTTCGTTGCCAGACGCGCGAACGCTGTTCGATCAGGCGCCTTGCGGTCTGTTGACCACGCGCGAGGACGGTACGCTGCTGCAGGTCAATCGCACGTTCGCCGACTGGCTGGGCTACACCTGCGAGGCCCTCGACGGACGGCGCTTCCAGGACCTGTTGACCATGGGCGGGCGGATCTTCTACCAGACCCACTGGGCGCCGATCATGCACATGCAGGGCTCGGTCGGCGAGATCAAGCTGCAACTGCTGCACCGCGATGGCAGCGCCGTCACGATGTTGCTCAACGGCGTGCGGCAGGTGCACGAAGGCGTGGCCTACTATCAACTGTCGGTGTTCACCACCACCGAACGCGACCGCTACGAGCGAGAGCTGCTCAATGCACGCAATCTGGCGGAAAACCTGTTGCGGGAAAAGACCCTGGCACAGGCGAGCCTGGACGAGGCACAGGCTCAGTTGAAGAGGGCGTATCAAAGCGCCCAGCGGCGTGCCACCTATGCCGAGCAGATGGTCGGCATCGTCAGCCACGATCTGCGTACGCCATTGACCGCCATCCAGATGGCTGCCGACATGCTCGGTCAGGCCGAGCGTTCGCCTCGCGAGGCGCGCATGCTGGCGCACATCGGCCAGTCGGCGGGCCGTGCCGAGCGCATGATCGCCGACCTGCTGGACTTCACCCTGGAACGCATCGGCCACGGCATCGCCATCTCATCGACGCCACTGGACCTGCATGAGGTCGTGCGTCAGAGCCTGGATGAGCTACGCGTGGCGTTTCCTGGCGTCATGCTGCTGCATCAGGCCGTCGCCCATGGCCGTGCGCTTCTGGACGCCGACCGGGTGCAGCAACTGATCGGCAACCTGGTGGGCAATGCCGTGGCCTATGGCGATCCGGCTCAGCCGATCCACGTGATCTCCGACTTCCCCCAGGGGCGTCCGCAGATCACCGTGCTCAATTACGGCCAGTCGATCCCCCAGGCCACCCTGGACGTGCTGTTCGAACCGATGGTACGCGGCAGCGAGCAGGGCGTGGGGCGCAGCGTGGGTCTGGGCCTGTTCATCGTCAAGGCCATCGCCGAGGCGCACGGCGGCGGGGTCCGCGTCAGTTCCGATGCGATCGACGGCACACGCTTCATCGTGTGCCTGGCGCAGGCCGAAGAGGGCCAGCAGGCGGCTCCTGTGCCTCTGCCCGATTCGCACGTGGGCTGACGGCAGTCCCCACCCTTGGGGGCCCGCCTGGCCGTCTTCGCTCAGCGTGTCGCGGGCGTCGAGCCTGCCAGCAAACATTCGACCGCCTCGAAGGCCGCTTGCCGTCGCTGCGCCCAACTGCCCTCGAGCACCTGTACCGGCTGGCGGTGCGCCAGCAGCCAGTGGCGACTCTGCTCGAAGAACACCTGCCGTTGCGCCAGTCCAGGCTGGCAGCGCTGGCCGTCGCTTACCCAGTCCACACCACGCGGGTCGAGCAGCAAGTGCAAGTCGTAATGACGCGCCAGCAGGGCCTGCTCCAGCCAGGCCGGGCAGTCGCCGAACAACGTCTGACTCCAGAGCAGGTTGCTCAGCAGGTGAGTGTCGAGGATCAGCAGGGCAGGGGCCTGGGAACGTGCCTCATCTTCCCAGGCCAGTTGCCCACGGGCGATGGCCGGGATGTCGGCCAGGCACGTGTCACGCTGGTGATGATCGATGAAATGCCGCACGTATTCGCCGACCAGGCGGCCACCGAAGTGCGCTTGTAGTTCGCCGCCCAGCCAGCTCTTGCCACTCGATTCGGGGCCACACAGCACCAGCACCTTCATGCGCAGGCCACGGCGGGCGCACGTCGCCATTCGAGCCAGCCGCGTACCGCCAGCCAGGTGAACAGCGCGTACAGCGCCGCGGTCAGGTAAAGCCCCTTGTACAGGAACAGGCCGACGAAGACCGTGTCCAGCAACGCCCACAACGGCCAGCATTGCAGCCGCTTCTGCGCCATCCACACCTGCGCCACCAGGCTGAAGCCGGTCAACGCGGCGTCCAGCCAGGGCTGCGCGGCATCGGTCCAGTGGGCCATGGCCGCGCCCAGCGCCAGGCTGACCAGCAGGCCCGTCCCCAGGCTCAGGCCCATGGCAGACGCCGACAGGCGACTGACCTGACGGGCGCGCTCGACATGCCCTGGACGGGTCCACTGCCACCACCCATACAGCTGCAGGACGGCATAGACCAGCTGCAGGAGCATGTCGGAGTACAGCCGTACGCCATAGAAGATCCAGCTGTAGACCAGTACCATGACCAGGCCGATCGGCCAGCACCACGGGTTCTGCTTGACGGTCAGCCACACGGCGAGCACACCGAGGGCAGCGGCGAACAGTTCGAGGCCGGACATGGGTGATCCTTTGGTCAATGAAGAGGGCGCGATTGTACGCGAAGTCCTGCACTCGACGTTCATCGTCGTGCGTGTCAAATTCCCGGCATGTAGCAGAACCCTCTGCTAACATGCTGTCCGGATTCAGATGAAACGTTCACCCAGGCTGAACGTTTGACTGGCTTTACTCCAATCTTCGCTGTAAAAACGGCGCGTCGCTCGCGGTAGACACACCACTCAACGTACAACGGGCCTGGCACGCACCAGCGCCCCGTGGGGGAACGATGGATTTTTGGAGCGCCTTGCAGGCAATCATTCTGGGTATCGTCGAAGGGCTCACCGAGTTCCTGCCCATTTCCAGCACCGGGCACCAGATCATCGTCGCCGACCTGATCGACTTCGGCGGCGAACGGGCCATGGCCTTCAACATCATCATCCAGCTCGGTGCGATCCTGGCCGTGGTCTGGGCCTTTCGGCGCAAGATCCTCGACGTCGTCGTCGGCCTGCCGACCCAGCCCCAGGCGCGCCGCTTCACCGGCAACCTGCTGTTGGCCTTCCTGCCGGCGGTGGTGCTCGGCGTGCTGTTCGCCGACCTGATCCATGAATACCTGTTCAACCCCATCACCGTGGCCGCCGCGCTGGTGATCGGCGGGGTGATCATGCTCTGGGCCGAGCGCCGTGACCATCGGGTGACGGTCGAGCACGTCGACCAGATGAGCTGGCACCAGGCGCTGAAGATCGGGCTGGTGCAGTGCGTGGCCATGATCCCCGGCACCTCGCGCTCCGGGTCGACCATCATCGGCGGGCTGCTGTTCGGCCTGTCGCGCACGGCGGCCACCGAGTTCTCGTTCTTCCTGGCCATGCCGACCATGGTCGGCGCGGCGGTGTATTCGGGGTACAAGTACCGCGAGCTGTTCCAGCCAGCCGATTTGCCGGTGTTCGCCCTGGGGTTCGTGGTGTCGTTCCTGTTCGCCATGATCGCGGTGCGCGGGCTGCTGAAGTTCATCGCCCACCACAGCTACGCGGTGTTTGCCTGGTACCGCATCGGTTTCGGCCTGCTGATCCTGGCGACCTGGCTGTTCGGCTGGATCGACTGGACCACGGCGCAGGGCTGACATGGGCTGTGAACGCATGGCGCAGGCGGCGCCTCGGGGCAGGAGGATCGAGCATCGCCTGCGCGGGCTCAAGGTGGCCCTCCTGCTGGCCGTGTGTGCGTTGCCCGCGATCGGCATGGTGCAGGCGGTTCTGGCCGGTGCCAGCCCCCTATGGGTGGCACTCTACCCACTGGCCAGCCTGATCGCCTTCGGCCTGTACTGGCACGACAAGCGCCGCGCCCGCACCCAGGGCTGGCGCATTCCGGAAAAGTACCTGCACCTGAGCGAGCTGCTCGGCGGCTGGCCCGGTGCGTTGATCGCCCAGCAGGTGTGCCGGCACAAGACCCGCAAAGCACCGTTCCAGGTGGTCTTCTGGGCCATCGTGCTGCTGCATCAGGTGGTCTGGTGCGACCGCGTGGTCTTCGCCGGGCAGGGCCTGACGCATCTGGTCGGCCTGCCGCTGGGTTAGCGGCGGGTGCTGGCGCCTCGAGCCAGGCGCATGATCCTTGAAGAACGCAAAGCCTACCCGTTGACAGGTGTCCTCGGCTGAGCGACCGTGCGCGCCCGTTTCGTGCAGCCACGGTCTCGACGTTCATCTCGATGGCATTCCTGGTGGCACGGCGGTGTCCTAGCCAGACAGGCTTGCCAGACGGCAGGGACTGGGTGGGCGGCAGGTCTCGCGTCGAGGCACGCTCACCCGGCCACCTTGCAAGCGTTTCTTCAGAACCCCTCAGCCTGGATGTGTGGATTGCCCAGATACAAGAGAAAGCGACTGTCGAGCGTCATCAGAAAGTGGTTCGTCTACCTCACCGTGGTCAGCCTGACCGGCGGCTCCAACCGCATCGTCGAGCACCTGTCGAACGGCAAGCTCTGGCAGTGGGTGAACTGGCCGGCGATCAAGCGGGTGCTGGTGCATCTCATCAACCCCTGAACGCAGCACGCCGCAGTGATACCGGTCATCGCCATGCAGGAGCGGCCCCTGCCGGAGCGCCGGACCGACCGCGATTGGGCCCGCCGGGCCCATGAAATCAGCGCACCCCCTGTGTCAGGTGCCTGCACCGATGCCGCCCGACTGGATCGAAAAGGCGTCAGTCTGTCAGATCGGCAGCAGGCACAGGCGGTGAGTGTCTGCCCGCCGCCTTGGTGCCGCGATCGCGGGTATGCACAGGTCATTGTGGGCCTTTCAGGCCCAATCGCGGCACGGGGGCGCTCCTACAGGGGGGCTAGGCTGACAGATCAAGAAATAGAGAAAGACAAGGGCCCCTCAAAAAAAGGGGGAGCCCTCACGCCGTCTTTACAGCTTGAAGCGTCGCACCAGTTCGTTGAAGGACACCGCCAGGCGCGAGAGGTCCTGCGCCGAGGCGCTGGTCTGCTGCGCACCCGTCGCCGTCTGGGTCGACAGGTCCTGGATGTTGAGCAGGTTGCGGTCCACTTCACGGGCCACGTTGGCCTGCTCCTCGCACGCGCTGGCGATCACCAGGTTGCGGTCGTTGATCTGGCCGATGCCGACCGCGATCTGCTCCAGCGCATCGCCCGTGGCGCGGGCCAGCGTCTGGGTGGTGGCCACCAGGGTCTGGCTCTTGCCCATGGCCACTACGGCCTGGTCGGAGCTGGCCTGGACCGCGTTGATCATGCCTTCGATCTCGCCGGTGGACGCCTGGGTGCGTGCCGCCAGTGCCCGGACTTCGTCGGCCACCACCGCAAAACCACGACCCTGCTCGCCCGCGCGGGCGGCTTCGATGGCGGCGTTGAGCGCCAGCAGGTTGGTCTGCTCGGCGATGCCGCGGATCACGTCCAACACCTTGCCGATGTCACGCAGCTGCGTGGCCAGTTGCTCGACGATGGTGGTCGAGGTGTCGATCTCGCGCGTGGCGTCATCGACCGCCGAGACGGCGTGACGGGCCTGGCCCAGGCCTTCGCCGGCCTGGGCGCTGGCGCCCCGCGAGGCTTCGGAGGTGGACATGGCGTTACGGGCGACTTCCTCGACCGCCGAGGTCATTTCGGTGACCGCCGTGGCCGCCTGCTGGATCTCGTCGTTCTGGCGCAGCAAGCCGCGGCTGCTGTCCTCGGTCACCGCGTTGAGCTCTTCGGCCGCCGAGGCCAGTTGACTGGAGGCGTCGGCGATCTGCTGGATAGTGCTCTTCAGACTCTGCTGCATGTCGCCCAGGGCGTTGAGCAACTGGCCGGTCTCGTCGGCGGCCTCGCTGCGGACCAGTTGCGTCAGGTCGCCGCGAGCGATGGCCTGGGCGCTGACCACCGCCTGGGCGATGGGACGGCTGATCAGGCGGCTGATGAACAGGCCGAGTAGCATGGCCGCGATGAAGGCCAGGGCGATACCGATGTACAGCACCGTGGTCGCCGAGCGCTCGGTGACGCTGGCTTGTTGTCCACCCTCGGCGATCTGACGGTTGTTCGACTCGACTATCACGGTGAGTTCGTCGAGGATGGTTCGGTAGCTCTGTTGAACGTCAGTGCCGATGATGCTCTGAGCAGTGTCGACATTGCCTGCCTGCAACGCGGCGAGCACGCGCTGGATCTGCGCTTGATAGGCCGGCCAGTCGCGCTCCATGCGGTCGCCAGCGGCACGTTCGTCGTCCGCCAGGGGGGTGGTGCGATACAAGGCGAAGGCCTTTTCGCTATCGGCCCGGTTGGCATCCATGCTCTGAATAAGCTGATCACGGCTCGCCTGCGGCGCGTTGGACGCGACGGCGTTGATCAGTGCATACAAATCTCTTTGCTGCGCAATGGCCTTGCTCTTGGCCTCGGCGGTCTTGGACACCGATACCAGGTTGTTGGCGAAGACCGACCTGAGGCTTTCCGACAATTGGGAAATGCCGCGACTGCCGAGCACGCCCACCACGAGGGTGATGAGCGCGCACAGGCCAAAGGCGGCGATCAGTTTGGTAGAGAGTTTTGCATCGCGTAGCCAGTGCATGGAGGCATCCAGAAAAAGGGACCGAAAGAGAACGAGGCGCCACGGGTCAGAAAAACCCAGGCATTCGCTCGGTTATCGGTCGTGCGCGACAGGCCTTGAGCGAAACGCGCACTTATTTTTCGTGCAGGGGGCCTCGTTCATCAGGTGGCCTCCCTCTGGGCTGCCCAGGCAGATCACGGCGCTGAGCGCGAGCGCTCGGTCGACGAGGCACGCCCGGTCCGACCCGGCCACATCGCCCGCATCACCCCATCCCGCCGGACCAGCGCGTGCATCAGCGCGGCGCCCACGTGCACCAGGATCGTGGCGAACAGCAGATAGCCGGCCCAGCCATGGGCCTGGCGCAACACGGCATACAGCCGCAGGTCGTGCGGGGCGATCGCCGGCAGCCCCAGAGGCCGTGGATAATCGCCCGCCGAGAGCATCGCCCAGCCCAGCAGCGGCATGCCCAGCATCAAGGCGTACAAGGCCAGGTGCGAGGCCCCGGCCGCCCAGCGCTGCAACGGCGGCAGGTCGCGGGGCAGAGGTGGGTGCGGCAGGCTCAGACGCAGCACGAGGCGCAGGATCACCAGCACCAGCAGCGCCAGCCCGGTGGCCTTGTGCAGTGTGACCAGGGTCGGGTGCCAGGGCGACAGGTTGCCGACCATGTTCACGCCGATGAACAGCATCGCCAGGATCAGCACGGCCATCAGCCAGTGCACCGCTCGGCTCAACGGATGAAAGGTGCTGGGGGTCATGGGTGTGCTCCTGTCTCGAGGCGTTCGCGGCTGCGGCGATTGAAGGATTCGGCGTAGGCGGCCGAGCGGGCCGCGAGGATCGGATCGTCGGACGGTGCGATACCGGTCGGCAGGATCAAGGGGTCGAAGTTGAGGTCGCGGCAGGCACCGTGTTCGGGCGCCTCGACCTGGTCGATGACCACGGTGCCGGCTTCGACCGTGCGCCGTTGCGCCGGCCAGGCCTGGGCCGGGTCGTCGATGGCATCGCCAGGCTCGGCCAGGGTGAGGCGCAAGGTCCAGCGCAGCGGGCCCTGCTTCACGCGGGCCTGGAGGTCGTGTTGCAGGTAGTCCGGGTCGGCGATGCCCGTGGGCAGCGCCTGAAACGGCATCTGCGGTTCGAGGCGCCAGCGCACCGGCTGCATCGTCCCCTGGTCGTTGATCAGGCGAAACGCATTGATGCTGTTGTAGGCGGTATTGGCGAAGCTGTCGCTGGGCGTGTACTGGGCCGCCCACTGGCGAAACGCGGCGCTTTCCGGGTGCGCTTGGGCGAAGGCCTTCTGCCGTGCCGGGTCGGGCTTGCCGGTGGTCGGGTCCGGTGTGTTCGCCAGCACCTGGTCGTAGAAGCCTTCCACGCTGTTGACGGCCAGCACCGGCGGGTTGTTCATGCCCGTGCGCCAGCGCTGCCCGTCGTCGGTGCTCAGTTGCAGGGCCAGGCTGCGCGTCGGTACGGCGGCATCGGCGACATGGGGGTTGGCGCCACCGAGGGCGAAGCGGCCGATGACCGGCACGTGCGGTTGGCTGAAGACACGGGCGCGCGACAGCGAGGCGGCGAGCCCGGTGCTTTCGAAGTACCCGCTGACGCACAGGCCCTTGGCGTGGTTCTTGCGGTACCCCGGGTGATGCCCGGCCTGGGCCTCGAAGGTGTCGATGATGCGCTGCGGGGTCAGCGCCGGGGTGTCGATCCAGCCGGCGGCATAGGCGAAGCCGGCACCGGCCGAGGCCAGCAGCGCGGCGATGCCGAGCAGACGCAGGGCTTTGCGGCGCCCGTGCAGGGGAGTGGTCATGCGCAGGTTCTCGTGAGGGGACGACCCGTACGACGCACGAAGAAAAATTCTATTCCCGAGGGAATGCTTTCGTTCGCCAGACGTCTGTTGTCAGTCTTTTCTGTCCGAGCCTCGAACCCGAACATGCATGACCTGGATGAACGTCAATGGCGCGACCTGCTCAACAGCCTGCGTCGCTTCGCGCTGTGGCTGGCTCGCGATACCAGCAGCGCCGACGACCTGGTGCAGGCGACCCTGGAGCGTGCCCTGAGCCGAGGCGCTCAGCAACGGGAGCGCGAGGGCCTGCGGCCGTGGTTGTTCACCATCCTGTATCGCCTGTTCTTGGACGGCAAGCGTCGGGAGAAACGGCACGCCCGCTGGCTGGGCTGGATCGGCCTGAGCACCGCCAGCGAGGCGTCGCGCCATGATGCGACCGAATCCAGCGTCTTCGCCCAGGCCGACCTGCAGGCCTTCGCCCGCTTGCCGGAGCAGCAGCGCGCCTTGCTGTTGCTGGTCAGCGTCGAGGGCTTGAGCTACAAGGAGGTCGCCCAGACCCTGGGCATCCCGATCGGCACGGTGATGTCGCGGCTGTCCCGTGCCCGTGCGGCGCTGCGCGAACTGACCGAAGAAACGCCTGCGCCGGTGGCGTTGCGGAGACTCAAATGATTTTTTCGGCCCCCAGCGAACATGAGCTGCATGCCTACGTCGATGATCGCCTCGACCCGGCGCGGCGCGCGCAGATCACCACCTGGCTGGCTTCGCATCCCCAGGAGCAGGCCATGGTCGACGGCTGGCGCGACGACGCCCGGCGTCTGCGCGCGGCCCTGGCCGGGGGGTACGACGCGCGCGACGATGCCGGGCCGTCGCTGGCGGCCGTGCGACAGCGGGTGGTCATGCGCCGCCGACGCCACCTGGCCACGGCGGCCGTTCTGTTGCTGACCCTGGGGCTGGGCAGCCTGGGCGGCTGGCAGGCGCGCGAAGCCACCTGGCTGGCCAATACACCGCCGATGGCGGACGCCGTGCAGGCCCACCGGCTGTTCGCCGACACCGCGTCCCTGGACATCCAGGCCCGCGAACCGGCTCGCCTGCGTGCCTGGCTCGCCCAGCACTTCACCCAGGTCGGCACCCTGCCGGACCTGGCCGGGCAGGGCTTGGTCCCGGTCGGGGCGCGCTTGCTCGCCAACGAGAACGGGCCGGCGGCCTTGCTGGTCTATGAAGATGCCCAGGGCGGCCGCCTGAGCGTGTTTCTCCGCGCGCCGGGTCGGCACTTCGGCCACATGGCCAGCGGGCAACGGCGCGAAGGGATGCTCGAGGCGCGTTACTGGGCCCACGGTGCCTATAACTTCGCCGTGGTCGGCCCGGCGCAGGACACGCAAGGCGAGCGCCTGGAGCAGGCGCTGCGCACGGCGTTGTAGTGGCGTCACCGAGGCGCGCCTTCGATCAGGAAAGTGGCAGGACATTGCTGAAATTTTCTCAGTAACGCATGAAACACCCCTCGGCTAATCAATCGACCAGGCGCCGGTCATCATGGCCTGCGCTCGTCTTCATGGCGGGCCCGTCGGCCGGATGCCAAGCGCCCGACCGTTCCTGATCGATTCAGAAGAGGGCTTCACCGATGTCTTCAACGCTCACACCCATCGCACACGCGCTGTCGCAGGCCGCCCGGCCGCCCATCCGATGGGCCGCGCTCGGCGTCCTGCTGGCGTCTCTGGGGCTGGTCCTGCTGCCTGCACGTCAGGCCGCGGCCGCATCCACGACGCCTGTATCGACCCAGCCCACAGGGGCGAACAACTTCTACGCCAGCGAGCGCGTCGTCATCCAGTCCGTGACGTTCCAGAACCAATACGGCATGCGTATCGCAGCCAAGCTGGTCATCCCGAAGCAGCGGGAGGGCGATCAGCGCTCGCCGGCGATCGTCGTCGGCCATCCCATGGGAGCGGTCAAGGAGCAGAGTGCGCTGTTGTACGCGCAGAAGCTGGCCGAACAGGACTTCGTGACCCTGGCCATCGACCTGCCGTTCTGGGGGGAGAGCGAAGGCACGCCGCGCAACCTGGTCGCGCCGGAGCTCTACACCGAAGCGTTCAGTGCGGCGGTCGACTACCTGGGGACGCGCCCCTTCGTCGACCGCGAGCGGATCGGTGCCCTGGGCATCTGCGGCAGCGGCGGGTTCGCCATCAGCGCTGCCAAGATCGACCCGCGGCTGAAGGCGATCGCCACGGTGAGCCTCTACGACATGGGTACGGTCACCCGCCAGGGCCTGAACCAGTCGGTGACACCGGCGCAGCGCAACGCCTTGCTCGCCCAGGCAGCCGAACAGCGCTACCAGGAATACACCACCGGGCAGGATATCTTCCTCAATTATCTACCGGAACGGCCCACCGCCCAGACCGATGCCGTCACCCGCGAATTCTGGGACTTCTACCGCACGTCACGGGGCGCCGTCGTGCCCGAAGGGCGCACCTTGGAGCAGACCCAGAACCGCAGGCTCAGCAGCGAAGTGCGCTTCATGAACTTCTACCCGCTCGTCGACATCGAGACGATCTCGCCGCGCCCCTTGCTGTTCATCACCGGGGATCAGGCCCATTCGCGCGAATTCAGCGAGCAGGCCTATGCACGGGCGATCGAGCCGAAGACGCTGCATTACGTCAAGGGCGCCGGGCATGTGGACCTGTACGACCGGGTCGATCTGATCCCTTGGGACACGTTGAACCGGTTCTACCGACAGAGCCTGAAGTAACGCTTTGACGCTTTGACGCCTTGCGCCGGGTCACGCGGCGCAAGGCGTGACGCTTCGCGGTCGTCATGCGCTTACACGTTCGCCGATCGCCCGATCCGGCTCGTCGCCAGCGTCATCGCTGCCGACGCCACCAGCAGCGCTGCCGCCGCCAGGAAGGTGATGCGGTAGCCGTGTTCATCGAACAGCATGCCACCGAGGGTCGAGCCCAGGGCGATGGACAACTGCACCACGGCAACCATCAGGCCGCCGCCGGCTTCGGCATCGTCGGGCAGCGAGTGTGCGAGCCAGGCCCACCAGCCGACGGGAGCGGCCGTCGCCACCAGCCCCCAGAGCGCCAGCAGGCCGAACACCGCGGCCAGGTGCTGACCCATCCCGATCAGTCCCACGGCCAGCACCGCCATCACCAGCGGGATGGCGATCAAGGTGCGGTACAGGCCCGAGCGCAGCAGTGCGCCGATCAGCAGCGTACCGGCGAATCCGGCCAAGCCGAGCGTCAGCAACAGCATCGACAGCGTGGTCACGTCGACCTGGGTCACCGTCTCGAGGAACGGACGGATGTAGGTGAACAGCCCGAACTGTCCCATGAAGAACAGGCCGGCGGCGAGCATGCCCACGATGACCTGTGGCCTACCCAACAATGCCACGACGCCAGACGCTGACTGGCGAGCGCGTGCCGGTAGCGCCGGTAGGCTCAGCCACTGCCATGTTAGCGCGGCCAAGCCGACCGGCACCAGGCACAGGAACGCCCCTCGCCAGCCGATCACCCCGCCCAGGAAACTGCCCAGCGGTGCCGCGATGACGGTGGCCAGGGCATTGCCGCTGTTGAAGATCGCCAGCGCCCTGGGCACGCGTTCGCGGGGGACCAGACGCATCGCGACCGCCGCCGACAGCGACCAGAAGCCTCCGATCACCACACCGATCAAGGCGCGCCCGATCAGGTACATCACGTAGCCTTGCGCCAGCCCGACCACCAGGCTGGAGGCGCACATCAAGGCGGTCAGTCCCAGCAGCAGCGTCTTGCGGTCCAACTGACCCGCCAGGCGCGCGATGCACAGGCTGGTGACCACCGCGAAGACGCCGGACACGGCGATGCCATAGCCGGCGAGCCCTTCGCTGATGCCCAGGTCATGGGCGATGAGCGTCAGCAGGCTGACCGGCATGAATTCCGAAGCGATGAGGGTAAAGACGCACAGGGTCATCGCCAGCACACCGCCCCAGTGGGCAGGGCGTTCGACGTTGGCGTCATTGAGGTAGGAAGAGGAGGCAGGGTTCATGGACATCGACTCATAACAGGTGGGTGACGGCAAGGCAGGTTTGCCGAGGCCATCTTGACGCACCCCCATTAAGATGATTAGTAGCCATGGTTTTCACGAACTGCTGAGAAAAGCTCAACAATGGCCTCGCCCAAAGTCAACGACCTGCAAGCCTTCATCGCCGTGGCCCGCGAGCGCAGCTTCACCCGCGCGGCGATCACGCTCGGCGTCACCGCCTCGGCGCTCAGTCACACCGTCAGGGGGCTCGAAACGCGTCTGGGCATCCGATTGCTGTCGCGCACGACACGCAACGTTTCGACGACCGAGGCGGGCGACCGCCTGCTGCGCTCGATCGCGCCGCTGTTCGAGCAGATCGCGGCAGAGGTCGACGCACTTGGCGACTTGCGCGATTCGCCCCGCGGCACGATACGCATCACCTGTACCGACGACGCCATCGAGCTGTGCGTGCGCGCCAAGCTGAAGGCCTTCGTCGAACGCTATCCGGACATCGTGCTGGAGTTCTACGTCGACTACGGGTTCACCAATGTCGTGCAAGAGCGTTTCGATGCAGGCATTCGTCTGGGTGAAGCGATCAGCAAGGACATGATCGCCGTGCGCATCGGTCCGGACTGGCGCTTGTCGCTGGTCGCGTCACCGGACTATTTCGAGCGCTGCCCGCCGCCTGTCACCCCTTATGGTCTGATGAGCCACACCTGCCTGAACATCCGGCATCGACCCTCGGGCGCAATCTACGCCTGGGAGTTCGAACACGCAGGCAAGCCGTTCACGGTCAAGGGGGAAGGGCCATTGGTATTCAACAGCATTCTGCACGTCCTCAACGGCGCGCTGGATGGCATCGGGATCGGCTATGTGCCGGAACAGCTGGTCGCACCGTACCTGGCCGACGGTCGACTGATGGAGGTGCTGGACGACTGGTGTCCAACCTTCCAGGGTTATCACCTGTACTACCCCAACCGCCGACAACCCTCGCCCGCATTTGCCGCGCTGGTGGAGGCATTGCGATACACGCCTTGAAGCGGAGGCCTACGGGCGGTTCATCAGGTGGGGTTGCGGGTCAGGCGGTCGACATCACAGCGTGTGAGACATCGACCGGATCGACTGCCGGTCGCCCTAGAAATCGATCGTCGCCGACAGCTGGTACGTACGCGGCTCACCCAGGGCCAGGCTGGCCGTCTGGGGCATGCCCCAGTAGTTCTTGTTGGCGAGGTTCGAGACCTCGGCGCGGACCACCACCGGCTTGCCGCTGACGTTCATCGCGTAGCGCGCGCCGGCGTCGAAGAGCGTGTAGCCGGGGATCGACTGGGCGTTGTCGGCGCTGATGTACTGCTTCGACAGTGAGGTGACGTTGGCGGTCAAGGTCAGGCCCTCGGCGAACGGCGTGTCCCATTCGATGCCCAGCTTGCCCTGCAGCTTCGGTACACCGGTGGCGGTCTTGCCTTCCTGAGTGCTGGTGCTGGCCTTGGTCACTTTCGGGTCCACGTAGGCGACGCCGCCCATCAGTCGCACATCCATCACCGGCGAGCCGAAGAAGGTCCATTCAATGCCACGGTTGCGCTGCTCGCCGCCGAACGAGTAGATGTTGGTGGCCGGGTCGGTGTAGCCGTTGGGACGCTTGATCTCGTACAGCGCCAGGGTATGGGTGAAGGTGCCCAGGTCGAGCTTGGCGCCGATCTCGCGTTGCTTGGACTCGTAGGGCGCGAACATTTCTCCGGCGTTGGCCGCGGTCAGGGGCGCCGAGCTGCCTTTGCTCAACCCCTCGATGTAGTTGGCATACAGCGAAAGGTCATCGGTCACCTTGAACAGGATGGCCCCTGCCGGGCTGGTGGCGTGTTTGTCGTAGCCTGGCCGGTTGCGCTCGCCCGTGCCGGTATTGTAGGTGTCGGACACTACCTCCTGACGGCGCACGCCCAGGGTCAACTGGACGCGCTCGTCGAGGAACGACAGGGTGTCGGCGATGCCGTAGCTCTTCAGGTCGTTCTCGTTGTGGATGATGTAGGGCCACGCCTCGGGCGCCTTGGGGCCCCAGACCGGGTGGTAGAGATTGGTGACCCAGGGCGTGTCCGAAATGATGCGACGCCCCCAGTCGCGTTCCTTGTCGCTGTACTGGGTCGCGTTGATCGACCACTGGTGGCCGATGCCGAACGTGTCGAACTGGCCGCGCAGGCCGACTTCGGCGGACGTCTTGTGAAATTCCTGGCGCAGCTGCCCCAGGGTCGTGGAGATATCACCCCGGGCGTTGATCACGGTGGCCGACATGGCCCCGCTGTACTGGTAGTGGGTCTTGCTGGTGCCCACGGCGCCGTAGGCGGTCAATTGATCGCTCAATGCGTACTCACCGCGCAGGATCACACCCTTGTCCTGGGTGCGGACACGTCCCCAGTCCGGGTTGAGCAGGGTATCCGCGCTGGGTGGCTTGGGCACCGACACACCCGCAGCCAGGCCGAGGCCGCGGTTCTGCCCGACGGTGGTGTCGTCGCTGTCGAACAGGTCCAGGGACAGCCGCGCCCGCTCGCCACGCCAGTCCAGGGCCAGGGCATTCACACCGACGCGGTGGCTCTGGTCGTCGGTGGCCGCATCGCCATCGCGGTAGACCGAGTTGAAGCGCACGCCGAACTGGTTGCCCTCGCCGAAGCGCCGCCCGATGTCCACGTGGCCACCGATCTGCGAGTCCGATTCGAAGGTGCCGGTCACGCGGGTCAACGGCGTGTCGGCGGCACGTTTGGGTACCAGGTTGATGGTACCGCCCACCGAACCGTTCGGCGGCATGCCGTTGAGCAGCACGGAGGGGCCCTTGAGCACTTCGATCCGCTCGTAGATCTCCGGCGAGGCGCGGTAGAACGGCGCCATGCCGAACAGGCCCTCGACGGTCATGTCGCTGGGGCTGGTGCTGAAGCCGCGGATCGCGTAGCTCTCGCTGTGGGTGTTCTTGACCCCGTTGGTGAAGACCGACGGGTCGGTGGCGGCGATCACGTCGGTGATGTCCCGGGCCTGCAGGTCCTGCACGTACTGTTCGGTGTAGCTGAGCGTGCTGAAGGGCGTTTCCATCAGGTCCTTGTTGCCCAGCAGACCGATGCGCCCGCCCGTGGCGACCTGGCCGCCCGCGTAGACCGGTGGCAAGGCGTCCGCAGCGTCCTCGGCCGCTTCGACGGTGATGTCCGACAGGACCAGGGGCGTCTGCGCCGAGTCGCTCGTCGCCTGAGCATCGGGTGTGTGCGCCAGTGCCGAGTGCGTCGTCGCCCCCAGGCTCAACAGCAAGGCCAGACGCACGGCCAGGAAGGTGCGGTCATGGGCCAGGCGCGGTGCAGGCAGGCAGGCGGCAGGCGCAGGGCAGGCAGGGGTGCAGCGTGACGACATTGCGGGATTCCTTTCGATTCGACCCGGGATGGAAGTGGTGCACTAGCTTTCCGCACCAGTCGCAAGATCCCGCAATGCTAATCATTAGCAATTGATACGAAGCATGAGCGCGTCAGCGTGTGGCCTGGGCGTCGTGTACGTCGTAGCCTTTCACCACATCGTCAGCGATGCGCGCCAGACAGGTCACGCTGGCCGTGCACAGGTACCAGGTCTGTGCATCGACGAACACCACGCGGCCGCTGGTCCACGCCTTGGTTCGACGCAGCAGCGGGTTGTCCAGGCTGTCGCGGTTCAGCGCAGGTCGGCGCTCCATCACCGCGGTGCGGTCGATCACGTAGAGGATGTCGGGATCGGCCTCGCGAATGAATTCGTTGGAGATCGGCTGCCCGTGCAGGCCGGCCTCGAGGTCGGTGCTGGCCGGCTTGACCCCCAGGGTGTCGAACACGTAGCCGTAGCGCGACTTGACCCCATAGGAGGTGAAGGCGCCGTTGTTGTGCAGCACGATCAGGGCCTTTTCCGGACGGCCGTCGGTCACCTGGCGGGTGCGGGCGATGGTGGCGTCCATCTGCGCGACCTTCTGTTCGGCCAGGGCCGGCTTGCCGAAGATGCGACCGAGGGTCAGCAGATGGGCCTTGGCGGTGGCGAGGAAGTCGCTGCGCTGGTTGGTCAGGTCGACATCGTCGTAGAGGGTCGGGGCGATCTCGCTCAGCTCGGCGTAGCTTTGCGCCTGCAGCGGCGAGATCAGGATCAGGTCCGGCTTGAGCGCGTGCAGGCGCTCCAGGTTGGGCTGGATGGTGGTGCCGACGTCGGCGATGGCCGGGTCGTCGCGGTAGGGCAGCAGGAACGACGACACGTAGTCCTTGGCCATGCCCACCAGGGGCGCCTGCAACTGCACGACGCTGTCGACCTCGCTCATGTCGAAGGCCACCACGCGCTGCGGCGGCGCCTCGATCACGGTGGTGCCGAGCGCGTGCTCGATGCGCACCGGCGTGTAGCCGGCGCTGGCAGTGGCCGCCGCGCTCGGCGCATCGGCCTTGGGCTGGTCGCACCCGGCCAGGGACAGGGCGACGGCCAGGGTCAGCAGGGACGTGGCAATGGGTTTCATGACAGCTCCGGCGAAAGCGATGGGTTGAAGTAGTTGCAGACGAATCCACGCCCGGCAGGCAGGATCTCGAAGTCCAGATCGAACAGTTCGCGCAGGCGCGCCTCGTCGATCACCTCGGCGACCGGCCCGCTGAAGCGCACCGTGCCGCGCTTCATGGCCACGATGTGGTCGGAATAGTTGGCGGCGAAGTTGATGTCGTGCACCACCAGGATCACCGTGCGGCCCTGCTCGTCGCACAACCTTCGCAGTGCGCGCATGATCAGCACGGCGTGCTTCATGTCCAGGTTGTTCAACGGCTCGTCCAGCAGCAGGTAGGGCGTCTGCTGGGCGATGGTCATGGCCAGGAACGCCATCTGTCGCTGACCGCCGCTCAGCTCGTCGACGTACTGGCCGCGCAGGGCCTCCAGCGACAGGAAGGCGATGGCCTCGTCGATGATCCGTCGGTCGTCGGCGGTAAGAGCGCCCTGGCTGTAGGGAAAGCGGCCGAAGGCGACCAGCTCGTCCACGGTCAGCCGGAGGTTGAAATCCGGCATCTGGCGCAGGGTCGCCACGCGCTTGGCGTAGTCGCGCACGGGCAGTTGACCGATCGCCTGTCCATCGAGGCACAGCTCGCCGGCCGAGGCCTGCTGGAGCCGGGCGATGAGCATCAGCAGTGTGGTCTTGCCCGCGCCGTTGGGGCCGATCAGCGAGGTGATCCGCCCGCGCGGAAACTGCACGCTGACGTCCGTCAGCACGGCTTTCTGGCCATAGGCCTTGGACACATGGCTCAACGTGATCATGCAGTACCTCGTGTACGCGTCATCAGGGCCAGGAAATACACCCCGCAGACCAGGTTGATCAGAATGTTGACCGACATGTTGTAGTTGAACACCTGCTCGACCAGGTACTGCGCGACGATGAACAGTGCCATCGCCACCCCGCTGGCCAGCGGCAGCGTCACCCGGTGCCGGAAGGTGCGTGCCAGCGTGTAGGTGAGGTTGGCGACGAACACGCCCATGAAGGCCGTCGGCCCGATCAGGCTGGTGGACACCGCCACCAGCACGGCGATCACGGCCATTTGCACGCTGAGCGCGCGCAGGTGATCGACCCCCAGCACGATGGCCTGGTCGCGGCCCAGGGCTAGCACGTCCAGCACCGGCAACGTGCGCCGTACCACCAGGCAGGCGAGGGCGGCCAGGACGGCGGAGTAGGCCACTTGCAGCGGCTGTGCCTTGTTGAACGAGGCGTAGTTGAAACCCTGCAGGATCGAGAACTCCCCCGGGCTGACCTTGAGCTGGATGAACTGCGTCAAGGTGCTCAGCACCAGGCTCAGCACCAGCCCCACCAGCAACAGCAGGTAGACGTTCTGCCGGCCGTCGCGCAACAGCCAGCGGTGCAGCAGCCAGGAGTAGCCGAGCATCAGCACGATCGACAGCCAGACGTTGCCGTGTCGGCCGAGCAGCACCAGGCTGTGGGTGCCGATCAGCAGGATCAGCAGCGCCTGGAACAACAGGTAGACGGCCTCGTAGCCCATGATGGCTGGGGTCAGGATGCGGTTGCCGGTCAGGGTCTGGAAGATGACCGAGGAGCAGCCGATGCACACCCCGGCGACCCCGATCGCCGCCAGGCGAGTCAGGCGCCGGGGGATGACGTAGGCCGTGTCCAGCCCCGACCCCAGCAGCACGAAGGCCACCGCCAGGCCCGCGACCAGCAGCCAGATGCCATGACGCGCGTCCAGGCGGCTCATGTCGATTTCCTCAACAGCAGGACCAGGAACACGACGCCGCCCACGCTGCCGGCGACCAGGCCGATGGGCACCTCGAAGGGGTAGATCAGCAGACGCCCGAGGATGTCGCAGAACAGCAGCATCGAGGCGCCGCACACGGCCACCAGCGGCAAGGTCCGCTGCAGGTTCTCGCCGTAGCGCAGGGCGATCAGGTTAGGGATCACCAGCCCGACGAAAGGGATCGCGCCAACGGTGATCACCGTGATCGATACCGTCAGGGCCACCAGCAGCAATCCCAGGGTCACGGTCGCCGTGTAGTTCAGGCCCAGGCTGCTGGCCATGCCTTCGCCCATGCCGAGGACGGTGAAGCGCTGGGCGAACAGGTAGATGAGCACCACCACCGGCAGGATGACGAAGATGATTTCGTAATTGCCCTGCACGATGCGCGAGAAGTCGCCCATCAGCCAGCCTTGCAGGCTCTGCAGCAACTGATGGCGGTAGGCCCAGAATTCGGCGAGGGCGCTGAGCACACTGCCGTACATCAGGCCCAGCACCGGCACCAGCACGATGCTCTTGAAACGAATACGGCGAATCATCGCCACGTAGATCAGGCTGGCGGCGAAGCTGACGCCCAGGGCCATCAGCATCTTGCCGACGGTGCCGATGCCCGGAAAGGCGCTCACCGCGATCAGGATGCCGAGCTTGGCCGCGTCCAAGCCACCGCTGGTGGCCGGTTCGACGAAACGGTTGCGCACGATCTGCTGCAGCACCACGCCACACACCGCCAGGCCGGCGCCGGACAACACCAGGGCCGCCAGGCGCGGCAGACGGCTGGCGGTCAGCGTCAGCCAGGCGTCCTCCGACAAGGTGGCCAGGTCGAGCCAGGTCATCCGGCCGACGCCGACCATCAGCGACATCCCGCACAGCACCCCGAACAGCGCCACGAGTACAGACGGTTTCAAACGCACGCCTCGTCCACGTGCTGGCCGGCGATGCGCCAGCCCTTGGCGGTCTGGCGCTGGGCCAGGAAATGCGCGTACTGCCCGCCCGCCTCACGCAGCGCCGCCGGTGTGCCTTGCTCGCAGACCCGTCCCTGGTCGAGCACCACGATGCGGTCGGCCAGGGCCACGGTGGACAACTGGTGCGCGATCACGATCACCGTGCGCTGGCCGCGCAGGCGCGCCAAGGTCTCGGTGATCACGGCCTGATTGTGGGCATCCAGCGCTGCCGTGGCTTCATCGACCAGCAGGATCGGCGCCGGCTTGATCAATGCGCGGGCGATCGAGAGGCGTTGACGCTCGCCGCCCGACAGGCGCGCGCCGCCTTCGCCGACGGCCGTCGCCAGGCCCTGGGGCAGGCGTTCGAGCATCTCCAGCATCCCCGCCTGGCGCGCCACCTCGAGAACCTCGTCATCGCTGGCCTCGGGTTTGCCGAGGCGGATGTTGTCGGCGATGCTGCCCTGGAACAGGTAGGCGTCCTGGAAGATCTGGCTGATCTGCCCGGCCAGCTGGGCGCTGCTCATCTGCCGCACGTCCACCCCGCCGATGCGCACGCTGCCCTGGTCAGCGTCGAAGAACCGTGCGATCAGGCGCATCACCGTGCTCTTGCCGGAGCCGGAGGCCCCTACCAGAGCGGTCATGCTGCCGGCCGGAAAGGTCAGGTCGACGCCGTCGAGCACCTTGGGCTGGCCTGGACCGTAGGCAAAGCTCAGGCCGCGCAGCTCGACGCTGGCGTCGGCTGGTGTCTGCGCATGCTCGGGCAGTGGCAAGGGGCGCGCGGCGAGCAGGTCGGCGACCATGGCCAGTTGGCTGCGCGCACCCCGCAGCACATCGCTGTAGCTGGCGACCTCCAGCAGCGGGTCGATGAAGCGCGTGGTCAGCAGCAGCGCCATGACCAGGGCCACGCCCGTGGCGGCCGGCACGTGCGTGGCGCCCAGCTGGCCCAGGGTCAGCACAGCACCGACCAGCAGCAGGGCGAACACCGCGTGTACTGCGCCGGTGTTGAACACCACCGACATGGCCGACACCCGAATCAGGTCCTTGCCGGCGCGCTGCTGTTCATCGAGGGCGCGTTGCAGGAAGCGCGTGCCTCCGGCGTCGCCATTGAAGGCACGCAGCACCGACTGGGCCTGGGCGAACTCGACCATGCGCTGGCTGGCACGCGCGGTCTGTGCATGATGGCGGGCATCGGCGCGCTGGCCCAGGCGCGCGGTGACGGCGAACAGCGCCAGCAGGACCAGCAGCGCCAGCAGGGCGAACGTGCCCAGGCGGGGGTCCAGCCCGTACAGCGCCACGCCGACCGTGACCGGCGTGACGATCGCCGTCAGCAACGGGGTGAACACGTGGGCCGGCAACTGCGCCAGGGTCATCATGCCCTGGGTCGTGACATGGCTCAGGCGCGCCGTGTTGGCCGCATCGAACCAGCCGATCGGCAATTGCGCCATATGCTCGCCCAGACGGTGGCGGCCCCCCTGCAACACCGCGATACCGACGCGAATGCCCAGTTTCTCCACCACCCGGCGAAGCCCCCAGCACAGCGCCACGCCGACCAGCAGCACGACCAGCCAGGCAGCGGCAAGGCCGGGGGCGCCGCTCAACAGGTACGAGAGCACGGGCACCACGGTGACGATGGTCAGGCCGCTGAGCAGGCCATAGAGCAGGGTCAGCCCAAGGTAGCGGTACAGCACACGGGCGTCCGCGCCCAACAGTGCGATGAACGTCTTCAGCATGGCGAGGGCGCCTCCTGGCGAGTCTGCGCGTCATCCCCGAGTGCCCAGAGCCGGGCGTAATGGCCCTGGCGCGCCAATAATTGCGCGTGGGTGCCACGCTCTTCGAGGCGGCCATCGGCGAGCACGAGGATCTGGTCGGCGTGCATGACGGTGTCGAGACGGTGCGCGATCACCAGCACCGTGCGGTCTTTGGCGAAGCGCGACAGGGCGCTCTGGATCTGCACTTCGTTTTCGGCATCGGCGGCAGCGGTCGCTTCGTCCAGCACCAATACCGGCGGATCGAGCAGCACGGCGCGGGCGATGCTCACCCGTTGCAGTTCGCCCCCGGACAGATGGGCGTCCTCGCCGATCACCGAGTCGTAGCCGCGCGGCAACGCCAGGATGCGGTCGTGAATGTTGGCAGTACGGGCGGCTGCCTCGACCTCGTCCTGGGTGGCCGTCGGCCGCCCGAGCGCGATGTTGTCGCGCAGGCTGGCGACGATCAGGCGCACGTCCTGCAGCACGAAGCCGACGTGGCGGTAGAGCTGCGTGCTGTCCAGCATGCGCAGATCGGCGCCGCCGAGGGTGATGCGCCCGGCGTCCGGGTCGAAGAACCGCAGCAGCAGGCGCGCCAGGGTCGACTTGCCCGCGCCGGAAGGGCCGACCAGGGCGGTGACCGTGCCGGGTGCGAGGGTGAAGCTGACGTCGTCGAGCACCGCAGTGTCGCCGTAGCGGTAGCTTACCTGTTCCACGCGGATCTCGTTGCCCTGCGGCACCCTGGAGGGATCGGCCGGCAGGGTCTCGAGCACTGGCGTGCGCAGCAGCGCACTGACACGCTGCGCGGCACCCGTGGCGTTCTGCAGGTCGTGGGTGATGTAGCTCAGCAGCAGCAGGGGCGCGCACAGACCGGGCGCTACCAGGACGAAAGGCAGCAGGTCCAGCGGCTGCATCCAGCCCAGGGTGGTGAACAGCAGGCCGGCGCTCAGGATCACGCCCAGCACCGCGACCGGGGTGAGCAGGGCGTGGGCATTGGCCATGGCGTTGACCAGCGGGCGCGTGAAATCGGTGAAGGCGGCGGCGAAAGCGTCCACCGCGCCATGGTAGCTGGCATGGGCCTGGCCCTCGGCGCCGAAGGCCTTGACCACCGGGATGCCGTGGACGAACTCCACCACGGCGTTGTTGATGCGGGCCATGCCGGCCCCGAACGCCGGCAGGTTGGCGGCACTGGCGCGCGTGGCGCGCTTGACGAAGAGAAAGAACAGCGGGAAGGGCAACAGGGCCACCAGCGCCAGGCGCCAGTCCATGGCGAACAGGTACACCACTGCGCCGATGACCGCACCCAGCGCGCGGCCGAGCGTGGTGTAGAAGTGCGCGGTCAGGCTGTGCAGGGTGTCGATGTCATCCTGCATGGCCTGCTTGACCTCCCCGGAGGCCTGCTGGGTGAACCAGCCCAGGGGCACCCGGGTCAGCCGCTCGGCGATGGCCTGGCGCAGGTGACCGGTGATCTGGTTGTCCGCCAGGTGGGCACGCGTCTCGGCCAGCGCCATCAGCGCCATGCCCGCGAACAGGCCGATCAGGCTGGCGCCGATCACCAGCCAGGCCTCGGCGAGCACGCCCGTCGAGGACGAAGCCACGGGCTGCCCCAGCATCAGCCGGGCCAGGTGCGCGATGCCGGCCAGCGGCACCAGTGTCAGCAGGCTGCCCACGGCCGCCAGCAGGCCGGCCTGGATCAGGCGGCCGCGAACCGGGCGCAGCACCTCGGACACGCCCGGGGTGGGGGGCACGGTGGCTTCGGGGTGTTCGGTGGTACTCATCGACGCTCCTGTTCATGGCCGCCGGGGAATGATCGGCGATGTCCTGGGAGTCAGGGCCTGGCATGACGCTGACGGGTGTTGCGGGTTATTCCGTACGAGCGCGCACAATCCGCAATGGCACGCCTTCAGGCGTGCGCGCTGCAGGCCCGCACGCTGGCGACGATGTACTTTTCGACCGAGGACACCGACACGTTCAGCTCGGCCGCGATCTGCCGATGCGGCATGCCGGCCAGGCGGTGCAGCAGCAGGGCCTCTCGGGCCTTGGGCGGCTGGGTGCGCAGCGTGCGATCGACATGGGCGAGACGCTCCAGCGCCAGGGCGCGCACCTCCTCGGAGGGCGCCAGGGGCTCGCTGTGTTCGCGCAGCCCCGCCAGGTGGTTGGCTTCCAGACGTCTTCGGCGATACAGGTCGATCACCAGACCCTTGGCGATTTGCGACAGGTGGCAACGCGATTCGGCGGCGCTCGGCACGACGCCGCGCCGGATCAGCTTGAGAAAGATGTCCTGAACGAGATCGGCGGTGTCGATCGAGTTGCCCAGCTTGCGGCGCAACAGCAGCGTCAGCCAGCGATGGTGATCGATGTACAGTCGCTCGACCTGTTGTCTGAGTGCGAACGTTCCGTTGTCCACGAGATCCCTCCTGGGATGGCGATGAAGCAGTGTGCAAATATGTATGATTTGCATTAAGGTTACGACGTTGGTCGACACGATGCAACGTATCGACCGCTCTGCACCGGCCTGCATGCGCGGGCTTTTCGCCAGACCGAGGATGGGTCTGCCGGCACGCTGGCCGTCTCTGCCGATCTTGGTCCCGTACGACAAGGTAGATATTCCATGATGGAACGCTCTTCGGACACGCCCCCGACGCTGTCCGCCACACCACACGAAGCCCACGTGTGGCTGCTCCAGACACAATACCCCGAACTCACCCTCAAGCAGGTCACGGTCTGGCGCCTGAACGAGGCGTTCGAGCGCTCCCGGCTGGAAGCCGCGCTCGGTGCCGTGATCGACAGCCTGCCGGCACTCAATGCGCGCTACCGGTTCGACGAGGAGGGCGATCTGCTCAAGCTGGCCGGTCAGCACTGGCGCGACTGCGTGCAAGTGTGGCAGGTGTCGGGCGAAACGCAGGCCCGCGAACGGCTGCTGGCCCTGCAGGCACGGCCCTGGGAGCCGGCCGGCGAACCCCCGTTCGCCGCACTGATCGTCGAGACCGGCGACAGTCTACTGCTGGCGTTCGTGCTGCACCCTGTGCTCGATCCCGTCTGCCGAGCCGACGACCTGTACCGCATGACCCTGAACGCCTATGCCGGCCAGCCGGTCGGGCAGCCCAACCTGCCGTGGCTTGAGGCCAGGCGAGAGGCGTCGCACGCCGACGCGCAGGTGCCCGCTGCCGCGCCGCAGACGTCCTCGCAGGCGCACGTCGAGGCCCTGATCCTCGACGAGTTCCGCCAGGCGCTGGCCGAACCGGGCATGACCGCCAACGACGATTTCTTCGATTTCGGCGGGCATTCGCTGCTGGCCACGCGTATCGTCGGACGGCTCGCCGGCACCCATGGCGTGCAGGTGCGCTTCAACGATTTCTTCAGCGCCTCGTCGGCGGCGGCCCTCGCGGCGCGGGCGCAACGGGCCGAGGCGGGGAGCGACGACACCGCCTTCCGGTCGTCGGACGATGTCGCCGAGGCGCCGTTCGCGCCGGCCCAGGCTTCGCTTGGGCGCGCCTACCAAGCCTTCGACTTCGGCACGATCTTCAACCTGCCGTTCGCCATGGAATTTCTCGAGCCGGTGGACGAAGCGGTGCTGGAACAGGCCTTCACCGACCTGGTGCAGCGTCATGCCAGCCTGCGCACCACGTACCACTTCGACACGCCGACGCCTTGCCAGCGGCAGGTCCCGATCCAGCAGCTGGGCCAGTACACCTGGTTCTGGTCCAGCCTGCGCAGCCAGGGCGTGACCCTGGCCAGCGAGGCTGCTCACTGCTTCGACCTGTCCCGCGAACTGCCCCTGCGCGTGCGCGTGCTGCGCGACCCACGCACGGGTCACCAGCAGTTGTCGCTGCTGGTGCACCACATGGCCATCGACGAGTGGTCGCTCAACGTGATGATGCAGGAGCTGGCCCAGGCGTACGCCGCCAGGGCCGCCGACCGCGTACCTGTCTGGGCGGCACCGGCGCCGGCATTCCAGGCCTATGCCCAGCAGGCCAGTGCCCGCGGGATCGACCCTCGACACCTGGCGTACTGGACCGACCTGCTGCGCGATGTCACGCCCGGCCTGCAGTTGCCTGCGGTCACGTCGGGAACGGAGGCGAGCATAGCGCCAGCGCAGGGCGCAGGCTCGACCGATGCGCGCTGGTTCGAGATCCAGCCCGACCAGGCCACCGTCGACGGTTTGCACACCTTCGCCCGACAGAACGACGCGTCGCTGTTCGGCGTGCTCTACACCGGGATCGCTCTGGCGCTGCACAAGGTAGGTGATCTGCGCGAACTGGTGATCGGCACCTCGGCATCGGGACGTACCGACCCGGCCTACTACGACACCGTGGGTTACTTCACCACCATGGTCGCGCACCCGGTGCGCTTCGAACCCCGCCAGCCGGTCGGCGAACTGATCGAGGGTGTCAGCCGCTTGATCAACGACTCCATGGCCTATGCCGATGTGCCGATGGAGCAGATCCAGCAGGCGCTCGGGCGTACGCCGGAGCAGGGCCTGCTGTTCGACGTGTACATCCAGATCCATGCCAGCAACGCGCTCAATGGCGCCTTGTCCACACCGGCAGGCGAGGCGATCCCTTACCGGCAGATCGACCCGGACAAGAGCCAGTCGATGTTCGGCATTCAATTCGAGATCCTGGAAAACGTCCTGGACGGCAAGCGCTCGCTGCGCCTGGTGGTGACCTACCTGACGGCGCGCTACAGCGAAGCGCAGATGGCCTGTGTGCGCCAGGCGATCGAACGCGTGTTCGCGGCGTTCACCCGTGACGAGACGGCCGCCCTGTCGGTGCAGCACGTCATGGCGTAAACCACGGGACACCTCCTGCCCCTGTCGGCGTTCGCAGCCGACAGGGGCAGGGGTCAGGCGTCGTGCATGCCGTAGTGCTGGAACGACGAGCGTCGGGGCAGCCGGTAATGCGCCCGCCCCAGCAGTCTGTTGACGATGGTCGCGTTGCGAATGGCGGCGATGCCCAGGTCGGGCGAGCCGACCCCATGCTGGAAGATCTCGGCGTTCTGCACGAAGAGGCGGCCCACGCCCTCGTCGCGGCGGCGTGCGGTGAAGTCCTCATCGACGATGCAGTCACCGTGGGTGTCGGTGGCCAGCACGTCTTCCTTGAGCCGTTCGAACCAGGCCGGCCAGGCATGGGCGTAACCCGTGGCGGCCACGAGGGCATCGGCCTGCAGGGTACTGGTCCGTTCCAGTTCGCGGTGGCGGTAGGTCAGGCGCAGCGTGCCATCGACCTGGTCGACGCGTTCGATTTCGCAGTTCGACAGCAAGGTCAGGCCAGGCTCGATCCCGCCGATGGAGCGTTCGTAGATCAGGTCGTAGATGGCCGCGATCGTCGAGAAACTGATGCCTTTGTACAACAGACCCTGGTCAGCGACGATGTCCCGGCGCCGCTCGCGCGGCAGGCTGTGGAAATAACGCATGTAGGCCGGCGTGAAACATTCCTGCCCAAGCTTGGAGTACTCCATCGGGTGGAAGCCTGGCGAGCGGGTGATCCAGCGGATCGAGGCCCCGGCGGCCACCTGTTCGGGCGTCAGCTCGCTGAACAGGGCCAGTACGCATTCGGCGGCACTCTGGCCCGACCCGACCACCGTGACCTGCTTGCAGGACGCCAGCTCGGCGCGGCGCTTGCCGAATTCGGCCGAGTGCAGGATCGGCGCGGGGCCGTTCAGGCGCGCCCACTGCGGCAGGATCGGCGCGGTGCCCACGCCAACGGCCAGGTGCCGGCTGCGGTAGTGGCGCTTGAAGCCGGACAGCGACTGGGTCTCGATCCGGAAGTACTCGCCATCGGCCTCGTAGTGCACGTCACTGACGTGCTCGCCGAAGCGGCAGGTGTGCAGTTGCTGGGAGGCCCAGCGGCAATAGTGATCGTACTCGCGGCGCGGAACCTGGAAGTGATCGTAGTAATAGAAGCCGTAGAGGCGATCGTGCTGATGCAGGTAGTTCAGGTAGCTCAGGCGATGGGTCGGGTCGGCCATGGTCACCAGGTCGGCGAGGAAGGGCACCTGCAAGGTGGTGCCTGACAGCAGCAAGCCTTCGTGCCAGCGGAACTCGGGCTTGCGTTCGAGAAAGGTCGCGCTCAGGGTGGGCTGGTCTTCCAGCAGCGCAGCCAGTCCCAGGTTGAAAGGCCCCAGGCCAATACCGGTGATGTCTACCAGGGGTGTGTCGTTCATGCGATCCCTCTCCTTAGGTGGGTCGGTGTGCGTACCGACCTGTCGTGGTCGGTACGCCCGTGACGTCGATGTCTGATGGGTCATGCGCGCGCGTCGGCCAGCAGGCGCTCCACGTCCTGCGCATCGCGACAGCGCAGCAACTGGGCCGGTGACAGGCTGACCGAAAAGCGCTGGCGCAACCCGGCCGCGACGGCTTTGAGGTGCTGGGGGCGCAGGCCCAGGCTGAGGAAGCTCGTCGACGCGTCCGTCGTGTGACCGGGCGGCAGTGCCAGGACCTGGGCGTAGACGTCCAGTACCGGATGGCCTTGCGCCGGGTGGGCCGTGGCAGGTGTGGCGGCTTCCAGCCACTGGCGCGCGGTGGGGCGGTCGGGCTTGCCGTTCTGCGACAAGGGAAGCGCCGTCACGGGCAGCAAGCGGGTCGGCACGTGCGAGTCGGGCAGGTGCTGGCGGGCATGGGCACGCAGCTCGGCCAGGCCCGGCGTGGCGCCTTCGGCGCAGACGTACAGGGCGCCGATGCACAGGTCGTCCGTCCCCGGCGCACGGTGGTCGACCACCAGCACCTGGCGCAGTGCCGGGTGGCTGGCCAAGGCGGCCTCGACATCGGGCAGCGACACGCGCACGCCGCGGATCTTCACGTAGCCGTTGACTCGGCTGTCGAACAGCAGCACGCCGTCCTCGCGGTAGCGGCCGCAGTCACCGGTGCGGAAAGCCCGTACCGGTTCGCCGCGCTCATCGGTGACCGTGACGAAGTCGGTCTGCCGCAGCTGGCCGTCTTGCAGGTAGCCCAGCGCCAGGTTGACGCCGGCCGTGTGGATGCGGCCCACCACGCCGACCGGGCAGTGCTCGCCCTGGGCATCGAGCACCAGGTAACGGTTGCCGGGCAAGGGCCGGCCATAGGGCACCTGGCCCTGGTCCTGCGCGGTGATCGCGTGCCAGATGCTCCAGATCGTGGTTTCCGTCGGCCCGCCCAGGGACACCAGGCGCGCGTGCGGCAAGCGGGCGCGCAGCTCGGCGATGACTGCCGGCTTGAGGTAGTCGCCGCCTTGGGCGATCAGGCGCAGGCTGTGCATCGTGTGCGTGCCACGGCAGGCCAGCAGCATGTCGAGCATGGCCGGGACCGAGCACCACAGGCTGACCTGATGACGTGCGATCAGCGCGTGCCAGCGCAGCGCGTCCTTTTCCTCGTCGGCGAGCGGCAGCACCAGCGTGGCACCGGCCGCGAGGCTGCCGAACACGTCGAACACCGACATGTCGTGGTGCAGCGGCGTCACCGACAGCAGGACATCCTCGGCGGTCACGGCCCAGTCGGCGAGCGTGTGGCCGATCACATTGGCGGTGGCGCGGTTGTTCAGCACCACGCACTTGGGCTGGCCGGTGGTGCCGGACGTGTAGAGGTAGTAGGCCGGCGCCTCGCTGAGCGACAGGTCCGGCAGGTCGGCGGGAAGCGGGGCGGACGTGGCCAACAGCCTTTCGACGTCGCTCGCCGGATGCCCATGGGCGTCGCCGTCGGCCAGCACCACCAGCGCCGGCTGGCAGTTGTTCAGCAGGTATTGGCGGCGCTGGGCCGGTGCGGCGGCGTCGATCGGCACCCAGACGAGGCCGGTGAGGGCGCACGCCAGGGTCAGGGTGGTGTGCGCCGGCCCGCGCGGCAGGCAGATCGCCACGACCTGGCCCGGCCTCAGGCCACGGGCGTGCAAGGCCGCAATGGCGCGCGCCACCTGTTCGCCCAACGCGGCATAGCTGAGTGTTCGCTCGCCGCTGATCAAGGCCGGCGCCGCGTTGTCAGGGTCGAACAGTCGGCGTGCGATCTGCTGCAGGAAAGGCGCCTCGCAGGCTTCGTCCAGCGGACTGTTGAGCCGATAGTGGTCGGTATCGACCACGGTGCCGGGCATGATCGCGAACTCGCCCTCGCTGACGATCCAGCGCAAGGTGCGTGTCAGGGCTTGCAGCATGGCCTTCACACAGGCAGGCGACACGGCTTCGATGGCGTGGTCGATGTCCAGCAGCAGGTCGCCATTGGCGTCGCGCGAGAAGCGCACGTCCAGCGCCACCTGCGGGGTCTGCGTCAGGCCACCCGTCAGACGCAGGGGGCTGCCCGCCGGCAGCGTCGGCCAGGACAAACCGTTGGTGATCACCACCGGCAGCACCGGGCCGGGACCATGACGCTCGAACAACAGGCGCGCCAGGTCAACGCCCGAGAACGCCAGGTGCTGCAGCCCTTCGAGCACGTCGGTCTGCAGCGCGGCCGCGCGTTCGGCGAAGGCGCCCGATGCCCTGGCCCAGTTGATCGCCAGAAAGCTCGAGCGATTGGCCAGGGCGGCATCGCTCGGCGGCGCCACCGGCATGGCCACGCACAGGTCGCCGTCGCGCAGCCAGTGCGACAGCACCTCCAGCACGACCGCGGTCAAGGTGGCGTGGTTGAACAGCCCATGGCGGGCGCCCAGTCGGCACAGCGCGGTGAAGTCCGCCTTGGGCAGACGCAGGCCCTGGCGCTGATAGCGCGACTGACCGATCTGCTCCAGCGGACGTGCCCAGGGCAGGCGCGGAACGCCGGTCACCGACGCTAGCTTGTGGGTCCAGTAGTCCGCGTCGGCCTGTCGCTGTTCGGGTGTCGGTACGGCGTCCTGGGGCGGCATGGGCGCAGCGGGAACGTCGGCCGCCTGGCCTCCCAGCAGTTCCACCAGCAGCGCGGCGATGGCGCGGCCATCGACGATCAGCGCGTCCAGGCGGGCGAAGACGACCTGCTCGTTCGCTGCCAGGTGGAATACCGTCACGTTCCAGGGCGACCGGTCCAGCGCGAAATGCGCGTGGGCGTAGGCCTCGCGTCGGGCCGCGATGGCGTCGAGAGCCTCGGCCATGGGCAGGTGCGAGAGGTCGACCTCGTCGAGGTTGAGCACCATGTCCGGGTGCTCGAACTGGACGCGGCCGTGCGCGTCGATGTGCGTGCGCAGGCTGGGATGCTGCTGCACCATCTGTATCAGACGCGCGCGCAGGGCCGTGACCTCCAGCGTGCCGCGGTATTCGCGAAATTCCTGCATGGCCACGCCGCCGAGCGGCACTTGCGTCCCCCGGCCCAGCAGGTAGGCCTGTTGCAGCGGGTTGAGCGGGCGCTCGTGGGGGCGCTCTGGCAGCGGCCGCGACAGGGCCTCGGGCGTGGTGCTCACCGTGCGCACCAACGTCATGAAACGGTCGAACAGCTGCGCGACCCAGGCACGCGGCAGCGCATCCAGGCGCACGTCCCAGTTGATCAGGATACCGTCGTCGGCGCGGGCGACCTGGACATCCAGGGCCACCTGCGGCCCTTGGGAGATCGTCCACACGAGCGAGCCGAAGAGCCGGTGCACCCGGGGCGAGAACAAGGGGCCGTCGGGCAGGTCGAGTGCGGCAGTGAACACGACCGGTGCCAAGTGTGGCGAGCCGTGATGGCGCGACAGTTCACGCATCAGGTCGACCCCCGACCAGGCGCTGTGTTCGAGCCGTTCGATCAGTTGCTCGGCCAGTTGCTGGCACAGCGCCGCCGGGTGCGCGGCAGCCTCCAGGTCGACATCGACGATCAGCACGTTGGCGAACTCGCCGACGATGCGCTCCACGTGCTCGACCAGCGGCGCGCGCCAGAAGCTCGGCACGTTCAGGCGCAGCCGGCGATCGCCGGTGTGTGCCCCCAGGACCGTGGCGAACAGGCCCAGCATCAGCGTCGAGAGGCTGACGCGCTGTTCACGGGCCAGGCCTTGCAAGGCCTGGCCCTGTGCCGGGGTCAGCCAGGCGTGCCAGCGTTCGCTGTGGGCCCGTGGCGGGCGAGGGCTGTCGAGCCGTGGCAGGCTCGGTGCTGGCGCGATCCGGTCCAGGCGCTGGCGCCACCACGCACGGTCACGCTCGCGGGCGGCACTGAGCGCCGGGTCGTGACGAGCGGCGTCCCACCAGTCGAAGAAGCTGGGCACGGTCGGCCAGGCCGTCTCGGGGGTCTCGGTGTCGTAGGCCATGGCCAGGTCCTCGATCAGCACCCGAAGGCTCGAGGGGTCGACGGCGATCATGTCGGCATCGATGTGCAGGCGGGTGCGTCGGTCGGGCAGGCGGGTCAGCCCCACGCGCACGCCAGGCCGATGGCGCAGGTCCAGCTGCTGGTGGGTCCAGCGGTCACGTTTGCGGGCCAGGTGCGCGGCCGCCTGCTCGGCGGGAATCGTGCGCAGGTCTTCCACCTCGAGCGCCGGGCCGGCGTCCAGTGGGGCAATGGCCTGCTCACCGTCGGCGGTCAGCCGCAGGCGCAGCATGGGGTGGCGGCGAGAGACCTGTGCCAACGCCTGCTCCAGGCGTTCGACCTCCAGGGCAGGGCCCTCGAACTCGACGTACAGGTGCGCCGCCACGTTCCCCAGTTCGGCGGAGGCGGACCGTCCGCTCCAGCAGGCGGCCTGCATCGACGTCAATGTTTTCATGACTCACGAGTTCCTTGTGATTGACAAACCAAACATAATGTCGTCACGTATTAAAAACGATTCGTGTTTAGATTTAAACAATTTGTTAAGCTTTTGCAGGGAGGCAAGTCGTTCGATGAGCACAGCCACGCTCAAGGCTCCGCATTGGGGGCAGTTACAAGCGGTTGAAAATAATCAGGTTTTTTCTTTCGTCTCAGGTGAGCGCGAACTGCTCTGCTCGGGCATCGCGCGCCGTATCGAGACGCCAGCAGGTCATGGCGAGCAGGCACGCCACGCGTTTTCTCAGGCGGTCGCTGGCGCATTCGAGCAAGCACGTCAGGCCGGTCAGGCCAACCCGATCGTCGTGGGCGCCCTTCCGTTCGATGCGGGCGAGCCCTCGTGCCTGTTCGTGCCCGAGCATGCCCAGTGGCGTCCGCTCACCCCGGTCAGCGACCCTGCGCTCAAGGCATTGCCAAGCCTGCTCGAGCAGCGGCCCTGCCCTGATGCGCAGGCCTTCAAGCGTTCGGTCGAGCATGCGCTGGTCAACTTCCAGCTCAGCGACGTGCGCAAGGCGGTGCTCTCGGTGCAACGCGAGCTGGTGTTCGCCGAGCCGGTGAGCGTCGAGGCCGTGCAGCACAACCTGCGCGTGCAGAACCCGGTCGGGTATCACTTCCGGGTGCCCATGCCCGACGGCGCGACCTTGCTGGGGGTCAGCCCCGAGTTGCTGGTGCGCAAGGAGGGCACGCGCTTCGTCTCCAACCCCCTGGCAGGTTCGGCGATGCGCATGGCCGATGCCGACGCCGACCGGCGCAGCGCCGACGCCTTGGCGGCCTCGGACAAGGACCACCACGAGCACCGCTTCGTCACCGAGGATATCGCGGCGCGCATCGGTGAACTGTGCACCGCGCTGGACGTGCCGGCACGGCCCTCGCTGATCAGCACACCCGCGCTCTGGCACCTGTCCACGCGCATCGAAGGCACCTTGGCCGACCCCACCGTCGACGCGCTGCAGCTGGCCTGCCGCCTGCACCCGACGCCAGCGGTGTGCGGCCATCCCACCGAGCGGGCCCGGCACCTGATCCGCTTCGTCGAGTCTGCCGAACGCGGCCTGTTCACCGGCATGGTCGGGTGGTGCGATGCCCAAGGCAACGGGGAGTGGGTGGTGACCATCCGTTGCGGCACCTTCAAGGGCGAGCGCGTACGGCTGTTCGCGGGCGCTGGCATCGTCGACAGCTCGCAACCCGACGCCGAATGGACCGAAGTGCAGACCAAGCTGCGCACCATGCTGCGGGCCTGTGGCCTGGCCCATTGATTTCAACGTTTCCGGAAAAACGACCCATGACCCTCGATTTCACCCCCTGGCCCGCCGAACGGGCGCAACGCTACCGTGACAGCGGCTACTGGCTCGACCAGCCTCTGACCCGGATCCTGACCGACCGTTGCCAGGTCGCCCCGGACGCACCGGCGGTCCTCTGCGGCGAGCGCCGTTTCACCTACGCCGACCTGGACCGGCTGTCGTCCAACCTGGCTTCGCGCCTGGCGGAGCAGGGCCTGGGCCTGGGCGACACGGCGCTGGTCCAGCTGCCCAACCTGGCCGAGTTCTACCTCGTGCTGTTCGCCCTGCTCAAGACCGGGATCGTCCCGCTCAACGCGCTGTACAGCCACCGCAAGCTGGAGCTGACCGCCTATGCTCGGCAGATCCGTCCAGCCGTACTGATCGGCTCGCGCGAGCACCCGTTCTTTCAGGACGACACCTACCGTGAAGCCCTGGCCCAGTGCGGGGCACAGCCACGCCTGAGCCTGTTCCTGCACGCTACCGCAGCCGACGAGAGCCTGCAGGACTGGCTCGAGCGCCCCAGCGAGCGCCCGGTCGCCCTGACCCCGACACCGGCCGGGGACGTGGCGCTGTTCCAGCTGTCCGGCGGCAGCACCGGCACGCCCAAGCTCATCCCGCGCACCCATAACGACTACCACTACAACGCCCGCGCCTGCGCCGAGGTGTGCGCGCTCAGCGCCGAGACGCGCTTTCTCTGCGCGGTGCCGGCACCGCACAACTTCCTGCTCAGCTCGCCCGGCGCGCTCGGCGTGTTCCATGCCGGTGGCTGCGTGGTGATGGCGGCGAACCCCGAGCCGGCCACCTGCTTCGGTCTGGTGCAGCGCCATGCGGTCAACACCGTGGCCCTGGTACCAAGTGCCGTCGCCCTCTGGCTACAGGCCGCGCCCCAGCACCGCGAGCAGTTGGCCTCGCTGCGCTACCTGCAAGTGGGCGGCGCGGTCTTCGCCGACTCGTTGGCGCGCCAGGTGCCCAGCGTGCTGGGCTGCCAGTTGCAGCAGGTGTTCGGCATGGCCGAAGGGCTGATCAACTTCACCCGGCTGGACGACAGCGACGAGCAGATCTTCACCACCCAAGGCCGACCCATCAGCCCGGCGGACGAGATCAAGATCGTCGATGCCTCCGGAGTACCAGTGCCGCCCGGGCAGACCGGCATGCTGGCCACACGCGGCCCGTACACCTTCTGCGGTTACTACGACAGCCCCGAGCAGAACGCCAGTGCCTTCGACGCGGACGGCTTCTACTACTCGGGCGACCTGGTGCAGCTCACCCCCAGCGGCGACCTGCGGGTGGTCGGGCGCATCAAGGACCAGGTCAACCGTGGCGGCGAGAAGATCGCCTCCGAGGAGATCGAAAACCTGATCGTGCTGCACCCGGACGTCACCCACGCCGGCCTGGTGGCCATGCCGGACGACGCGCTGGGAGAAAAGAGCTGCGCCTTCGTGGTGGCCCGCGACCCGGCCCTCAAGCCGTCGGCATTGCGTCGGCATCTGCTCGAACTGGGGATCGCCGAGTACAAGCTGCCCGACCGTATCCGCCTGATCGAGCGCATGCCGCTGACCCCGGTCGGCAAGATCGACAAGCAGCGCCTGCGCCATCTGCTGACGGTGGACACCACGCGCACCTGGTTGCAGAACCGCCTGCGCCAGCTGATCGAGGACGGCGAGACGCTCGATCCGCAGGAAAACCTGATCTTCTACGGACTGGATTCGTTGAGCGTGATGAAGCTGGCCGCCGAACTCAAGGCCCGCGGGGTCGAGGTGAGCTTCGAGGAGCTGGCCCGCTCGCCCACCCTCGACCAATGGTGGGCGCTGGTCGAGTCGCGCCAGAAGGCCGCCTGACGCCACAGGCCTGATGCCGGTCGTGCCTTCGTCAGGCACGACCGGCGGGTTCATTCAAGGGAGTTGAACATGATCCTGACCCACGAGGACCAACGCCGACTGGATGCGTTCTGGCAGCATTGCCTGGAAAACCAGTACTTCAACATCGGCTATCCGGAAAACGCCGACTTCGACTATGCGCCGCTGCACCGCTTCTTCCGGTTCTCCATCAACAACTGCGGCGACTGGGGCGAATCGAGCAACTACGTGCTCAATTCCTTCGATTTCGAGCGCGAGGTGATGGCGCAGTTCGCCGAACTGTTCCGTATACCGCTCGCCGACAGCTGGGGCTACGTGACCAACGGCGGCACCGAGGGCAACATGTTCGGCTGCTACCTGGCCCGCGAGCTGTTCCCGGACGGCACGCTGTACTACTCCAGGGACACCCACTATTCGGTGGCCAAGATCGTCAAGCTGCTGCGCATCCCATGCCGCGCGGTCGAGTCCTTGCCCAATGGCGAGATCGACTACCAGGACCTGTTCGACAAGGTGGTGGCCGATGGCGAGCGTCATCCGATCATCTTCGCCAACATCGGCACCACCGTGCGCGGTGCCGTGGACGACATCGTCCGGATCCAGCAACTGATGGCGCAGGCCGGCATCGCCCGCGAGGACTACTACCTGCACGCCGACGCGGCGCTCAGCGGCATGATCCTGCCCTTCGTCGACCGGCCGCAGCCGTTCACCTTCGCCGACGGCATCGACTCGATCTGCGTGTCGGGGCACAAGATGATCGGCTCGCCGATCCCCTGCGGCATCGTGGTGGCCAAGCGCGAGAACGTCGAGCGGATTTCGGTGGAGGTCGACTACATCGCCGCGCAGGACAAGACCATCAGCGGTTCGCGCAACGGGCACACGCCGATGATCCTGTGGGCCGCGCTGCGCAGCCATTCGCCGACGCAATGGCGCCGGCGCATCCGGCGCAGCCTGGAGGCGGCCCAGTACGCGGTGGAGCGCCTGCAGGCCGGGGGCATCGCCGCCTGGCGTCACGACAACTCGATCACCGTGGTCTTCCCACGGCCCTCGGCCGCCATTGCCCGCGACTACAGCCTGGCCACCTCGGGCGAGGTCGCGCACCTGATCACCACGCCGCACCATGAGGACCGCAGTCGGCTGGACGCGCTGATCGACGCCTTGATCGCCGAGCATCGCGCCCAGACCCGGCCGCCCTATGCCGAGCGTGTCGCCTCGGCTGGCCGACGCCTGGCGGCGGGTCGAGCGGCCACGGCCCAGTTCGACGTCATCTGATCTCTTTCACTGTTCGAGGAACCCACCATGTCCGACCTCAAGGCGCCTGACGCCTGCACTAGCCTGTCCGATATCCGGGCCGGCATCGACTTTCACGACCGGCAGATCTTCGAAGCGCTGTGCCAGCGCCTGCAGTACGTGAAGGCCGCGACCCAGTTCAAGCCGAACGAACAGGCGATTCCGGCGCCCGAGCGGGTGGCGGCGATGCTCGAAGACCGTCTGGCGTGGGCTGCCGGCACCGAGCTGGAGCCTGCCTTCGTGCGCACGCTGTACACCACCATCATCCACTGGAACATCGACCGCCAGATCGCCCACTGGCGTTCGATCCATGGCATGCCGGAGACGGATCCGGCGCCATGACCGCCGGTTGCCTGCGGGCATGGCGGCCACAGCCCCCTCAGATCAGGCCTGAATCCGGAACTGCTTGACCAGTCGGTTCAGCTCCACCGCCAGGCGCGACAGCTCGGAGGTGGCGATCGCCGTCTGGCCGGCACCTTCCGATGCCTGGCTGGACAGGTCACGGATGCTGATCAGGCCCCGGTCCACCTCGCGGGCCACTTGCGCCTGCTCTTCCGAGGCCGTGGCGATCAGGACGTTGCGTTCGGTGATGTCGCCGATCGACTCGGTGATCTCCACCAGCGCACTGCCAGCGCCTTGGGCGGTGTCGCGGGTCTTCTGCGCCTGGGTGTTGGTATGGTCCATCGCCAAGACGGCGGCTTCGGTGCCTTTCTGGATCGAGCTGATCATCTGCTCGATCTCGCTGGTCGACTGCTGGGTCCGGTGGGCCAGGGCGCGGACCTCGTCGGCCACTACCGCAAAGCCTCGTCCGGCCTCGCCGGCACGGGCGGCCTCGATCGCGGCATTGAGCGCGAGCAGGTTGGTCTGTTCGGCGATCGCCCGGATGACGTCCAGCACCCGGCTGATGTCGGTGGCCATGCTGGCCAGGCCCTGGACTTCGTGGGAGGCGTCCTGGACGCGCGCGACCATCAGGTTGATGGCCTGCACGGTCTCGTCGACGCGTTCGCGACCAGACACTGCGGCCTCGTTGGAGCGGTTGGCAGCGTCCGAGGCGGCCGAGGCGTTGCGCGCGACCTCTTCGACGGCGGCGCTCATCTCGGTGACGGCGGTCGCGGCCATTTCCACTTCGTGGTTCTGACGGACCATGCCCTTGCTGGCGTCCTCGGTCACCGCGTGCATCTGCTCGGACGTGGAGGCCAGCTGGTTGGAGGAGTCGGAGATCGACGCCAAGGTCGTGCGCAGGCCTTGTTGCATGGCCTTCAGTGCCTGGATGAGCCGGGCCACTTCGTCATGCCCCTGGGCCTCGATGACTTCGCTCAGGTCGTTGGCCGCGATGCGCTCGGCGATGGCCAGCGACTGGCTGATCGGCGCGGTGAGGCTGCGGGTGTAGAGCAGGGCGAGCACGATGGCTGCCAGCGTGCCGACCAGGATGAACGCGATGACGATGAAGGTGGCCTGCTCGTAGGTACGGGTGGCGTCTTCACCGGCCTTCCTGGCCTTGTCGTTGTTCAGCTGGATCAGGTCCTTGATGTCGTCGGCCACGGTGTCGGCGGCCTGCTTCATCGGGCCGCTGGCCAGGGTGACGGCTTCGTCCAGGCTGCCAGCGGCGATCAAGGCAAGATACTGATCCTGAGAGTGTTCGTAGGTGGTGAAGTGCTGCGACATCTCGCCGAACTGCTGCTTGCCGGCCGGCGTGACGATGAAACGCTCCAGTTGTGCCAGCAGCTCGACCACGTTGGCGCGGGCCTTGCGCACGTCCGCCAGTGCCTGGGCCTTGCGGCTTTCAGGTTCGACAGGGTTGCGCAACCGGGCGTTGTCGCCGCGGATGCTGACGAACTCCCGGTCGATCGTGCCCAGCAAGGCGATGCTGGGCAGCACGTTGGTTTCCACGAACTTTTCGGAATCGTTCAGGCTCGAGGCCTGCTTGAGGGCGATCAACCCCAGCGCGATGATCATCACGCAGAAGAAGCCGAAGCAGAGGATGGAGCGGGGGGCGAGGTTGAGCTTGCGTAAGGACATGGCGTGAACCCTGGGCGTTTTACATACACTCGGCCTGCCCCTGGCGATCTTTAGGGGTTGCCTATCGTCACCATTGATTTCCTTGATCCACGTCACGGTTTTTTTGACATGGCGTTGACGTCTTCTCACGAGGCTGGCGCCTAACCTTCGCGTCACCCAACCCAGGGATCCGAGCGAGCAGGTGAGCCTTGACCAGAAACGTGATGAAGCATTGCACCGCCCGACGTGACGTCGGGGCGCCAGGGCCGTACCTCCCCAGTCGGGGTATGGCCGTCCTGCTGACGCTGGTCTTGATCGGCGGGTGCCAGAGCATGTCCGAACGGCTGCTTGCCGAAGGCTATCCACCGCCGTTCGTCGACGGGTTCACCGATGGCTGCGCCAGTGGCCGCCATGCGGCGGGCGAACTGGACGATTTTCGCAAGAACGTGCCGGCCTACCTGCAGCAACCGACCTATGCCCTGGGCTGGGACGACGGGTTTCGCCAGTGCCAGGCGCGCGCCGACAGCGAAACCGAACGACGCCTGGCGCGTGACAGCGAAGCCGATCGGGCCTGGCGGCATGGCAAGGACCAGGCGTGGGGCCAGGCCTTGAGGCCGTCGTCACGCACGCCATGAAGGCGCGAAGGGATGAGAGGTCGTGTGTTCACCGCCAGCGCGTGATCGACGGCGTCGAGGGTCAGGGAGGAGGGGGGTGCTGGCGTGCAGGTTCGCCATCGAGGAGCGTCTTCATGTCTTGCAGAACAGAATCGGCGACGCTGAGCATTCGACGCGTCGACGGCGGTCCGGTCCACGGCAGGCCGCTGCGCCGTGCGCATTTTCTGGTCACGTCGCCGGCCTGGTGCACGGCCGATGACGGTGTGTTCGCAACGCCCGCGTCAGCGGCGGGAGACCCGCACGGCGCGCTCAGTGATCCATTGAAGCACTCGCTGGCGCTCGCCGGAGAAGGCTACGGCGTCGTTGCCAGCGCGCTGTTCGTCTCGATCACCGACACCGGCCGTGCACGCATCCTGGGCCGGATGAATGCCGCCGCCTGGCGGCAATGGATCGGCCGCGCAGCAGGCTGAACATGCCGCTCGGGCAGAGTCCCACGCCTGCCCGCCACGCCCCGAAGGTCTGTCAGCCCGGCGTGACGTCCGGCTGAACGTCGGTCGCCAGCCGCGGGCGGGTCTTGCCGTGCCAGGCGAAGGCCAGCACCATCGCCAGGCCCAGGGCGGCCACGCCCGCGCCGGCCAGCGAGATGGCCGGGTAGCCCCAGCCGGCCTTGATCACCGCACCGCCCAGGGCAGCGCCCACCGCATTGCCCAGGTTGAAGGCGCCGATGTTGACGGCCGAGGCCAGGTTGGGGGCGTCCTTGGCCGCTTCCATCACCCGCATCTGCAGCGGAGGCACCAAGGCGAAGCTGGCGACACCCCAGACCAGGATGGCCACGGCGGCCGGCAGCGGCCAGCGCATCAGCACGGTGAAGGCCAGCAGCACCACGATCAGCACGCTCAACGAGGCGATCAATGTCCGGTCGATGGAGCGGTCCGCCGCCTTGCCACCCCAGAGGTTGCCCAGGGTCAGGCCGATCCCGAACAGCACCAGCATGGCCGTGACGAACAGGGTCGAGGCCTGGGTCTCACGGGTCAGGATCGGTGCGATGTAGGTAAATACGGTGAACATGGCGCCCGAGCCGACCACGGTCAGTGCCAGCGCCGCCAGCACCGGGCCACGACCCAGCACGCGCAGCTCGGCCAGCACGCCGTCGCTGGGCGGCAGGGCCACGTTGGGCAGGGCGAACCAGAGCGCGGCCATGGTCAGCACGCCCAGCCCGGAAATGCCCCAGAACGCCTGGCGCCAACCAAGCAGCTCACCGAACCAGGTGGCCAGCGGCACGCCGCCGATGGTCGCCAGCGTCAGCCCCATGAACATGGCCGCCACCGCCCCGGCCCGTTTGTCGGGTGCCACCACGCTCGCGGCTACCAACGCCCCGACGCCGAAAAAGGCGCCGTGGTTGAGCGAGGTCACCACGCGGGCGATCAGCAGGCTGGTGTAGTCGGTCGCCAGGGCCGACATCACGTTGCCCAGGGTGAAGATGGCCATCAGGCCGATCAGCAGGTAGCGGCGGGGAATGCGGCCCGTGGTCAGGGTCATGAGTGGCGCACCGATCAGCACGCCGAGCGCGTAGGCACTGATCAGCAGGCCGGCCGCCGGGATAGAGACACCCAGGTCCGCGGCGATGCCGGGCAACATGCCCATAGGCGCGAACTCGGTGACGCCGATGCCGAAGGCACCGGTGGCCAAGGCCAGAAGAGGGGGGTTGATACGCATGTGGACAGCTCCTTATCTATGCGGCGAATGCTAAGCTAACGCCCACGATGCCGGTAGTCGGTCATTTTGGTATGCACCTGTGCGTGGGAGGCACGAATGGACCTGGGTGGACGGTCAGGAGAAATGGTCGTGTTCGACCGTGTGGTACAGGAAGGCAGCCTGTCGGCGGCCGCACGGGCGCTGCACGTGACGCCCTCGGCCATCAGTCGCTCCCTCGCGCGCACCGAACAGCGTCTGGGCACCCGCCTGCTGCTGCGCACGACCCGCGCCATCGCCCTGACTGCCGAGGGCGAGGCCTACCTGCGCGCCGCGCGGCGCATCCTGGCGGACCTGGCCGAAGTGGAGGAGGCCATCGCCGACCAGGGCGTGCCGCAAGGGCGACTGAGGGTCAGCGCCGCGCTCGGCCATGGCCGCAAGACCATCGTGCCGCTGGTGGCGGCGTTCAGCGCCCGCTACCCGAACATCGTGGTGGACCTGGCCCTGGGCGACGAGGTGGTCGACATCCTGGCCGGGCAGGCCGATGTGGCGATCCGTTTCGGCCAGTTGGCCGACAGCCCGCTCACCGCGCGCTACCTGGGCGTCACCGGCCAGGTGGTGGTGGCTTCGCCCGGCTACCTGGCCCGCCATGGCACCCCGCGCACGCCTGAAGACCTGCTGCAGCACAACTGCCTGCGCTTCAACTTCCGCCGCGCCGAGCCGGACTGGCCCTTCGTGCGCGACGGCCAGGCGTTTTCCCTGAAGGTCTCCGGTAACATCCAGTGCAACAGCGGCGAAGCGTTGGCCCAGCTCGCCCGGGAAGGCGCCGGCATCGCCCGTATAGGCGCCTTCAGTGTGGCCGACGACCTGCGCAGTGGCGTGCTCGTGCCACTGCTGGAAGCCTGGAACCCAGGCGATCAGGAACCCATCCATGCCGTTTTCGTCGGCGGCGCGGCGATGCCGGCGCGGGTGCGGGTGTTTGTGGATTTCCTGATGACGCATCATCGTTGGTGAGCAGAGAACGCGCAGAGTGCGTTGCAAGCGTGTTCAGGAGGCGACCGATCCATCACCGCGGCGTAGCTACGGGTGAGCGGCCCCTGTGCCGCGATTGGGCCCGGCGGGCCCATGAAATCAGCCCCTCCCTATACCAGGCCAACGCGTACTGACAGCACGACATAGCGGCTTTTGCCAACGCACAGCCTCCATCGAACTCGCTGATGCGATAGCCTGATCACCACTGGTCGCCACCCCACGCAATCCATTCAACCACTCCAGACCTATGGCAGTCTGTTGCTTGCACCCAGCCATCCTGGAGACAGCCATGAACGACATCACTCTGCGAAACGCCATCACCGCCTGGCGCCTGCTGCTGGAGGACGACAGCTACCGCCTGGACTGGCCGGACGATTACCACGCCACCCTCATCGATCGCGCCGATGAAATGAAAGCCAGCGGCCTGATCGGCGAGCAGGATTGGCAACTGCTCAAGGATGCCGCCGACACGGCCCTGCAACAGACCCGTGCCTCGCTCGAACAACAGCAGCGCGATTGCCTGAGCATTCGCAAGCTGCGCTTGCCCAGCGTCGAGTGAGCAGCCCGTTTCTGCTATCGACGGCGAGGTGCCAGTACCGTCGATGGCAGTCAGGGCAGCAGACGCTACTTGGCGCCAGCCACGTGAGCGGCCTCGGCCTGTTCACGCTGGCGCTTGCGTCCGATGATCAGCACCGCGACGCCTGCCAGGGTGCATAGCGCAGCCAGCGGCATCAGCGCCAGCGAATAGCTGCCGGTGGCGTCGTGGATGGCGCCGTAGACGTTGACCATCACACCGCCCCCGATCAGGTTGGCCATGGCCCCGACGGCCGCCAACCCGGCCGCCGCGGTGGAGGACGACAGCCAACCCGACACCAGCGCCCAGAACGGGCCCTTCATCGAATAGGCCCCGACCAGGACCATGGTCAGCATCACCACCGTGGCCGGCAGGGACGTGGTGAACAGCGTCATCAGCAGGCCAGCGGCGATCAGCAGCATGGTCATCGCCGTGTGCCAGCGACGCTCGCCGGTACGGTCGGAGCTGCGGCCCCAGGCGATCATCAGGATCGAGGCGATGCCGTAGGGGATGGCGTTGACCAGGCCGATCTCCAGGGCGCTCAGGCCGAAGGTCTTGAGCAGTTGCGGTGCCCACACGCTCATGGTGCTGCCCGCAGCGGAAGCGCCGGAGTAGATCAGCGCCAGGATCCAGATGTCCTTGTGGCGCAGCAGCTTCCACAACGAGATGTGGCCGATGGCGGTCTTCTTCGCCGATTCCTGTGCCAGACGCTGGGTGAGCCAGCCGCGTTGCTCGTCGCTCAGCCAGGTGGCCTGCTCGGGGCGGTCGGTCAGCACGAACAGACAGGCGATGCCCAGCAGGACCGCCGGAATGCCTTCGAGGATGAACAGCCAGTGCCAGCCGCGCATGCCCATCCAGCCATCCAGGCTCAACAGCAGCCCTGACAGGGGCGAGCCGATGAAGTTGGCCGCCGGGATCGCCACCATGAACAGCGCCACCATGCGCGCCCGGTAGGCCGACGGCAGCCAGTAGGTGAGGTACAGCAGCACGCCGGGAAAGAACCCGGCTTCGGCGGCGCCGAGCAGAAAGCGCATCACGTACAGCGAGTGGGCGCCCTGCACGAAGGCGGTGCCGGCGGAAATCAGGCCCCAGGTGATCATGATCCGGGCGATCCAGATCCGCGCACCGTAGCGCTGCATGGCCAGGTTGCTGGGCACCTCGACCAGGAAGTAGGCGAAGAAAAACAGGCTGCTGGCAAAACCGAACACCTTGGCCGTGAGCTGCAGGTCTTCGTTCATCTGCAACGACGCCATGCCGATGTTGCCGCGGTCGATGATCGCGATCAGGTAGCAGAGGATCAGGAACGGCAGCAGGCGCCAGGCGACGCGCCGCATGGTGCTGCGTTCGAGCTCGTCCGGCAGGGAGGGGGTGGAAGTCATGGTGCTCTCCAATTGTTGTTTTTCTGGAGCCAAACGTCGTGAACGTGCCTCGCCTTGCCAGCGGGCACGGGTGGGGAAGCGGTCAGCTGGCGAACAGGTGGCGGTTGACCACACAGCGCGGATCCAGCGCCGTACCTGCCCAGGCATCGAGGACCTGTCGCACCGCCACCAGGCCCACACGGTCGCGGGACTCGGTGGTGTTGGCGCCCACGTGTGGCGTGGCGACCAGGTTCGGCAGGCGCCACAGTGGGCTGTCGGCAGGGGGTGGCTCGGGGCTGAACGTGTCCAGGCCGGCCCCGGCGATGCGCCGGGTCTCGAGTGCGGTCACCAGGGCCTGGGTGTCGACCAGTTCGCCGCGGGCGGTGTTGATCAGGATCGCGCCAGGGCGCATGCGGTCGAACTGCGCCGCGCCGATCAGGTGGTGGTTGGTGTCGGTCAGCGGGCAGTGCAGGCTGATGATATCGCTGTCGGCCAGCAGGCGGTCGATATCCGTTTCGCGCTGCACATGGGGACGCTCGGGCAATTGCTGCAGGTAGGGGTCGAACACCTTGACCTGCATGCGCAGCGGCGCCACCAGGTCCATCAGGAGACTGCCGATCGAACCCAGGCCGACCAGACCCAGGGTCTTTCCGGCCAGCTCGATGCCATTGGCCGAGGCCTTGTCCCAGTGCCCCTGGCGCACGCGGGCGTCGAGGTGCGCGGTCTGGCGCGCCACGCTGAACATCAGGGCGAAGGCCAGCTCGGCCACCGACTGGGCGTTGGCGCCAACGGCGATCGTCACCGGAATGCCACGGTCGGCAGCGGCCTGGAGGTCGATGGTGTTGTAGCCCACGCCATGCTTGGCGATCACCCTCAGCGCGTCCGACGCCTCGATCATGGCGCGGGTGAGTGCACCCTGGCGCACCACGATCGCGTCGGGCTGTTCGGCGCGAATGATCGCTTCCAGCGCGTCGGCCGGCAGGTAGGGCGTGGTCGGAACGACCCGGATGCCGTGCTCGGCGGCGAGGGCCATGGCTTCGTCAGCGAGCGCGGGGCCGGTCAGCAGAAGGGTTCGGGACATGGGGATACCTTGTTCTTGTAAGGCGCGTGCAGCGCGATCCGCCATTCGATGATGGCTTGATAGGAACCCTATCATAATGAAATGACGTTGCAAGAAAATAAAATGTGGGGTGAAACACCTTCTTCAAAAGAAATAAAAAAGACATTGCCAGAGAAATTATGAAATGACATTCTAAAAATAGATCGGCAGCTGCCGGTGACATCGAATAACACCACAAGAGGTATGTCATATGAGCATTGGCTTTCAGGTGCTGGATCGCACGCGCACCGTCGGAGAGGAATGGGTGTCGCGGTTCCGTGAGGTTCCCGTCGCCAACGTGAGCGATTCGATGCACCGCATGACGGCCGGGGGCGCACGCCTGCGGCCCATGCACCGGGAAGGCGTGCTCTGCGGCCCGGCCCTGACCGTCAAGGCCCGCCCGGGGGACAACCTGATGCTGCATCACGCGATCGACATCGCCCGACCGGGCGACGTGATCGTGGTCGATGCCGGCGGCGACCTGAGCAACGCGCTGATCGGCGAGATGATGGTGGCCTACGCGATCAAGCGTGGCGTGGCGGGCATCGTCATCAACGGTGCGATCCGCGACTCGGCCACCCTTGGGGCCGGCGATTTCCCGCTGTTCGCCGCAGGCGTGTCGCACCGGGGGCCTTACAAGGACGGCCCCGGCGAGATCAACGTGCCGATCGCCATCGATGGTATGGTGATCGAGCCCGGCGACCTGGTGATCGGTGACGATGACGGCCTGCTGTGCGTGCCTTATGCGCACGTCGCGACCGTCTACGCGGCCGCGACTGCCAAGCACGCTGCCGAAACCGCACAGATGCAACACATTGCCCAAGGCACCAACGACCGCTCCTGGGTCCTGGAGTCCTTGAAGAAGAAAGGCTGCCTGCTGCCAGGCTGATCGTCACGTACCGTGCGCCTTGGGATGAGGCGCACTGGGAGGTGATGCGTCGGTGCTGGCCGTGGGCTCCATGAGGATGTCACACACGTGTCCGGTTCATCGTCGTCCCAGCGCTCGCGTTGGCCCCAGGCCCTGCGGGCGCTCGCCCACCGCAATTTCCAGATCTACTTCGCCAGCCAGGGCATCTCCACGTTGGGCAAATGGGTGCAGCAGGTGGCGCTGTCCTGGCTGGCCTATCACCTGACCGGCTCGGCGGCGTTGCTGGGGCTGATCACCTTCCTGTCCCTGGCCCCGCAGCTGCTCATCGGCCCGCTGGCCGGGGCCTGGATCGACCGGCACGACAAACGTCGCCTGTTGATCGGCGTGCAGTCGATCCTGGTGGCGCAATCGCTGGCGTTGGCCGGCGTCACCTGGGCCGGCTGGAGCGACGGCCCGTTCCTGGCCGGCATGGCCCTGCTGCTGGGTGTGCTCAATGCTCTGGAGACGCCGCTGCGCCAAGCGTTGATCGCCCGTTTCGTCGAAGACCCCGCCGACCTGCCCAATGCCTTGGCACTCAACGCCATGCTGATCAACGCCGCGCGCTTCGTCGGGCCGCCCTTGGCCGGCGTGCTGATCGCCACGGCAGGCGAGGCGGCCTGCTTCGCCCTGACCGCGTTCGCCTTCCTGGCCCTGCTGGGTGGGCTGTTCACGGTACGTGCGGTGGCCGATCCGAAGGCCACCGGTTCCACGGCGCATGTGCTGCGCGAGGGGCTGGTCTACCTGTGGCGTACCCGCCACGTACGCCAGCTGCTGGTCAACGTGATCCTGGTCAACCTGCTGGCGTCCTGCTACGCCGCGTTGCTGCCGGTGTTGGCCAAGTCGGTCTTCGACGGAGACGCGCAGGTGCTGGGCTGGTTGTGGGGCGCGGCGGGGGCGGGCGCCTTCGTCGCCACCCTGGTGCTGGCCTTGGCCGGTACGGTGTCGCGGCTGCGCCGCTTCACCGACGCCGGTGCCGTGCTGTGCGCGCTCGCCCTGGGGCTCTTGGGGTGCTCCAGTCTGCTGCCCGGCGCGTTGGTGGCCCTGGCCGTGCTCGGGTTCGGCATCACCCTGAGCAATGTCAGCACCAACATGCAGTTGCAGAGCGGGGCGCCGAGCCACCTGCGCGGCCGTGTGATCGCCTTCTACATCGCCGTGCGCTTCGGCTTCGAAGCCCTGGGCGGCATGGCGGCCGGGCTCATCGCCGCCCGCTGGGGCGCTTCGGTGACCCTGGGCATCGCGGGCGGCGTGCTGGTCGTCGGCCTGCTGGGCCAGTACGGTCTGCGCGGGCGGACATCCACAGCAGAGACCGAACCTGCGAACGGCTGACGTTGGCGTGCGCCGACCGTTGGCGGATAATGGCGTCCTTTGCCCTGTGGCCTTCGCCCAGGGCCTCCCTGCGATGAGGTGTTGCACATGGTGAAAGCGCGGCCGCGCCCAGCGGTGAATGGGGTGGCGTCGGCGGACCGGGTCCTGACCGTGTTGACCGCCTTCCAGATAGGCGATGCGGCGCTGAGCCTGGTCGAGCTGGTCGAGCGGACCGGGCTGATCAAGAGTACGATCATGCGCTTGATGGTCTCCCTGGAAAACCACGGCTTCATCACCCGCATGGCCGATGGTCGTTACCAGTTGGCCAGCGAAGTCATGCGCCTGAACGCGGTCTACCAGGAAGCGCTGGACCTGGAGCGTCACGTCATGCCGCGCCTGCACCTCCTGGCCGAGCAGACCGGCGAAACCGCGTCCTTCTACGTGCGCCACGGCGCCTACCGGATGTGCCAGTACCGGGTCAATTCCTCGCACCGGCTGCGCCTGAACCTGCAGCCCGGCGACATGCGCCCCATGGACGAGGCGGCCGGAGCGCAGGCCTTGCGCGCCCCTTACGAGGTGGGCATCGCCGTGCAGAAGCCTTACTACTCCAAGGGTGCCACCGACCCCCATGCCGCGTCCATGGCCTTGCCGATCTACGGCGCGCAACAGGAACTCATGGGGGCGCTGGTCATTTCCGGGCCGGCCGGCCGCCTGACCGAAGAATCCGCCGAAAGCTTCAGGCAGCTGTTCTTCGACACCGCACACGACCTGATGCGCAGCCTGGGTTTCAAGCCGGCGGCGTCGGGCGCTGAAACGCCACAGTAGCGTCAGGGGCAGTCTTTACCGCTCAGGGCAGCATGAACGCTTCATGGACACCTGTTCCGTCACGTCGGCAGCGCTGTCGCCAGGCGTCCAACCACCTCCGTTTCCACGGCGCCTTCGGCCACCTCCAGCCCGAACACGGCGCAGCAGGCTGAAGCCGCGCCCTCACGGACCCAGTAGACGGCGATGACACTGTCCGGCCCGCACCCCGTGTGCCCGCAGAGCGAGCGGCCCTCGGCGATCATTCCGTGCATCACGCCGAGCCCATAGCCCGGCACGACCCAAGGTCGCCCCGGCAAGGGACCGCCCAGTGTCCGCGCGTCCTGCAGCGCCCCAAGCAGGTCCGCCGACAGCAGATCACCCGCCAGCAGGCGATCCAGCAGAAGCGCGGCCTGCGACAGCGGCCCGATCAACAGGCCATGGTAGACCCAGGCAGGGTCGTAGTGCGGACGCAGGCCCAGGCAATCCGGGCCCACGTCGTCGCGCGTCTTGGCAAAGCGCACACCCGATAGACCCAGGGGATGCAGGACGCGCTGGCTCACCGCGTCCTCGAGCGGCAGCCCTGTCAGCTGTTCGATGAGCGTGCCGACGTGCCAATAGCCGACGTTCGAGTACCGCCAGTGCGTACCGGGGGTGTACCTGAGGCGCGAGCCCTCCAGCCGCTGCAGCATGTCGGTGACGGGCCAGGCCGATTCGCCCTGGGCGACCGCCGCATGATACGCGGGCAGTTCACCGTAATCGGCCAGCCCTGCCTCGTGCCGCAGCAGCTGACGCAAGGTGAACGGCCACCCTGCAACCGGCGCGTCCAGCGTCGTCAGGCCATCACGTACCAGGGACAGCGCCGTCGCGGCGAGTACGGTCTTGGTGACGCTCCACCACGGCACGCGCACATCGGGGGTCTCGGATGGCAGGGGCTGGCCGTTGAACACGAGCGTGCTGAACATGATCCTCCCAGGCGTTCGAGGAAGGGCAGTTACGGACCCCGGGTCCGTACGCCGCCCTGCGTCGACTAGAGCACGAAGTCTGCGGCCGTCAGGCCGGTGACGCCCACCATCTGGATGACGAACTCCGGTGCGCTGTCCGCATCGATGTTGCCGTACAAGACGCCGTCCTGGAACTTCAGCTGCCCGGCGGTGGTGAACGCCGTCGTGCCCTGGATGAAGGTATGGAACGCCTCGTTGGCCGCTGTCGCGGTGTTGGCGTCAAGCGCCCCCAGGTCGAGCTTGTCCTCGCCGCGCTTGAAATCGGTGATGACGTCCCACGTGGCACGTGTCAGCCCCATGTCGTTGAGCGTGGTGAACACGAAGGTGTCCTTGCCGGTGCCGCCGGTCAGGGTGTCCTTGCCCAGCCCACCGACCAGGCGGTCATTGCCGGCACCGCCGATCAGGGTGTCGTTGCCGGCGCCGCCGGTGAGGACGTTGTTCGCCGCGTTGCCCGTCAGCGTGTTGGCCAGCGCGTTGCCCGTCCCGTTGATCGCGGACGTGCCGGACAGGATCAGATTCTCCTGGTACTCACCCAGGGTGCGGGTCACGCTGGCGATGACCGTGTCGATACCACCGTTGGCTGCGGTCTCGATGACCTTGTCGTTGGCCGAGTCGACATAGTAGGTATCGTTGCCCATCCCGCCGATCATCGTGTCGGCACCCGCGCCGCCGTTGAGCACGTTGTTGCCGGCGTTGCCGGTCAGGGTGTTGGCCAGGGCATTGCCGGTGCCATTGAGGTGGGCGTTGCCGGACAGGGTCAGGTTTTCCTGATAGTCGCCCAAGGTACGCGTCACACTGGAGATGACCGTGTCGATGCCACCGTTGGCCGCGGTCTCGATGATCTTGTCGTTGGCCGAGTCGACATAGTAGATGTCGTTGCCCAGTCCGCCGATCATCGTATCGGCACCCGCGCCGCCGTTGAGCACGTTGTTGCCGTCGTTGCCGGTCAGGGTGTTGGCCAGGGCGTTGCCGGTGCCGTTGAGGTGGGCGTTGCCGGACAGGGTCAGGTTTTCCTGGTACTCACCCAGGGTACGGGTCACGCTGGAGACGACCGTGTCGATGCCGCCCTTGGCCGAGGTCTCGATGACCGTGTCGTTGACCGAGTCGACGTAGTAGGTGTCGTTGCCCAGGCCGCCGATCATCGTGTCGGCGCCCGCGCCGCCCTCGAGCACGTTGTTGCCGTCGTTGCCGGTCAACGTGTTGGCCAGGGCGTTGCCGGTGGCATTGAGGTGAGCCTTGCCGGACAAGGTCAGGTTTTCCTGGTACTCGCCCAAGGTACGGGTCACGCTGGAGATGACCGTATCGATGCCACCCTCGGCCGAGGTTTCCAGGACGACGTCATCGACCGAGTCGACGGAGTAGGTGTCGTTGCCCATCCCGCCGATCAGCGTGTCGGCACCCGCACCGCCGTCGAGGATGTCGTTGCCATCGCCGCCCTCCAGCCGGTCCCGGCCCCCCATGCCCTTGAGCACGTCATTGCCCGCGCCACCTTCGACCCAGTCGTCGGCGCCGGTGCCGGTGAAGGTGTCGTTGCCTGCGGTCAGCACCTTCTTGCCGGCACTCATCAGGATGCTGGTGTTGATGCCCAGGGCGGTCAGTTCGCTCGGGGAGTAGGTGCGGATGTTGCCTTGGAGGTCTTCGACTTGGACGCTGGTAATGTTATAGGTGCCAGGGAGGTTGGTCGGGGCGATGAACCATGTATCGGAAGACACGTCATCTGACCAAGAGTCGCTATATCCGCCATGGACCAAGAAATTGTACTTGTTGGTCGAGCGGTCATCGGCTGAAAATGAGTAGGTAAAATCTTTATCAAAATAGATGACAAGTTGCTTCACACCTGCCAAGTCGTCAGACGCTGCTCCGGACACGGTCAGCGCAGCCTTTCCTGAAGACAGATCGATAAGCGTAGGTATATCCAGCGAATTCAATTGGGGCGGCGTAATGTCAGGGGCTGAGTTGACAAAGTCAATGCTGGTATTGACGCCTAACTTTGCAAGCTCGCTTGGATTGTAAGTGCGGATGTTGCCCTGCAGGTCTTCAACGCTAACGCGGGTCACATGATAGGTCCCAGACGCATTGGTCGAAGCGATGAACCATGTGTCAGCCGATTTGCCATCTGACCAGGAGTTGCTGTAGCCGCCGTGCACCAAGAAGTTATAATTGTTGGTGGAGGTGTCCGTAGGTGTGAAAGAGTACGTGATGTCTCTGTCGAAGTATGTGACGACCTGCTTCACACCTGCCAAATTGTCTGTGGCTGAGCCAGAGATGGTCAAGGCGGCTTTTCCCGAAGACAGGTCTACGACCTTCGGGATGTTGAGGGATTTCAACTGTGGTAGCGTTGTGTCAGGTGTTGAGTTGACGAAATGAACGCTGGTGCTTATGCCCAGTTTGGCAAGTTCACTCGACTCATACGTCCGGGAGTTTCCTTGAAGGTCTTCGACTTGAACGCGGGTAACGTTGTAGTTTCCTGACGCATTGGTAGGAGCAATGAACCACGTTTCTGACGATGCGCCGTCTGACCAAGTATCGCTATAGCCGCCGTGGACCAAAAAATTGTACTTATTGGTCGATGCGTCAGTGGAAGTAAACGAATAGACAATCTCTTTATCAAAATAGATCACTACGTTCTTGATACCCGACTTGTCATCGGACGCCTTCCCCGACACCGTCAGGCCTGCCTTCCCTGACCCAAGATCGACCACCGTCGGTATACGCAGCGACAACAACGTAGGGGCAAGGGTATCTGCAGTAGCGCTCATTGAACGTTATCCGTAAGCAGTCGAACATCGAGAAGGGTAGGAGGCCAGCGAGGCTCAGTAGCGCAGACGCCGGATCGGCAGGTTCCCGCGCGTGTATTGTTGGTAACCGGTGTAGGGCAGCAGGAGCGTATCGACGACGCCCGACACGGCCATGTCCACCTCGACCGGATAGGGCGCCCAGTGCTCGCCAGGCCTGACCGGCCCGTTCAGCGTGCAGTACTGGTACGCCACGCCGCTGTAAGCACGCGGCAGGGAGTGGCAATAGCTGTCGTACTGCGCCAGGTCGTCGACGGACTTCGACTCATTGGACAGGGTCCGTACGGTGCCGCAGCCACACAGTGCCGCCGCCAGCACACAGACAATCCATCGCTTCATCGAGCCACTCCAGTGATGGCCTAATCATAGCTCGGCTGGCTCCCAACCTGCCACTGGGCGCCGAGCGATGAATCCCGCCTTCCGACGAACGTCCGCTACCCGCTCAGCGGCCGTGCGCTCCAAGGCCAGGCGAGGAATTTTCATGGCCCCACGCCATTCGTGGCAGCTTGGGCGGCGCAGGCTGCCGGCGCTTGTGGCTCACGGCTCCAGGCTGCACATCCGGTAACCATCGCCGCGCAGGGTGTGCAGCAGCTTGGTGCCGAAGGGTTTGTCCACGGCTTGTCGGATCTGGTGAATATGGCTGCGAATACTGTCGACGTTCTTGTCATGGTCGGTCGAGCCCCACAGCAGCTGCTCCAGGGTCTTGCGCTTGACCAGGGCCGGGCTGCTGCGCATCAGCACTTCCAGGATCTTCAGGTTGGCGGAGCTGAGCTTGATCGGCGTGTCGCCTCGGCGCACCTGCAGCGTGTCGAGGTCCAGCTCCAGGTCCAGCAGGGTGAGGGTGCGGCCGCGCTGCCCGTGGCGTCGGGACACGATGGCCTCGAGCCGCGCCAGGATCTCGGCCATGGCGAAGGGCTTGACCACGTAGTCGTCGGCGCCCACGCCGAACCCCTTGAGCCGGTCCTCCAGCTCGTCGCGGGCGGTCAGCATGATGATGGCCGCCGCGCTGTGGGCGCGCTGGCGCAACAGCTGGCAGATGTCATTGCCATCGATGCCCGGCAGCATGATGTCGAGAATGATCGCGTCGAAACGCCCGGTCTCGGCCAGGTGCAGGCCGGTCAGGCCGTCCCGGGCGCCGGTGACGGCATGGCCGCGGAGTTCGAAAAAGTCGACGAGGTTGTCATGGATGTCACGGTTGTCTTCAACGATCAGCAGGTTCATGCAGGCGCGTTCCTAAAGGCCACGATCGAACAGGGACGGTGGGCAGGCGCGGCGGCGCGCCGCGACGCATTTGAAGGCCTGGGCGGTCGCGGTTGTGTCGACAAAACGTTAACTATTCGTGAAAGCCCGTGCCCGGTGAACGGCGGCTTTCACGGTGTCTGGCGTCGGGTGAATGGCCGCTGAATCACGTTCCCTCCACGCGGCCTCAAGGCCTTTCGCTTTTCGCCTGGCCATCGGCGTGCCGTGCGTGGCGAAGACCCTGGCCTACACCGTGCTGACGATCGGGCTGTGCACCGGTATCGTCACCCCGCTCAAAGGGGTGACCGACGTGCAGTGTCCCTGGAGCCTGCAGGACTTTGGCGCCAGCGAGCCCTACGTGCCGTTGTTGGGAGAACGTGTGGATTCGGCCAAGCCGGGCCGCTGCTGGCCTGGCGGGCATGCCTGCACCGGCTTTGCCCTGCTGGCCCTGTATTTCGCCTTGCGCGACCGGCATCCACGAGCCGGCCGCATCGCCGGCGCCGTTCAGGTTTTTTTCACATGCGCTTCACCCATGCCCCATGCAGCGCTGCCTAGAGTGCCGCCATCCAAAGGGTGCCGGGCTTGGTCGCCGCGCACCGTGTCCCTGTGTCGGAGCGACGCCATGCAACCTGTTACCCTGCTATCTTCCACGCTGCCCGAATCCTCACTGAAACACCGGGTTCACACCCGCAGGTGGATGAAAGGCATGATCGGCCTGTCGATCGTGCTGGCCGCGCTTGCCGCCTGGTACGCCGCGCAGACCCGCGTGCTGGACGTAAAGGACGCCGTCCAGTGGCGCGACAGCGGCATCGCGGCGCAGTGGGCCTTGGGCAACGTGGTGCTGCTGGTCCGCCATGCCGAACGGTGCGACCGCTCCGAGCACGTGTGCCTGGCCGACCCGGACGGCATCACCGTGCTGGGCAGCCAGCAGGCTACCGAGGTCGGTAAAGGCCTGGCCCTGTTGCCGCAAGACGGTACCGAACGCGTGAGCAGCCCGGAAGTCCGCACCCGACAGACCGCCCAGTTCCTCTTCGGTCAGCCGCTCGCCACGCAGGAGTGGGTGGGCGACTGCGACAAGGACTTCGCCCAGGCCGCGCTCGCGCACAAGCACGCCGGGCACAACCTGGTCCTGGTCACCCACAGCGGCTGCATCGACCAGCTGGAACGACACCTGCACGTACCGGGCGGGGAGCGTTCCAGTGCCTACGCCAGTGCACTGTTCGTCGCCGTGCCCGACGCAGGCAGGGCGCGTCTGCTCGGGCAGGTGAAGGCTCGCGCGTGGGAGCACCTGCTGGTCGGTGCCGTGCGTTGAACCGGTCGCCCTGCAGGCAAGGGTTTGCAGGCGAATCCGCGATTCGTCGGCGCGGTTACCCCCGTATTCAAGTTTGGCAACGACCCTACGATAACCCTGCAAGATCTCCAATTCGTATGGGTTACTCATGCTTGCAAAACGTACTATCGCCCAGACACTCGGTGCCGGCTTTGGCATCATCATCCTGATCATCTGCATCCTGATCGGCATCGCCCGCAACGGTTTTGGCGAGATCAACGACACCACGCGCTGGAACATCCACACCTACAAGGTGCTCGATGGCGCCGCCACCCTGTTGATCAGCCTGACCAACGTCGAGACGGGCATGCGCGGCTTCGCCTTGAGCGGTCAGGACGACTTCCTGCAGCCGCTGGTCTCTGGCAAGGCCGCGTTCGAGGACACCTGGAGCGAGCTCAAGACGCTTACCTCGGACAATCCGGTCCAGCAGAAGCGCCTGGACGAGATCAAGGCCACGCAACAACGCTGGATGAGCGAAGACATCGACGCGACGTTGGCCCTGCGCCGTGACGTCGTGGCGGGTCGGGCGACCCTGGAAGCGGTCGTTCAACGCATCATCGCGCGTCAGGACAAGGTCAAGATGGACCGGATGCGCGCGCTCATCGTCGAGATGCAGGCCGATGAGACCAAGCTGCTGACGGCCCGCACGGATGCGATGGAGAGGGCGACCAACGTCGCCAACCTCAGCCTGCTGGTAGGTGGCGCCGTGGCGGCATTGCTGGCGCTGGCCATCGCCATCGGCCTCTCTTCCTCCATCCGCAAGCGGCTGAACGCGGCCATCGCGGTCGCCGACGGCATCGCTGCAGGCCGGCTCGATGGCCACATCGATACGCAGGCAGGCGACGAAATCGGCCGTCTGATGAAGGCCTTCGCAGGCATGCAGACACGCCTGCGCGCGATGATCACCGACATCAAGGGCGGCGCCCAGCAATTGCTCGAATCCGCCCGCGAGATCGCCCATACCTCCGAGGCGCTGACGGCATCGGCCCACGAACAGTCGCACTCGGCCTCGTCCATGGCGGCCACGGTGGAAGAGTTGACCGTCAGCATCGGCCATGTGGCCACCAGCGCCAACGAGGCGCATGCGATTTCCACCGATTCCGGCAAGCTGTCCACCGATGGCGGCGCGGTGATCCAGAACACCCTCCACAGCATGAGCCGCATCGCCGGCACCGTGCAGCATTCGGCGCAGCAGATTGGCGAATTGGGGCGGCACATCGAGCAGATCACCTCGGTCGTCAACGTGATCAGCGCGATCGCCGAGCAGACCAACCTGCTGGCCCTGAACGCAGCCATCGAAGCGGCCCGTGCCGGTGAACAGGGGCGTGGCTTTGCGGTGGTGGCGGACGAAGTGCGCCTGCTCGCCCAGCGCACGGGGACTTCGACGTCGGAGATCGGCGACATGATCGGCAAGATCCAGTCCAGCGCCCAGGAGGCCGTCAGCCAGATGGACGTGGGGGTCGAGCAGGTCAACCAGGGGCTGGAGCTGACCCAGTCGGCCAACGTCGCGATCGAGCAGATTCGCGGTGGCTCGGGCCGCATCATCGGCGTGGTGGATCAGATTTCCATGGCCTTGAACGAGCAGACCGCAGCCAGCCAGGACGTTGCCCGCAGCGTGGAGCGCATCGCCCAGATGGCACAGGAGAGCAGCGAACGCATCCGCGGGGCTGCGCAGGGCGCGGCCAACATCGAGCAACTGGCGCATGCGTTGGACAGGCAGGTCGCCCAGTTCAGGCTCTGACGCACCAGGGCGGCTGCGGGAGAGGCTGACCCGTGGCCTGTCCTGCGGCGCCTTGCAGTGGCAGCTGATCGCTGCCCGGTGAGGCGTTCGCGCACATCAGCCGCGACGCAGCAGGACCACCTGCCCGGCAAGAAAGCGTGATCACTCCAATGGGGGTGCATCAGCCCTCCTAACTAGGTAGACTGACCTACCTAATTTTGGAGGCTTCCCCCGTGCCCAACGCCAAGAACAAGGCCGCAAAAGACCGTCTTCTCGACGCGGCTGCAGTGCTTTTCTATAACGACGGCATCACTGCGACAGGGATCGACACCCTGACGGCGAAGGCGGGTGTGGCGAGAATGAGCCTGTACAACAACTTCACATCCAAGGCCGAACTGGTCGCGGCGTTTATCGAGGCAAGGCACGCCGAGTGGTTGGCGCTATACGAAAAGCGCGTGAGCCACGCCACCACGGCCCAGGCCCGCGTGTTGGCGATCTTCGATGCCTATGCCGATCACGCCAATTTCGCTTATGAGAGAGGCTTTCGCGGCTGCGGTCTGCTGAACGCGGCTGCCGAATTACCGGTGGGCGATGCAGGTCGTGACGCCGTCAGGCGGCACAAGGAAGAAGTCGAGCAATTGCTGGTCATGCACCTGACCGAACGCTTGCCTGGGCGCCCCGACGTTGTCAGGCAGACTGCCGCGCACCTTTCGTTTCTGCTGGAAGGGGCAATGTCGCGTGCGGGACTTGAAGGCAACGATTCCCGCGTGCAGCAGGCGCGCCTGATTACCGTGTCATTACTGGAGGCGCTATGACCGCTGCCGCGTCCTCGCAAGCCCGCGGCCGGTTTTTTGGGGTCTTTTGCGTCCTGGGCGCCTCAGTGTTATGGGACACCACCGGTACTGCCGCCACCTTCGCACCGCACGTCAGTCCACTGGCCATTGGTGCGGTCGCGATGGGCATCGGCGGTTTACTGCAAATGCTCTTGGCGCTGCGCACGATAGCGATTGATCGGAGTCGGTTGCGCGAGCATTGGAGGTTGGTGCTGATGGGCGCCATCGCCGTGGCGATCTATCCGCTGGCGTTCTACAGCTCCATGCGCCTGGCAGGCGTGACCATTGGCACGGTGATCACGATAGGCTCGGCGCCGTTGCTTAGCACGATCATCGAGCGGGTGTTCGATGGCAAGCCATTGACTGTTCGATGGATGATAGGCGCAACGTTGGGATCGATCGGCACGCTGCTGTTATGCATCGCCAAGGCGCGGGGCCACGCGGATTCATCCGTGCATGCGTCACTGCTGCAAAGCGTGTCGGGTGTGTTGCTAGGGTTGGTGGCAGGCGTGACCTATGCGCTGTATTCGTGGACGGCCCACCGACTGATGCGCAAGGACATTTCGTCCAGCGCAGCGATGGGCGCGACATTCGGCCTGGGTGGTTTACTGCTTATACCCGTGCTGCTGGTGACCGGCGCGAGCCTGTTACAAAGCTGGAATAACGCCATGGTGGGGCTCTACATGATTCTGGTGCCGATGTTCCTGGGTTACATCCTGTTCGGCATCGGCCTTTCCCGCATTACCGCCAGCACCGCTACGACACTTTCTTTGATCGAGCCGGTGGTTGCGGCGGCGCTGGCCGTGGTGATCGTCGGGGAACGCCTGCCTGCGCTCGGCTGGGTAGGCGCCGCGTTGATCGTCTGCTGCTTGTATGTACTGGTCCGTCAGCCCCAGGCCCAGGAAGAAGAAATAGAGGCGCAGCCTTCGACGCCCCTCCCTAGGATCGACACGGTCGGGTCACAGGCGAGCCGGTGATCATGCCCTGGGCGCCTGCCGTGCCTGGCCGACTTTTTTAGCCTGCCGCAGCACGGGAAACAGGCGCGCTAGAGCGGTACGGCTTGATTCAGGCGCCGCCGTCGACACGGTCAGTGCACCGCCTTGACGGGTTCGTTCGTCCAAAGTTATCTCGCGCGCAATTGACCGAACGTCCATCGCGATATTTACTGTACATGCATACAGAATATCCACCGGACTTTCACCATGACCATTTCCTTCCTGGGTACGCCAACCGGCGGCACCGCCACACTGCCTCTCTATTCCTTCCAGGTACCGGCCGGTTTCCCATCGCCGGCGGCCGATCACCTGGAAGGTCACATATCGCTGGACGAGCTGTTCGCCCTCCGTGCCCCCCACGTCTACCTGGTGAAGGTCGAGGGGGACAGTATGCAGGGCGCGGGCATCTACTCCGGCGACTTGGTGATCGTCGACCGTGGCCGTGAAGCCGAGCACGACGACATCGTCATCGCGGCGGTGAACAGCGAGCCGGTGTGCAAGCGTCTGTACCGTCGCGATGGGGTCGTGGTGCTGAAATCCGAGAATCCAGCCTATGCCGACCGCTACATTCTGGAAGGCGACGAGCTGGTGATCTGGGGCGTGGTGCGCTATAGCGTGCGCGATCATGCGCAGTGATCAGGTCTTCGCGCTCATCGACTGCAACGCGTTCTATGCAAGCTGCGAGCGCGTTTTCCGGCCCGACCTGGCCAAGGTGCCCATCGTGGTGCTGAGCAACAACGACGGATGCGTCATCGCCCGGTCTTCCGAGGCCAAGCCCTACGTGAAGATGGGCGAGCCGTTCTTTCAGGCCAAGTCGAAGCTGCGCAAGCACGGCATCATCGCGTTCAGCAGCAACTATGCGCTGTACGGCGACATGAGCGAGCGGGTCATGTGCACCATCGAGGCCATGGTACCTGCCACCGAGGTCTACAGCATCGATGAATGCTTCGCCGACCTGACGGGCATCACCGAGGACCTGACTCGGTTCGGCCACCGTGTGCGGGCGCGGGTGCTCCAGTGCACCGGCATTCCCGTGAGTGTCGGCATTGCGCCGACCAAGACCCTGGCCAAGCTGGCGAACCACACCGCCAAACGATTGCGGTCGCACACCGGCGGCGTGGTCGACATCTGCGATCCCTTCAAGCGTGACTGGGTGCTGCGCAACACCGCGGTCGACGAGGTGTGGGGCATCGGTAGGCGCATGACGGCGCACCTGCAGGGCATGGGCATCCACAGCGCCATGGACCTTGCTCGGGCCGACGCCAGGACGCTACGCCAGACATTCAGCGTGGTCATCGAGAAGACCGCCCGCGAGCTGACCGGCACGCCATGCCTTGAGCTGGATGAGGCCGAGCCGCCGAAGCAAGAGATCTGCTGCAGCCGAATGTTCGGCCGACGCCTGGAGGCGCTGGCGCCGATCAAGCAGGCCGTGGCCACCTATGTCGCACGCGCTGCCGAGAAGCTGCGGGCGCAGGGCTCGGTGTGCAAGCGCATGCGCGTGAGTATCCGTACCGGCCTGTTCAATCCGGACGAGGTGCATCATGCTCAGGGCGTGCTGGTGGAGCTGCCGTACCCGACCTGCGACACGTTGCTGATGACGAGCCTGGCCACGGAAGCGGTCGACCGCCTTTACAGGCAAGGCTGCCGGTACAGCAAGGCGGAGGTGCTGCTGATGGATGTGAGACAGCCTGGAGCGTTTTCAGAGGCGTTGTTCGCGTCGAAGCAGTCGGTGGCGTGTGACCGACTGATGAGTGTGGTGGATACCATCAATGAACGCTGGGGGAGGGGGACGGTACGAACGGCCAGCGTGCCGGCATCGCCCGACTGGGGAATGAGGCAGGACATGATGAGCCCATCCTATACGACGCGGATAGACCAGCTTTGGAAGGTCAGATGTTAGGCCTGCCGGAAAATCGGCTCTTCGTCAGCATGGATAGCCAGTTCCGAGGCTTCCACGTGGAGCGGCTGGACAGCCGCGACTCGACGGCCAGCCAGCGGGTCGGCAAGGCCGGGGCCGCAGGTGAACGGGTGATCACCCGTTGCGAGCCGGCTGAGTTGGGTTACTTGTTCGAGCTGAGCGATGGGGAGTGGAGTGCGGCAGAACGCCGAAAGGAGGGGGGCATGAGGGGCTTGTATGTTAGAATTGGGCCCAAAATAGGCCCAAACCCTTCGTTGAGCCTGAATCACCCCTCTGAAAGCCCCGCAGGATAAGCTCTTGATCTCTACCGCCAACATCACCATGCAATTCGGTGCCAAGCCGCTGTTCGAAAACGTCTCGGTCAAGTTCAACAACGGCAATCGTTATGGCCTGATCGGCGCCAATGGTTGCGGCAAGTCGACCTTCATGAAGATTCTGGGTGGCGATCTGGAGCCTTCCGGCGGGCAGGTGATGCTCGAGCCCAACACCCGCCTGGGCAAGCTGCGCCAGGACCAGTTCGCCTACGAGGACTTCAGCGTCATCGACACGGTGATCATGGGCCACGAGCAGCTGTGGAAGGTCAAGGCCGAGCGTGACCGCATCTACTCGCTGCCGGAAATGACCGAAGACGACGGCATGGCCGTCGCCGAGCTGGAAACCGAATTCGCCGAGATGGACGGCTATACCGCCGAGTCCCGTGCCGGTGAGCTGTTGCTCGGCCTGGGCATCCCGCTGGAACAGCACTTCGGCCCGATGAGCGAAGTGGCGCCCGGCTGGAAGCTGCGTGTGCTGCTGGCCCAGGCGCTGTTCTCCGACCCGGACGTGCTGTTGCTCGACGAACCGACCAACCACCTGGACATCAACACGATCCGCTGGCTGGAAACCGTGCTGACCGCGCGCAACAGCACCATGATCATCATTTCCCACGACCGGCACTTCCTCAACAGCGTCTGCACCCACATGGCCGACCTGGACTATGGCGAGCTGCGCTTGTTCCCAGGCAACTACGACGAGTACATGACCGCCGCGACCCAGTCGCGCGAGCAACTGCTGGCCGACAACGCCAAGAAGAAAGCCCAGATCGCCGAGCTGCAGACCTTCGTCAGCCGCTTCTCGGCCAACGCCTCCAAGGCCAAGCAGGCCACGTCGCGGGCCAAGCAGATCGACAAGATCCAGCTGGCCGAGGTCAAGCCCTCGAGCCGGGTCAGCCCGTTCATCCGCTTCGAGCAGACCAAGAAGCTGCACCGCCAGGCGGTCACCGTCGAGAAGATGGCCAAGGCCTTCGACGACAAGGTGCTGTTCAAGGACTTCAGCTTCACCGTCGAGGCCGGCGAGCGCGTGGCGATCATCGGCCCCAACGGCATCGGCAAGACCACCTTGCTGCGCACCCTGGTCGGTGAGCTGACCCCGGACAAGGGCGTGGTCAAGTGGACCGACAGCGCCGAAGTCGGCTACTACGCCCAGGACCATGCCCACGACTTCGAGGATGACGTCAGCCTGTTCGACTGGATGGGGCAGTGGACCCAGGGCGAGCAGACGATTCGCGGCACCCTCGGCCGGATGCTGTTCTCCAACGACGAGATCCTCAAGTCGGTCAAAGTGATCTCCGGTGGCGAGCAGGGGCGCATGCTGTTCGGCAAGCTGATCCTGCAAAAGCCCAACGTGCTGGTGATGGACGAACCGACCAACCACCTGGACATGGAGTCGATCGAAGCGCTGAACCTGGCGTTGGAAAACTACCCAGGCACCTTGCTCTTCGTCAGCCACGACCGCGAGTTCGTCTCGTCCCTGGCCACGCGCATCATCGAGCTGAGCGCCGATGGCGTGGTGGACTTCAGCGGCACCTACGACGACTACCTGCGCAGCCAGGGCGTGCTGGTCTAAAGCCCGTCGCCCGGCCGACAGGCGATGCCTGATCCGGCCGGGCGAAGCTGATCCCTCCTGAGGACGCTGGCCCATGTCCCATGCCTTCACCTTGCTGCCGTCACCGGTAGGTGTATTGACCCTGGTGGCGTGTGACGGGTCCCTGGCCGCCGTGCTCTGGGAGCACGAACGGGCCAATCGCGTGGTGTTCGACGAACTGCATCGCGACGATGGAGATCCCGTGCTACGGGAAGCGAGCCGGCAGTTGGGCGAGTACTTCGGCGGTGAGCGTGAGCGCTTCGATCTGCCGTTGTCCTTTGCCGGCACGACCTTTCAGCGACAGGTCTGGCAGGCCCTACTGAGCATTCCGTTCGGCGAGACCCGCAGCTATGCCCAGATCGCCGCGCAGATCGGCAACCCGACGGCGGTACGCGCGGTCGGGGCGGCCAACGGACGCAACCCGATCTCGATCATCGCCCCCTGCCACCGGGTGATCGGCGCAGCGGGGGCCTTGACCGGGTTCGCGGGTGGGCTGGAGACCAAGCGGTACCTGCTGGATTTGGAGGCGCGGCAGGGCGGGTTGGGGTTCTAGGAGGCGGGATGGGTTTGAGCTGCAAGTCATGAGCTGCAAGCCTGGGGCTGCAAAATCTGCTGCATGGGGCAGGCCCTTCAGGGCTGGTTTCATGGGCCCGCAGGGCCCATGAAACCAGCCACCTTGGCGCTCAGGTGAACACGATTTCCCAACGGCACGCCCTAACTTGCCACTTGCCACTTGCCACTTGCCACTTGCCACTTGCCACTTGCCACTTGCCACTTGCCACTTGTCACTTGCCCTCAAGCCGGCAACGACGCCATGACCACCGCCTGCGCATCCCCCGTTACGGTGTCCAACAGCACCAGGCCCTCCTGAGTCTCGTCCAGCGCAACCAGCAACTGCCCCTGCGCATCCCAGGCCGCCGACCGCCCCGCAGCGACGAAGTCCTCCACCGGCCCGACGGTGTTGGCCATGACCACCGGCAGGCTCAGGCGCCGGGCCACGTCGGCGTAGTGCTCGAAGGCCTTCGGCAACCCCCGCGCCGCCTTGGCCACGCTCACCATGTACAGGTCGGCGCCCAGGGCCTGCGCCTGTTGCGCGTGGTTGAGAAACAGCGACTCGTGACAGATGGCCGGGGCCACGCGGCGGCCGCCGATGTCGATCAGCACGTGCTGGTTGCCCGGCACGAACCAGTGCAGCTCATCCTCGTGCAGACGTCGCTTGGCGTAGCTCAGCCGTGGCTGGCCAGCGCGCAGGATCGACATGCCGATGCGCACCCCTTGAATCCCCGAATAGGGCAGGCCCACGGCCATGCCGATGGACTGCGCGTCGCAGGCCGCCTGGAGGGTATCGAGCAGTGGCGTATTCTCGGCCTCCGACGCCTGTCGGGCCCTGCTCGGGAAGTACCCCGTCAGCGACAGTTCAGGAAACACCACCAGGTCGGCACCCAAGGCCTTGGCCTGCGTCAACCACCACAGGTGACGCTGGAGGTTGCCGGGCACATCGTCGTGGAGCGAGGCCATTTGTACGGCGCATATCTTCATGGTCGGTCGTCCTTGGCGAAGGCCGGTGCGTGAGAAAGCGGCGAGCATACGTGGGCACGCCCCAGATCACCAGCGCAACAGGTCGGCCCGTCTGGTGATTCGTCGGTGAGTCAGTGAGGGCATGACCGCGCCGGTCGCCTCACCAGGCCAGATGAACCAGCACCCCCCCGGCCAGGAGCAGCAGCATCACCCCGGAGGCGCGCTCCAGCCAGGGCAGGGCAGTGGTGAAGCGGGCCAGGACGCGGCGATGACCGATCGCCAGTGCGACCGCCAGGTCCCACACCAGCACTGCCATGAACATCCAGCTGCCATACGCCAGCTTCCAGCCCACGCTGGCCTGATCGCCGCCGACCAGGCTCGCCAGGCTCACGTAGAACAGCGCGTTCTTGGGGTTGAGCAGACCCGAGGCCAGGCCCATGCCGAAGGCTCGCCACCACCCGCTTCGACGATGCGTGGCCGAGGTCTCGCTGTCGAGCCCCAAGGGGCTGGCGCCGGCGTGGCGGATGAACAGCACGCCGATAGAGATCAGGTAGGCGCAGCCTGCCAGTTGCAGCAGCAGGAACAGGACGCTGTCGGGGTGCAGGAGCGTGACCCCGGTGAAGGCGGCGACGATGAACACCCCGTTGGCGAGCGCGATGCCCAGGCAGGCGCCACTGGCGACCCGGCCTCCGGCGGTGATCGAGGTGCGGGCGACCAGGAAGAAGTCGGGGCCGGGCGAGAGCAGGGCCAGGAAGTGGGCCAGGGCGATGAGGAAGAACTGTTCCATGCGGGGTCATCTCGGGCAGTCGGAAACCCCGAGAGTCTGCCGCCGAGCCAGGGCGGCGTATTGAAGATTATTGCACCGGCGCCGCTCGATACAGGCCAGGCGTCACCCCGGTATGGGCCTTGAAGACACGCTGGAAGTGACTCTGGTCGGCGAACCCGAGGCGGTAGGCGACCTCGGCCAGCGGCTGACCTTCGCGCAGCCACGCGCGGGCACGGTTGATGCGGGCATTGAGCTGATAGGCATGCGGCGTGAAGCCGGTGGCCTGGCGGAAGGCACGGATCAACTGATAACGGCCCAGGCCTGCGACCTGTGCCAGCTCGGCCAGAGGACGCTCGAGGTGATTGTCATCCATGCGCTGGAGCAAGGCCTGCAGCCTTCCGGCGTCCACGGACGGCCGCGCGCAGGGAAGCGCGGTGGCGAGCTGGGACAGGTCATGGTCACCGATGAATTCGATGACGGCCGCTTCCTTGGCCTGCGTCGAGGCGTCGGAAAACAGCAGGTCGTTGAGCGCGCAGAAGCGTCGATACAGCGAGGGGGAGCGGGCGATATGCACGGCATCGGTGCTGCAAAGCCCATCGACCTGCCATTCGCCACGCAGCGCATTCAGCCAGGCCGCGTCCAGGTGCAGCATCTGGTAGCTCCAGGCGCTCCCCGGCTCCGGGTTGCAGGCATGCAGGCGTTGCGCTGGCACGAAGACCAACGTGCCCGGCGTCAGGCGCTCGCGGCACGTGCCGGCGCCGTCGAAACGACTGTGGCCCAGGTCCACGGCGCCGATCGAGTAGGTCGGGTGGCTGTGGGCCTTGTAGCAGGCACGGCTGTGACAGGCGCGACGGCTCTCGATCCAGGGCATGGCCGGATCGCGCCAGAACGTTTCGAGCGGTGAAGACATGACATGACCTGGTCGGCGGACAGCTGCAGTCTAACGACGCAACGAAGGTCCGACCAGCGCTGCGACGAGCATTGGCCCACGGCAGACGGTTCAGGGCAGGAGGCTGGCGCGCCTGGTCATGGCGAGACGAACGCCAACCTGCTGGGCGACGCATATGGCCAATGCCTCAGAACTGCCACCGCACGCCGATGTTCCCCCCGCTGCGCGCCTGGTCGCGTGCATCCAGGTTGGCGCCGTAGCGCACCCCGGCATGCACGCTGAGCGCCTCGCTGATCTGTCCCACCACACCGACCTCCGCCTGCGCCGACGTCTGTCGGTAATCGGTCTTGATCCGGTCCACCCTGTCGAACACCACGGTGTCATGCCCACCTGCGGTGTGCAGTACATCCAGCTGCAGATAAGGCTGCACGACACGTTCACGGGTGCTGGCGAACCGGCCTTCCAGACGCACGCCCAGTCGGCCGGTCACCTCGGGCTGGCTGTCGAAGCCGATGTGCGAGGCGCTGTCGCGAGCCGAGTGCAGGTTCGTCTTCTGGGCGATGACCTGGGCCTGCGGCTCGACCGCCCAGTGTTCGGACAGGGTCAGCGGCTGGCCGGCTTCCAGTGAGGCAGTCCAGGCGTCACCGTCGAGGTCGATCCGTCCGCCCCGGTCGGAGCGGGCACGGCCGTCCAGATCGGTGTATTGCACCACGGCATCGACGTAGGCGCTGCCAGGCGTCACCAAGGTCCAATAGAGACCCGCGCTGTCCCCCTCCAGACGCAGGTCACCGACCTGGGTGTCCTGGCGGCCCAGCGCGAAGCCGCTCACGTCGCCTTCGAGCCGCCCATGGCCGACGTACACACCTACCTGCTGGCGGTACCCGCTTTCGACCCAAGCGTACAGGTCCTGACCTACCTTGAACCCGTACAGATCGCCGTCCAGCTGCGGGCTGACCGTACCAGACCACTGCTGGCGCAGGGTGCCGCCATAGGCCTGCCCCCAGCTGGCCGACAGCCCGCCATCGCCTTGCAGCAGACGCTGGTCACCCTGGCGCTGATGGAAACTGCCCAGTGTCTGGCGGGCGATCAGGCCGGCGCCGCGTGGCGCGGCCGCATACACGGCCACTTCCGGTCGGTACAGCGCAACGGCCTGTACTTCGGTGGCCGTGGGCAAGGGTGCCTGCCCGGGCGCCGGCGCGGCGATGGGTGTCTGCACCACCGGTGGCGGGGTGGGGACAGGATCGGGGTCGGTACCCGGATCGACGGGCGCCACCGGAGGCTGTTCAGGCGCCGGCGTGACAGGCGGTCCGGTCACCGCCGGCAGCGTCGAGCGCAGGTACCAGCTGTTTTCGCTGCCAGCGGTGACGCCCCCCTTGAACAGCCGGTAGTCATAGGCCCCCACCGACAGCACCTGGGTCTGGACGAAGGCATTGGCCGCGCTGGTGGCGCCGTCACGCGCCTCGACCACCTGGATGCCGTCGAGCTCGGTGACGGCGCCCGCGCCGTTCATGTTGTCGACCAGCAGGTTGGTAGTGCCGCTGATGCGCCCTCGACTCACCACCAGGCGGTCGGAGGGCGCATCATCGCCTGCCAGTACGCTGTCGACGCCGAAGCGTGCCGCCGTTGCCCGTGTAGTCGCCCTGGACCTCGAGACGGCCTTGCGCCTCATTGCCGCGCAGGTCGAGCGTCCCGGCGTTCACCACGCTGACGGTGCGGCCGACCGTGAAGGGTTGGAGGCTGCCGCTGCGGGACGCCACGGTGCTGCTCGCATCGATCTCGAAGAGGCCGCTGCCGGTTTCGGGGTCACCCAGGACCAGCGCGTCGTCCAGAACCAGGCGGCTGGCATCGGTCAAGGCGACCTGCTCGAACTGTCGGTACAATCCGCCGCCTATCGGTTGACTGGCTTCGAAGGTCAGACTGTCGTTGCCCAGGCCGCCGTCGATGACCGTCTGCAAGGTCTCGCCTGGCAGGTTGGCCACCCGTGCCGTGTCGTCCCCCGGACCGAGGTCCACGCGACCGCCGATGGTCCCGCCATCCCAGGTGAACTGGTCCTGGCCAAGGCTGAGCAGGACGTCCCCGCCGAGACTGCCGCCATGGATCAATACCTGATCGTCGCCACCGCTGACGCTGATGTTGCCGCCGATGCGCCCCTCGAAGACCTCGATAGAGTCTCGGTCGAAGGCGGTGATCAGGTTTCGTTCGATCTCTCCACCGCGCAGGATGAAGGTATTCTGGTCCAGCCGCATGTTGACGTTGCCGATCTGCCCGCCGTCCATCTCGGCATAGTCGCCGCTGTCGAAGGTGCCGACGATCCGCCCGCCGGTCATGTAGAACCGGTCGAGGCCGTCGCCCTGGTTGACGCTACCTTCGATGAGGCCGGCGCTCATGCGGAACACGTCGATCCCGGCGCCCTGGTTGACCGTGCCACCGATCCGTCCCGACGCCATCTCCACGGTGTCGGCGCCTGGGCCGAACGTCACGGCGCCGGCGATATCGCCCGTGCCGCCCGGGGGCAGGACGAGGCTGTTGTCGCCCGCCAGGTCAGTCAGCGAGGGGGCGCTGCCGCTGTCGCAGCGGTAGCTGTCGTTGCCCGCACCGGGCGTGAGGGTACAGGCCGCTTCGGCCACGGGCGCTGCGAGTGTGACCAGGGTGAGCGATCCCAGGGTAAGCCAGACAGGCTTGTGCATCGTGCATTCTCCGTCCGTCCTGCGGCCATGATCACTGCCGCGCAGCCTGCCGTGAGGGCTGTGGGGATCATGCCGGGGTTGTACAGAGGGCACTTGAGGACTGGCAACTGACAGAATTGTCTGGTGGCTTCAAGCCATCGTTTCAATCGCGGTAGAAGACCTGCACCAGGTGAAAGCCGAAGCGTGTCTTGATCGGCCCGTGGACCACCCGCAGCGGCTTCTTGAAGATGACCTGGTCGATGGCGCCCACCAACTGACCGGGGCGCACTTCACCCAGGTCACCGCCGCGCTTGCCGGACGGACAGGTGGAGCACTTGCGCGCCACCACGTCGAACGCCTCGCCCTTGGCGATGCGCTGCTTGAGCTGTTCGGCCTCGGCCGCCGTCTTGACCAGGATGTGACGCGCTTGTGCTTTCATGAAACGGTGCCTGAAGACCAAAGGGCGCGATTATGCCTGATGACGCCTGCGGGGGCCTACCTTGCGTCGATTGCCGGCGACAGGATCCCGCCGTTTCGTCGTCGGCCCCGGCCCTATCGCTGGCAAGCCAGCTCCCACAGGATGGACTGACGCTCACTTGGAAAAAGGATCATGGGCGCGGACACTGTGGGAGCTGGCTTGCCAGCGATAGGGTCCGGCCAGCCGCCGCCTTCCTCACCGCTAGCCCATGTGCGCTCACCCCACCTTCAACTCCGGACGATCCCGAAACTGCGCCAGCGCCTCCGGGTTGGCCAGCGCATCGGTGTTCTTCACCGGCAACCCATGCACCACGTTGCGCACCGCCAGCTCGACCAGCTTGCCGCTGAGGGTGCGCGGGATGTCGTCCACTTGCACGATCAGCGCCGGCACATGGCGCGGCGTGGTGAACTGGCGGATCACCTGGCGAATGCGCTGGCGCAACGCCTCGTCCAGCACCACCCCCTCACGCAGGCGCACGAACAGCACCACCCGCACATCGTCCTGCCACTGCTGGCCGATGGCGATGCTTTCCACCACGTCCTCGACCTTGTCCACCTGCCGGTAGATCTCGGCCGTGCCGATCCGCACGCCACCGGGATTGAGCACCGCATCGGAGCGTCCATGGATCTGCAAGCCGCCCTCGGCCTGTTCCTCGGCATAGTCCCCCTGGCACCAGACCCCCGCGAACTGCTCGAAGTACGCCGCCCGGTAGCGCGTGCCGTCCTGATCGCCCCAGAACCCCAGCGGCATGCTGGGAAACGGCTGGGTACACACCAGCTCGCCTTTCTCGCCCACCACTCGCTGGCCGGCTTCGTTCCACACCTCGACGGCCATGCCCAGCCCCTTGCACTGGATCTCGCCACGTCGCACCGGCAGGGTCGGGTTGCCCAGCACGAAGCAGGAGACGATGTCCGTGCCACCCGACATCGACGCCAGGCACAGGTCGGCCTTCAGGCGTCCGTACACGTAGTCGAAGCTTTGCGGCGACAGCGGCGAGCCGGTGGACATCAGCGTGCGCAGGCTGCCCAGGTCATGCGTGCGCATGGGTTCGAGGCCGTGCTGCTCCAGGCTCGCCAGGTACTTGGCGCTGGTGCCGAAGGCGGTGATGCGCTCAGCGTCGATCAGGTCCAGCAAGCGCTCGGGCCCAGGGTGGAAGGGCGAGCCGTCGAACAGCACCAGCGTGGCGCCGACCGCCAGCCCGCTGGCCAGCCAGTTCCACATCATCCAGCCGCAGGTGCTGTAGAAGAACAGCACGTCGTCGGCCTTCAGGTCGGCATGCAGGCCATGCTCCTTGAGGTGCTGCAGCAACACGCCGCCGGCGCGGTGGACGATGCACTTGGGCACGCCCGTAGTGCCGCTGGAATAGAGGATGTACAGCGGATGGTCGAAGGGCAGCGGCGTGAAGGTCGGCTCGCCGCCCGGCTGGTACCAGCCGTCCCACAGGCAGGTCGGGACGCCGCCGAAGGCCTCGGCCTCGGTTTGCGCACGGGTGTACGGCACCACCACCAGGCGCTCGACGCTCGGCAGCTGCGCCACCACCTGGTTGATCTTCTCCACCTGATCGATGGCTTTGCCCGCGTAGTGATAGCCCGCGCAGGCGATCAGCAGACGCGGCTCGATCTGGCTGAAGCGGTCGACGATCCCATGCACACCAAAGTCCGGCGAGGAGCTGGACCAGATCGCCCCCACGCTGGCGCAGGCCAGCATCGCCACCAGGGTCTCCCAGGTGTTGGGCATCACCGCCGCCACACGATCCCCCGGCTCGATGCCGGCCTCGCGCAGCGCCCGCTGCACGCCGGCCACATGGGCCGCCAGGGCCTTCCAGTCGAATACACGACGAGTACCGTCCTCGCGCACGCTCACCAGCGCCGGCTGCTCATCGCGCCGCCGCAGCAGGTGTTCGGCGTAGTTGAGGGTGCCGCCGGGGAACCAGCGCGCCTCGCCCAGCGTCGGGCCCTTTTCCAGGACGGCACGCGGCGGCGTGTTCCAGCGGACGTCGAAACACGTCACGATGGCCTGCCAGAACGCCTCGGGGTGCTCGACGCTCCAGCGGTGCAGGGCAGGGTAGCCGTCGAGCGACAGGCCGTGGGCGTGGTTGATCTGCTTGCGCAAGGCATCCATCCGGCTCTGGCTCACACGCTCGGCCGAAGGACGCCACAGAATCTGACTCATGGTCGACTGCTCCATTGGACTCGCAGGCCCAGCCTGGCGCTGGGCGAATTATTGTTGTCGTGCACACTATGCCAGTTCGCTCACTGGGCCAGCCAGCCACCGTCGACGTTCCAGGCCGCGCCGCGCACCTGGCTGCCGGCCTCGCTGCAGAGGAACAGCACCAGCTCGCCCAGGTGCTCCGGAGTCACGAAGGCACCGGAGGGCTGTTTTTCGGCCAGCAGCGCCTGCTGGGCATCGGCCAGCGTCTGGCCGTCGGCGGCGCGGGCGTCGATCTGCTGCTGCACCAGCGGCGTGAGCACCCAGCCGGGGCACAGCGCATTGCAGGTGACCGGACTGTCGGCGGTCTCCAGGCCAACCACCTTGGTCAGGCCGATCACGCCATGCTTGGCGGCCACGTAGGCGGCCTTGCCGACCGAGCCGACCAGGCCATGCACGGACGCGATGTTGACGATCCGACCCCAGCCGGCGGCGCGCATGCCAGGCAGGGCGAGGCGGGTGCAGTGGAAGACCGCCGACAGGTTCAGCGCGATGATCCGGTCCCAGGCCTCGGGCGCGAACCATTCGACCGGCGCGACATGCTGGACGCCGGCATTGTTGACCAGGATGTCCAGGCGACCGATCTGTAGTTGGATCTGTTCGAACAGCGCTTCGATCTGGATCGGATCGCTCAGGTCGGCCGGCAGGTGCCAGACCTGCGTACCATGGGCCGCCACCGCCTCGACCGCTGCCAGGGCGTCGCCGAAGCCGGTGAGCACCACGTCGGCGCCCGCCCGCGCCAAGGCATGGGCGATGCCCAGGCCGATGCCGCTGGTCGAACCGGTGACGAGGGCCGTTTTACCGCGCAGGTCCATGCCGTGCTCCTTGTTGGCAAAAGGTAGCGACAGCGTAGTCCTTATCGGGCGTAGATGGGCAGGCGTGGCGGGGAGCAGACGAAGATTGGCGGATCAGCCGCTGTCGGGGCAGGGCGAGGGACATGAGGGCATGCAGTCCGGGCCGAGGCCAGCGCCCAAACGCACACGGGGCAGGCTGCAATTTCCATCAGCGTCTCTGTCCAGAGGGTCTGGATCAGCGACAGGAGGAAAACGTGCAGCCTGCCCCGTGCGGGGTGCAGCGAGGACGGATCAGTCCTGGCGGCTGGTCACTTCCAGCAGGTGGTAGCCGAACTGGGTCTTGACCGGACCTTGCACGGTGTTGACCGGAGCGCTGAAGACCACGGTGTCGAATTCCTTGACCATCTGGCCCGGACCGAACGAGCCCAGATCACCGCCCTGGCGGCTGGATGGGCAAGAGGAGTTGTCCTTGGCCACTTGGGCGAAATCGGCGCCTGCTTCGATCTGGGCCTTGAGTTCGTTGCACTTCTCTTCGCTGTTGACCAGGATGTGACGGGCGGTGGCGCGTGCCATGGGAAAGACTCCTTCAAGTAAAACGACAGCCTAGCGCATCTGCACAGGCGGTGTCTCGTGGCGCGTGACACCGCCTGTGCATTCATCCACGGCGTGCCGCGTCGAGCAGCGCCGCTTCGGTCGAGGCCCAGCCCAGGCAGCCATCGGTGATCGACACGCCGTATTTCAGCGGCCCCTTGCCCAGCGCCTGACAACCGTCGAACAGGTGGCTTTCGAGCATCACCCCCACCAGCGAGCGGTCACCGGCCTCGCGCTGGGTTAGTACCTCGCGCAGCACTGCCGGTTGCCGGGCCGGGTCCTTGCCACTGTTGGCGTGGCTGCAATCGACTACGATACGCGCCGGCAACCCGGCCTTGGCCAGCCCCTGGCGCGCCTGGGCGACGCTGTCGGCGTCGTAGTTCGGGCCCCGGTGTCCGCCGCGCAGGACCAGGTGGGTGTCCGGGTTGCCGAGGGTCTCGACGATCGCCGGGAAGCCTTGGGCATCGATGCCGAAGTGCCGGTGCGCATGGGCCGCGCTGCGGATCGCGTCGCAGGCGATGGCCACGCCGCCGTCGGTGCCGTTCTTGAACCCTACCGGCAGGCCGAGGCCGCTGACCAGTTCGCGGTGGATCTGCGACTCGGTGGTCCGCGCGCCGATGGCCGCCCAGCTCAGCAGGTCGTCGAAGTAGCCGGCGGCCATCGGCTGCAGCAGTTCGGTGGCCACCGGCAGGCCGCGTTCGAGCATGCCGAGCATCAGCCCGCGCGAGACGCTCAGGCCCGTGTGCATGTCGTCGCTGCCGTCCAGGTGCGGGTCGTAGGCCAGGCCTTTCCAGCCCACCGTGGTGCGTGGTTTCTCGACGTAGGCGCGCATGACCAGCAGCAGGCGGTCGCCGAGCGTGTCGCTCAAGGCGGCCAGACGGTCGGCGTACTCCAATGCGGCGCGCGGGTCGTGCAGGGAGCAGGGACCGACGATCACCAGCAGGCGTGAATCTCGGCCTTCGAGAATGGCACGCACCGCCTGGCGGTGGCGTTCGACCTGCTGGGCCAGGGCGGTGGACAGTGGCATCTGCTGCTTGAGCAGGTGCGCGCTGGGCAGGCGGCGGCTGACGACGGTGTTGGCAGCTTGGGGTTGGGTCAGGGGCAGGGCGGCGGTAGAAGCGTGCATGGCAAGGTTCCTTGGGGCGGACAGCGGGGCATGGCCCGCGCTGTCGGCCCTATCGAGGTGTTCGACAGATGGCCGGTGAGGCGATGGGTGATGAAGTGCCACCTGTGGAGGACCGAACGGAGGCGGCAGGCTGGCCCGAACGGGATTGGCTAAATCGCCAGGCAGAGCGCTGGTAACGGTCGTAGGTGCAGGTCATGTCGGTATCCTCGGTGTGAAGCGGTGTGAAAGGCCCTGAAACGCAAAACCCCCGGTCGGAGGGCCGACCGGGGGTTGAGTAGTCTCATATCGGCGGCCCCTCGAAGGTGGGCGCCGGTGTGGGTATCAGCGGCGCCTGTGGCTAAACCAATACCCAAAATAGCTGCAGCCACGCGTCTCGCGGCCGGCCACGGCCAGCACGGCGCGCGCAGGGCGGGCAGTGTGATCGGCGAGGTGGCGAAGGCTGTGGGACATAGGTGCGCTCCAGTGAATGAGCCCGAGCTTACGTCAGCGGTAGGGCGGGGATCAATGGCTTTTTGGCCAGAGGCGGTATTTTTCCTACAAACCTAATGTGGGCTTGCCTGCGATGCAGGCGGTGACAGGGCGGACGCTATCGCGGGCAAGCCCCACACAGGGGGCTCGCCATCGTGCTGCTGCCTGCTCGAAAGGGGTGCCTGTGGGAGCTGGCTTGCCAGCGATGGGGCCTGTGCATTCACCTCAAGGCTGCCAGGCCAGTGTCCAGCCTGGCGGCCATGTGTTGGCTTTACTACCATTATCGCGGGCCGGCCGTACCCATCAGCCCATGCGGCCGGGCATGTACCAAGTAGAAAAAGACAGTTGCTCCCACAGGTCCGGTGAGCGGCCCCAGCAACGCGTACTTCACAGGCGCGCTTCCCCCTCAAGCCTTCGGCACGCCCCGCCCATCACCTCCCGCTCCCTGGCCTCCCTCCGCCAACCGATGCCGCAGGTGCCCCTGGTCATCCAGCAACCACGCATCCATCACCTCGCGCACCACCGGCCCGGCCACGCGCCCGCCGGCCTCGCCGTTCTCGATCATCACCGCCACCACGATCTCCGGCCGCTCCGCCGGCGCGAAACCGACGAACAAGGCGTTGTCGCGATGCCGTTCCAGGGTCTTGTTGCGGTCGTAGCGCTCGCCTTGGCGGATCGCTACCACCTGCGCGGTGCCGCTCTTGCCGGCGATGCGGTACTGCGCGCCCGCCGCCGCGGCCCGGGCGATGCCGCGTGGATCGTGCATGACCATCTGCATGCCCTGGTTGACCTGGTCCCAGGCATGGGCGTCGTGCAACTTGATGTCGGGCATCGGGTTGGGGTCGATCGGGGCCTGGCCGTCCACCGTCAGGGCCAGGTGCGGCCGGTGCCAGACGCCCTTGCTCGCCAGCAGGCTGGTGGCCTGGGCCAGCTGCAGCGGGGTCACCTGCATGTAGCCCTGGCCGATGCCGAGGATCAGCGTCTCGCCCGGGAACCACGCCTGGCGCCGGGTCGCGCGCTTCCACTCGGCCGACGGCATCAGGCCGGGCGATTCCTCGAACATGTCCAGCGACACCTTCTGGCCCAGGCCGAATGCGTTCATGTAGTCGTGCAGGCGGTCGATCCCCAGCTTGTGCGCCAGGTCGTAGAAGTAGGTGTCGTTGGAGCGCATGATGGCCGTGTACATGTCCACCCAGCCGTCGCCGCTGCGGTTCCAGTTGCGGTACTTGTGCGCGTAGTTGGGCAGCTCGTAGTAGCCAGGGTCGAACACCCGGTTGCTCGGCGTGGTCGCGCCGCTGTCCAGTCCGGCGATGGCCACCTCCGGCTTGATGGTCGAGCCAGGGGCGTACAGCCCGCGCAGCACCCGGTTGAACAGCGGCCGGTCGATCGAGTCGCGCAGGGCCGCGTACTGCTTGAAGCTGATGCCCTTGACGAACAGGTTCGGGTCGAACCCTGGGTTGCTGACCATCGCCAGCACGTCGCCGCTGCTCGGGTCCAGCGCCACCACCGCACCACGGCGATCACCCAGGGCCTTCTCGGCGGCCATCTGCAGGTGCGCATCCAGGGTCAGCACCAGGTCCTTGCCGGGCGTCGGGTCCTGGTGGCGCAACACCCGCATGACCCGGCCTTGGGCGTTGGTCTCGACCTCCTCGTACCCCACGTGCCCGTGCAGTTCGGGTTCGTAGAAGTGCTCGATTCCGGTCTTGCCGATCGACTGGGTGCCGCGGTATTCGGTGCTGTCGAGGCGCTTGGCCTCCTGCTCGTTGATCCGTCCGACGTAGCCCACCGAGTGAGCGAAGTGCTCGGCCAGCGGGTACTCGCGGATGAACTGTGGCTCGACCTCCAGCCCCGGCAAGCGGAACTGGTTCACCGCGATCAGCGCGATCTGCTCCTCGCTCAGGCCCACCATCAACGTCACCGGCTCGAACGGCTTGCGGCCCCGGCGCAGGTCCTTGTCGAATCCCTGGCGGTCGTCGGGGTCCAGCGTGAGGATCTGCGCCAGGGTGTCGAGCACCTGGGCCACCTGGGCCGTGTTGCCGGCGCGCTCGCGGGTCAGGGTCAGGTTGAAGCTGGGCTTGTTGTCGGCCAGCACCACGCCATTGCGGTCGTAGATCAGGCCGCGCTCGGGCGGGATCGGCAGCACGTGCACCCGATTGTTCTCCGATACCGCGCTCTGTTGGTCATGCTGCACCACTTGCAACACGTAGAGCCGGCCGATGAGCGTGGCGGCCAGCAGCAGCACCAGCGTGGCGCAGACCAGCACACGGCGATTGACCAGAGTTTTTTCGGAGTCGTGGTCCTTGAGCGGGATCGGTTGGGGCATCGGTGGCGATGAGTCCAGGGCAGGCGCGCGAGCGGCAAGGCGGGCAGGGCGGGTGAACGGGCGGTGAATCCTACGCATCCCGCCCAGGCGGCTCAACGCTGGTACGTCCGGTGCCGGTGGCCTGGGGCGTGAGGTGCCCTGGCGGCGGGCATTTGCGCTGACATGAAGGTTTGTTCATGTGGCGCGCAGGCCGTGGGTCGAGTGGGACCTGATTGCAGTGAATGGTTTTGTGGGCCCGCAGGGCCCACCCCTGTCAGTCGACTGCATAACCATGGGCGAGGGGGCCGGCCTGCGCCACTCACACCTGCAACAACAGCAACGCCCCCAGCAGCGCCGGTGGCATCACCACCACGCCCAGCCGCAGGAAGCGCCAGGCGCTGACCTGCTCCCCCTCGCGGCGGATCGCCACCAGCCACAGCAAGGTCGCCAGGGAACCGGTGATCGACAGGTTCGGCCCCAGGTCCACCCCGATCAGCAAGGCCGCCGTGGTCTGCCCCGGCAGGTGCGCCAGTTGCCCGATCGACCCGGCGATCAGCCCGCTGGGCAGGTTGTTCATCAGGTTGCTGGCGATCGCCACGATGATCCCCGCCGCCCAGCTCGCCTGTGTCGGCGAGGCCTGAGCCAGTGCCGCCAGAGCCTGGGCCAGGCGCTCGATGACCCCGGTGGCGGCCACCGCCTCGACCAGCACGAACAACCCGGCCACCAGCGGCAATACCCCCCAGGACACGTGGCGTGCCACCGGCCAGGGGCTGCGTCGCTGGAAGAGGTGCACCAGCACGGCCGTCGCCAGCCCCGCGCAGAAGGTCGGCAGCCCCAGCGCGACGTCCAGCGCCGAGGCCGTCAGCAGCACCGCCGCGGTCGCCGCGATCCCCCAGGCGCACAGGCGCGCACCGATCGGCAGGGGAGTGATCTCGATGTCCAAAGCCAGCGGGCGGCGCAACTGGCGGCCCTGGGTCAGGCGCAAGGCCAGGTAGGTCAGGCCGATGGCTGCCAGCGACGGTAGGCTGAACTGCCGCAACCAGTCCAGCAATGGCGGCATGTGGCTGCCGAACACCACCAGGTTGGCCGGGTTGGAGATCGGCAGCACGAAGCTCGCCGCGTTGGCGATGAACGCGCAGATGAACAGGTACGGCAGCGGTTCGGCCTTGGCCGCCTTGCACGCCGCGTACACCGCCGGGGTCAGCACCACCGCCGTGGCATCGTTGGAGAGAAACACCGTGACCAGCGTGCCCACCCCGAACACCAGGTCGAACAGGCGCTGGCCCGACCCCTTGGCATGGCGCACCGCATACCGCGCCAGCCAGTCGAACAGCCCCTCCTGGCGCGCCAGCTCGGCCAGCACCATCATGCCGATCAGGAACAGGTAGACATCGCCTCCCATGCGCACGGCGTCGAGCGCCGCGCGCGGCGTGATCAGGCCAAGCAGCGTGAGCAGCAGCGCGCCGCCCAGGGCCCAGGCGTACTCGGGCACCCGCCACGGCCGCAGGATGACGCCCGCGGTGGCCACGGCGGCCACGCCCCAGATGATCCAGGATGGAGTGATCGTCGACATACGGGCGCTCAGCTCCCTGCCACGGGACGCAAGCCCGGCTCGGTGTCCGCAGACGCGGCACACTGGCCGCTTTCCGGCATCGCCAGCCACAGCAGCAGGAAGGCCACCGTCGCGATGCCCGCCAAGGTCAGGAAGGCCGCGTCATACCCGGCCGACTGCACCACCAGCCCGGCGATACCGGGACTCAGCGCGGCGCCCAGGCCGAAGATCGCGGTCAACGCCCCCAGACTGACGTTGAAGCGCCCCGAGCCTTCGGTCAGGTCCTTGACCACGATGGGGAACACCGCACCGAAGATCCCGGCGCCTATCCCGTCGAGCAGTTGCACGCCCACCAGCCAGAACGGATTGTCCGACAGCACGTACAAGGCCCCGCGCAGCGGCAGGATCAGAAAGCCCAGCAACAGCAGCGGCTTGCGCCCCCACACCTCGGCCTTGGCACCCACCAGCAGGGCCATCGGCACCATCACCAGCTGCGCCGCGACGATGCACGCCGAGGTCAGCGGCGTGGCCAGCTTGAGGTCCACCTGCGACAGCTTCTGGCCCACCAGGGGCAGCATCGCCGCATTGGCCAGGTGAAACAGCGCGCAGCAGGCCGCGAACACCAGCAAGGGCCGATTGTGCAGCAGAAAGGCGAAGCCGGCCGGGTGAGCGCCGTCGTCGTGCGACAGGCCACGGGCACGCTGGTGATCGATGGCCTTGGCCGGCACCCGGCTCACGGCCACCATGCTGGCCACGGTCATCACCGCCATCAGGTAGAACACCACCACTGGCCCGAAGGCGTAGGACAGGCCGCCCGCCAACAGCGCCGAGCAGGCGTTGCCGGCATGGTTGAAGGTTTCGTTGCGGCCGATGCGTCGGGTGAAGGCTTTCGGCCCGGTGATGCCGAGGGTGATCGCCGCGATGGCCGGCGCGAACACCGATCCGGCGATCGCGCTGACCGTCTGGGTCAGGGCCACCAGCCCGAACGAATCGATCATCGGCAGCAGCAGGCAGCTACCGGTCACCAGCACGGCGGCGACCACTACCACGGCGCGCTTGGCCGTGATGCGGTCGATCAACGCGCCAGCCGGGGTCTGCGCCAGCAGGGCGGCGACCCCCGCCACGGTCATGACCAGGCCGATGCTCGCCGGTTGCCAATGGTGCACGGCCAGCAGGTAGATCGCCAGGTACGGACCGAGCCCATCGCGCACGTCGGCGAGAAAGAAGTTCAGCCAGTCCAGGGGTGGGTTGCGAGGGGTGGAAGGCGCAGTGTTGTCCACGGGGGCGGTACTCGGAAAAGGGGTCAATGAACACCCGTGGTCCACCTGCGTCTGGCCGACGGGCGTCGGCGACGGGAGGCTCAGCTTCCTTGGCAAGGGGCACGACGGTTCGAGTCCACACGGCTCGCGCCACCGGCAGCATCGATGCCGGAAACGTCGCTGGAAGGTGGGAGCCTCTGTGCAAAATGACCGTCGCCCGAGGCCTGTGGTTCCACCCTCGCGCGGTCGACGTGCAGGCCCCCGCTACCGGTGACCTGCACGACCCTGCCGTGCGCCTGGAGCAACGCGCCTCAGCCCGCTTCGGAAAAGTCCGCCACCGCCACCGTGCGGCGGAACCCGGCGGTCAGCACGCCCAGGTACACCACCCCGAGCAGGAACCAGCCCACCCCGATCGCCAGGGTCAGGCCGGACAGGCTGGTCCACAGCCACAGGGTCAAGGCCAAGCCTACCAGCGGTACCCCGCCGTGCAGGCCCCAGCGCCGCGGCTGCTCTGGGGCCGGAGTGGCCAGCAGGTGCGTGCGCAGCACCGCCAGGTTGACCGCGGAGAAGGCCACCAGCGCGCCGAAGCTGATCAGCGAGGCCAGCGTGCCCAAGTCGACGAACAACGCCGCCAGCGACACCACCGACACCATCAGGGTGGCATTGAGCGGCGTGCCGAAGCGCGGCGATAGCGTGCCGAACAGCCGCGCCGGCAGCAACCGGTCGCGCCCCATGCTGTACAGGATGCGCGACACGGCGGCCTGGGAGGCCAGCGCCGAGCCCAGGTTGCCGGTGACGAAGGCCGCGGTGAAGAAGCTGGCCAGGAAACTGCCACCGGCCTTGAGCATCACCTCGTTGGCGGCGGCGTCCGGGTCGGCGAAGTGGCTGCCAGGCAGCACCAGCTGGCTCAGGTAGGCCAAGGCGGTGAACAGCGCGCCGGCCAGCAGCGTGGTCAGCACGATGGCGCGGGGCACGTCGCGGCGCGGATCGCGGGTCTCCTCGGCCAGGGTCGACACGGCGTCGAAGCCCAGGAACGACAGGCAGAGGATCGCCGCGCCGGCCATCAGCGGCGCGAAGCCCGGTTGGCTGCCATCACCCAGCAGCGGGCCCAGGTAGTCGATCGGCGCGCGGTCCAGCGAGGCCCAGGACAACGCCACGAACACGGCGATGAACACCAACTGGGCACCGACGATCAGGTTGCTGGTCTTGGCCACCGAGCGGATGCCGCCGATGTTGAGCAGCGTCACCAGGACGATCGACGTCAGCACGAAGACCCAGGCCGGCACCGCCGGGAAGGCGATGTGCAGGAACAGTCCGATCAGCAGGTAATTGATCATCGGAATGAACAGGTAGTCCAGCAGCAACGACCAGCCGGCCAGGAACCCGGCGTTCGCGCCGAAGGCGATGTGCGTGTAGGAATAGGCCGAGCCCGCCACCGGGTGACGGCGCACCATGATGCCGTAGGAGGTGGCGGTGAACAGCATGGCCAGCAGGGTCACCAGGTAGGCCCCGGCCGTCCGCCCGCCGGTGATCTGGGTGACGATGCCGTACGTGGTGAAGACGGTCAGCGGCACCATGTACACCAGGCCGAAGAAGACCAGCGCGGGCAGCGTGAGCACGCGGCGCAGCTGCGGATCGGGAAGGGGAGAAGGCGAAGTGGCGCTGTGGCTCATGAGTCGTGTCCCATTCTTGCTTTTTTGTAGGGAAGTGCGCGAAGGCATGGCGTGGCGACGAAGGCGTGTCGCCAGGGGCACGCTATCACCGAGGCGGGCAGGCGTCAGGTTAAACCTGCATGCACGGCTGCAAGCGACGTTTGCCGGGCTGCCCGCCTGGCGCCTATTGCGCCCAGGCCGGATCGGTGGTGAAGGCGATGGTCAGCCAGCGGTTGGCATCATCACCGCCGATGGCTTCGCCAACGTGGTCGCGCAGGATGTCCCATTGCTCGAGCGTCTGTGCCGGCCAACCATTGGGGACGATGAAGTAGATCTCGATCTGCCGGGCTCGCCCGACCTTGGCCACGTAGGTCTGGTGGCCCAGGAAGCCTTCCTCGGCCACCACACGCGCGGCAATCGCATCGACCTGCTGCTTGAGCTCGGTGGGCGTCAGCATCAGCACGTCGGAGAACGCCTGGTGCAGGGTCTTGAGCGGCAGCGGCACCAGGCAGGCGCAGATCACCGCCAGCACCGCCGGGTCGATGTAGGGCAGCAGCCAGGCCCAGGGCGTGTCTTCGAGGAGCAGTCCGATGGCGAAGGCCATCAGCAGGGCTGCCGAGATGCTCCCGGACATGACCCAGGTCTTCACGTCCAGGGCGACGAACTCCGAACGCAGTGTCTGGTTGGCCTTGTGCGCGTACAACGTCATGCCCGTGCAGACCACCACCGCCACCAGGGCGTAGAGCACGGCGTAGTCGAAATGCAGGGGCTGACCACCATCCAGCAGGCTGCCGATGGCGTTGATCAGCGCATACAGCGACACCGCGCACAGCAGCGTGCCGTTGAGCATCAGCACCATCGGTTCGAGGTGCCAGAAACCCATGTTGAAGCGCTCGCCCAGCTTGCGACTGGCCGCGCCGGAGCCGGTGTGTCGTCCGATCAGCGAGGTCACCGCCAGGGCCAGGCCGCTCATCAGCGCGTCGATCAGCGAGTAGAACCCGTCGAAGACGATGGAGAACGAGCCGGACAGCAGCCCGGAGACGATCCCGAACACGGCCAGCAGCACGGTGCAGACGATCGAGAGCTTGAGGACGGCGGATTCGGTCCACACGGTAGGGAGGTCCTTGTACGGGGAAGAAAAAGGTACAGTGAAACGGAACAGTCTTGGTGGTGCCGGGAGAGGCGTCAATGTGCGTGGTCGCACAGGGTGTTTGCAGAGAGGAAGGGGGGAGGCGGTGGCAGGTGGGTATCAGGTGCTGCGTTTCGGTCAGATGGCACGTGCCTGGGAGAGACGGCGGGGCGGATTTCACGGGCCCTGTGGGCCCGATCGCGGCACAGGGGCCGCTCCCACACAGATTGCGTTTGCCTGCATGACCTGCGGGTGTTCAAAAGCGACCCCGGGGCCGGGCGACAGCTCGATTTTACAGACAAACGCGATCCCCTGTGGGAGATTCTATGGTAATTGCCAAGCGCTCAAGCGGCTTTTGGACGATATTCCTCTCCGCTTCTGATCAGGGCAAAGACCACCCGAGCCAGCTTGCGGGCCAGCATGACCAGGACTTGAGTCTTTTTAA
>NZ_JAAMQJ010000019.1 GCF_013523125.1 Pseudomonas entomophila | reverse complement strand
GACTACGACGTTGATAGGTTGGGTGTGTAAGCGCTGTGAGGCGTTGAGCTAACCAATACTAATTGCCCGTGAGGCTTGACCATATAACACCCAAGCAATCTGCCAGGCGCAGGTTGGGTGTGAAGACACACGAACCGAAAGTTCGCACGCACACAAAGATCACATATCCGAATCTGCTGGCCTGTCGATACGACGGTCCGGCTACCGAATTTCTTGGCGACCATAGAGCATTGGAACCACCTGATCCCTTCCCGAACTCAGCAGTGAAACGATGCATCGCCGATGGTAGTGTGGGGTTTCCCCATGTGAGAGTAGGTCATCGCCAAGATTTATTTCGCAAAACCCCTATCTGCGCATGCAGGTAGGGGTTTTGTCTTTTCCGGGTCTATGAGCCCAGTGCCTGTCCGCTTCCTGCCTTTTCCTATGCAACCGCGGGGTGCATGGCTATGATGCCAGCCTCATTTCACGTTGAGGCTGGCATGCTGAAGTTGTTGAATCTCCTCAAGGATGGCCGCTTCCATTCAGGGCAAGACCTGGGCATTGCCCTGGGCGTGAGCCGTGCGGCTGTCTGGAAACAGCTGCAGCACCTGGAGAATGAGTTCGGTGTGAGGGTGCACAAGGTCAGGGGCCGTGGTTACCAGTTGGCCGCTGCCCTCACCCTGCTCGATCCGGCGGTCATCGAACAACACTCCCAGCCAGGCGTATGGCCCATAGCCGTACACGAAGCCCTCGATTCGACCAATGCACAGGCGCTGCGTGATCTCGCACAGGGCGCGCGTGCCCCTTTCCTGGTCTTGGCTGAACGCCAAAGCGCAGGTCGAGGCCGCCGAGGCCGTCAATGGGTCAGTCCTTTCGCCGAGAACGTGTATTACAGCCTCGTGCTGCGGATCGAGGGAGGCATGCGGCAGTTGGAAGGGCTGAGTCTGGTCGTGGGGTTGGCGGTGATGCATGTTCTGCGTGAACAGGGTGTCGTCAATGCCGGTCTGAAGTGGCCGAACGACGTGTTGGTCGCAGAGCGCAAGATCGCAGGCATCCTGCTCGAGCTGGTGGGCGACCCTGCCGATGTGTGCCATGTCGTGATCGGCATCGGCATCAACGTCAACATGCAGGAGAACGACAGCGTCACTCAGCAATGGACCTCGGTCAGGAATGAAACGGGCAGCCACCTGGACAGGAATGTGCTGGTCGCTCGACTCAATCGACGGCTCGCCAGTGAGCTGCAACGCCATGCCGTACACGGTTTCGCTGCCTTCAAGGATGCCTGGGAGCAGGCCAATCTCTGGCAGGGCCGGGCCGTATCGCTGATCGCCGGCATCCAGACCATCAATGGAACCGTCATGGGCGTCGATGACCAGGGCGGCTTGCGCCTGAGTGTCGATGGCGTGGAAAAGAGTTTCAGCGGTGGAGAGCTCAGTCTAAGGTTGCAACATGATACTTGAGCTCGATTGTGGGAACAGTTTCATCAAATGGCGTGTGATTCGCTTCGACACGGCCGAGGTCGTGTCTGGTGGGTTCGTCGAGACCGACCAGGCGCTGTTGAGCGCCGTGCAGGCGTTGAATGTCAGCTTTCAGGCCTGTCGTCTCGTCAGTGTGCGCGGCCAGGAAGAGACGGCTGCCTTGTGCGCGTCCTTGACGTCGACCTTCCAGGTCGTGCCGCACACCGTCAAGCCCGCCCAGCACCTGGCAGGGGTGCGCAATGGCTATGTCGACTATCAGCGATTGGGTCTGGATCGATGGCTGGGTGCGTTGGCCGGTTTCCACCTGGCCCAGGGTCCGTGCCTGGTGCTGGACTTCGGTACGGCTGCCAAGGCGGACTTCGTCGATGAACGGGGGCAGCACCTGGGGGGCTATATCTGTCCAGGCATGCCACTGATGCGGCGCCAACTGCGTACCCACACGCGCCAGATCCGCTATGACGATGCGTCGGCGGAGCGGGCCCTGGAAGACATGAGCCCGGGGCGTTCCACCGTAGAGGCCGTCGAGCGGGGTTGTGTGCTGATGATGCAAGGCTTTGCCAAAGGTCAGATAGAACAGGCGCGGGCGCGTTGGGGAGCGGGGTGTACGGTCTTCCTTACCGGCGGAGATGCGCCACTGGTGCGAGAAGTCGCCCCCCTGGCGCGTCTGGTGCCCGACCTGGTGTTCGTGGGGCTGGCCATGGCCTGCCCATTAGACTGAGGTGATGATGCGCTGGTTATTCCTGCTTCTGCTCGTCCTGAACGGGGTGTATTACGCTTGGCATCAGCAACAGGCTCCATTGAAGGTCAAGGAAGTGACCTCGACCTCGCTCTACAAGGGCGCGCAGCGCGAGATCCAGCTGTTGCGCGAGATGAACAAGACGCCCGTGGCTCGACGTCCGGATGAATGCCTGGTCGTCGGAGGGTTTCCCCAGCAGGCGCGGCTTGAGGCATTGCGCCAGCGGCTGCTCAGCCTGGATGTAGACAGCACACCCGTGGTGGGTCAGCTGCCTGGAGCCGACGGTCTGTGGTTGAAGATCGAGCCTCAGAGCGAGCGTTTGCTGGACTCGGCCGTGCTCGCCAGTCTTTCGATGGATTTCAATGACTTAAAACACAAAATTATTTTGTGCAGGGGTATTGCAACTGCTGAATAGCTTGATAGAATGGCGCCCGCTTCACAGGGAACACCACTCAAGTGGTTAACCAGAAGCGGCTGTCAAATGAGCTAACCTCAAGATTTAAATGAGAAAAAGCTTGACAGCAGGACGGCAAGAGTTGAAAATGCCGCCCACGCTCAGGAGGGGTTCCCGAGCGGCCAAAGGGATCAGACTGTAAATCTGACGTCTTCGACTTCGAAGGTTCGAATCCTTCCCCCTCCACCATTTTAGCGAGAGCTGCATGCTCCGCGGGTATAGTTTAGTGGTAGAACCTCAGCCTTCCAAGCTGATGATGCGGGTTCGATTCCCGCTACCCGCTCCAAGTTTGCTGTTTTTGCACGTGTTACGCTCTTGTAGCTCAGTTGGTAGAGCACACCCTTGGTAAGGGTGAGGTCAGCGGTTCAAATCCGCTCAAGAGCTCCATATGACAAGGCAGATATGAAAATATCTGCCTTTGTTTTAATGGGTGTCGTCGATGGCTTGTTTCTTCAGTGGGGTCTTCTCCGCGGCAAGTCGATCGTGCATCAGTGCAGGCAGCGTCGCCCCGTCGGCACTGCGTTGCGCCGCAGCAAGGCTACTGAATAAGTAGTTGATTTCTCTCAGTCAGGTCATCATAATGGTCGGCCTGATACAGTGTTAAAGGTCAGTAGCTCAATTGGCAGAGCGACGGTCTCCAAAACCGTAGGTTGGGGGTTCGATTCCCTCCTGACCTGCCATTCACCTCGGTGTGATTGGCTTTCTTCTCACAGGATCCTCCTCGATGACCACCAAAACTGAAGCCCAAGAATCGCGTTTTGACCTTTTCAAGTGGCTGGCTGTTGTTGCATTGGTCGTCATCGGCGTCGTCGGCAATCAGTACTATTCTGCCGCGCCGATCCTGTACCGCGTCCTGGCACTTCTTGCACTGGCTGCCGCTGCAGGCTTCATTGCGCTGCAAACGGCCAAAGGCAAGTCGTTCTTCACGCTGGCGAAGGAAGCGCGTACCGAGATCCGTAAAGTCGTGTGGCCAACCCGCCAAGAGACCACCCAGACCACGTTGATCGTTGTGGTTGTCGTGTTGGTCATGGCGCTGCTGCTGTGGGGGCTCGATTCCCTGCTCGGCTGGTTGGTTTCCTTGATTGTTGGCTAAGGGTGTCCCGTGGCTAAGCGTTGGTACGTTGTGCATGCTCACTCGGGTTACGAGAAGCATGTCATGCGCTCTCTGACTGAGCGTGTGAAGCTGCACCAGATGGAAGACGGCTTTGGCGAAATTCTGGTCCCGACCGAAGAAGTGGTTGAGATGCGCAATGGCCAGAAGCGCAAGAGCGAGCGTAAGTTCTTCCCTGGCTACGTGCTGGTCCAGATGGAAATGAACGAAGGCACTTGGCACTTGGTCAAGGACACGCCTCGCGTCATGGGCTTCATCGGCGGTACTGCGGACAAGCCTGCGCCCATCACCGATCGTGAGGCCGAGGCCATTCTGCGTCGTGTTGCCGATGGCACCGACAAGCCGAAGCCGAAGACGTTGTTCGAAGTGGGTGAGTCGGTGCGCGTCAATGATGGCCCATTTGCCGATTTCACTGGCAGCGTCGAAGAAGTCAATTACGAAAAGAACCGGCTCACCGTGGCTGTGCTTATTTTCGGTCGCTCCACCCCGGTGGAGCTCGAGTTCGGTCAGGTCGAGAAGGTCTGATCGAACGCAGCATCCCATAGCCCCGCAGCCCATAGTGCTGCGGGGTTTTGTCGTCACTGGGATAAAACGCAAGTCATCCGGGGAGCCAGCAGGCGTTCGTACCCGATATTGGAGTAGCTCATGGCTAAGAAGATTCAGGCTTACATCAAGCTGCAAGTTAAGGCCGGCCAGGCCAACCCAAGCCCACCCGTCGGCCCTGCACTGGGCCAGCACGGCGTGAACATCATGGAATTCTGCAAGGCCTTCAACGCCCGTACTCAGGGTCAAGAAGCCGGCCTGCCGACGCCCGTGATCATCACTGTCTACAGTGACCGCAGCTTCACCTTCGAGACCAAGAGCACCCCTGCCTCGGTTCTGCTGAAGAAAGCAGCTGGCCTGACCAGCGGTTCGGCTCGTCCGAACACCGTCAAGGTCGGTACCGTGACCCGTGCCCAGCTGGAAGAGATCGCCAAGGCCAAGCAGGCCGATCTGACGTCCGCTGACCTGGACGCAGCCGTGCGCACCATCGCCGGTTCCGCTCGCAGCATGGGCCTCAACGTGGAGGGTGTGTAAATGGCTAAGCTGACCAAGCGCCAAAAGGCCATCGCTTCGAAAGTCGAAGCGGGCAAGGCTTACAACTTCGAAGAAGCAGCTAGCCTGCTGGCTGAACTGTCCGCCGTGAAGTTCACCGAATCCTTCGACGTTGCCGTCAACCTCGGCGTTGACCCACGTAAATCCGACCAGGTCGTTCGTAGCGCTACCGTGCTGCCACACGGCACTGGCAAGACCGTCCGCGTTGCCGTCTTCACCCAGGGCCCGGCTGCCGAAGCCGCTCTGGCTGCCGGTGCCGACCGCGTTGGCATGGACGACCTGGCTGCCGAAATGAAAGGCGGCGACCTGAACTATGACGTCGTCATCGCTTCTCCGGATGCCATGCGCGTTGTCGGTCAGTTGGGTCAGGTTCTGGGTCCTCGCGGCCTGATGCCTAACCCGAAGGTCGGTACCGTGACCCCTGACGTCGCCACCGCCGTCAAGAACGCCAAGGCCGGTCAGGTTCGCTACCGTACCGACAAGAACGGTATCATCCACACCTCCGTTGGCAAGGTCGGCTTCGAAGCCACCAAGCTGAAGGAAAACGTCGAAGCACTGATCGCTGATCTCAAGCGCATCAAGCCTGCTTCCTCGAAAGGTATCTACGTCAAGCGCGTGACCCTGAGCACCACCATGGGTCCAGGCCTGGTCATCGACCAAGGTTCGCTCGACGTGTAACACCCCGTCGCCGCGACCTGCTCGCGGCGGCAGCAAGAGATTGGGGTCCCTGCCTGGCGGGGGCTATCCAAGACCGTAGGCGGCGCAAGCCTTAAAACACCAGCCCACGCAGATGGTGCTCCCGATTCGTGATCGAATCAGACACCAAAACGACATCCGGCTTCGGCCAGATGAAACGGTAGAAACCAGGAGTAAACCCGTGGCAATTAAACTCGAAGACAAGAAGGCCATCGTCGCTGAAGTCAACGAGGCTGCCAAAGTCGCTCTGTCCGCTGTCGTGGCCGATGCCCGTGGTGTGACTGTAGGCGCAATGACCGGACTCCGTAAAGAGGCTCGTGAAGCTGGCGTATACGTACGTGTCGTACGTAACACCCTGCTCAAGCGTGCCGTTGCCGACACTGAATTCAGTGTGCTCAACGACACCTTCACCGGCCCTACCCTGATTGCCTTCTCCAACGAGCACCCGGGCGCCGCTGCCCGTCTGTTCAAGGAGTTCGCCAAGGGTCAGAGCAAGTTCGAGATCAAGGCAGCTGCGTTTGACGGCAATTTCATTGCCGCCAATGAAATCGATGTGTTGGCGACCCTGCCAACGCGCGACGAGGCTATCGCGAAGCTGATGAGCGTTATCCAAGGCGCCACCAGCAAGCTGGCGCGTACGCTGGCAGCCATTCGCGATCAGAAAGAAGCTACCGCCGCCTAAGGCACGGAAAGCGCTTTCAAATCATACGTTTAATTTGATGGCTGGATAGGCTGTCACCCCAATACAGGATTTAAGTCATGTCCCTGACTAACGAGCAAATCATCGAAGCCATCGGCCAGAAAACCGTTCTGGAAGTTGTTGAGCTGATCAAAGCGATGGAAGAAACCTTCGGCGTGACCGCCGCTGTTGCCGCTGCCGGCCCAGCTGCTGCCGCTGCCGTTGTTGAAGAGCAAACCGAGTTCAACGTTGTTCTGAAAGCCGCTGGCGACAAGAAAGTCAACGTGATCAAGGCTGTCCGTGAACTGACCGGTCTGGGCCTGAAAGAAGCCAAGGAAAAGGTTGACGGCGCTCCTCAAGTCATCGCTGAAGGCGTTTCGAAAGAAGCCGCTGAAGACGCGAAGAAGAAGCTGGAAGAAGCAGGCGCTGAAGTCGAAGTCAAGTAACTATCGACTTTGCGTCTCCAGCCCGAGCGTCGAGCAGACGGCTGATGGCTGGTGGCTTTTGCCACCGGCCTTTTTCCGTTATTGGTTGGTCGATCCACATCGACCCCGATAACACGCTGTAACCACCAGAGCGGTGGCGCAAACCAAGGGGTTTGCACGATTTTCTGGCTGCTCCCGCCGGGAGGAGCCAAACAAGCAGGTGACCAAGCTGGGGAACGCTGATGGCTTACTCATACACTGAGAAAAAACGTATCCGCAAGGACTTTAGCAAGTTGCCGGACGTCATGGATGTGCCTTACCTCCTGGCCATCCAGCTGGATTCGTATCGTGAATTCCTGCAGGCAGGCGCATCCAAGGACCAGTTCCGCGACGTCGGTCTGCATGCGGCCTTCAAATCGGTATTCCCGATCATCAGCTACTCCGGCAATGCCGCCTTGGAGTATGTTGGCTATCGTCTGGGTGAGCCGGCCTTCGATGTGAAGGAATGTGTCCTGCGTGGCGTGACGTTCGCCGTCCCGCTGCGGGTGAAAGTCCGGCTGATCATCTTCGACAAGGAATCGTCGAACAAAGCGATCAAGGACATCAAAGAGCAAGAAGTCTACATGGGTGAAATCCCCCTGATGACTGAAAACGGTACCTTCGTTATCAACGGTACCGAGCGTGTGATCGTTTCCCAGCTGCACCGTTCGCCAGGCGTGTTCTTCGACCACGACCGCGGCAAGACTCACAGCTCCGGCAAACTGCTGTACTCCGCGCGCATCATCCCTTACCGCGGCTCCTGGTTGGACTTCGAGTTCGACCCCAAGGACTGCGTCTTCGTGCGTATCGACCGCCGTCGCAAGCTGCCGGCCTCGGTCCTGCTGCGCGCGCTGGGCTACAGCACCGAAGAAGTCCTGAACGCCTTCTACACCACCAACGTGTTCCACATCTCCGGTGAGAGCCTGAGCCTGGAGCTGGTGCCGCAGCGCCTGCGTGGTGAAGTGGCGGTGATGGACATCGTCGACGAGACCGGCAAGGTCATCGTCGAGCAAGGTCGTCGCATCACTGCACGTCACATCAACCAGATCGAGAAGGCTGGCGTGAAGCAGCTGGACGTGCCGATGGAGTATGTCCTGGGCCGTACCACTGCCAAGGCCATCGTGCATCCGGCCACCGGCGAGATCCTGGCCGAGTGCAACACCGAGCTGACCACCGAACTGCTGATCAAGATCGCCAAGGCACAGGTCGTCCGTATCGAGACCCTGTACACCAACGACATCGACTGCGGTCCGTTCATCTCCGATACCTTGAAGATCGACACCACCAGCAACCAGCTGGAGGCACTGGTCGAAATCTATCGCATGATGCGTCCCGGCGAGCCGCCGACCAAGGATGCCGCCGAGACCCTGTTCAACAACCTGTTCTTCAGCGCTGAGCGTTACGACCTGTCCGCCGTCGGCCGCATGAAGTTCAACCGCCGCATCGGTCGCAACGAGATCGAAGGGTCGGGCGTGCTGAGCAAGGAAGACATCGTCGAGGTGCTCAAGACCCTCGTCGATATCCGTAACGGCAAAGGCATCGTCGACGACATCGACCACCTGGGTAACCGTCGCGTGCGTTGCGTCGGCGAAATGGCCGAGAACCAGTTCCGCGTGGGCCTGGTGCGTGTCGAGCGCGCAGTCAAAGAGCGTCTGTCGATGGCCGAGAGCGAAGGCCTGATGCCGCAGGACCTGATCAACGCCAAGCCTGTCGCGGCGGCGGTCAAGGAGTTCTTCGGTTCCAGCCAGCTCTCCCAGTTCATGGACCAGAACAACCCGCTGTCGGAGATCACCCACAAGCGTCGTGTCTCCGCACTCGGCCCGGGCGGTCTGACCCGTGAGCGCGCAGGCTTCGAAGTCCGTGACGTACACCCGACCCACTACGGCCGCGTGTGCCCGATCGAGACGCCGGAAGGTCCGAACATCGGTCTGATCAACTCCCTGGCGGCCTATGCCCGCACCAACCAGTACGGCTTCCTGGAAAGCCCGTACCGCGTGGTGAAAGAGGGTGTGGTCAGCGACGACATCGTCTTCCTGTCGGCGATCGAAGAAGCCGATCACGTCATCGCCCAGGCTTCGGCCGCGATGAACGACCAGAAGCAGCTGATCGACGAACTGGTGGCCGTGCGTCACCTGAACGAGTTCACCGTCAAGGCGCCGGAAGACGTCACCCTGATGGACGTCTCGCCCAAGCAGGTCGTCTCGGTCGCCGCCTCGCTGATCCCGTTCCTCGAGCACGACGACGCCAACCGTGCGTTGATGGGTTCGAACATGCAGCGTCAGGCCGTGCCGACCCTGCGTGCCGACAAGCCACTGGTCGGTACCGGCATGGAGCGCAACGTCGCCCGTGACTCCGGTGTCTGCGTGGTCGCGCGTCGTGGTGGTGTGATCGACTCGGTCGATGCCAGCCGTATCGTCGTGCGCGTGGCGGATGCAGAAGTCGAGACCGGTGAAGCCGGTGTGGACATCTACAACCTGACCAAGTACACCCGTTCCAACCAGAACACCTGCATCAACCAGCGTCCGCTGGTCAGCAAGGGTGACGTGGTCAGCCGTGGCGACATCATGGCTGACGGTCCGTCCACCGACATGGGTGAACTGGCGCTGGGCCAGAACATGCGCATCGCCTTCATGGCATGGAACGGCTTCAACTTCGAAGACTCCATCTGCCTGTCCGAGCGTGTGGTTCAGGAAGACCGCTTCACCACGATCCACATCCAGGAACTGACCTGTGTGGCCCGTGACACCAAGCTCGGCCCGGAAGAGATCACCGCGGACATCCCGAACGTGGGTGAAGCCGCGCTGAACAAACTGGACGAAGCCGGTATCGTCTACGTCGGTGCCGAAGTCGGTGCCGGTGACATCCTGGTCGGCAAAGTCACGCCAAAAGGCGAGACCCAACTGACGCCGGAAGAAAAACTGCTGCGCGCGATCTTCGGTGAGAAGGCCAGCGACGTGAAGGACACCTCCCTGCGCGTGCCAACCGGCACCAAGGGTACCGTCATCGACGTCCAGGTCTTCACCCGTGATGGCGTCGAGCGTGACAGCCGTGCGCTGTCGATCGAGAAGATGCAACTCGACGAGATCCGCAAGGACCTCAACGAGGAGTTCCGCATCGTCGAAGGCGCCACCTTCGAGCGTCTGCGTTCAGCGCTCAACGGCCAGGTCGTCGACGGCGGCGCGGGCCTGAAGAAGGGCACCGTGATCAGCGATGACGTCCTGAACGGTCTGGAGCATGGTCAGTGGTTCAAACTGCGCATGGCCGAAGACGCGCTCAACGAGCAGCTCGAGAAGGCCCAGGCCTACATCGTCGATCGTCGCCGTCTGCTGGACGACAAGTTCGAAGACAAGAAGCGCAAGCTGCAGCAGGGCGATGACCTGGCACCGGGCGTCCTGAAGATCGTCAAGGTCTACCTGGCCATCCGCCGTCGTATCCAGCCAGGCGACAAGATGGCCGGTCGTCACGGTAACAAGGGTGTGGTCTCGGTGATCATGCCGGTCGAAGACATGCCACACGACGCCAACGGTACGCCGGTCGATGTCGTGCTCAACCCGCTGGGCGTACCGTCGCGTATGAACGTCGGGCAGATCCTCGAAACCCACCTGGGCCTCGCGGCCAAGGGGCTGGGCGAGAAGATCGACCGCATGATCGAAGAGCAGCGCCAGGCCGCCGAAGTTCGCGGTTTCCTGACCGAGATCTACAACGAGATCGGTGGTCGTCAGGAAAACCTGGACGAGTTCTCCGATGCCGAGATCCTGGCCCTGGCCAACAACCTGAAGAAGGGTGTGCCAATGGCCACGCCGGTCTTCGACGGTGCCAAGGAGAGCGAAATCAAGGCCATGCTGAAACTGGCAGACCTGCCAGAGAGCGGCCAGATGCAGCTGTTCGACGGGCGTACCGGCAACAAGTTCGAGCGTCCTGTAACCGTGGGTTACATGTACATGCTCAAGCTGAACCACTTGGTGGACGACAAGATGCACGCGCGTTCCACTGGTTCCTACAGCCTGGTCACCCAGCAGCCGCTGGGTGGTAAGGCGCAGTTCGGTGGTCAGCGTTTCGGGGAGATGGAAGTGTGGGCGCTGGAAGCATACGGCGCGGCATACACCCTGCAAGAAATGCTCACAGTGAAGTCGGACGACGTGAACGGCCGTACCAAGATGTACAAGAACATCGTGGATGGCGATCACCGTATGGAGCCGGGCATGCCCGAGTCCTTCAACGTGTTGATCAAAGAGATTCGTTCGCTCGGTATCGATATCGATCTGGAAACCGAATAACACGTGACGCGAATCGGGAGCGGGGCTGATACAGCTCGCTCCCTGCTCCGCCAGGAGGAAAGGCCTTGAAAGACCTACTGAATTTGCTGAAAAACCAGGGTCAAGTCGAAGAGTTCGACGCCATCCGTATCGGTCTGGCGTCGCCTGAAATGATCCGTTCGTGGTCGTTCGGTGAAGTTAAGAAGCCGGAAACCATCAACTACCGTACGTTCAAGCCCGAGCGTGACGGCTTGTTCTGCGCCAAGATCTTTGGCCCGGTCAAGGACTACGAGTGCCTGTGCGGCAAGTACAAGCGCTTGAAGCACCGTGGCGTGATCTGCGAGAAGTGTGGCGTCGAAGTCGCCCTGGCCAAGGTCCGTCGTGAGCGCATGGCGCACATCGAACTGGCCTCGCCGGTCGCCCACATCTGGTTCCTGAAGTCGCTGCCGTCCCGTATCGGCCTGCTGATGGACATGACCCTGCGTGACATCGAACGCGTGCTCTACTTCGAGAGCTACGTCGTCATCGACCCAGGCATGACCACCCTTGAGAAGGGTCAGCTGCTGAACGACGAGCAGTACTTCGAAGCGCTGGAAGAGTTCGGTGACGACTTCGATGCCCGCATGGGCGCCGAGGCTGTCCGCGAGCTGCTGCACGCCATTGACCTGGAGCACGAGATCGGCCGCCTGCGCGAAGAGATTCCGCAGACCAACTCGGAAACCAAGATCAAGAAGCTGTCCAAGCGCCTCAAGCTGATGGAAGCCTTCCAGGGTTCGGGCAACCTGCCTGAGTGGATGATCCTGACCGTTCTGCCGGTACTGCCGCCAGACCTGCGTCCGCTCGTTCCACTGGACGGTGGCCGTTTTGCCACGTCCGACCTGAACGACCTGTACCGCCGGGTGATCAACCGGAACAACCGCCTCAAGCGCCTGCTCGATCTGTCGGCGCCGGACATCATCGTGCGCAACGAAAAGCGCATGCTGCAGGAAGCGGTCGACGCCCTGCTCGACAACGGCCGTCGCGGTCGCGCCATCACCGGCTCGAACAAGCGTCCGCTGAAGTCGCTGGCCGACATGATCAAAGGTAAGCAAGGTCGCTTCCGTCAGAACCTGCTCGGCAAGCGCGTGGACTACTCCGGTCGTTCCGTGATCACCGTGGGCCCGACCCTGCGTCTGCACCAGTGCGGTCTGCCGAAGAAGATGGCCCTCGAGCTGTTCAAGCCGTTCATCTTCGGCAAGCTGGAAATGCGTGGTCTGGCGACCACCATCAAGGCCGCCAAGAAGATGGTCGAGCGCGAGCTGCCAGAGGTCTGGGACGTCCTGGCCGAAGTCATCCGCGAACACCCCGTGCTGCTCAACCGTGCACCGACCCTTCACCGTCTGGGTATCCAGGCGTTCGAGCCGGTGCTGATCGAAGGCAAGGCGATCCAGCTGCACCCTCTGGTGTGTGCTGCGTACAACGCCGACTTCGACGGTGACCAGATGGCCGTTCACGTACCGCTGACGCTGGAAGCCCAGCTCGAAGCGCGTGCGCTGATGATGTCGACCAACAACATCCTGTCGCCTGCCAACGGTGAGCCGATCATCGTGCCGTCGCAGGACGTGGTCCTGGGTCTGTACTACATGACCCGTGAAGCCATCAATGCCAAGGGCGAAGGTCGCGTGTTCGCCGACCTGCAGGAAGTCGACCGCGTCTTCCGCGCTGGCGAAGCTGCCCTGCACGCGAAGATCAAGGTCCGTATCAACGAGACCGTGAACGACCGTGACGGCAACAGCGTCAAGAACACCCGCATCGTCGACACCACCGTCGGCCGTGCACTGCTGTTCCAGGTGGTACCGGCCGGCCTGTCGTACGACGTGGTCAACCAGCCGATGAAGAAGAAGGCGATCTCCAAGCTGATCAACCAGTGCTACCGCGTGGTGGGTCTGAAGGAAACCGTCATCTTCGCCGACCAGCTGATGTACACCGGTTTCGCCTACTCGACCATTTCCGGCGTTTCGATCGGGGTGAACGACTTCGTCATCCCGGACGAAAAAGCCCGCATCATCGGCACCGCGACCGATGAAGTGAAGGAAATCGAGAGCCAGTACGCCTCGGGTCTGGTGACCCAGGGCGAGAAGTACAACAAGGTCATCGACTTGTGGTCCAAGGCGAACGACGAAGTGTCCAAGGCGATGATGGCCAACCTCTCGAAAGAGAAGGTCATCGACCGCAATGGCGACGAAGTCGACCAGGAATCCTTCAACTCGATGTACATGATGGCCGACTCGGGTGCGCGGGGTTCCGCTGCACAGATCCGTCAGCTGGCCGGTATGCGTGGTCTGATGGCCAAGCCGGACGGCTCGATCATCGAGACGCCGATCACCGCGAACTTCCGTGAAGGCCTGAGCGTACTGCAGTACTTCATCTCGACGCACGGTGCACGTAAAGGTCTGGCGGATACCGCCTTGAAGACCGCGAACTCCGGTTACCTGACCCGTCGTCTGGTCGACGTGGCGCAGGATCTGGTGGTGACCGAGATCGATTGCGGCACCGACCAGGGTCTGCTGATGACCCCGCACATCGAAGGCGGCGACGTCGTCGAACCTCTGGGTGAGCGTGTACTGGGCCGTGTCATCGCCCGTGACGTGTTCAAGCCAGGCACCGAAGACGTGATCGTTCCAGCCGGTACGCTGGTGGACGAGAAGTGGGTCGAGTTCATCGAGCTGAACAGCATCGACGAAGTGGTCGTGCGTTCGCCGATCAGCTGCGAAACCCGCTACGGCATCTGCGCCAAGTGCTACGGCCGTGATCTGGCACGTGGTCACCAGGTGAACATCGGCGAAGCGGTCGGCGTCATCGCGGCCCAGTCGATCGGTGAGCCGGGTACCCAGCTGACCATGCGTACCTTCCACATCGGTGGTGCGGCAAGCCGGACTTCGGCCGCCGACAGCGTTCAGGTGAAGAATGGCGGCATGGTGCGTCTGCACAACCTGAAGCAGGTCGAGCGTGCCGACGGCAACCTGGTCGCGGTCTCGCGTTCCGGTGAGCTGGCGATCGCCGACGAGTTCGGTCGTGAGCGTGAGCGCTACAAGCTGCCATACGGTGCGGTCATTTCGGTCAAGGAAGGCGACAAGGTCGACGCTGGCGCCATCGTCGCCAAGTGGGACCCGCACACCCACCCGATCGTGACCGAGCTGAAAGGTACCGTGACCTTCGTGGGCATGGAAGAAAACATCACCATCAAGCGTCAGACCGACGAGTTGACTGGCCTGACCAACATCGAAGTCCTGGACGTCAAGGACCGCCCTGCCTCCGGCAAGGAAATCCGTCCGGCGATCAAGATGGTCGATGCCAATGGCAAGGACCTCATGCTGCCAGGTACCGACGTACCGGCGCAGTACTTCCTGCCTGCCAACGCCCTGGTCGGCGTGGCTGACGGTGCGCAGATCGCCGTGGGTGACGTCATCGCGCGTATTCCGCAAGAGACGTCCAAGACCCGTGACATCACCGGTGGTCTGCCGCGCGTTGCCGACTTGTTCGAAGCGCGTCGTCCGAAGGAAGCGTCGATCCTGGCGGAAGTCAGCGGCACCATCGCGTTCGGCAAGGAAACCAAGGGCAAGCGCCGTCTGGTGATCACGCCGAACGATGGTACCGATCCGTACGAAGAGCTGATTCCGAAGTGGCGTCACCTGAACGTCTTCGAAGGCGAACAGGTCAACCGCGGTGAAGTCATCTCCGACGGCCCGAGCGATCCGCACGACATCCTGCGTCTGCTGGGCGTCAGCGCGCTGGCCAAGTACATCGTCAACGAGATTCAGGACGTGTACCGCCTGCAGGGCGTGAAGATCAACGACAAGCACATCGAGACCATCCTGCGTCAGATGCTGCGCAAGGTCGAGATCGCCGAGTCGGGTGACTCCAGCTTCATCAAGGGCGACCAGATGGAGCTCACGCAAGTGCTGGTGGAGAACGAGCGCCTCGCCTCCGAGGACAAGTTCATCTCGAAGTTCTCGCGTGTGCTGCTGGGTATCACCAAGGCGTCGCTGTCGACCGAATCGTTCATCTCGGCAGCGTCGTTCCAGGAAACCACGCGCGTGTTGACCGAAGCTGCGGTCACCGGCAAGCGTGACTACCTGCGCGGCCTGAAGGAGAACGTGGTCGTGGGTCGTCTGATCCCGGCCGGTACCGGTCTGGCGTACCACAGCGAGCGCAAGCGTCGCCGTGATGCCGACAAGCCGCTGCGTGTGAGCGCCAGTGAGGTGGAAGCCGCACTGACCGAAGCATTGAACTCGAGCGGCAACTGAGTCTGAGGCCAGGCCCCGGTCCTCTCCCATGGTCACCGGCAACCGCGAGTGTTGCCGATGATCGGCGGGGTAGGGCCGGGGCCTTGTCTTGACTGAATGCCCGATCCTCTTTAGACTTTTGTACCCTTAAATTTGGTGAGGCTCCGTCTCGCCGATTTTTGGCTTTTCTTGCAAGACAATAGCGTCGCAAGACAATCAGTGGAGCTAGTAGATGGCAACTATCAACCAGCTGGTACGTCAGCCGCGTAAGCGTACCGTCGAGAAATCCGACGTACCTGCGCTGCAGAACTGCCCGCAACGTCGTGGCGTGTGCACCCGCGTGTACACCACCACGCCGAAGAAACCTAACTCGGCATTGCGTAAAGTCTGCCGTGTGCGCCTGACCAACGGTTTCGAGGTTTCCTCGTACATCGGTGGTGAAGGCCACAACCTGCAAGAGCACAGCGTCGTCCTGATCCGTGGCGGCCGTGTCAAAGACTTGCCAGGTGTTCGTTACCACACCGTTCGCGGCTCTCTGGATACCTCCGGCGTCAAAGGCCGTAACCAGGGTCGTTCGAAGTACGGTACCAAGCGTCCGAAGTAATCGGCCGTTTGCAGACATCCATTTTTTTGAGTCGATAAGAGTAAGGTCGGGCAGGGGTCGAAGACCCGCGTCCCGGGCTAACCTGAAGACCGTTTGAGGGCTTATCATGCCAAGACGTCGTGTAGCAGCAAAACGTGAGATCCTGGACGATCCGAAATACGGATCCCAGATCCTCGCCAAGTTCATGAACCACGTGATGGAAAGCGGCAAGAAGGCCGTCGCAGAGCGCATCGTTTACGGCGCACTGGACACCGTCAAGGCCCGCAAGAACAGCGACCCCCTGGAAATCTTCGAGAAAGCTCTCGACGCCATCGCTCCGCTGGTCGAAGTCAAGTCCCGCCGTGTAGGCGGTGCTACCTACCAGGTTCCTGTCGAAGTTCGTCCGTCCCGTCGTAATGCACTGGCAATGCGCTGGCTCGTAGACTACGCCCGCAAGCGCGGCGAGAAGTCGATGGCCTTGCGTTTGGCTGGCGAGCTGCTGGATGCCGCTGAAGGCAAGGGTGCTGCAGTCAAGAAGCGTGAAGACGTGCACCGTATGGCTGAAGCCAACAAAGCGTTCTCGCACTACCGCTTCTAAATCACGCAACAATCTTTTTGCGAGGGCTTTATGGCTCGTACTACAGCAATCAACCGCTACCGTAACATCGGTATTTGCGCGCACGTCGATGCGGGCAAGACCACTACGACCGAGCGGATCCTGTTCTACACAGGTCTGAGCCACAAGATGGGCGAGGTGCATGATGGCGCCGCGACCACCGACTGGATGGTGCAGGAGCAGGAGCGCGGTATCACCATTACCTCCGCTGCCGTGACCACCTTCTGGAAAGGTTCCGTGGGTCAGTACGACAACTACCGTGTCAACGTCATCGATACCCCCGGCCACGTCGACTTCACCATTGAAGTTGAGCGTTCGCTGCGTGTACTCGACGGCGCGGTCGTCGTCTTCTGCGGCACCTCCGGCGTTGAGCCGCAGTCCGAAACCGTATGGCGTCAGGCCAATAAGTACGGCGTTCCACGTGTTGTCTACGTGAACAAGATGGACCGCGCCGGTGCCAACTTCCTGCGCGTCGTCGGTCAGATCAAGAACCGTCTGGGTCATACCCCGGTCCCGGTTCAGCTGGCCATCGGTTCGGAAGATAACTTCCAGGGTCAGGTCGACCTGATCAAGATGAAGGCTATCTACTGGAACGACGACGACAAGGGCACCACCTACCGTGAGGAAGAGATTCCTGCGGACATGGTCGAGCTGGCCAACGAATGGCGCTCGAACATGGTGGAAGCAGCCGCCGAGTCCAGCGAAGAGCTGATGAACAAGTACCTGGAAGGCGAAGAGCTGACCGTCGAAGAGATCAAGGCAGGCCTGCGCGCGCGCACCCTGGCCAGCGAGATCGTTCCGGCCGTCTGCGGTTCGTCGTTCAAGAACAAGGGTGTTCCCCTGGTTCTGGACGCCGTCATCGACTACCTGCCTGCTCCGACCGAGATTCCTGCCATCCAGGGTATCAACCCGGACGACAAGGACCTGGACAAGGAAGACCCGGCCGTCCGTAAGGACGAGCGTCACGCAGACGACAATGAGCCGTTCTCGGCCTTGGCGTTCAAGATCGCAACTGACCCGTTCGTGGGTACGTTGACCTTCGTTCGCGTGTACTCGGGCGTTCTGAGTTCCGGTGACTCCGTCATCAACTCGGTCAAGGGCAAGAAAGAGCGCGTTGGCCGTATGGTGCAGATGCACGCCAACCAGCGTGAAGAGATCAAAGAAGTGCGCGCTGGCGACATCGCTGCCCTGATCGGCATGAAGGACGTGACCACGGGCGAAACCCTGTGCAACGCCGACAAGCCAATCATCCTCGAGCGTATGGACTTCCCAGAGCCTGTGATCTCGCTCTCCGTCGAGCCGAAAACCAAGGCTGACCAGGAGAAGATGGGTATCGCATTGGGCAAGCTGGCCCAGGAAGACCCGTCGTTCCGCGTCAAGACCGACGAAGAGACTGGTCAGACCATCATCTCCGGTATGGGCGAGCTGCACCTGGACATCCTCGTTGACCGCATGAAGCGCGAGTTCAACGTCGAAGCCAACATCGGTAAGCCGCAGGTTTCGTACCGCGAGAAGATCACCAAGTCCAACGTCGAGATCGAAGGCAAGTTCGTTCGTCAGTCGGGCGGTCGTGGTCAGTTCGGTCACTGCTGGATCCGTTTCTCGGAGCCGGAAGTCGACGAGAAAGGCAACATCACCGAAGGTCTGGTGTTCTCCAACGAAGTCGTTGGTGGTGTGATTCCGAAGGAATTCATCGCCCCGATCCAGAAGGGTATCGAAGAGCAGATGAAAAACGGCGTCGTTGCCGGTTATCCTCTGATCGGCCTGAAGGCCACGGTATTCGACGGTTCGTACCACGATGTCGACTCCAACGAAATGGCGTTCAAGATCGCCGCTTCGATGGCAACCAAGCAGCTGGCCCAGAAGGGCGGTGGCGTGGTTCTCGAGCCGATCATGAAGGTCGAAGTTGTAACCCCGGAAGACTACCTGGGTGACGTGATGGGTGACCTGAACCGTCGTCGTGGTCTGGTCCAGGGTATGGATGAATCGGTCTCTGGCCGTGTCGTCCGTGCTGAAGTTCCGCTCGGAGAGATGTTCGGTTACGCGACTGACGTTCGTTCCATGTCTCAGGGTCGCGCAAGCTACTCCATGGAATTCTCTAAGTACGCTGAAGCTCCGTCGAACATCGTCGAAGCTCTCATTAAAAAACAAGGCTGATTCAGCCCCTTTAGGCTAGGAGTTCACTGTCGTGGCTAAAGAAAAATTTGATCGTTCCCTTCCGCACGTCAACGTTGGCACCATCGGTCACGTCGACCACGGTAAAACCACGCTGACTGCTGCGCTGACTCGCGTCTGCTCCGAAGTTTTCGGTTCGGCCGTCGTTGAGTTCGACAAGATCGACTCGGCTCCAGAAGAGAAAGCGCGCGGTATCACCATCAACACCGCTCACGTCGAGTACAACTCGAACATTCGTCACTACGCTCACGTTGACTGCCCAGGTCACGCTGACTACGTGAAGAACATGATCACCGGTGCTGCCCAGATGGACGGCGCGATCCTGGTGTGCTCGGCCGCCGATGGTCCGATGCCACAAACCCGTGAGCACATCCTGCTGTCCCGTCAGGTTGGCGTTCCGTACATCGTGGTCTTCCTGAACAAGGCTGACCTGGTAGACGACGCCGAGCTGCTGGAACTGGTCGAGATGGAAGTGCGTGACCTGCTGTCCACCTACGACTTCCCAGGCGACGACACTCCGATTATCATCGGTTCCGCTCGTATGGCGCTGGAAGGCAAAGACGACAACGAGATGGGCACCACTGCCGTCAAGAAACTGGTTGAAACCCTGGATGCTTACATCCCTGAGCCAGTTCGTGCCATCGACCAGCCGTTCCTGATGCCGATCGAAGACGTGTTCTCGATCTCGGGTCGTGGTACCGTTGTGACCGGCCGTATCGAGCGTGGTATCGTCCGCGTTCAAGACTCGCTGGAAATCGTTGGTCTGCGTGACACCACCACCACCACCTGCACCGGTGTGGAAATGTTCCGCAAGCTGCTGGACGAAGGTCGTGCTGGCGAGAACTGCGGCGTGCTGCTGCGCGGCACCAAGCGTGACGACGTCGAGCGTGGCCAGGTTCTGGTCAAGCCGGGTTCGGTCAAGCCGCACACCAAGTTCACCGCAGAAGTCTACGTTCTGTCGAAAGAAGAAGGCGGCCGTCACACGCCGTTCTTCAAAGGCTACCGTCCTCAGTTCTACTTCCGTACCACTGACGTGACCGGTAACTGCGAGCTGCCGGAAGGCGTTGAAATGGTCATGCCAGGTGACAACATTCAGATGACTGTTACCCTGATCAAGACCATCGCAATGGAAGACGGTCTGCGTTTCGCCATCCGTGAAGGCGGTCGTACCGTCGGCGCCGGCGTCGTAGCCAAAATCATCGAGTAAGTCTCTCGGTTGATTGAAAAGGCCCCCGCTCAGCGGGGGCTTTTTTTATTGGGTTGACACCCAATAGGGGCGTCTATAGAATCACGCCTCCTTTTAACGGGCGTAGTGCGCCCGATGGGAACAGCCTGGAGTCTGAAATCCAATGCAAAATCAGCAAATCCGTATCAGGTTGAAGGCTTTCGACCATCGCCTGATCGACCAATCCACCCAGGAAATCGTGGAAACCGCGAAACGTACTGGGGCACAAGTGCGTGGTCCTATTCCACTGCCTACCCGCAAAGAGCGGTTCACCGTTCTGGTCTCCCCGCACGTCAACAAAGACGCGCGTGACCAGTACGAGATCCGTACTCACAAGCGCGTTCTGGACATCGTCCAGCCAACGGATAAAACCGTTGATGCGCTGATGAAGCTCGATCTGGCGGCAGGTGTGGAAGTACAGATCAGCCTCGGCTAAGACTCCGGTCTAGTCGTGTAACGCTCTGAAATGGGCGGCCATAGCGGGTGAAAGCCCCGTACACTCATGAGGTTTACAACATGACTATTGGTGTAGTCGGTCGTAAGTGCGGCATGACCCGCATTTTCACCGAAGAAGGTGTCTCCATTCCGGTCACGGTCATCGAGATCGAGCCGAATCGCGTCACCCAGTTCAAAACTGAAGAGACCGATGGCTATCGCGCAGTGCAAGTCACTGTTGGCGAGCGCCGTGCTTCGCGCGTCACTGCCGCTCAGGCAGGCCACTTCGCGAAGGCAAACGTTGCCGCTGGTCGCAGCGTCATGGAGTTCCGTCTTGAAGAAGGCGATTTCCAGGCTGGCGACTTGATCAAAGCTGAACTCTTTGCTGCAGGCCAGCTGGTAGACGTCACCGGTCAGTCGAAAGGTAAAGGCTTTGCCGGTACCATCAAGCGCTGGAATTTCCGTGGTCAGGATAACACCCACGGTAACTCCGTCTCCCACCGCGTTCCGGGCTCCATCGGCCAGTGCCAGACTCCTGGTCGTGTTTTCAAGGGCAAGAAAATGTCCGGTCACATGGGCGCTGAGCGCGTGACCGTGCAGTCCCTGGAAGTTGTTCGCGTAGACGCAGAACGCAATCTGCTGCTGGTCAAGGGCGCCGTTCCTGGTGCAACTGGCGGCGACGTGATTGTCCGTTCGGCTGTCAAGGCTCGCGGTTAAGGGGAAGCTGACATGCAACTTAATGTAAATGACGCGCAAGCGATCGAAGTTTCCGAACTGACTTTCGGTGGCGAATTCAACGAGACGCTGGTACACCAAGCAGTCGTGGCCTACATGGCCGGCGGCCGTCAGGGCACCAAGCAGCAGAAGACCCGTTCCGACGTAGCAGGTGGCGGTAAGCGCCCATGGCGTCAGAAGGGTACTGGCCGCGCGCGTGCTGGTACTACCCGTGGTCCAATCTGGCGTGGCGGTGGCGTTACCTTCGCAGCCCGTCCTCAGGATCACTCGCAGAAGCTCAACAAGAAGATGTACCGCGCAGCCCTGCGCTCCATCCTCTCCGAGCTCGTGCGTAGCGACCGTCTGGTCGTGGTTCAGGACTTCGCAGTCGAAGCGCCGAAAACCAAGGACCTGCTGAACAAGCTGAGCGGCATGGGTCTGAGCGATGTATTGATCGTCTCCGACGCTGTTGATCAGAACCTGTACCTGGCTGCTCGTAACCTGCCGCACGTCGATGTACGTGACGTCCAGGGTTCCGACCCGGTCAGTCTGATCGCATACGAGAAAGTGTTGATCACTGTCTCGGCCGTGAAGAAATTCGAGGAGCTGCTGGGATGAACCAGGAACGCGTATTCAAAGTCCTCCTTGGCCCGCACGTTTCCGAGAAGGCTACCGTTCTGGCTGAGAAGAAAGGCCAGTTCGTATTCAAGGTTGCAACCGACGCAACCAAGCTTGAAATCAAGAAAGCTGTCGAAGGCCTGTTCGGCGTGAAAGTCGAGAACGTGTCTACCGTCAACGTTCTGGGCAAGACCAAGCGCACCGCACGTGGTCTGGGCAAGCGCAATGACTGGAAGAAGGCGATCGTATCCCTTCAGCCAGGCCAAGATCTCGATTTCAGCAGCAGTGCTGAGTAAGGAAGGGGTGCATCATGGCAATCGTTAAATGCAAACCGACTTCCCCTGGCCGCCGTTTCGTGGTCAAGGTGGTCAACCAGGGGCTCCACAAAGGCGCTCCTCACGCACCGCTGATCGAGAAAAAATCGAAGTCTGGTGGTCGTAACAACAATGGTCGTATCACCACGCGTCACATCGGTGGCGGCCATAAGCAGAACTACCGTCTGGTCGACTTCCGTCGTAACGACAAAGATGGCATCCCTGCCACTGTCGAGCGCATCGAATACGACCCGAACCGTACTGCTCACATCGCTCTGCTGTGCTACGCCGACGGCGAACGTCGCTACATCATCGCGCCTAAGGGCGTGAGCGCTGGCGACCAGCTGATCGCAGGTGCCCTGGCCCCCATCAAGGCCGGCAACTCCCTGCAGCTGCGTAACATTCCAGTCGGTAGCACCATTCACGGCATCGAACTGAAGCCGGGCAAAGGTGCACAGATCGCTCGTTCCGCTGGTGCTTCGGCTCAGCTGATCGCTCGCGAAGGTGTCTACGTGACCCTGCGTCTGCGCTCTGGTGAAATGCGTAAAGTACTGGCTGAGTGCCGTGCGACCCTGGGCGAAGTCTCGAACTCCGAGCACAGCCTGCGTTCGCTGGGTAAAGCAGGTGCCAAGCGCTGGCGTGGCGTTCGCCCAACCGTTCGTGGTGTTGCCATGAACCCGGTTGACCACCCGCATGGTGGTGGTGAAGGTCGTACCTCCGGTGGTCGTCATCCGGTATCGCCATGGGGCTTCCCGACCAAGGGTGCTAAGACTCGTGGTAATAAGCGTACCGACAAAATGATCGTCCGTCGTCGCAAGTAAATAGAGGGATACGACAGTGCCACGTTCTCTGAAAAAAGGTCCTTTTATTGATCTTCACCTACTGAAGAAGATCGAAGTGGCGGTGGAGAAGAACGATCGCAAGCCGGTGAAAACCTGGTCGCGCCGTTCCATGATCCTGCCACAAATGGTCGGTCTGACCATCGCGGTACACAACGGTCGTCAGCACGTCCCCGTTCTCGTGAACGAAGACATGGTCGGCCACAAACTGGGCGAGTTCGCCGGTACCCGCACCTATCGCGGGCACGTGGCTGACAAGAAAGCCAAGCGTTAAGGGGTTAGGAAATGGAAGTAGCCGCTAAGTTGTCGGGCGCTCGAATCTCCGCCCAGAAAGCCCGCTTGGTCGCCGACCAGATCCGCGGGAAGAAGGTGGGCGACGCGCTCAACCTGTTGGCCTTCAGCAGCAAGAAAGCCGCTGAAATCATGAAGAAAGTCCTCGAGTCGGCCGTAGCCAACGCCGAACACAACGAAGGCGCAGACGTTGATGACCTGAAGGTCTCCACCGTCTTCGTCAACGAAGGGCGTTCGCTGAAGCGCATCATGCCGCGTGCCAAAGGCCGCGCAGATCGCATCGTCAAGCGGTCTTGCCATATCACTGTCAAGGTTGCGGACAAGTAACGGAGTCGATCAGATGGGTCAGAAAGTACATCCCACTGGCATTCGCCTGGGAATCGTCAAGGAGCACACGTCCGTCTGGTATGCAGACGGCGCGACTTACGCAGATTACCTGTTGAAGGATCTGAAAACGCGTGAGTACCTCCAGGACAAACTAAAAAGCGCGTCCGTAAGCCGTATCGATATTCATCGTCCGGCGCAAACCGCACGCATCACCATCCACACCGCTCGTCCCGGTATCGTTATCGGCAAGAAGGGTGAGGATGTCGAGAAGCTGCGTCAGGACCTGACCAAGCAGATGGGTGTGCCTGTGCACATCAACATCGAAGAGATCCGCAAGCCGGAACTCGACGCCATGCTGGTTGCGCAAAGCGTAGCTCAGCAGCTGGAGCGCCGCGTTATGTTCCGTCGCGCCATGAAGCGCGCCGTACAGAACGCCATGCGTATTGGTGCCAAGGGCATCAAGATCCAGGTGAGCGGTCGTCTCGGCGGTGCCGAGATCGCACGTACTGAATGGTATCGCGAAGGTCGTGTGCCCCTGCACACCCTGCGTGCCGACATCGACTATGCCACCTACGAAGCTCACACCACCTACGGTGTGATCGGTGTCAAGGTTTGGATCTTCAAAGGCGAAGTAATTGGTGGTCGCCAAGAAGAGCTGAAGCCTCAAGCACCAGCGCCTCGTAAAAAAGCTGCTAAGTAAGGGGTACGCCAAATGTTGCAACCAAAGCGTACAAAATTCCGCAAGCAGATGACTGGCCACAACCGTGGTCTGGCACTGCGCGGTAGCAAGGTCAGCTTCGGCGAATTCGCCCTGAAAGCTGTTGCCCGCGGTCGTCTCACCGCTCGCCAGATCGAGTCGGCACGTCGTGCCCTGACCCGTCACGTCAAGCGTGGCGGCAAGATCTGGATCCGTGTATTCCCGGACAAGCCGGTCACCAAGAAGCCTCTCGAAGTGCGGATGGGTAAAGGTAAGGGTTCCGTGGAGTACTGGGTTGCCCAGATCCAGCCAGGCAAGGTCCTGTACGAGATCGAGGGTGTTTCTGAAGAGCTGGCGCGCGAAGCTTTCGCTCTGGCCGCTGCAAAGCTGCCTCTCGCCACCTCCTTTGTTAAGCGGACGGTGATGTGATGAAAGCGAATGAACTTCGTGAAAAATCGGCACAGCAGCTGAACGAGCAACTGCTCGGCCTGCTGCGCGACCAGTTCAATCTGCGCATGCAGAAAGCAACTGGCCAGTTGGGGCAGTCGCACCTGCTCTCGCAAGTTAAGCGTGACATCGCTCGCGTGAAAACTGTGCTCAACCAGCAGGCAGGTAAGTGATCATGGCTGAAGCTGAAAAAACCGTCCGTACGCTGACTGGCCGTGTCGTCAGCGACAAAATGGACAAGACCATCACCGTTCTGATCGAGCGTCGCGTCAAGCACCCGATCTACGGTAAATACGTTAAGCGTTCGACTAAGCTGCACGCGCACGACGAAACCAACCAGTGCAAGATCGGCGACAAGGTTTCGATCACCGAAACCCGTCCGCTGGCCAAGACCAAGTCCTGGGCACTGGTTGAAGTCCTCGAACGCGCTGTTGAAGTCTAAGGGCTAGGGGTCGGAGAAATTTTATGATTCAGACTCAATCCATGCTCGATGTGGCCGATAACAGCGGCGCTCGTCGCGTCATGTGCATCAAGGTACTCGGTGGTTCGCACCGCCGTTACGCCGGCATCGGTGACATCATCAAGGTAACCGTCAAGGAAGCGATTCCTCGTGGCAAGGTCAAGAAAGGCCAGGTCATGACCGCGGTTGTCGTTCGCACCCGTCACGGTGTTCGTCGCGCTGACGGTTCCATCATTCGTTTCGACGGCAACGCTGCTGTTCTGCTGAACACCAAGCAAGAGCCGATCGGCACTCGCATCTTTGGGCCAGTGACCCGTGAGCTTCGTACCGAGAAGTTCATGAAGATCGTCTCGCTCGCCCCAGAAGTGCTCTAAGGAGATCCGACATGCAAAAGATTCGTCGTGACGACGAGATCATCGTGATCGCCGGCAAAGACAAGGGTAAGCGCGGTAAGGTGCTGAAGGTTCTGGCTGACGACCGTCTGGTCGTTGGTGGCCTGAATCTGGTCAAGCGTCATACCAAGCCTAACCCGATGGCGGGCGTTCAGGGCGGTATCGTCGAGAAAGAAGCGCCTCTGCACGCTTCCAACGTTGCCATTTTCAACGGCGAGACCAACAAGGCTGACCGCGTTGGCTTCAAGGTTGAAGACGGCAAGAAAATTCGTGTCTTCAAGTCGACCCAGAAAGCGGTTGATGCTTGAACACTGCTAGGTAGAAGACAATGGCACGACTCAAAGAGATTTACCGGAACGAAATCGCTCCCAAGCTTAAGGAAGAACTTAAGCTGGGGAACGTGATGGAAGTCCCTCGCGTTACCAAGATCACCCTGAACATGGGCCTGGGCGAAGCGATCGGTGACAAGAAAGTCATCGAGCACGCTGTTGCCGACCTGGAAAAGATCACTGGCCAGAAGCCAGTCGTGACGTTCGCTCGCAAGTCGATTGCGGGTTTCAAGGTTCGTGAAGGTTGGCCGATCGGCGTCAAGGTCACTCTGCGTAGTGATCGTATGTACGAATTCCTGGATCGCCTGCTGGCTATCTCCCTGCCTCGGGTTCGCGACTTCCGCGGCCTGAATGCCAAGTCCTTCGACGGTCATGGCAACTACAGCATGGGCGTCAAAGAGCAGATCATCTTCCCGGAAATCGACTACGACAAGATCGATGCTCTGCGCGGTCTGGACATTACCCTGACCACCACTGCTCGTTCGGATGACGAAGGCCGCGCTCTGCTGCGTGCTTTCAAATTCCCGTTCCGCAACTGATTGGAGTAGGAAAATGGCCAAGAAGAGCATGAAGAACCGCGAGCTGAAGCGTCAGCTCACGGTAGCCAAGTACGCTAAAAAGCGTGCCGAGCTGAAAGCGACCATCGTCGACCTGAACGCTTCTCCAGAAGAGCGTTTCGCCGCCGTTGTCGCGCTGCAGAAGCAGCCACGTGACGCCAGCGCTGCGCGCCTGCGCAACCGCTGCCGCCTGACCGGTCGTCCGCACGGCGTATACCGCAAGTTCGGCCTCGGCCGTAACATGCTGCGCCAAGCTGCCATGCGCGGCGACGTACCAGGCCTGGTCAAGGCCAGCTGGTAAGTCAGTTGGGTTTACCGGCGGCGAGAGCGCGATCTCCCGACCGTCGGTGGCCTCACAGCGAAACAAGCCCCTTCTTGGGGCTTGTTTCGTTTCTGGCTTGTGTCTAGAATTGCCGGCTCGCCTGAGCCTGGGTGTCCGCCCGGCACGATCAGGTGGTTGTGATAGCCGCAAGGCTAATATTTCTTGTATCAGGAGCATCAAGCCCATGAGTATGCAGGACCCGTTAGCGGACATGCTAACTCGCATCCGTAATGCCCAGATGGCTGAAAAGTCCGTCGTGAGCATGCCTTCTTCGACTCTGAAGGTTGCGGTAGCCAAAGTTCTCAAAGATGAAGGTTACATCGCCGACTATCAAGTCACCAGCGAAGTCAAGCCCTCCCTGTCGCTCGAGCTGAAGTATTTCGAAGGCCGTCCGGTCATCGAAGAGCTGAAGCGCGCTAGCCGTCCAGGTCTGCGTCAGTACAAGGCCGTTACCGAACTGCCGAAAGTACGTGGCGGTCTGGGCGTCTCCATCGTCTCCACCAACAAAGGTGTGATGACGGATCGTGCTGCGCGCGCTGCCGGTGTCGGCGGCGAAGTTCTGTGCACAGTGTTCTAAGGGGAGATAGGCATGTCTCGCGTCGCTAAGAACCCCGTTAAGCTGCCCTCCGGCGTCGAAGTCAAATTCGCCGGCCAGCAGCTTTCGGTGAAGGGTGCCAAGGGCACTCTCGAACTGAACGTTCACTCCTCTGTTGAAGTTACCGAAGAAAGCGGCGAAGTACGTTTCGCTGCCCGCAACGGTGACCAGCAAGCTCGTGCCATGGCCGGTACCACCCGTGCGCTGGTCAACAACATGGTCCAAGGCGTCAGCCAAGGCTTCGAGCGCAAGCTCCAGCTGGTCGGTGTTGGTTACAAGGCACAGGCCAAGGGCAACATCCTGAACCTGGCTCTGGGCTTCTCGCATCCAGTGGATTACGAACTGCCAGCAGGTATCACCGCTGAAACCCCAAGCCAGACCGACATCCTGATCAAGGGTATCGACAAGCAGCTGGTGGGTCAGGTGGCCGCTGAAATCCGCGATTTCCGTCCGCCAGAGCCTTACAAAGGCAAGGGTGTGCGTTACGCGGACGAAGTAGTCCGTCGTAAAGAAGCCAAGAAGAAGTAGGGCCTAGCAAATGACCGACAAAAAAGTTACTCGACTGCGTCGCGCTCGCAAAGCACGCCTGAAAATGCACGAACTCGAAGTCGTGCGTCTCTGCGTGTTCCGCTCCTCGCAGCACATCTACGCCCAGGTCATTTCGGCCGACGGCAGCAAGGTTCTGGCAAGCGCCTCGACCTTGGACAAAGACCTGCGTGATGGCGCCACTGGCAACATCGATGCGGCCACTAAGGTTGGCAAGCTGGTAGCCGAGCGCGCGAAAGCCGCTGGCGTTTCTCAAGTTGCTTTCGACCGTTCTGGCTTCAAGTACCACGGCCGCGTCAAGGCGCTGGCTGATGCTGCTCGTGAAGGCGGGCTGGAGTTCTAAGTTATGGCAAATAACGACCAAAAGCGCGACGAAGGCTACATCGAGAAGCTGGTTCAAGTTAACCGCGTTGCAAAAACCGTCAAAGGCGGCCGTATCTTCACCTTCACCGCGCTGACCGTGGTAGGTGATGGCAAAGGTCGCGTCGGCTTCGGCCGTGGCAAATCGCGCGAAGTTCCAGCTGCGATCCAAAAAGCCATGGAAGCTGCTCGTCGCAACATGATCCAGGTCGACCTGAAGGGCACCACCCTGCAGTACGCCACCAAGTCCGCCCACGGCGCGTCGAAGGTGTACATGCAGCCTGCTTCCGAAGGTACCGGTATCATCGCCGGCGGCGCAATGCGTGCTGTCCTGGAAGTTGCTGGCGTCCAGAACGTTCTGGCCAAGTGCTACGGTTCGACCAACCCAGTGAACGTGGTCTATGCCACCTTCAAGGGTCTGAAAGCCATGCAATCTCCTGAATCCATTGCTGCCAAGCGCGGCAAGACCGTCGAGGAGATCTTCTGATCATGGCAACCGTCAAAGTAACGCTGATCAAAAGCACCGCAGGTCGCCTGCCCAATCACAAGCTGTGCGTGAAGGGTCTGGGTCTGCGTCGCATCGGTCACACTGTAGAAGTCCAGGATACTCCCGAGAACCGCGGGATGATCAACAAGGCTTACTACATGCTGCGCGTCGAGGGTTAATCGATGAAACTCAATGATCTGAGTCCAGCGCCGGGTTCCCGTCGCGAGAAGCATCGTCCGGGCCGTGGTATCGGTAGCGGTTTGGGCAAGACCGGTGGCCGCGGCCACAAAGGTCAGACCTCCCGTTCCGGTGGCACCATCGCTCCGGGCTTCGAAGGCGGTCAACAGCCGCTGCACCGTCGCCTGCCGAAGTTCGGCTTCGTTTCGCTGAAAGCCATGGACCGCGCCGAAGTGCGTCTGTCCGAGCTGGCCAAGGTGGAAGGTGACCTGATCACCGTTCAGTCCCTCAAGGACGCCAACGTGATCAACCAGAACGTTCAGCGTGTGAAAATCATGCTGTCGGGCGAAGTCACTCGTGCAGTCACCCTCAAGGGTATCGCCGTCACCAAAGGTGCGCGTGCGGCTATCGAAGCAGCTGGCGGCAAATTCGAGGAATAAATGGCTAAGCAAGGTGCTCTCTCTTCGCTCGGCAAGGGCGGGATGTCGGAACTCTGGGCTCGTCTGCGCTTCCTGTTCCTGGCGATCATCGTCTACCGGATCGGCGCGCACATCCCAGTGCCCGGGATCAATCCTGACCGCCTGGCGGAACTGTTCCGACAGAATGAGGGGACCATTCTTAGCTTGTTCAACATGTTTTCCGGTGGTGCGCTGGAGCGCATGAGCATCTTTGCACTGGGGATCATGCCGTACATCTCGGCATCGATCATCATGCAGCTCATGACCGCAGTCAGCCCACAGCTGGAGCAGTTGAAGAAGGAAGGTGAAGCTGGCCGTCGCAAGATCAGCCAGTACACCCGCTACCTCACCGTGATCCTGGCATTGGTCCAGGCCACTGGCATGTCCATTGGCCTGGCCAACCAGGGTGTGGCGTTCTCTACGAGCCTCGGCTTCCATTTCGTCGCGGTCGCCACGTTCGTGGCCGGCGCGATGTTCATGATGTGGCTGGGCGAGCAGATCACCGAGCGCGGTGTGGGCAACGGTATCTCGATGTTGATCTTCGCAGGTATCGTCGCCGGTCTTCCGAGAGCAATCGGGCAGTCTTTCGAGTCTGCACGCACAGGCGATATCAACATCTTCGCTCTGGTCGCCATCGGTTTGCTCGCAGTAGCGATCATCGGTTTCGTGGTGTTTATCGAGCGGGGTCAGCGGCGTATCGCCGTTCACTACGCCAAGCGTCAGCAGGGCCGCAAGGTCTTCGCTGCGCAGACGAGCCACTTGCCGCTCAAGGTGAACATGGCTGGGGTCATCCCGGCCATTTTCGCCAGCAGCATTCTGCTGTTCCCGGCTTCGCTGGGTGCCTGGTTCGGTCAGTCCGAAGGTATGGGCTGGTTGCAGGACATCTCGCAGTCGATCGCTCCTGGTCAGCCGTTGAACATTCTGCTGTTTAGTGCAGGGATCATCTTCTTCTGCTACTTCTACACAGCGTTGATGTTCAACCCGAAAGACGTAGCGGAAAACCTGAAGAAGTCCGGTGCCTTTATTCCGGGCATCCGTCCTGGTGAGCAGTCGGCGCGCTACATTGATGGCGTTCTGACCCGTCTGACCATGTTCGGTGCTCTATACATGACGGCCGTGTGCCTGCTGCCCCAGTTCCTGGTGGTGGCTGCAAACGTTCCGTTCTACCTTGGCGGGACCTCGTTGCTGATCGTGGTAGTGGTTGTGATGGACTTCATGTCCCAAGTACAATCGCACCTCGTTTCACACCAGTACGAATCCCTGATGAAGAAAGCCAACCTGAAAGGCTACGGTGGCAGCAGCATGCTGCGCTGATCGGCCCCTAAGGTTCGAGGAGTTGGTGATGAAAGTTCGTGCATCGGTGAAAAAGCTGTGCCGCAACTGCAAGATTATTCGCCGCGAAGGTGTCGTGCGAGTCATCTGCAGCGCGGAGCCGCGTCACAAGCAGCGCCAAGGCTGAGTGTGATCCGCGTTACAAACCCAGCAGCTAGTGTGCTGCTGGGTTGATTAATCGTTTCTACAGCGATATCATCTTGCGCCCCATTTTCTTGGCTTCCGGGGCGTAGGTAGCTGTCAACTGGAGTTCCACTGAATGGCCCGTATTGCAGGCGTCAACATTCCAGATAACAAGCACACTGTTATCTCGCTGACCTACATCTATGGTGTCGGTCGCACAACTGCGCAGAAAATCTGTGCAGACGCTGGTGTCAACCCAGCCGCGAAGATCAAGGATCTGAGCGACGAGCAAATCGAAACCCTGCGTGGCGAAGTCGCGAAGTTCACCACCGAAGGTGACCTGCGTCGTGACATCAACATGAAGATCAAGCGCTTGATGGACCTGGGTTGCTACCGCGGCCTGCGTCATCGTAAAGGTCTGCCGGTTCGCGGTCAGCGCACCAAGACCAACGCACGCACCCGCAAGGGCCCGCGTAAGCCGATCCGCAAGTAACCGCCCGGGAATATAGACATGGCAAAACCTGCTGCTCGTCCTCGTAAGAAAGTCAAAAAGACAGTGGTTGATGGCATCGCCCACATCCATGCGTCTTTCAACAACACCATCGTGACCATCACCGACCGTCAGGGCAACGCATTGTCCTGGGCGACCTCCGGTGGTTCGGGTTTCCGTGGTTCGCGCAAATCCACCCCGTTCGCCGCGCAGATCGCTGCAGAACGTGCTGGTCAAGCTGCGCTGGAATACGGTCTGAAAAACCTCGACGTCAACGTCAAGGGTCCAGGTCCGGGTCGTGAGTCCGCTGTGCGTGCACTCAACGGCTGCGGCTACAAGATCGCCAGCATCACCGACGTGACGCCAATCCCGCATAACGGGTGCCGTCCGCCGAAGAAGCGTCGCGTGTAATCAGGAGACAGATAAATGGCACGTTACATTGGTCCAAAATGCAAACTGTCTCGCCGTGAAGGCACTGACCTGTTCCTGAAGAGCGGCGTTCGCGCTCTGGAATCGAAGTGCAACATCGAAGCAGCCCCAGGTGTACACGGCCAGCGCCGTGGCCGTCAGTCCGACTACGGCACCCAGCTGCGCGAGAAACAAAAAGTTCGTCGTATCTACGGTGTTCTGGAGCGTCAATTCAGCGGTTACTACAAGCTGGCTGCCTCGAAAAAAGGCGCCACCGGTGAGAACCTGCTGCAACTGCTCGAATGCCGTCTGGATAACGTCGTCTACCGTATGGGCTTCGGTTCGACTCGCGCCGAATCCCGTCAGCTGGTATCGCACAAGGCGATCAGCGTCAACGGCAAGACCGTGAACATTCCATCCTACCAAGTTCGTCCGGGTGACGTGGTCGCCGTTCGCGAGAAATCGTCGAACCAGCTGCGCATTGTTCAAGCCCTTGAACTGTGCGCCCAGCGTGGCCGCGTTGAGTGGGTAGACGTGGATGCTGCCAAGAAGTCGGGCGTTTTCAAGAACGTGCCTGCTCGCAGCGACCTGTCCGCCGACATCAACGAAAACCTGATTGTCGAGCTCTACTCCAAGTAAGGGCTAGAAAATAGGTGCATCCATGCAGATTTCGGTAAATGAGTTCCTGACACCCCGCCACATCGATGTGCAGGTGGTCAGTCCAACCCGCGCCAAGATCACGCTCGAGCCTCTCGAGCGTGGCTTCGGCCATACCCTGGGCAACGCGCTGCGCCGCATCCTGTTGTCCTCCATGCCTGGCTGTGCAGTAGTCGAGGCCGAGATCGATGGCGTACTCCATGAGTACTCCGCGATCGAAGGTGTACAGGAAGACGTCATTGAAATCCTGTTGAACCTGAAAGGCCTGGCTATCAAGCTGCACGGTCGTGACGAAGTTACGCTGACCTTGTCGAAAAAGGGTTCGGGGGTGGTTACCGCTGCCGATATTCAGCTGGATCACGATGTCGAGATCGTCAATCCCGATCACGTGATCGCGAACCTGGCGTCCAACGGCGCCCTGAACATGAAGCTCACCGTAGCTCGTGGTCGCGGTTACGAGCCGGCCGACTCCCGTCAGACCGACGAGGATGAAAGCCGCAGCATCGGTCGTCTCCAGTTGGACGCGTCGTTCAGCCCTGTGCGTCGTATCGCCTACGTGGTTGAAAACGCCCGTGTCGAACAGCGCACCAACCTGGACAAGCTGGTCATCGATCTTGAGACCAACGGCACCCTGGATCCTGAAGAGGCCATCCGTCGTGCCGCGACCATCCTGCAACAGCAGCTCGCTGCGTTCGTCGACCTCAAGGGTGACAGCGAACCGGTCGTTGTGGAGCAGGAAGACGAGATCGACCCGATCCTGCTGCGTCCAGTCGACGATCTGGAACTGACCGTACGTTCGGCCAACTGCCTGAAGGCGGAGAACATCTACTACATCGGTGACCTGATCCAGCGCACCGAAGTCGAGCTGTTGAAAACTCCGAACCTCGGCAAGAAGTCCCTGACCGAAATCAAGGACGTCCTGGCCTCTCGTGGTCTGTCTCTCGGCATGCGCCTCGACAACTGGCCGCCCGCAAGCCTTAAGAAAGACGACAAGGCGACTGCCTGATCGTCGTAATCACCGAACGCAGTGTTTGGTAAGGAATGAATCATGCGTCATCGTAAAAGTGGACGTCACCTGAGCCGTACCAGCTCCCACCGCAAAGCCATGTTCCAGAACATGGCGGTGTCGCTGTTCGAGCACGAGCTGATCAAGACTACCCTGCCGAAAGCCAAGGAGCTGCGTCGCGTTGCCGAGCCGCTGATCACACTGGCCAAGGAAGACAGCGTTGCAAACCGCCGTCTGGCTTTCGACCGTACCCGTTCGAAGTCTGCCGTAGGCAAGCTGTTCAACGATCTGGGCAAGCGTTACGCTGCCCGTCAGGGTGGCTACCTGCGCATCCTGAAGTGCGGTTTCCGCGCTGGCGACAACGCCCCTATGGCGTACGTCGAACTGGTTGATCGTCCAGTCGGTGGTGCTGTAGAAGCCGCTGAATAAGACGTCAGTCTGTTACAAGGAACCGGGCCTCGCGCCCGGTTTTTTGTGTCTACAGCAATTACAAAAAGCTATCGATCTTAGAAGGTCAATGAATTAGTTCTGTAAGGCTGGATTGCCGATACTGACGCCAAGCCGTCATTACCGGCACCGTCCGTCAAGCAGGAGCCTTCATGAGCCAGATTCTTACCACCGCCAGCGGTGCCCCCGTCGCAGATAACCAGAATTCCCGCTCTGCCGGGCCACGCGGTCCACTGTTGCTCGATGATTTCCACCTGCTCGAGAAACTGGCCCACTTCAATCGGGAAAACATCCCTGAGCGCCGTGTGCACGCCAAGGGCTCAGGCGCCTATGGCACCTTCACGGTCACCCAGGACATCACTGCGCTGACCAGCGCGCGTCTGTTCGCCGAGATCGGCAAGCGCACCGAGATCTTCCTGCGCTTCTCCACGGTAGGCGGTGAGCGCGGCTCTGCCGACACCGAACGTGACCCGCGTGGTTTTGCCATCAAGTTCTACACCGAGGAAGGCAACTGGGACATCGTCGGCAACAACACCCCCGTATTCTTCATCCGTGATCCTCTGAAGTTCCCGGACTTCATCCACACCCAGAAGCGGCACCCCCAGACCAACCTGAAAAGCGCGCAGATGATGTGGGACTTCTGGTCGCACTCACCCGAGGCCCTGCACCAGGTCACCATTCTGTTTTCCGACCGCGGCATCCCTGACGGCTACCGTCACATGCACGGCTTCGGCAGCCACACCTATAGCCTCATCAACAGCACCGGTGAGCGCACCTGGGTGAAGTGGCACTTCAAGACGCAGCAGGGCATCAAGAACCTGTCGCCTGCCGATGCCGCGCGTTTGGCGGGCACCGAGCCGGACTACGCGCAGCGTGACCTGTTCGACGCCATCGAGCGTGGTGACCATCCACGTTGGACGGCCTACGTGCAGACCATGAGCGAGGCTGAGGCCCAGGCCCGCGCAGAGAATCCGTTCGATGTGACCAAGACCTGGTCGCAGAAAGACTATCCGTTGCAAGAAGTGGGCATCCTGGAGCTCAACCGCAACCCGCAGAATTACTTCGCCGAAGTCGAGCAAGCCACCTTCGGCCCCAGCAACATGGTGCCTGGGGTCGGGCTGTCGCCGGATCGCATGCTGCAAGGCCGTGTGTTCGCCTATGCCGACGCACATCGCTACCGTGTTGGCACCAACCACCAGCAGCTGCCCGTCAACGCGCCTCGCAGCCCCGTTCACAGCTACCAGCGTGACGGCGCCATGGCCTTTGGCAGCAATGGTGGCGCGGCGCCGAACTACGAGCCCAACAGCTATGCCGATGCGCCCAAGCAGTCGCCGCGTCACGCAGAGCCTGCGCTGGCCCTGTCGGGCAGTGCGGACCGTCACGATCACCGTGAAGACCGTGACTACTTCAGTCATGCCGGTGCGCTGTTCCGCCTGATGACAGTCGATCAGCGAGCGTTGCTGATCAGCAACATTGCCGGCGCCATGGCGGGTGTCAGCCTCGATGTCGTGCAGCGTCAGCTGCAGTACTTCTACCAGGCCGATCCGGCGTACGGAGAAGGTGTCGCACGAGCATTGGGTGTCTCGCTCGACTGAGTCTAAATGATAAGAATAACCGCCCGCATCCGGGCGGTTTTTCAATGCATATCACTACTGTTTGCAGAATTTAATCCGCGCGATCACGTCTTTTTCAGTGACCTGAGGGCTCACCTGGTTCACACTGTGTGCATCATTGTCATTGTGGAGCACCAGGGTCATGCAAGGTCACCCGGACGTAATCGACTACCTCAACACGTTGCTGACGGGCGAACTGGCGGCACGTGATCAATACTTCATCCACTCGCGCATGTACGAAGACTGGGGCTTGAGCAAGCTCTACGAACGTATCAACCACGAGATGGAAGAAGAGACGCAACATGCCGATGCCTTGATGCGCCGAATCCTGATGCTCGAAGGCACCCCACGCATGCGTCCGGATGATCTGGATATCGGCACCACCGTGCCGGAGATGCTGGCTTCCGACCTGCGCCTGGAATACAAGGTGCGTGCCGCACTGTGCAAGGGCATCGAGCTGTGCGAACTGCACCGTGACTACGTCACCCGCGACATCCTGCGCGTGCAACTGGCGGACACCGAAGAAGACCACGCCTACTGGTTGGAGAAGCAGCAAGGGCTGATCAAGTCGATCGGCTTGCAGAACTACCTGCAATCCCAGCTGTAACCGCTTTACTGGGCGCCCAGGGCAGGGTGCACGGTAACGCGTGACACGAAAGCCGTCGCTCCCTCACAGGGCGACGGCTTTTGCGTTCACTCAGGCGCGATCGCGTTCCAGCAGCGGCTTGAGGTAGTGGCCCGTGTAGGACTGCTTCATCTCGGCCAACTGCTCGGGGGTGCCGCTGGCGATGATCTGCCCGCCCTTGGAGCCGCCTTCGGGGCCCAGGTCGACCAGCCAGTCGGCAGTCTTGATCACGTCCAGGTTATGCTCGATGACCACCACCGTGTTGCCATGGTCACGCAGCCGGTGCAGTACGTCCAGCAATTGCTGGATGTCCGCGAAGTGCAGCCCTGTCGTGGGTTCGTCGAGGATGTACAGGGTCTTGCCCGTGTCACGCTTGGACAGCTCGCGCGACAGCTTGACCCGCTGCGCCTCGCCCCCTGACAGGGTCGTGGCCGACTGCCCCAGCTTGATGTAGGACAGGCCCACGTCCATGAGGGTCTGCAGCTTGCGCGCCAGCGCGGGCACCGCGTCGAAGAAGCCGCGGGCGTCCTCGATGGTCATTTCCAGCACATCGTGGATGTTCTTGCCCTTGTACTTGATCTCGAGCGTCTCGCGGTTGTAACGCTTGCTCTTGCAGACGTCGCACGGCACGTAGATATCGGGCAGGAAGTGCATCTCGACCTTGATCAGCCCGTCGCCCTGGCACGCCTCACAGCGCCCGCCCTTGACGTTGAAGGAGAACCGCCCGGGGCCGTAGCCCCGTGAGCGCGACTCCGGCACACCGGCGAACAGCTCGCGGATCGGCGTGAACAGCCCTGTGTAGGTGGCCGGGTTGGAGCGAGGCGTGCGACCGATCGGGCTCTGGTCGATGTCGACGACCTTGTCCAGGTGCTGCAGGCCATCCATGCTGGCGTGAGGTGCGGCCTCCAGCGTGCTGGCGCCATTGAGCGCGGTCGCGGCCAGGGGGAACAGGGTGTTGTTGATCAGCGTCGACTTGCCCGAACCGGACACGCCGGTCACGCAGGTCAGCAGCCCGATCGGCACTTCCAGGTCGACGTTCTGCAGGTTGTTGCCGCGCGCGCCCTTGAGCTTGAGCGACAGCTTCTTGTTGCGCGGCGTACGCTTGCCAGGCACGACGATCTTCTTGCGGCCGGACAGGTACTGGCCGGTCAGCGAGTCAGGGTGCTCCATGACCTGCTGAGGCGTGCCTTCGGCGACGATGCTGCCCCCGTGCACGCCGGCGCCGGGGCCGATGTCGACCACGTAGTCAGCCAGACGAATGGCGTCCTCGTCGTGTTCGACCACAATCACGGTGTTGCCCAGGTCGCGCAGGTGATTGAGCGTCGCCAGCAGGCGATCATTGTCACGCTGGTGCAGACCGATGGAGGGCTCGTCGAGGATGTACATCACCCCCACCAGGCCGGCGCCGATCTGGCTGGCCAGGCGGATACGCTGCGCTTCGCCGCCGGACAGGGTATCGGCGCTGCGGTCCAGGGTCAGGTAGTCGAGCCCGACGTTGACCAGGAACTGCAGGCGCTCGCAGATCTCCTTGAGGATCTTCGAAGCGATCTCGCCCCGGCGCCCGGTCAAGGTCAGGTCGCCGAAGTAAGCGCTCGCATCACCGATCGGCAGGCTGGTGACGGCCGGCAGGGTTTTCTCGCCTACCCAGACATGACGTGCTTCGCGACGCAAGCGCGTACCCCGGCAATCAGGGCAGGGCTGGGTGCCCAGGTACTTGGCCAGCTCCTCACGCACGGAGGTCGACTCGGTCTCGCGATAGCGGCGCTCCAGGTTCGGGATGATGCCCTCGAACGGGTGCGAACGCTTGACGATGTCGCCACGGTCATTCAGGTACTTGAAGTCGACGTTCTGCTTGCCGCTGCCGTGCAGGATGACCTTCTGGTGGTCGGCCGACAGTTGCCCGAAGGGCTTGTCGATGCTGAAGCGGTAGTGCCCGGCCAGCGAGCCGAGCATCTGGAAGTAGTACACGTTGCGCCGGTCCCAACCGCGGATCGCGCCTTCGGCCAGGGTCAGTTCGTTGTTGATCAGGCGCTTGGTGTCGAAGAACTGCTTGACCCCCAGGCCGTCGCAGGTCGGGCAGGCCCCGGCCGGGTTGTTGAAGGAGAACAGCTTGGGTTCCAGCTCACTGATGGCATGGCCACAGATCGGGCAGGCGAAGCGCGCGGAAAAGATGGTCTCTTCTCCGGCCTCATCGTCCATGGGTGCGACCAGGGCGATGCCGTCGGCCAGCTTGAGCGCGGTCTCGAAGGATTCGGCCAGACGCTGCTGCAGGTCCTCGCGCACCTTGAAACGGTCCACGACCACATCGATGCTGTGCTTCTTCTGCTTGTCGAGCTTGGGCAGCTCGTCCATCTCGTACAGCTTGCCGTTGATCCGGGCGCGCACGAAGCCCTGCGCGCGCAGTTCGTCGAACACGGCCAGGTGCTCGCCCTTGCGCTCGCGGATCACCGGCGCCAGCAGCATGAGCCGACGACCTTCCGGCTGTTCGAGCACCAGGTCGACCATCTGGCTGACCGTTTGCGCTTCCAGCGGGATATCATGGTCGGGACAGCGCGGCGTCCCTACGCGGGCATAGAGCAGGCGCAGGTAATCATAGATCTCGGTGATGGTGCCGACGGTGGAGCGGGGGTTGTGGGAGGTGGATTTCTGCTCGATGGAGATTGCCGGCGACAGCCCTTCGATGGTGTCCACATCGGGCTTTTCCATCATCGACAGGAACTGCCGGGCATAGGCCGACAGCGATTCCACGTAGCGTCGCTGACCCTCGGCGTAGAGCGTGTCGAACGCCAGGGAAGACTTGCCGGAACCGGACAGACCGGTGATCACGATCAGCTTGTCGCGCGGCAGGGTCAGGTCGATGTTCTTCAGGTTGTGGGTGCGTGCCCCACGAATCAGGATCTTGTCCACTGCGGCCTCGCTTGGCGGGCATAAACGACGAAGTATACGGCGCACGGCCATCACGCGGCAAAGCGTCGCGCAGATGCCGTCAAGCTGTCGGACTGATAGAATTCCTGCCGGTTCATATGAGGTTACTCCATGCACGACGCTCCCCATGATCGCATGAGCGGCAGCGAAACCCGCGCCGCCAGCGGCCTGGCCCTGGTCTTCGCCTTCCGCATGCTGGGCATGTTCATGGTGCTGCCGGTCCTGGCCACCTATGGCATGGACCTGGCAGGCGCGACGCCGGCGCTGATCGGCCTGGCCATCGGCGCCTACGGATTGACCCAGGCGGTGCTGCAGATCCCCTTCGGGATGGTGTCCGACCGGATCGGTCGTCGTCCGGTCATCTACGCTGGCCTGGTGCTGTTCATTCTCGGCAGCCTGCTGGCGGCCCAGGCCGATTCCATCTGGGGCATCGTCGCCGGCCGCGTCCTGCAGGGGGCGGGCGCCATCTCGGCGGCGGTCATGGCCCTGCTGTCGGACCTGACCCGCGAACAGCACCGGACCAAGGCCATGGCCATGATCGGCATGAGCATCGGTCTGTCGTTCGCCGTGGCGATGGTCGTAGGTCCGTTGCTGACCCGCGCGTTCGGATTGTCCGGCCTGTTCCTGGCCACGGCGGCGCTGGCGGTGGTCGGCATCGGCCTGATCGCCTTCGTGGTGCCGGCCGGCCACAGCGTGCTGCAACACCGTGAGTCCGGCGTGGCCCGGCAGGCCCTGGGGCCGACCTTGCGCAACCGGGACCTGCTGCGCCTGGACCTGAGCATCTTCATCCTGCACGCCATCCTCATGGCCAGCTTCGTCGTCCTGCCCCTGGCCTACGTCGAGCGCGGCGGGCTGCCCAAGGAGCAGCACTGGTGGGTGTACCTGACGGCCTTGCTGGTCTCATTTTTTGCAATGATCCCGTTCATCATCTACGGCGAAAAAAAGCGCAAGATGAAGCGTGTGCTGCTCGGCGCGGTCAGTGTCCTGCTGCTGGTGGAGCTGTTCTTCTGGCAGTGGGCTGACAACTTGCGCGGACTGGTGACGGGCACCGTGGTATTCTTCACGGCCTTCAACCTGCTGGAGGCATCGCTGCCTTCGTTGGTCAGCAAGGTATCGCCTGCGGGCGGCAAGGGCACGGCCATGGGGGTGTATTCCACCAGTCAGTTCCTCGGCGCCGCCCTGGGGGGCATCCTCGGTGGCTGGCTGTTCCAGCACGGTGGCCTGGGGGCGGTGTTCCTCGGCTGCGCGGGGCTTTGCCTAATTTGGCTGCTCGCGACGCTGGGCATGAACGAGCCGCCCTACGTGACCAGCCTGCGCCTACCGTTGTCGCCTGGCGCAGTGAGCGAGGCCGGATTGACCACGCGCCTGATGGCCGTGCCGGGAGTGACCGATGCCGTAGTGGTAGAGGAAGAAGCTGCCATCTACATCAAACTGGATACGAAAATTTTGGATCGCGCGACCCTCGAGCGTCTGGTAGACCCGACCTCGACCGCGCGTGAAGCCTAGGAGAACGTTATGGCCCGTGGGGTTAACAAAGTCATTCTGGTCGGTACCTGCGGCCAGGATCCCGAAGTCCGCTATCTGCCCAACGGTAACGCCGTGACCAACCTGAGCCTGGCGACCAGTGAGCAGTGGACCGACAAGCAGTCCGGTCAGAAGGTCGAGCGCACCGAGTGGCACCGCGTTTCCCTGTTCGGCCGTCTGGCCGAGATCGCTGGCGAATACCTGCGCAAGGGTTCTCAGGTGTACATCGAGGGCAAGCTGCAGACCCGCGAGTGGGAAAAGGACGGCATCAAGCGCTACACCACCGAAATCATCGTCGACATGCAGGGCAGCATGCAGCTGCTGGGCGGCCGTCAGCAGAACCAGGACGGTGGTGGCAACTACAACCAGGGTGGCGGCAACTACAACCAGAGCCAGAACCAGAACCAGGGTGGCAACGAGTACAACCAGGCCCCGCCACGCCAGCAGGCCCAGCGCCCGCAGCAGGCGCCACAGCGTCCGCAGCAGCAACCGGCGCCTCAGCAGCAGCCGGCGGCCGATTTCGACAGCTTCGACGACGACATTCCGTTCTGAGTCCAGCCGTCAGGCATCGCGCCAGACCAAAAACCCGGGGCCTTTGCTCCGGGTTTTTTATGCCTGCTGTGAGGAAGCGCGAAAACACTCTGGCGAAGACATGAAGTCGTCTGAAGAAACTTCTTTTTTCACTGTAGGTGGCTTCTGAATGTGCGCTTGAGCCCCCCACTTGCTGCGGCAATTGCTTAGCATCCAGACTTTCAAGGGAGTGGATCATGCAATCGAAAAATGAAGCCTTCGACCGAATAGAAGTCAAGCTGGATGCAGTGGTAGGCAAACACCGTATTCCAAGATTTTGCGAACTTTATGCGCTCTATCTTGGCGGTTGTAGAAAAAGTGATGCCTACGTGGGCGGAATCCTGATTGCAACAGGTGCTGCTATCGCCTTATTGATCCTGCTTGTCCTGGCCTTCGATCCATCAGCGGGCCGCTATTCCCGCTCCACCGGTCTCTTTTGGCTCGGGTATGTACGCCTGTATGCAGGGCCCCTCTTTATCGCAGACGGTGCGCTATTCACCTTGGGTTGTCATCTGTACGCCCATAAAGCCGTGGGGCCCATAGATTTTTGACGTCGGTGTACACACTTACCGCTCCAGAAGGGCAGCTGCCTATGGGCGAGATGCAAATTCGGTACGTGGGGGGCGACTATTTCGTCATAACCGCGGATGAAGAAAACCTGGACGCGTGCACACCTGAGGACCGGCCACCTTCATAATTGGCTGCGCGTGCAGGGATCAACGTAGGGTACTCAGGCATCATCGGGCCTGGCAGGTGCGTCCGATTGACTCTCTGAATCACGTGGCGCCGACGAGTTATTGAGAATTTTTACGTCGAAGATCTGCTCGATCACTTGCCTAGGGCCTTGATTGAGGCTCCACGTGAAGATGACCAGCACTCCCAGGAGCAGCACAAAAATGATCGAGGCTACTACTCCCTGGGAAACGCCTAGCCAAAAGCTTGGCTTGTAGCCTCTAATCGCATCGGTCGTCTTGGTCTCGTAATACTGCTCGAGTGCTTCAGCTCTGGTTTCCAAGGAGATCGTCAAGAAATCTTGGGCCAGTTTGTCCGCTTGGTCGCGATAGGCCTGTAATTGAAAGCTCGAGTTACTGACTTCGTGAAAGTGGGAGAGGTCAGCATCTGTAGGATCTCGGCGATGCTTAGCCTTGAACGTTTTGATGAATTCGATTTTCTGCCACTTGTAGAGCGAGTAGGCGATGATGCCCAGAATGTCGTCTTCGTTCTTGACCAGTTCGGTGTAGATGAAGTTGTAACCACCGTTCTCCATAGGCCTTACGCTTTCCTCAAGCGTGCCGAAGCAATCTCGAAGGCAGACCGAATTTCATCTGTGCTCTGACGCGTGCTGTAGATGATGTCGCCTACTTCCAGCGGAAGTGTACGGCGAGTCCCGTCCCGGCGTTTGGCAAGTTTGGCGTTGGCCTCGACGACCAATTGATCCGAGAAAAACACCTTGGATTTCATGAGTCTGTACCTCTGTGCTCTTGGCGTCCAGCATAGCACCAATGCTGCCCTCGAACGACAGCGCTGGGGCGTCCGTCCAGCAGGCAGCTGCGCGGGTACAGGGAAGGGTAGTCGATGGGGCACGTGAGGCGCGTTTGCCTCCAGCATCCTGCTTGGTCGAGCGGCAGGGTGCCGAGCAAGTATCTATCTTGTATGTGGCCTATGCAGCGTACCCTCCAGTAGATCGGTTGCAGGCAGCGCTCAGGCGCGCTCGCCGCACAGGTCCAGCCCGAACCAGTGCTCGCAGTCCTTCGTATCCAGCCCTGCACCCAGCAGGGCGAACAACTTGGCCAGCGCTGCCTCGCGGGTCATGCCGCCCCCACTGATCAACCCGGTATCGCGCAACCGACTGCCGGCTTCGTAGGTGTCGAACTGCACCGCGCCTTCCGGGCATTGGCTGATGGCCGCGATGACCACGCCATCGTGGTGCGCTTCGCTCAAGGCATCGAGCAGGCCCTGGTCTTCCGACGGGCCGGTGCCACTGCCGTAGCACTCCAGCAGCAAGCCCTGCACGCCACTGGCCAGCACGGCGCGCACATGAGCGGCGCGTACGCCGGGGAACATCGGCATCACCGCCAGGTTGACGGGCTGGCGGCGCTGGCGGTAGCTCAGCACGGCAGGCACCGCGTCGGCCGTCTGGCCATGGCGTTCACGGGGCAGTGCGGCAAAGGCGTCGAAGGCCTCACTGCGCAGCTTGGAAGCCCGGCAGCCGTGCAGCAGCGTGCCGTGGAAATAGAGCTGCACGCCCTCGTCCACACCACGCTCGAGCACGCGCAGTGCGCCGCACAGGTTGTCCCAGGCGTCGCTGTCGGGCACGCCCGCCGGCAGCATCGAGCCGGTCAGCACGACCGGTACCGGCAAGCCGAGCAGCAGGAAGGACAGGGCAGCAGCGCTATAGGCCAAGGTGTCGGTGCCGTGCAGCACCAGCACGCCATCATGCCCGTCGCGCTCGACGGCCTTGACGATGGCGTCGCGCATGGCCAGCCAATTGGCCTGTTGCATGTTGGCGCTGTCGATCAGCGGGTCGAGCTCACGCAGGGTCCAGCTCAGTCGAGGGGCCTCGCTGCAGCTGGCGAGGTAGTCGCGCATCCGCGCCTCGAAGCCGCCCGCAGGTGCCAGGCCTGCCGGTGTCTCGAGCATGCCGATGGTGCCCCCGGTATAGAGGACGAAGAGATTCTTGACTGCACGCATGGCGCATTCCGTAGCAAGAAAAGCGAAGAGAGGCAGCCGCCCGCGGACGGGGCGGCTGGTGCAGAGGCTGGATCAGTGGCGGGCGTGTGCCGGTGCCGGTGCCGTCACCGTATCCGCCGGGGTGTCGACGGTCGGGTTGGCCGGCCAGGCCGCGCGGTCCAGGTTCAGGTCCTGGAACTTCGCCGAGTCGAACACCGGCTGCTTGATGCCAGCACGGCGCTGGTCGTCATAGTCGCGCATCACCCGCAGGCCGACCTTGAACAGCAAGGCCAGGGCGATCAGGTTGACGAAGGCCAGGCAGGTCATGGTGATGTCGGCGAAGGCGAACACGGTCGACAGATCCTGCGTCGAGCCCCAGATCACCAGGACCAGCACCAGGACGCGGAAGCCCATCAGCACAGCGCGGTTGCGGGTCAGGAACTGCAGGCTGTTTTCGCCCAGGTAGTAGTTGTAGAGGATGCAGGTGAAGACGAACAGCGACAGCGCGACGCTGACGAAGATACGGCCCCAGTCACCGACCACGGCGGCCAGGGAGTTCTGCGTCAGAACGATGCCGTCCCCTTCGAAGCCAGGGGTGTAGAAGCCCGACAGCAGGATCAACAGCGCGGTGCAGGTGCAGATCACGAAGGTGTCGAGGAACACGCTGAACGCCTGCACCACGCCTTGTGCACCCGGGTGCTTGACGGCGGCCACGGCCGCGACGTTCGGGGCACTGCCCAGGCCGGCTTCGTTGGCGAACACGCCACGCTTCACGCCCATGACGATGGCGCTGCCCAGCAGGCCGCCGAAGGCAGGGTCCAGGCCGAAGGCGCTCTTGAAGATGGTTTCCAGCATGGCCGGCACGTGTTCGATCTGGGTGCCGATCACGTACAGAGTCACGCCGATGTAGGCCATGGTCTTGATCGGAACCAGCAGGTCCGAGACCGAGGCGATGCGCTTGATGCCACCGATGAAGGTGATGGCCAGCAGCACGGCCAGCACGATGCCCGTGTGGGTCGGCTCGAGGGCGAAGGCGTTCTGCAGCGAATGGGTCACGGTATAGGACTGCAGGCCGATGAAGGCGAAGCCATAGGTGACCAGCAGCAGGAGCGAGAAGACGATCGCCATGCCTTTGAATTTCAGGCCGTGCAGGATGTAGTAGGCCGGGCCGCCGCGGTACAGGCCGTCGCCGTCGGCGCGCTTGTAGACCTGGGCCAGGGTGCATTCGAAGAAGCTGCTGGCCATGCCCACCAGGGCCGTGACCCACATCCAGAACACGGCACCAGGGCCGCCCAGGGTCACGGCGATGCCGACACCTGCGATGTTACCGGCGCCGACGCGACCGGCCAGGCTGAGCATCAGTGCCTGGAAAGAACTCAGTTGGCCTGCCTGGCCGCGCAGCGATTCCTTGAAGACGCCGAACATGTGGGCAAAGTGGCGGAACTGCACGAACCGCGAGCGGATGGTGAAGTAGCTGCCGAGTCCGACGATCAGCACGATGAGGAGTTTCCCCGAGAGGAAATCGTTGAGCGCATCAAGCATGGAAGAACCTCGATTCTTATTCTCTTGGCATGGAAAATCGGCACGACGCAGGCGCGCCGATGCCATGGGGCGCATGGTTGGGCATGACAAGTGCAGTTACAATTTCGCGGCTTGCTCTGAATTGATGCGACTTGATGCTATGATGGCGCCCATAGCATCACCCGGACGCCCACGATGAGCGAACATTTCGCCGCCAATCTCAAACTGGCGTGCAGCCATTACCGTTCCATTTCCGAGGTCTGCCGACAGCTGTCGATCAACCGTGCCCAGTTCAACAAGTACCTCAGCGGGCAAAGCCAGCCTACGCCGTACAACCTCAAGCGCATCGGCGACTTCTTCGGTGTCGAGGACTACGAGCTGAGTTTGCCTGGCGAGCAGTTCGCCCAGCTGTTCGGCGCGCGCCAGGCCGCGCCGGCGACCACACCGGACGGCGATCCGATCAGCGAGCTGTTCAAGCCCCTGCACGCCCATGCGGGCAACCTGTCGCGCTACTGTGGGTATTACTTCGAGTACTCCAATTGCCTCTCGGTCCCCGGCATGATCCTGCTGTCGCTGGTGCACCTGCGCGAAGAACGGGGCGCGTTCGTGTTCGAGCGCCAGGAACGCCAGGAGCGCACCAGCAGCACCGACGTGCAGGCCGAGGACTGGGTGCGCTGCCGCTACCTGGGCGCGGCCTTCCAGTTGCAGGACCGCCTGTTCCTCGTCGACTACGAGTCGCTGACCTTCAACGAGATGAGCCAGACCATCCTCATCCCCAGCTTCAAGAGTCGCATCACCCGGCTCAATGGCCTGAAAGCCGGGGTGTCCAGCGGCGATCGACGCAATCCGGCCTGTACCCGGGTGGTCTGGGAGTACCTGGGTACCGAGATCAACCGCATCAGCACCTACCGCCAGGTCAAGCTGTACCGCCCTGACGACCCGCGCATCGACGACGACGTGCGCGCGCGGCTGAGTGCCAGACCCTCGAGCAACGGGCTGTTCGAAGTGGAGTGACCGGCCGCGGGCGGTGTGCGATGAGGCGGGCCGCCAGGGTTGCGCTCCGCGGAAAAGAACCCGCAAAATGGCTGCTTTCTCTAACCACCTGTCCGGATCTGCTGACTCTATGCGAATGCGCCTGATGCTGTTGGGGGGTGGAAGTGCCCTGGGGCAATCGCTGATTCGCCTCGGTGCCGAGGAAGACATCCAGTTTCTGGCGCCCAGGCCGCCCGATCAGGAGTGGGACGCCGCGAGCCTGACGCAGCTGCTCGACGATCATCGTCCCGATGCCCTGGTCAACCTGGCCTACTACTTCGACTGGTTCCAGGCCGCGTCGGTCAGCGAACCGCGCCTGGCGTTGCAGGAGCGTGGTGTCGAGCGCCTGGCCGAGCTGTGCCAGCACCACCAGATCACCCTGGTCCAGCCTTCCAGCTACCGGGTCTTCGACGGCTCGCGCGCCACGGCGTACAGCGAGAAGGACGAGCCGGTGCCGTTGGGCTTGCGTGGCCAGGCGCTCTGGCGTATCGAGCAAAGCGTACGTGCTGCCTGCCCACAGCATGTGCTGCTGCGCTTCGGCTGGTTGCTCGACGACAGCCGCGACGGCGTGCTCGGGCGCTTCCTGACGCGTGCCGAACAACCCCACGAGCTGTTCCTGGCCGACGACCGACGCGGCAACCCGACGCCGGTGGACGACGCTGCGCGGGTGATCCTGTCGGTGCTCAAGCAGCTCGACTGCGAAGCGCCGCTCTGGGGCACCTACCACTACGCCGGCAACGAAGCGACCACGCCGCTGGCACTCGGCCAGGCGATCCTGGGCGAAGCGGCGCAATGGCAGAAACTGGCCATCCAGGCGCCGACCGCCCAGGCCCACGCCGCCCGTGCCGACGCCAGCGAAGAGCCTCAGCACGCGGTGCTGGCCTGCAAGAAAATCCTCCACACCTTCGGCATCAAGCCACGCGCCTGGCGCGCCGGCCTGCCTTCTCTCCTGGATCGGTTCTATCGACATGGCTGACGCGCCCATTCTGATCACCGGCGGTGCCGGCTTCATCGGCTCGCACTTGAGCGACGCGTTGTTGAGGCAGGGCCATGCGGTCCGTATCCTCGACGACCTGTCCACCGGCAAGCGCGACAACCTGCAACTGCACGATCCCCGTCTCGAGCTGATCGAAGGCGATGTGGCCGATGCAGCGCTGGTGGCGCGTGCCATGCAGGGCTGCCAGGCGGTGGTGCACCTGGCAGCGGTGGCATCCGTGCAAGCCTCGGTCGACGACCCGGTACGCACCCACCAGAGCAACTTCATCGGCACCCTGAACGTCTGCGAGGCGATGCGCGTCCATGGCGTCCGGCGCGTGGTCTTCGCCTCCAGCGCGGCGGTCTACGGCAACAACGGGGAAGGTCAGTCCATCGTCGAGGACACGCCCAAGGCGCCACTGACCCCCTATGCGGTGGACAAGCTGGCCAGCGAGCAATACCTGGATTTCTATCGCCGGCAGCATGGGCTGGAGCCGGTCGTGTTCCGCTTCTTCAACATCTTCGGGCCGCGTCAGGACCCGTCCTCGCCGTACTCCGGCGTGATCAGCATCTTCGCCGAGCGTGCCAGCAAGGCGGTGCCGATCACCGTGTTCGGCGACGGCGAGCAGACGCGCGACTTCTTCTACGTGGGAGACCTGGTCAAGCTGCTGGTGCAGGGGCTGACCTTGCCGACGGTGGAGGAGGGCGCCATCAACGTCGGCCTGAACAAGGCCACCTCGTTGAACCAGCTATTGGCGGCGCTGGGCGAGGTGCTGGGTGGGTTGCCTGCGATCAGCAACGGCCCAGCGCGCTCGGGTGACATCCGGCATTCGCGGGCAGACAACCGGCGTCTGCTGACGCGTCTGCGCCTCGAGGAGCCCACCCCACTGGTGGAAGGCCTGGCGCTGCTGCTGGGACGCTGATCGCCCGCTTCGGAAATGGAGGCGGCGTGCCGGGCACGCCGCGTACCGCGCTTAGAACTTGTAGCCGACACCGACCATGTAGACCCACGGGTCCACTTCCACGTTGACCTTGGTCTTGCCCACGCCAAGGGCGCTGGGGCCATCGATCGAGGCCTTGGTGTTGATGTCCACGTACCACACGGCCGCGTTCACCAGCAGGTGGTCGGTCAGCATGTAGTCCATGCCCAACTGCCCGGCCAGGCCGACCGAGTCCTGCATCTTCAGGTTACGGAAGCCCTGGGCCTTGCGCGTGCTGCTGAGGTCTTCGTCGAAGAACATCGTGTAGTTGATGCCGATGCCCGCATAGGGCTGGAAGCGCGACGACGCATCGAGCGGGTAGTACTGCAGCGACAGGGTCGGCGGCAACTGCTTGATGTCCGCCAGCTTGCCGTCCAGGCCGCCGCCCAGCCCCTTGACCCCGACCGTGTGCTGGAACGGCGTGGCGGCCAGCAGCTCGATCCCGACGTGCTCGGTCAGCATGTAGCCGAGGGTCAGGCCCAGCTGCGTGTCACTGTCCAGGGTCGCCTTGGTGCCGGAGACCTTGGCGCCGTCGAGCTTCAGCTCGCCGCTGTCTTCGTTCGGTGCGGTGACGATGGCGCCGGCGCGCAGGATGACGTCACCCGGTTGATAGGCATGCGCCACGGGCGCCGCGAGCGCCAGGGCAACGAGCGAGGCGCCGAGCAGGGACTTGTTCATGGGGGCTCCAGAAAGGACGTGAATAATCGAGGGGCCCCATGGTAAGGATGCGACCGCGCCAAACGTTTGATCCAGCTCAAGGAACTGGGTCTAAACCGCGGCGTAGACGCTATTTCAGCTCGTAGGCGTAGATTTTTTCGGCCTCCATCTGGTAGCCCGCCTGCGCCAGCTCGCTGGCGACCGGTTTCACCTGCATCCGGCCTTCGATCCAGTAGGGCTGGTAGAGGTCCTCGAGGCGCACGCCCATTTCGCTGACCACGTGCACGATCTGGTTGGCCGGCGGCGGTGGCACATGGATACAAGCGCCATAATAGGGCACCAGCAGAAACTCCGTGGTTCGTCCTTCCTCGCTCACCTCCAGTGGCACGATGTAGCCCGGCAGCTTCACCGTCTGGCCGTCGAGTGCCTTCACCACCGGTGCATCGGGTGCCGGTTGCTGGGCGGCCGGCGCCCCTTCGCCGGCCAGCGCGCTGCCCAGTTGCGACAAGTCATGCAATGGCGCCATCTGCGGCACGATGACCGGAGCGCCTTCGGGAATCAGCTGCGGCCAGTCCAGTTCGCGGGGCTCTGCCGCCCAGAGCGGCGCCATGACCAGGATCAGTACCAGCGATAGTGCACCGCGCATGAGGCCCCTCACAAATGGATGGACAGGCCATCGGCCAACGATTGCCGGTAGGCTCGCCAGGCCGGCACGCTGCCCATCAGCAGGGCCGCGCCCAGGATGATACCGAGCAAGCTCCATTCGTGGGCGCTCGGCCAGGCCAGTGGCAGGAATAGCCCATACTGGGCCTGCACGTACCCTTGCGCCAGTGCGATGCCGACGTAGAGCAAGGCCAACCCTGCCAGGATGCCGGCCAGGGCCAGTGCCAGTGCCTCGAGCACCAGCAACCCGGCAATGTGCCAGGGGCGGGCACCGACCGAACGCAGGATGGCCATTTCCCGACGCCGCTCGTTGAGGCTGGTGAGAATGGCCGTGAGCATGCCGATCAATCCGGTCAGCACCACGAACAGCGACACCACGAACAGCGCCTGCTCAGCCGTGCCCATCAGGCTCCACAGCTCCTGCAGGGCCACGCCGGGCAGGATGGCCAGTAATGGCTCGCCGCGGAACTCGTTGATCTCGCGCTGCAAGCTGAACGTGGCGATCTTGCTGTTCAGGCCCAGCATGAAGGCCGTGATGGCGGTCGGCTGCAGGTCCATGGTGCGGGCCTGGTCGGCGCTGATCCGACCCGCGCCCCGTGCAGGCACACCGTTGTGCCAATCGACATGAATGGCTTCCATGCCGGCCAGGCTGATGTGCAGGGTGCGATCGACCGGGGTGCCGGTGCGCTGCAGGATACCGACCACCGTGAAGGGCTTGTCGTCATGCTTGACCAGGCTGATCGCCGCCACCCCGTGGGCCAGCACCAGTGTGTCGCCCAGCGAGTAGTGCAGCGCCTCGGCCACCTCCGCGCCAAGCACCACCTCGAACGGATCGTCGGCGAAGGGGCGGCCCTGGGCGAGGTGCAAGGGCTGCTGGCGCGCATAGCGGTAGTGGTCGAAGTAGGCGCCCGTGGTGCCCATCACGCGATAGCCACGGTGCGAATCGCCCAGGGAGATCGGGATGGCCCATTTCACCCGCGGATCATTGGCGTAATGGGTGTAGCTGTCCCAGCGGATGTTGTTGGTGGCGTTGCCGATGCGAAAGACCGAGTACAGCAGCAGGTTCACCGACCCCGAACGCGCGCCGACGATCAGGTCGGTGCCGCTGATGGTGCTGGCGAAACTGGTACGGGCTTCGGTGCGCACCCGTTCGACCGCCAGCAGCAGGCACACCGACAAGGCGATGGCGAAGGCGGTCAGAAACGCGGTGAAGCGCCGATTGGCCAGGCTGGCCAAGGCAAGACGGAGCAGGTACATCAAACCTCCCGGGACACGGCCGCGCGATTGAGCTCGGCCAGGGACAGATGACGGTCGAACAACGGAGCCAGGCTCTGGTCATGGCTGACGAACAGCAGGCTGGCGCCAGCTGCCCGGCATTCGGCGAACAGCAACTGAAGGAAGGCTTCGCGCGTATTGGCATCCAGTGCCGAGGTCGGCTCATCGGCGATGACCAGCTCGGGCTGGCCAATCAAGGCGCGCGCAGCCGCCACCCGTTGCTGCTGGCCGATCGACAGGTTGTCGGCGCGTCGCGTCTGCAGCGCTTCATCCCCCAGCCCCAGGTGCGCCAGCAGCGCGGACGCGGCACGCTCCACGCTGCCGTGTCGTTGCGAGGCACGTTCGGCCCGGCTGCGCGAGAAGCGACAGGGCAGCTCGACGTTTTCACGCACCGACAGGAACGGCAGCAGGTTGAACTGCTGGAAGATGTAGCCGGTGTGGTCGACCCGGAACCGGTCTCGGGCGCCTTGACCCAGTGACTCCAGCGGCTGCCCGAGCAGGCGAACGCTGCCGCGGTCGGGTCGGTTGACGCCTCCTAGCAGGCCGAGCAACGTGGTTTTCCCGCTGCCACTGGGCCCCTTGAGGAACAGGGTTTCGCCTGCCTGCAGGTCGAACGCGGCGATGTCCAGCAGAGGCGGCTGACCTGGCCAGGCAAAGGACAGGTCACGCAATTCGATCAGCGGCGTGTCCATTCAGAAGGCGACCGTGGCCTGGGTCGCGGTCGCTTCCTGCCCTTTCTGGCCATTGGGGCCGATGAGCTGGACGTGCAGCGTGCGCGTGGCCGGGAACTGCTGGAACAGAGGCGCCAGGTCGAGCTGGGTCAGGGCGCCCGGCGTGGTGCAGGTCAAGGCGTAGTGGGCGTGGATGTCGCTATGCTCGTGCTCGTGCTCGTGCTCATGTGCATGCGCGTCGGACTTTTCGTGTTCATGGTCATGAACGGCCGGTGCCTGGCCGAAAAGAGGGCTTTCCAAGGTCTGCTGCGTGAGATCGCAGCCTGCGGCGGCATCCAGGGTGAACAGGGACGATGGGTCGGCCAGTCGCTCACGCACACGGGCCACTGTGGCCTTGTCCGCGTCAGAGGTGGCGGCATGCTCGAAGCCCACCAGGTTCATCGCCGGACTGTCCAGTTCCAGTTCGAGCGTGTTGCCATCGAGGGCCACGTCCAAGCGGGCGACCCCGTGCTCGTGGGCGCCAAGGGTACCGTGTTCGTGGTCATGCGCGTCGTGCGCGACGGCGGCGGTCAGGGGCAGCAACGCAAAAGGCAGGGCAAGCAACAGACGGCGCATGGAAAGACTCCGGGCACGGTAGGATGTTACGTGATGTTATAACAAGTTTGGCGCAAGTGGCCAGTGCGTCTGGTGCCTGTGACCCGCGCGTGGGAGCATGCCCTTCATTCGCGAACAGGAGGAACGACGCATGAGAATTCGAGGCCAGATCGGGCCATGGCCGGTGGACCTGACGATCGACCTGGACCCTGCCGAATGGGTGCAGTTGAAGGCGCAAGGCGAGGTGGCGACCTCCAGCCCGGTCGCTTCGTCACCGCCAACGCCGGTGCAGCGGCCGGATGACGCGCAATGGCAGGCGGCCTGCGCCGTGCTGGCCCAGGCCGGGCAGATGGCCGGTCCCGCCTTGCTGGAGCGCCTGGAGGGGCTGGCCGGCAGTATCGCTGCCGGCAAACGCCTGCTGGTGCGGCTGCGCCACAACCCCAATGTCCGTGTGGAGAGCGGCGTGGATGCGCCGATCTACCACTGGGTCGAGTGAGCGATCAGTACAGGGCAGCGAACAGCTTGCGTCGGTAGGTGCCGACCAAGGGGTGATCGTTGCCCAGCAGCTCGAACACCTGCAGCAGCGACTTGTGCGGCAAGCCTTCGCCATAGCCCCGGTTGCGCTGGAACAGCTTGAGCAGGCCTTCGAGGGCTGCTTCGTACTGCTGGCGCGCCAGTTGCTGGATGCACAGCTGGTAGGCGGCTTCGTCATCGTCCGGGTTCTGCGCCAGTCGCGCCTTGAGGTCGGCGGCTTCGGGCAGGCTGGCGGCCTGGCGCAGGAAGGTCAGCTGGGCCTTGGCCCCGGCCAGTGCAGCCTTGTGTTCGTCGGTCTTGACCGCGTCCAGCACCGTTTGCGCTTCATCCAGTTCATTGCGCTCGGCCAGGCAGCGGGCGTAATAGATCAGGGCTTCGGCGTTGGTGTTGTCTTCGCCCAGCAGTGCGACCAGGAGCGCTTCGGCCTCGGCAAAGCGGCTGTCGGCGAACAAGGCCTTGGCCTGTTCCAGTGGCGAGGCGGCAGGCGCTTCAGGCCGTTGCACGTGAGGCTCGAGCAAGGCGCGGATCGCCGACTCCGGCTGGGCGCCCGAGAACCCGTCGACCGGTTGACCATCCTTGAACAGCACCACCGTCGGCAGGCTGCGGATACCCAACTGCGCGACGATCTGCTGCTCGGCGTCGCAGTCCATCTTGGCCAGCAGCAGCTCGCCCTGATAGTCCTCGGCGATCTTGGCCAGCAGCGGCATCAGCGCCTTGCACGGTGCACACCATTCGGCCCAGAAATCCACCAGGACCGGCTTGTGGAACGAGTTCTCGATCACCAGCTGTTCGAACGTGGCGTCGGTGGCATCGAAAATGTACGGCGTCTCTTGGCTCATCGCGGCTCTCGCAAATCCTTGAATGGCACCACTATAAAGGCTCGCCGCTGGCGTGGTACAGGCTGACGCGGCGGAATTCGTGCGGTTCGGCCAAGTCCGGCAGGGTCAGGGCGTGCAGCGTGCCGAGCGCTCGATAATGCCGGTGGTCGAAGTCGCGCACCCGCGAGTCCGCCACCAGCGTGTCACGGCCTCGCAGGGGGAACTGATCGAGCAGGGGCAGGTTGGCGCGGTCGTACAGCACGTCGGCCGCCAGGATCAGGTCGAAGCCGTCCAGGTGGGCGAAAAAGTCCTCGCGGTAGTGCAGCTCGACACCATTGAGCGCCGCGTTGGCCTGACAGGCACGCAACGCCAGCGGATCGAGGTCGCAGGCCACCACCTCACGAGCACCGGCACGGGCGGCGGCGATTGCGGCGATCCCCGAACCGGCCCCAACATCCAGCACGCGCTTGCCGCGCACCCAGTGCGGGTGCTCGGCCAGAAAGCGCGCCAGGGCCAGTCCGCTGGCCCAGCAGAAGGCCCAGTAAGGCGGCGTCTCGAGGATGCGCTGCGTCTCGTCGGGGCTGAACGCACGCGCCATGTCCTGCGCATCGATCAGCCACAGGGCCAGGTCGCTGCCCGGAAGCGCGGTCGCCGTCAGCCGCGCCTGGTCGATCACCTCACCCAAGGCGCGTTGCAGGACATCCAGGCCCATCAAGGCGCGCGTTCGAAGCGCAGCGGGCCGGTCGCCTGGGTCTCGGGGCGCAACAGCGGTTGCGAGGGCAGGTGCAGGATCAGCTGGCCCGACTGGCTGGCACGCCCGCGCAGCTCGACCCGTGCATTGGCCGGGAACGCCTCGGGGTTGAAACGCAGTGCGTAGGGCAACGGCTGCCCGGTGCCCGTCAGCGTGTCGCTGGCCAGCAGCCGCTGGGGCCGCCCCCGCGTGTCGATCACCAGCAGGGCCAGCTCGACTTCGGCACCCGCCGGCACCTCCAGCAGTGTGCCGCTCACCTCGCGCTGGTAGGCCGGCAGCGGCCCCGGCGTCTTGGGCGCCTCGGCGACCTTGGGCGGCGGCGTGGTGGGCGCCGGCTCGGTCTTGGGGCGGTCGCTGCCACAGGCGGCGAGCAGGCAGGCAAGGCTGAGCACGACGAGCGCGCGATGGTGCATGGGGAGATCCTTCACGGGCAGATTTGACCGGATGGTACCCCCTTTGGCTTGTCTTGCCAGTGGGATGCGCTACCATGGCCCTCCCTTTTTTTGTTGCCTGCCACCATGCACTGTCCATTTTGCGGTGCCAACGACACCAAGGTCATCGACTCGCGCCTGGTTGCCGAAGGCGAACAGGTCCGCCGCCGACGCGAGTGCGTCGCCTGTGGCGAGCGGTTCACCACCTTCGAGACCGCCGAATTGGTGCTGCCGCGGCTGATCAAGCAGGACGGCACACGTCAGCCCTTCGACGAGGACAAGCTGCGTGCTGGCATGCAGCGCGCGCTGGAAAAGCGTCCGGTCAGCGTCGAACGCCTGGAGGCCGCCCTGGCGCACATCAAGCACCGGCTGCGGGCCACGGGTGAGCGCGAGGTCAAGTCGCTGGTGGTCGGCGAGCTGGTGATGGCCGAGCTGCGCAAGCTCGACGAAGTGGCCTACATCCGTTTTGCCTCCGTCTACCGCAGCTTCCGCGACCTCGAAGAGTTCCGCGAAGAAATCGACCGACTGGCCCGCGAGCCGGCCAAAGAGTGAGCATGTCCAGCCAGACCGCGATCCTCGACGCCCATTACATGGCCCGCGCCCTCGAACTGGCGCGCAAGGGGCTCTACAGCACGCATCCCAACCCCCGGGTCGGCTGCGTGATCGTGCGTGACGGCGAGGTGGTGGGCGAGGGCTGGCACGTGCGTGCCGGCGAACCCCATGCCGAGGTCCATGCGCTGCGCCAGGCAGGCGCCCGTGCGCAAGGTGCCTGCGCCTACGTCACCCTTGAGCCGTGCAGCCACCAGGGTCGCACCCCCCCGTGTGCCAACGCGCTGATCGAGGCCGGCGTGGCCCGCGTGGTGGCGGCCATGCGTGACCCCAATCCCCAAGTCGCCGGGCAGGGCCTGCAGCGCCTGGCCGAGGCCGGCATCGAGGTGCACAGCGGCGTGCTCGAGACGCAGGCGCGGGCGCTCAACCCCGGCTTTCTCAAGCGCATGGAGCAGGGCCTGCCGTTCGTGCGCGCCAAGCTGGCCATGAGCCTGGATGGCCGTACCGCCATGGCCAGCGGCGAGAGCCAGTGGATCACCGGGCCTGCCGCGCGCAGCGCCGTGCAACGTCTGCGCGCCCGCTCCAGTGCCGTGCTGACCAGCGCTGCCAGTGTGCTGATGGACGGTGCACGAATGACCGTACGCGGCACCGAGCTGGGCCTGGACCCTGACTGCACCGCCCTGGCCCTGTCGCGGCCGCCGGTGCGGGTGCTGATCGATGGACGCCTGCGTCTGCCGCTGGACGCGCCGTTCTACCAGGCCGGTCCGGCGCTGGTGGTGACCGCGCAGCCGCTCGACCCGGCCTACGCCGAGGCCGGCCATGAACTGCTGAGCCTGCCCGGCGAGGCGGGCCACGTCGACCTGCCGGCGCTGCTGCGCGTGCTGGCTGCGCGCGGGCTGCACGAGGTGCTGCTCGAAGCCGGTGCCGGCCTGATCGGCGCCTTCGCCCAGCAAGGTGCGATCGACGAATACCAGCTGTTCGTCGCCGGCACCTTCCTGGGTTCCGCCGCCCGGCCCTTGCTCGACTGGCCCTTGTCGCGCATGGACCAGGCGCCTCGCCTGACCATCACCGACGTGCGCGCCGTCGGCGATGACTGGCGCATCACGGCCATCCCCCAGGCGGCCGTCGGCGTATAATCGCCGGCACGCCGTACACGCCTTGCCCCGAGGAGGACTCATGTTCACAGGCATCATCGAATCGATCGGCAGTATCCGCAGCCTGTCTCCACAGGGTGGCGACTACCGTGTTCACGTCCAGACCGGCAAGCTCGACCTGGGCGACGTCAAGCTGGGCGACAGCATCGCCGTCAATGGCGTCTGCCTGACCGCCGTGGAACTGCCGGGCGACGGCTTCTGCGCCGACGTCAGTCGCGAGACACTGGCCCGCACCGCCTTCACCGAGCTGAAGAACGGCAGCCGCGTCAACCTCGAGAAAGCCCTGACGCCGACCACCCGCCTGGGCGGTCACCTGGTCAGCGGCCACGTCGATGGTGTCGGCGAAATCATCTCGCGCAGCGATAACGCCCGCGCCATCCAGTTCCGCGTGCGTGCACCCAAGGAGCTGGCCAAGTACATCGCCCACAAGGGCTCGATCACCGTCGACGGCACCAGCCTGACGGTCAACGAGGTCGATGGCGCCGAATTCGAGCTGACCATCGTCCCGCATACCCTGTCCGAAACCATCATGGCCGACTACCGCCCAGGGCGTCGGGTGAACCTTGAGGTCGACCTGCTGGCCCGTTACCTGGAGCGCCTGCTGCTGGGCGACAAGGCCGCCGAGTCGAGCAAGGGCAGTGGCATCACCGAAAGCTTCCTGGCCGCCAACGGCTACCTGAAATCCTGATTGAGAAGGGGGTGCCGCGTGGCGCTCGACAGTATCGAAGAGCTGGTGGAAGACATCCGCCAAGGCAAGATGGTCATCTTGATGGATGACGAAGACCGCGAGAACGAAGGCGACATCATCATGGCCGCCGAGTGCTGCCAGGCCGAGCACATCAACTTCATGGCCAAGCACGCCCGTGGCCTGATCTGCATGCCGATGACCCGCGAGCGCTGCGAAACGCTCAAGCTGCCGCTGATGGCACCGCGCAACGGTTCGGGCTTCGGCACCAAGTTCACCGTGTCGATCGAGGCCGCCGAAGGCGTCACCACCGGCATTTCGGCCGCCGACCGCGCCCGCACCGTGCAGGCTGCGGCCGCGCGCGACGCCAAGGCCGAGGACATCGTCAGCCCGGGGCACATCTTTCCGCTGATGGCCCAGCCCGGCGGCGTGCTGGCGCGTGCCGGCCACACCGAAGCGGCTTGTGACCTGGCGCGCATGGCCGGGTTCGAGGCCAGTGGCGTGATCTGCGAAGTGATGAACGACGACGGCACCATGTCGCGTCGCCCGGAGCTGGAAGCGTTCGCCGCCCAGCATGGCATCCGCATCGGCACCATCGCCGACCTGATCCACTACCGCATGATCCACGAACGTACCGTCCAGCGGGTCACCGAGCAGGTGATGGACACCGAGCTGGGGCAGTTCAACCTGGTCACCTACCGTGACTCGGTCGAAGGTGACGTGCACATGGCCTTGACCCTGGGCGAGATCCGCGCCGAGGAACCGACCCTGGTGCGCGTGCACAACATGGACCCGCTGCGCGACCTGATGCTGGTCAAGAGCCCTGGCCGCTGGAGCCTGCGCGCCGCCATGGCTGCCGTGGCCGAGGCCGGCAGCGGTGTGGTGCTGCTGCTCGGTCATCCGCTGGACGGCGACCTGCTGCTGGCGCACATCCGCGAAGCCGCAGGCGAAGCGCAGCCCAAGACGCCGACCACCTACAGCACCGTCGGTGCCGGTTCGCAGATCCTGCGTGACCTCGGTGTGCGCAAGATGCGCCTGATGAGCTCGCCGATGAAGTTCAATGCGATATCCGGATTCGATCTGGAAGTTGTAGAATACGTGCCCTCCGAGTGAGGCGAGCGCTGCGATCGCCTCGCCGCTCGTGGCAAAACCCTTTCGCAGGCCGCTCGTTGGCGGCCTCGCTCTTTAAGATGAGAACACCCGAATGACCCTGAAGACCATCGAAGGTACCTTCATCGCCCCCAAAGGTCGCTATGCCTTGGTGGTTGGCCGTTTCAACAGCTTCGTCGTCGAAAGCCTGGTCAGCGGCGCCGTCGACGCCCTGGTTCGCCATGGTGTCGCCGAAAGCGAAATCACCCTCATCCGTGCCCCAGGCGCCTTCGAGATCCCGCTGGTCGCCCAGAAGATCGCCCAGAAAGGCGAGTACGACGCAATCATCGCCCTGGGCGCGGTCATTCGCGGTGGTACTCCGCACTTCGAATACGTGGCCGGCGAATGCACCAAGGGCCTGGCCCAGGTCTCCATGGAATTCGGCGTACCGGTCGCCTTCGGCGTGCTGACCGTCGACTCCATCGAGCAGGCCATCGAGCGTTCCGGCACCAAGGCGGGCAACAAAGGCGCCGAAGCCGCCCTGTCGGCCCTGGAAATGGTCAGCCTGCTGGCGCAGTTGGAGGCCAAGTGATTAGCGACGACAGCGATCGTTTCAACCCGCGCGAGCCCAAGCCGGCCGACGCCGGCAAGCCGTCCAAGAGCCTCAAGCGCCGCGAGGCGCGCAAGCTCGCGACCCAGGCCCTGTACCAGTGGCACATGGCCAAGCATTCGCTGAACGAGATCGAAGCGCAGTTCCGCGTCGACAACGACTTCACCGACATCGACGGCGCCTACTTCCGCGAGATTCTGCACGGCGTGCCGGCGATCAAGAGCGAGATCGACAGCGCCCTGGCGCCCTGCCTGAACCTGACGCTGGACGAGCTGGACCCCGTCGAACTGGCCGTGCTGCGCCTGTCCACCTGGGAACTGATCAAGCGCGTCGACGTGCCTTACCGCGTGGTCATCAACGAAGGTGTGGAGCTGGCCAAGGTCTTCGGCGCCACCGACGGCCACAAGTTCGTCAACGGCGTGCTGGACAAGCTGGCTCCGACCTTGCGCGAAGCCGAAGTCAAGGCGGCACGGCGCTGACCGTGGCGCCAATCGCCCATGGGTGAGTTCGAGCTGATCGCACGCTTCTTCGCCGCTGCGCGTTGCGCACGGGGCGGGGAGGGCGTGGTCTTGGGCATCGGCGACGATTGCGCCTTGCTCGATGTCCCGGCAGGCGCCTGCCTGGCGGTGTCCACCGACACCCTGGTGGCCGGCGTTCACTTTCCCACAGGCTGTGATCCGCATGCCCTCGGTCAGCGTTCGTTGGCCGTGGCGGCGAGTGATCTGGCGGCGATGGGCGCGACCCCGTTGGGCTTCACCCTGGCGCTGACCGTACCGGCGGTCGACGTCGACTGGTTGGCCCGCTATGCCGCCGGCCTCGACCAGATGGCCGGGCAGTGCGGGCTCAGCCTGGTGGGCGGCGATACCACGCGTGGCCCGCTGAGCCTGACGTTGACGGTGTTCGGCCACGTGCCACGGGGCCAGGCACTTACCCGCCGCGGCGCTCAGATCGGTGACCTGCTCTGCGTGGGCGGCGACCTGGGCAACGCGGCCGGTGCCTTGCCGCTGGTCCTGGGCGAGCGCCAGGCGCAGCCCGCGGTGGCCGCGCCGCTGCTGGCGCACTACTGGGCGCCCTCGCCACAGTTCGCCCTGGGCCAGGCGCTGCGCGGCCAGGCCAGCGCGGCCCTGGACATTTCCGATGGCCTGCTCGCCGACGCCGGCCACATCGCCAAGGCGTCCGGGCTGTGCCTGGAAATCAACCTTGAACGGCTACCGCTGTCCGATGCGCTGAAGGCCCTGCTCGGGCAGGAGGCCGCACACCAGGCGGCCCTGACCGGCGGCGACGACTACGTCCTGCTCTTCACCCTGCCGCCTGCGCGACTATCCTGTCTGGAGAAGACCGGGCTGCCCGTGCAGGTCATCGGCCATGCCGTGGCCGGTCAGGGGGTACGCCTGCTGGATGCGCAGGGCCACGACATCACCCCGACGCAGCGGGGCTATCAACATTTCAGGGGGACCCCGTGACCGACCATCCGAACCAAGTGCCCGCCGAATTCGTACCGCCCTCGGTGTGGCGCAACCCCTGGCACTTCATCGCCTTCGGGTTCGGCTCCGGGACCTTGCCCAAGGCGCCGGGGACGTGGGGCTCGCTGGTGGCGCTGCCCTTCGTGCCGCTGTGGCAGATGTTGCCGGACTGGGGCTACTGGCTGCTGCTGGGCCTCACCATGCTGTTCGGCTTCTGGCTGTGCGGCAAGGTCGCCACCGATCTGCGTGTGCATGACCACGAAGGCATCGTCTGGGATGAAATGGTCGGCATGTGGATCACCCTCTGGCTGGTGCCCGAAGGCTGGTTGTGGCTGGTGGCGGGCTTCCTGATGTTCCGCTTCTTCGACATCCTCAAACCCTGGCCGATTCGCTGGATCGACCGGCACGTGCACGGCGGTGTGGGGATCATGCTCGACGATGTGCTGGCGGGGGTGTTCGCTTGGCTGGCCATGCAGGGCCTGGTGTGGTGGCTGACCTGAGACACGGAGGTGGCGCGATGGTCATGAAGTACCTGCTGTTGTGCCTGGCGCTCGTGACCGGCAGCCCGCAGGTCATGGCCGCCGCGCTTCCCGAGCAGATCCGTCTGGTCAGCGAAGCCTGGATCGACTACACCAATGCTGACGGTACCGGCCTGGCCTGGGACGTGCTGCGCAAGGTGTACGAGCCGGTCGGGGTCAAGGTCGAGGCCCAGAGCGCGCCTTACAGCCGTGCGGTCGGGCTGGTCAGGCGTGGCCAGGCCGATGCCTGGGTCGGGGCCTACCAGGGCGAGAAGGACTATCTCTACCCGCGCTGGCACTTCGACATGGACCATATCTACGTGCTGGGCCTGGCCAACCGGCCCATGCCTAGCGTACAGACCATCGGCCAATACCGCCTGGCCTGGGTACGCAGCTACGATTTCAAGCAGTACCTGCCCAACATCGAACAGTTCCGCGAGATCCAGCGACGCGAGGGCATCCTGCCCATGCTCGAGCATGACCGGGTGGACTTCTACATCGATTCGCTCACCGAGGTCGACTATGTGCTGGAGCAGGCGCAGGATAAGCGGCTGTTCCGCCGTAGCCACCTGACCGAGCTGCCGCTGTACCTGGCGTTCGGTGACGGCCCGGACAGTCAGGCCCTGCGCGACCTGTTCGATCAGCGTATGGAAACACTGGTGCGCAGTGGCGAGCTTCGGCCGATCTTCGAGCGCTGGAAGCAGCCCTATCCGTTCACGCCGCAGAGTCGTCCGCAATGAGCCCCATCGATGCCCGCCGCCAGCCGTACGGCCCGGGCATGCCATCGATCGAACGGTTCGATGCATCACCTCAGAATCCTGCTCGCGCACACCGTGCGCCCTGCTGATACAATCGCCCTCACGTGAAATTCCAAGTTACCAATCAGGAGCACAACGTGCCCGTCGTTTTCGTCGCCGCCTCCAAACTCCCCACGCCTTTCGCGACCTTCACCATGCACGGCTTTCTCGATGAGGCCACGGGCCGCGAACACGTGGTGCTCAGCTTGGGTGATGTGGCCGATGGCAAGCCCGTGCTGGGGCGGCTGCATTCCGAGTGCCTGACCGGCGATGCCTTGTTCAGTCAGCGCTGCGACTGTGGCTCGCAGCTCGAGGCGGCCCTGCAGGCCATCGCCCGTGAGGGTCGTGGCGTGTTGCTGTACCTGCGTCAGGAAGGGCGAGGCATCGGCCTGCTCAACAAGATCCGGGCCTACGAACTGCAGGACGGGGGCGCCGACACCGTCGAAGCCAACGAGCGCCTGGGCTTCGCCGCCGATCAGCGTGATTACGCCATGTGCCTGCCGATGCTCGAGCACCTGGGCGTGACCTCACTGCGCCTGATGACCAACAACCCGCGCAAGGTCAAGGCCCTGGGCGGCATGGGCATCGCGGTGGCCGAGCGGGTCCCGCTGCACACTGGGCACAACCCGCACAACAGCCATTACCTGGCGACCAAGGCCGGCAAGCTCGGGCACATGATGGGCAACGAACATCAGGGTGAAGTGCCGCCGACGTAAGGCGTCCGGCCCGGGCGGCTGCGCCCGCTGGCAATGACCCCGTCGACAGACGATCAGGCAGGAGAGACGCCCGCGGTGCAGGCGTCCCTGTCAGCGCTCGGCCCCGAGCGGGGCCGGCTTCAGAGGCCGAGCAAGGCCATCCGCGCGCGCACGGCCGCTTCGATGCCGGGAGCGTCCAGGCCGCATTCGGCCAGCATCTGCGCCGGCTTGGCGTGCTCGACGTAGAGGTCCGGCAGCCCCAGGTGCAGCAAGGGCTTGACCAGCGCCTCACGGGCCAGGAACTCGCCGACCGCCGCGCCCGCACCGCCCATGATGGCGTTTTCCTCGACCGTCACCAGCAGCGCATGGCTGCCGGCCAGTTCGCGGATCAGAGCCTCGTCCAGGGGTTTGACGAAGCGCATGTCGACCACGGTGGCGTCCAGCGTCTCGGCCACTTTCAACGCCTCGGCCAGTTGCACGCCGAACACCAGCAGCGCGACGTCCTTGCCCTGGCGGCGAACGACGCCCTTGCCGATCTCCAGCGGGTCCAGGTCGCCGCCGATCAAGGCATTCGGGCCGTTGCCGCGGGGGTAGCGCACCGCCGCCGGGCCTTCGTAGAGGTAACCGGTGCTGAGCATCTTGCGCAGCTCGCCTTCGTCGCTCGGCGCCATGATCAGCATGCCGGGGATGCAACGCAGGAAGGACAGGTCGAAGCTGCCGGCATGGGTCGGGCCGTCTTCACCCACCAGGCCGGCACGGTCGATGGCGAACAGCACGTCGAGGTTCTGCACGGCCACGTCGTGGATCAGCTGGTCGTAGCCACGCTGCAGGAAGGTGGAGTAGATCGCCACCACCGGCTTGGCACCCTCGCAGGCCATGCCGGCCGCCAAGGTGACGGCGTGCTGCTCGGCGATCGCCACGTCGAAGTAGCGCTCGGGGTAGCGCTCGCTGAATGCCACCAGGTCGGAACCTTCCTTCATGGCCGGGGTAATGCCGACCAGGCGCGTATCGGCGGCGGCCATGTCGCACAGCCACTGGCCGAACACCGCCGAATACTTCGGCCCGGTCGCCTTGCGCGGCGCGACGGGCGGCGCGTTGGCCGGTTCCAGCTTGGTGATGGCGTGGTAGCCGATCGGGTCGACCTCGGCAGGCGCGAAGCCCTTGCCCTTCTTGGTGACCACGTGCAGGAACTGCGGGCCCTTGAGGTCGCGCATGTTGCGCAGGGTGGCGATCAGGGTCGGCAGGTCATGGCCGTCGATCGGGCCGATGTAGTTCCAGCCCAGCTCCTCGAACAGCGTGCCGGGCACCAGCATGCCCTTGGCGTACTCCTCGGTGCGCCGGGCGATTTCCCAGGCACCCGGCAGCCGCGAGAGCACTTTCTTGCTGCCCTCGCGCATGCTGGTGTAGGTCCGGCTCGAGAGGATCTTGGCCAGGTAGTTGGACAGACCGCCGACGTTGCGCGAGATCGACATGTCGTTGTCGTTGAGGATCACCAGCATGTCGGCGTCCACTTCCTGGGCGTGGTTGAGCGCCTCGAACGCCATGCCGGCGGTCAACGCGCCGTCACCGATCACCGCGATCGACTTGCGCGGGTCGTTCTGCAGGCGGGCGGCGATGGCCATGCCCAGGGCGGCGCTGATCGAGGTGCTCGAGTGCCCGACGCCGAAGGTGTCGTACTCGCTCTCGACCCGGCGCGGGAAGGCGGCGACGCCGTCCTTCTGCCGCAGGGTGTGCATGCGCTGGCGCCGCCCGGTGAGGATCTTGTGCGGGTAGGCCTGGTGGCCGACGTCCCACACCAGCCGATCGTCGGGCGTGTCGAAGACGTAGTGCAGGGCGATGGTCAGCTCGATCACGCCCAGGCCGGCGCCAAAATGCCCACCGGTTTCACCGACGCAATAGAGCAACTCCTGGCGCAATTCATCGGCCAGGGTCTCCAGGTCGGCTTCGGCCAGCCGGCGCAGGCCGACGGGCGTGTCGGCGCGGTCCAGCAGGGGCGTGACCGGGCGTTCGCGGGGAATCTCTTGAAACGTCGTGGGCATCAGGCGAATCGTTATAGGTGTGAAGTGGCGGCAGTTTACCCCATTGAAGGACAACTGCCCATTTTGCCAGCGACTCCAAGGACCGGCCGGCAACCGGTGCCGGGGCGAGGGAACGCGTGGCTCAGTGACGGCGCTCGACGATGTAGCAGGCCAGCGCCCGCAGCGGCTCGGCAGACTCGCCGAAGCCTTCCAGTGCGACCAGGGCCTGGTCGCGCAGTTCCACGGCATAGGCCTTGGCCGCCGGCAGGCCCAGCAGCGCCGGGTAGGTGGGCTTGTCACGGGCCAGGTCGGCACCCTGGTGCTTGCCCAGGGTCGCCGTATCGCTCTCGATGTCGAGGATATCGTCCTGCACCTGGAAGGCCAGGCCGATCGCCTGGGCGTAGGCCTGCAGCGACGCCAGCTGGCTCGCGCTGGCCCGACCGCTGGCCAGGGCGCCGAGACGGACGCTGGCCTCGATCAGCGCGCCGGTCTTGTGCCGGTGCATGTATTCCAGGGCCTGCTGGTCGAGTTTCAGGCCCACCGAGCCCAGGTCGATGGCCTGACCGCCGACCATGCCGGCCGAACCTGCGGCCTCGGCCAGGGCGCGGACCATGGCCAGGCTGGTGGCAGCGTCCTGGGTGTTCAGGCGCGGGTCGAGCAGCGCACTGAAGGCCAGGCTCTGCAAGCCGTCGCCGGCCAGGATCGCGCAGGCTTCGTCGAAAGCTTTGTGGGTGGTCGGCTGGCCACGGCGCAGGTCGTCGTCGTCCATGGCCGGCAGGTCGTCGTGCACCAGCGAGTAGGCGTGGATCAGCTCCACCGCGCAGGCCGCACCGTTGGCGCGCTGACCTTCGGCGCCCAGCGCTTCGCAGGCGGCATAGGCCAGCAGCGGACGGACCCGCTTGCCACCGTTCATGACGCTGTAGCGCATCGCGGCGTAGAGCCGCTCGAGTTCGGGCGAGGGCGCCTGGAACAGCGGCTCCAGGGCCGCGTCGACCTGGGCCTGGCACTTGGCCTGGTAGGCGGCGATCATGCCGTCGGTTCCGCGTCGAACGGCTCGGCCGCCAGCGCGCCGTCGCGCTCGAGCAGGATCTGCACCTTCTGCTCGGCCTGCGACAGCGCGCCCTGGCATTCACGGGTCAGGCTGATGCCCTGTTCGAAGGCGACCAGCGAATCCTCGAGCGACAACTCGCCGTTTTCCAGGCGTTCTACCAGCGCTTGCAGCGCGGCGAGGGATTGCTCGAAATCGATGGACGCTTTTTTACGGGCCATGGCGGCTGTCTCGTGGCTGTGGTGAACGCCGCGACACTAGCAGAGCGGGGCGGGGTGAGCAAACGCCCCAGGTACTCCTTACGCCACTGCGTCGGCCTGTCGCGCGCGCAGGGCCAGGCGATAGCGGGCCAGCTCCTCGATGGTCAGCACCGGCAGGTCGTGCTGGCGCGCGTATGCCGCCACCTGCTCGCCACGGGCCATGCTGCCATCGGGGTTCATCAGCTCGCAGAGTACCGCCGCCGGACGCAGGCCGGCCAGGCGTGCCAGATCGACCGAGCCCTCGGTGTGGCCGCGGCGGGTCAGCACGCCGCCATCGCGTGCGCGCAGCGGGAACACGTGGCCCGGGCTGACGATGTGTCGCTCGCTGGCGCTGGAGGCCAGCGCGGCCTGGATGGTGGTGATGCGGTCTTGGGCCGAGACGCCGGTGGTGATGCCGTCGGCCGCCTCGATGGTCACGGTGAAGCCGGTGCCATGACGGGCCTGGTTGTGCTGGACCATCGGTGCCAGCGCCAGCGCATCGACGGTGGCCTCGTCCAGGCACAGGCAGACGATGCCGCTGCAGTCGCGGATCATCATGGCCATGGTCTGCAGCGAAATGTTTTCGGCGGCCGCGATGATGTCGGCCTCGTCCTCGCGATCGTCGTCGTCGAGCAACAGCACGGGCTTGCCGGCACGGAAGGCGGCAAGGGCGGCGGTGACGTTGGGGTAGTGCGTGTGGTGCGAAGTGGACATGAAACGCTCCTCGTTGAGATGAACGTCTCGGGGCGAGCAAAAAACGCGCGCGCAAAGGCCCAGGGGGACCTTCGCCTGACGCCTTCTTTCATCCGGACTATGACCGTCGGCTCTGGAATCTCACCAGATCTGCTGACCCTTGGCATGGCCAAGGCGCTCGCGGGCTCGTCTGTCGACTGACCGCCGGTGGGGAATTGCACCCCGCCCTGAAGACCGGGCAAGCATACCCCAGGCAGGTACCCGGATGGCAAGGCGGGAGGTGTACGACCTTGGGAGGGCATCGCAGGGCGGGGAACCTGGCGTGGTCAGACCCGCGGCCTGACGCCATTTGGCCAGCAGGCTCGACGTCGGAGAGACAGGTGGTGTTCTGCGCGGTTGACCATGGTTTACCGTGTCGACGGCTTTTGTGCGCCTGCAGGCCAGGCCTTTCAACGTCTTTGGAAAAAGCACCAGGATAGGGTCATTGTTGCATCCATAGAGTCACCGGCATGGTACAGGCAAGCGCAGCCCTCCTGCGGGCTTGCCCGCGATAGCGTCCGGTCCATCACCGCCTGCATCGCGGGCAAGCCCCCACAAGCTGCTTGCGCAGCCATGCCTACACCGACGGCTGCAGAGGTCTGGGTGGGAGCTGGCTTGCCAGCGATAGGGCCCTGTCGGGCGCCGCCTGCGTCGCGGGTAAGCCCACACATCAGCCCATGCGGTCAGGCATGTACCAAGTAGAAAAAGACAGTTGCTCCCACGCAGGGGGTTGAACCGCTCTGCCAGACCAGCAATGTGATCCACATCGTTTCAGGTAAAGACGTTGAAAGGCATGGCCCTGCGGGTCCAATCGCGGTGCAAGGGCCGCTGCATCAGCCTGCACGGTGCCACGCCGTGCCGCAGCCGATCCAAGAGACAGTCATCCGCGCCTTCCATCCTCAGCGCGACAGCTGCTCCACCACATACCCCAGCGACGCCGGCAACATCGGCCCATGCCCCAGCCCCTCGAACACCTTCGACTGCACCGCCACCCCCGGCGCCTCCGCCAACGCCGCCTCCAGCCGTCTCGCGCCCGTTTCGGCATCGGCCATCGACACCTGCCCCGGTGGCACACCCTCGCTGCTGCCTTTCATCAGCAACAGCCGAGGATGCTGCCCGGCCAGGCGCTGCTCGAGCCCGGTCGCCGCTGCCACCACTGCCCCCTGACGCCACCACAGCGAAGGGCTGGCCGCCGCGTAGTCGGTGAAGGCGCCAGGCCGCGTGAACAGGGCATGCAGCACGGCCAGCCCGCCATAGGAGTGGCCCCACAACGTCTGGTGCCGTGGATCGAGTGGCACGCGCTGGCTCACCGCAGGGCGCATGCGCTGCGCGAGCAGGTCGAGAAAGGCCTCCACGCCCCCGCTGGGCAGGCCCGTGAGCGGATCGCGCTGCTGCGCCAGGCCCTCGACCGATGGCGTGTAATCCCGCGTCCGGCCTTCGCGGTCGATGCGCGCTTCGGTGCGATAACCGACGGCGACCAACACCGGCGCCTGCCCGGCGGCCAGCCCGTCCAGTTGCTCGGGCGACAGCGCCCCGATCGCGGCATTGCCATCGAGCATCCACAGGGCCGGGTAACCCGCCGCCGGTGCCGGGCGTTTCGGGATGCCGATCCACAGCTGGTAGTGCCGCTGGCCGTCGACGGCGTCCAGGGTCAGGGTGCTGAAGCGGTAGGCCAGGTCGTCGCGCTGCAGCACTGAAGCCTCCATCGGCTGTCCGGGGGTCGGTTGCGCCAGGGCGCTCGGCAGGACGGCGGCCAGGGCCACCGACAGCGCCAGGGAAAACAGGGAAGCTCTCATCGAATACGCTCATGGGGTGAAGAAGCGCCAACGCCAGCGTGGCATTCAGGGCTGTGCGACGGGCACGCTCGCGTAAAACGCAGCGGATTGCAAATGCAAAGACCCGTTGGCGCAGACGCCTCTTCTGGCCCTCGTTACGAAAACTTTACGCCTACGCCCACGCTTGGCAATCGATCCTTTACGTCCCTCGCCCGAATACTGCAGGCCTGTCCCTCGCCCTGTCAGGAGCACCCCATGGGCCCCGTCGAAGTCTTGTCCCTGCTGGCCGCCATGGCCCTGTTCATCTACCTGCTGATCGCGCTGCTGCGCGCCGACCGGACGTGACCCATGCACCGTCATGAGATCGTCCTGATCGGCCTGTTCCTGCTGCTGGTGATCCTTCCGGCGCCCTGGCTGGGCCGTTTCTACCACCGGGTCATGGAAGGCCAGCGCACCTGGCTGCACCCGCTGCTGGCGCCGATCGAGCGCGGCTGCTACCGCCTGGCCGGTGTCCAGCCGCAGCAGGAGCAGGGCTGGCAGCGCTACGCCATCGCCCTGCTGGCGTTCAACCTGGCCGGGTTCGTGGCGCTGTTCGGCCTGCTCATGCTGCAGGGCTGGCTGCCGCTCAACCCCCAGGGCCTGCCAGGCCTGGACGCGGCGCTGGCGTTCAATACCGCGGTCAGCTTCGTCACCAACACCAACTGGCAGGCCTACAGTGGCGAGGCGTCGCTGAGCTACCTGAGCCAGGCGCTCGGGCTGGGCGTGCAGAATTTCGTCAGCGCTGCCACCGGCTTATGCGTGCTGGTCGCCCTGTGTCGCGGCCTCGCCCGTCGCTCGGCGAGCACCGTCGGCAATGCCTGGGCGGACCTGACCCGTGCCACCCTGTACGGGTTGCTGCCACTGAGCCTGCTGCTGGCCGTGCTGCTGCTGTGGCAGGGCGTACCGCAGAACCTGGCCCCCTATGTCGAGGTCCACACCGTGCAGGGCACCCTGCAGCACCTGCCGATGGGGCCCGCCGCGAGCCAGGTGGCGATCAAGCAGCTGGGCACCAACGGCGGCGGGTTCTTCGGGGTCAATTCGGCCCACCCCCTCGAGAACCCGACGGCCTGGAGCAACCTGTTCGAGCTGGTGGCGATCCTGCTGATCCCGGCGGCCCTGGTGTTCACCTTCGGCCACTACGTCAAGGACCTGCGCCAGAGCCGGGCGATCTTCGCCACCATGCTGCTGTTGCTGTGCCTGGGCGGCGGGGTGGCGTTGTGGGCGGAGGCGCAGCCGCTGGCCGGGCTCGACCCGCGCCTGATCCAGGCCGCCGCGCCGCTGGAGGGCAAGGAGGCGCGCTTCGGCAGCCTGGCCACCAGCCTGTGGGCGGTGGTCACCACGGCCGCCTCCAACGGTTCGGTCAACGGCATGCACGACAGCCTGAACCCGCTGACCGGCCTGGTGGCGATGGTCAACATGATGCTCGGCGAGGTGGTCTTCGGCGGCGTCGGCGCGGGGCTCTACGGCATGCTGCTGTTCGTGCTGATCACCGTGTTCCTGGCCGGCCTGATGATCGGCCGCACGCCCGAGTACCTGGGCAAGAAGCTCGGCGCCCACGAGGTCAAGCTGCTGGTGGCGACCTTGCTGGTGATGCCGGTCGGCGTGCTGGTGCTCGGCGCCCTCGCCGCCAGCCTGCCCGGCATCGACGCGGCCCTGACCAACCCCGGGCCGCACGGCTTCAGCGAGCTGCTCTACGCCTACACCTCGGCCACGGCCAACAACGGCTCGGCCTTCGCCGGCTTCAACGCCAACAGCACGCCGCACAACCTGCTGCTGGGGCTGGCGATGCTCATCGGCCGCTTCGGCTACATCCTGCCGGTGCTGGCCCTGGCCGGCAGCCTGGCGGCCAAGCATGCCGCGCCGGCCGGCCAGGACACCTTCCCGACCCACGGACCGCTGTTCGTGGTGCTGCTGACCGTCACCTTGCTGGTGGTCGGCGGCCTGACCTTCCTGCCGACCCTGGCCTTGGGGCCGGTGGCCGATCATCTGAGCGTCGCGCGATGAGGCCTGCCATGAACCTGCCCGTAGAACCTGCCCGCCAGGGTGCCCCTGTCGTGCCCGTGGCCCGGACCCACCTGTCGGCGTTGTGGCGCCCGGCGTTGTGGCAAGCCGTCGTCAAGCTCGACCCTCGTCAGTTGCGGCGCTCGCCGGTGATGCTGGTGGTCGCGGTGACGGCGCTGTTCGCCACGCTGCTGTGCCTGCTGCCCAACGACGCGGTGCCCTTGTCGGTGGGCCTCCAGATCGCCCTGTGGTTGTGGTTCACCGTGTTGTTCGCCAATTTCGCCGAAGCCCTGGCCGAGGGCCGTGGCAAGGCGCGCGCCGACAGCCTGCGGGCGGGCGGCGTCGACCTGCAGGCCCGCCGCCGCACCGCCCAGGGGACCTTCGAGTCGGTCTCGGCGACCACGCTGCGCCAGGGCGATGTGGTGCGGGTCGAGGCCGGTGAGCTGATCCCCGGCGATGGCGAGGTGCTCGACGGCATCGCTGCCGTCGACGAAGCCGCCATCACCGGGGAGTCGGCGCCGGTGATTCGCGAGTCCGGGGGTGACCGGTGCGCGGTCACCGGCAATACCCGGCTGGTTTCCGACTGGCTGCTGATACGCATCACCGCCAACCCCGGGGAATCCACCCTTGACCGCATGATTGCCCTGGTCGAAGGGGCCCGTCGGCAGAAGACGCCCAACGAGACCGCCCTGGACATCTTGCTGATCGGGCTGACGCTGATCTTCCTGCTGGTGGTGGTGACCTTGCAGCCGTTCGCCGTCTTCGCCGGGGGCGCCTTGCCGCTGCTGTTCCTGGTGGCGTTGCTGGTGACCCTGATCCCGACCACCATCGGCGGCCTGTTGTCGGCCATCGGCATCGCCGGCATGGACCGCCTGGTGCGGCTCAACGTGATCGCCAAGTCCGGACGCGCCGTGGAGGCGGCCGGTGACGTGCACGTGCTGCTGCTGGACAAGACCGGCACCATCACCTTCGGCAATCGCCGCTGCACTGGCCTGTACGCCGCGCCGTCGGTTAGCAAGGCCGAACTGGCCGACATCGCCCTGCTGGCCTCGCTGGGCGACGGCACCGCCGAGGGCAAGTCGGTGGTGACCTACGTGGAGCAACTGGGCGTGGCGCGTCACCCGCAGCCACAAGGTGCGACGCCGGTACCGTTCAGTGCCGAGACGCGCCTGTCCGGACTGGACTTGGCCGACCGTCGCTACCGCAAGGGCGCGGTGGACGCGCTGCTGGCGTACCTGGGCAGCACCCGGGCGGCCCTGCCCGAGAGCCTGGCGCGCGAGGTCGAGCGCATCGCCCAGGCCGGGGGCACGCCCTTGCTGCTGGCCTGCGACGACCGGCTGATCGGCGCCATCGAGCTGACCGACGTGGTCAAGCCGGGCATCCGCGAGCGGTTCGAGGCCTTGCGCCAGCTGGGCATCCGCACGGTGATGGTGACCGGCGACAACCCGCTGACCGCGGCCGCCATCGCCGCCCAGGCCGGGGTGGACGATGTGATCGCCGAAGCCACGCCGCAGAAGAAGCTCGAACGCATCCGCCAGGAGCAGGGCCAGGGACGGCTGGTGGCCATGTGCGGCGATGGCGCCAACGATGCCCCGGCGCTGGCCCAGGCCGACGTCGGTGTGGCGATGAACGAAGGCACCCAGGCCGCGCGCGAGGCCGCCAACATGGTCGATCTGGACAGCGACCCGACCAAGCTGCTGGACGTGGTGCGCATCGGCAAGGAACTGCTGATGACCCGCGGCGCACTGACCACGTTTTCGGTGGCCAACGACGTGGCCAAGTACTTCGCCATCCTGCCGGCCCTGTTCGCCAGCCTCTACCCGCAGCTGGACGTGCTCAACGTCATGCACCTGCACAGCCCGCAGAGCGCGATCCTGTCGGCCATCGTTTTCAACGCGCTGATCATCGTCGCGCTGATCCCGCTGGCGCTGCGCGGCGTACGGGTCCGGGCCACCAGCGCCAACAGCCTGCTGCGGCGCAACCTGCTGATCTACGGCGTGGGCGGGCTGCTGGTGCCGTTCGTCGGCATCAAGCTGATCGACCTGACGCTGACTGCCCTTCACCTGGTTTGAGGAACGCTTCATGAACACTGTGCTCCGTCCCGCCGTCAGCCTCCTGGCCGCGTTGATCCTGCTGACCGGGGTCGCCTACCCGCTGCTGGTCGGTGCCATCGGGCGCCTTGCCTTCCCCGAGCAGGCCCAGGGCAGCCTGGTGCGCGACGCCCAGGGCCAGGTACTCGGCTCGACCCTGATCGCCCAGGCGTTCACCGGCGATGCCTGGTTCCAGCCCCGGCCTTCGGCGGGGGCCTTCGCCACGGTCGCCAGCGCCGCCAGCAACCTGGCGACCACCCACCCCGCACTGCGCCAGCGCCTGCAGGACGACGCCAGGCGCCTGAGCGGGCAGGGCGAGGGGCCGGTGCCGCTGGCCCTGCTGACCACCTCCGGCAGCGGCCTGGACCCGGACCTTCCGCCGGACGCTGCGTTGTGGCAGGTTAAGCGCATCGCCGCGGCCCGTGGCCTGGACGCCGCCGTGCTGGACGCCCTGGTGCGCCAGCAGGTGCGCACGCCGTGGGTCGGGCCGCCGGTGGTCAACGTGCTGGCCTTGAACCTGGCACTGCAACAGCGCTGGCCCCTGATGCCCCGATGAGGACCCTGCCCGATGACTGATCCGGCTCGCGCCGACGCGTTGCTTGCAGCCCTGCCCGATGGCCAGGGTCGCCTGAAGGTGTACCTGGGCGCCAGCGCCGGGGTCGGCAAGACCTGCGCCCTGCTGCGCACGGCCCACGACCTGCAGCGCCAGGGCGTTCGGCTGCGGGTCGGCTGGGTCGAGACCCATGGCCGTGCCGAGACCGAGGCCTTGCTGGTGGGGTTGCCGGTACAGCCCCGCGTGCGCCGGCCCTACCGTGACCGCACCCTCGAGGCCCTGGACCTCGACGCGCTGCTGGCGGCGCGGCCCCAGGTGGCGCTGGTGGACGAGCTGGCGCACAGCAACGCGCCGGGCGGTCGCCATGCCAAGCGCTGGCAGGACGTGCGCGAACTGCTGGCCGCCGGCATCGACGTGCACACCACCCTCAACGTCCAGCACCTGGACAGCCTCAATGACCAGGTTCACGCCATCACCGGGGTGCGCGTCCAGGAGACCGTGCCGGACTGGGTGGTGCTGGAGGCGCACGAACTGGTGCTGGTCGACCTGCCGCCTCGTGAGCTGCTGGAGCGGCTGCGGGCGGGCAAGGTGTACATGCCCGAGCAGGCCCGCGCCGCCATCGAGGCGTTCTTCGTGCCAACGCACCTGGCGGCGCTGCGCGAGCTGGCGATGCAGGTCGCCGCGGCCCACGTCGAAGGCGATGTCGCCCAGGGCTACCGCCAGCAGGGGCTGCCGCTGCCGCAAGGGCGGGGGCGTCTGCTGGTGGCAGTCCGGGGCGATGCGCAGGCCGAGCGCCTGGTGCGTCACGCCAGCCGGGTCGCCGAACGCCGGCACCTGCCGTGGACGCTGGTGCACGTCGACACCGGTCGCGGCCTGGACGATGCGGATCGGCAACGGCTGATGGCGGCGCAACGGCTGGCCGAGCGACTGGGGGGCGAGGTGGTCCGCTTGCGCGCCACCGATGTGGCCGATGCCTTGCTCCAGCATGCCGTCCAGCGCCGGGCCACGGTGCTGCTGGTAGCTGCCGCACGGCGTCGCGTCTGGGGGCTGGGCCTGCCGGGTCGATTGCTGGGCCGGGCCAAGGGGCTGGAAGTCGCCGTGCTCGACCGCGAGGCCGTGGAAGCGCCGCGGACGCGGCGCTGGCGCCCAGCCGCCCGGCGCCGGCACCTGGCCCTGGCGATGCTGGTCTCGGCCCTGGCAGCCGCGCTGTCCTGGGGCCTGTCCACCTGGCTGGCACTGCCCAATATCTCCCTGGTGTTCCTGGCCGGCGTCCTGGTGGTCGCGGTGGTCGGCGGGCTCGGGCCGGCCCTGCTGAGCGCAGGGCTGTCGTTCCTGCTCTACGACTTCCTGTTCATCGCGCCGTTGTATTCGTTCTCGGTGGACCTGCAGGAAGACGTCCTGACTCTGCTGTTCTTCCTGTTCATGGCGACCGTGACCGGCAACCTGGCCACCGCCCAACGGCGGCAATTGCTGGCCCTGCGCGAGACCCAGGCGCACACCGACGAACTGCTCGACCTGTCCCGTCACCTGGCCGCCGCCAGTGACCGTGAGGCGGTTCTGGCGGCGGCGCGACGTCACTTCGAAGGCTGGACCGACGTGCATGTCACCGTTCATGGGCAGGATCCGCACGCGGCCATCGAGCTGCCTTCGAGCCGCGCCGAGGTGGACCGCGCCACCGCGCAATGGGCCTGGAAACACGGCCAGGCGGCCGGGCAGGGCACCAGTACGCTGCCCGCCAGCCAGGCCTGGTGGTGGCCCTTGTGCGTCGAGGGCGGCAGCGTCGGCCTGATCGGGCTGTGGCCGAAGGCAGGCCAGCCGATCCCCGAGGCACGCCGGCGCCTGGCGATGGCGCTGGGCCAACCCCTGGGCCAGGCGCTGGCCCGCGCCGCGTTGGTCGAAGAACTGGAGGCCGCCCGGTTGCTCGGCGAAACCGAAACCCTGCGCAGCGCTTTGCTGGCCTCGGTCTCCCATGACCTGCGCACCCCGCTGACGGCCATGCGCGGCAGCCTGGAAAGCCTGCAACTGTTCGGCGAAACCCTGGGTCAAGCCGATCGCGACGCCCTGCTCGACGGCACGCGCCTGGAATGCGAGCGGCTCGATCGCTACATCCAGAACCTGCTGGACATGACCCGCCTGGGCCATGGTGCGCTCAGCCTGGCCCGTGACTGGGTCGCGCCGGCCGACATCGTGGCCTGCGCGGTGCAACGCCTGCAGGCGGTCCTGGCGCCGGTACGCCTGCAGCTCGTACTGCCCGAGGGGCTGCCGCTGCTCTACGCACACCCGGCGCTGATCGAGCAGGCCCTGGTCAACGTTCTGGAGAACGCTGCACGCTTCTCCCCACCCCAGGGACAGGTGGTGGTGTCGGTCGCCGTCGCGGGTGACCGGCTCGCGATCTCGGTCAGCGATCAGGGCCCCGGCATTCCGGCCGAAGAACGGGCCAAGGTCTTCGACCTGTTCTACACCGCCAGCCGTGGCGATCGCGGCGGGCAGGGCACCGGGCTGGGCCTGGCCATCTGCCAGGGCATGGTGGGTGCCCATGGTGGGCAGGTCAGTGTCGACGCAGGGCCGGACGGTCACGGCACCTGCATCACGCTACACTTGCCGCTTCACCCTCAGCCGGCCGAAGAGACCCCCGCATGACCCTGGCACCGACCATTCTGGTGATCGACGACGAACCGCAGATCCGCAAGTTCCTGCGCATCAGCCTGGCCAGCCAGGGCTACACGGTGCTGGAAGCCGAGACGGCCACCCAGGGCCTGGGCCTGGGCGCCACCCGGCAGCCGGACCTGATCGTGCTCGACCTCGGCCTGCCGGACCGCGACGGCCAGGACGTGCTGGTCGAGCTGCGCGAATGGAGCGCCACCCCGGTGCTGGTGCTCTCCGCCCGCGCCAGCGAGTCGCAGAAGGTCCAGGCCCTGGATGCGGGTGCCAACGACTACATGGTCAAGCCATTCGGCATCCAGGAGTTCCTCGCCCGCGTGCGCGGGCTGCTGCGCCAGGCCAGTGGTCGCCAGCAGACCCAGGCCGTGGTCACGGTGGGCGCCCTGCGCCTGGACTTCAGCGCCCGCGAAGTCACCCTCGATGGGCGTCGCCTGGCACTGACGCCGCGCGAGTATGCGGTGCTCTGCCAGCTGGCCCGGCATCCGGGGCGGGTGATCACCCAACGCCAGCTGCTGGCCGAGATCTGGGGGGCGACGCACCAGGACGATACCCACTACCTGCGCGTGGTGGTCGGTCACCTGCGGCAGAAGCTCGGCGATGCGTCGGCGGCGCCGCGCTACCTGCACACCGAGGCGGGGGTGGGGTATCGGTTAGGCGATGGGGAGGCGCCGTGCTGAAAGGCGGGCACTAAAAAGCCGGCTTGTGGCCGGCTTTCGGCGATGGTCCTGACCTACTTTTGGTAAGCCACGGCCACCTGCAAAGGGTGATCGGCCAGGAAGGCCTCAGCGGGCGTGCCGCGAGGTTCGCGGTGGCCCGGTCACTGCCAGGACAAAGGCCGACAGCGACGGAACGTGAGCGCCAGGATACCTGGCCTCGTCGCCGTTGCCCAGTGGCAATTGCCACGCCCTGTCCCTACCGTGCGCCATTGAGGTGCGACCACCAGAACACCCGGCCGATCACCTCGATCCCGTGGATGCGCCGCTGGGCCAGGCTGTAGTACTCGCTCGGGTACTCATCGTCGTCATGGTTGTGCAGGCACAGGACGTTGTCCCGGTCCAGGGTGACCTGGTGCACCCGCAGGGTACCCAGGTGGAGCAGGGCATAGAGGTCGCCATCGACGATCCGGGTGTGGCCACGGTCGATCGCCAGGGTAGCGCCCACGGCCAGGCGCGGCTGCATGTTGCTGCCGGGCAGGGTGAGGCAGATCGCCTGCGCCGGCTCGACGCCCTGGGCCTCGAGCACTGGCCGGGGCAGGACCAGGAAGCGTTCGGCTGTCGGCTGCAGCTTGCCCTCGCGGACCGTCTGGTGGGGCAGGCGCACGATCTCGGCGTCCTGCGCGACCAGCTCGGGGGACAGCGGGACCGGCCGCTGCGGGTAGCCGATGCGTGGCGGGTGCTGGGCCGAGCGCGGGTACTTGCGCCCTTGTCCGGACAGCAGCCAGCGGCGATTGACCGACAACAGCTGGGCGAATTCGTCGAGCCGCGCCAAGGGAACGCCGCGCTTGAACCAGTTGTGGACGTGCTGGGGCGTGACGTCGCGGTGCGCCGCGAAGTCGGCAGCGGTCAGGTTGCATTCTTGCAGGAGGGCCTTGAGGCGGTCGCCGGATGTCTTCATGGCGACGAGTCTAGCGAGGAGGGGGACGCGAGGGAATAAACGGGATGTTTGAGGGGGCGGACGCATGTAGGAAGCGTCTGGGCGTCTTGCCGCACCTGCCTGAAGAGATCGGGGCCAGACAGCCCCGATCCTCATGTGCGTCGTCAGGACGTGCCTGGCCGTCGCATCAGCCCTTGTAGGCGGCTGCCGACTTGGTGATCGCTTCGCGGGCGGCGTCAGCGCCGGCCCAGCCTTCGATCTTGACCCACTTGCCCTTCTCCAGATCCTTGTAGTTGGCGAAGAAGTGCTCGATCTGCTGGATCAGCAGCGGCGGCAGATCGGTGTATTCCTTCACGTCGACGTACAGCTGCGACAGCTTGTCGTGCGGCACGGCGATGACCTTGGCGTCGCCGCCGCCGTCGTCGGTCATGTTCAGCACGCCGACCGGACGGGCACGGATCACCGAGCCTGGCGCGACCGGGTACGGGGTGACGACCAGCACGTCCAGCGGATCACCGTCGTCGGCCAGGGTGTTGGGGATGAAGCCGTAGTTGGCCGGGTAGAACATCGGGGTGGCCATGAAACGGTCGACGAACAGGGTGTCGCTGTCCTTGTCGATCTCGTACTTGATCGGCGCGTGGTTGGCCGGGATCTCGATGGCAACGTAGATGTCGTTCGGCAGGTCTTTGCCTGCCGGAATCTTGCTGTAGCTCATTGGGCTGTGCCCCCATGTTTGACCAGAAAAATTGGCCGCGATTATAGGCACATTCCCCCGGCCCATGCCACGCCCGCCAGGCTCAGGCCAGGTCCGGAGGATAGTGCGGGTGCTCGGCCTGCAGGCGCTGCAGGCGGGCGAGCGGGTCCTGTCGGTAGAACCGCTGCAACTGCTGGTACACCTGGGGGTAGGCCGTGTGCAGCAGGTCCGGGGCGCTGAAGAAGTACTCGCAGGTCACGGCGAAGAACTCGGCCGGGTTTTCAGCCGCGTAGGGGTCGAGGGCGGTCTGGGCCTCGGGGTCGGCGTCCAGCTGACGGTTCAGGTCGTCGTAGGCACTCTGCATGGCCTGGGCCCAGTCCTGCACCGACATGTCGCGGTGCAGCGGGGGCAGGCCGTTGGCGTCGCCGTTGAGCATGTCGAGCTTGTGCGCCAGCTCGTGGATGACCAGGTTGTAGCCGTCCCAGCCGCCGCTGGCCAGCACCCCCTGCCAGGCCAGGATCACCGGCCCCTGCAGCCAGGCCTCGCCGCTGTGCTCGCCGTCCCAGGCATGCTCCACGCCACTGGCGTCGCGGTGGCGCTGCGGGCTGCGAAAGTCGTCGGGGTAGAGGATCAGCTCGTGAAAGCCCTGGTACCAGTCCAGCTCGCCCAGGTGCAGCAGCGGCAACTGGGCCTGGGCCGCCAGGAACAGACGCTGGTCGGTGTCCAGCTCGAGCCCCGACAGGCTGGTCAGGTGCTTGTCGTGCAGGAACAGGACGCTGGCGTCGCGCAGCCAGCGGTGTTCCTCGTCGCTCAGCCCGTCGAGCAAGGGCAGGCGCTCACGCACGGCCTGCCATTGCTGGGTGTCGAGAGGGTAGCGGGCCAGGGTGCGCTGGCGCCGCCAGGCGCGCAAGGACCACATGGCCTTGTCAGTGCGCCTTGGCCGTGCGCCCGCCGCGTCCGCGTACCAGGCCGATGATCATCGGGATCAGCGACACCAGGATGACGACCACGACCATCAGCGACAGGTGCTGCTTGATGAACGGCACGTTGCCGAAGAAGTAGCCGAGCGTCACCAGGCTGCCGACCCACAGCACCGACCCGGCGACGCTGAAGCCGAGGAACCGCGGGTAATGCATGTGAGCGATGCCGGCCACGAACGGCGCGAAGGTACGCAGGATCGGCAGGAAGCGCGCCAGGGTCACGGTCTTGCCGCCATGACGGGCATAGAAGCTGTGGGTCTGGGCCAGGTAGTCGCGGCGGAAGATCTTCGAGTTCGGATTGCGGAACAGCCGCTCGCCTGCCGTACGGCCGATCACGTAGTTGGTGCTGTCGCCGAGAATCGCCGCTGCCATCAGCAGGCCGCCCAGCAGGACCGGATCCATGCCACCTCCGGCGGCCACCGCGCCAGCGATGAACAGCAGCGAGTCACCCGGCAGGAACGGCATCACCACCAGGCCGGTTTCACAGAAGATCACCGCGAACAGGATGGCGTAGATCCAGGGGCCGTAGTTGTTGACCAGCAGGTCGAGGTAGGCGTCGAGATGCAGGATGAGATCCAGCGGGTTGAAATCCATGTACAGCACCTGTTCTGGGGCTCCCTGGGAGCACGCGCGATGACGGGAAAGGGCCTCGGTGTAGGCAGGTATACCCAGGGGTGGGTAATTTTTCACACAAGACAAACGGCATTATACGGTCAGATGACGTTAATGCCCGGAGAGATTGTAGCGAGGGATTACCGGGTGGGGCGGCGGGGTCAGTGAGCTGCAGGAGAAAGCGAGGTGCGCTGATTCTACGGGTCCTGCGGACCCGATCGCGGCACAGGGGCCGCTCCTACAAGGACCGCGATTGCCTGTACCACCGCGGCCAGTGTAAGAGCGGCCCCTGTGCCGCGATTGGGCCCTCAGGGCCCACAAGGTTCTAAAATTATTTCCTTTGAAATCAACAAGCTATCTTGTGTTCTGTAGGAGCGGGCTTGCCCGCCCTCACGCCCGTTCACTCCAGCAGAAAATTCCCGGCTCTCTGGGTCGCGTCCCCTTCGACCTGCTGCAACTGCGCCTCGTCCTTCAGCTTCACCCCCGACAACTGACGCACGCAGGCCTCGCGCATCAGGTACAGCAACCGGTGTGCGGCCAGCCCGTAGCTCAGCCCCTCCAGGCGCACGTTGGAAATACAGTTGCGATAGGCATCGGTCAGCCCTACCCGCGGGCCGTAGGTGAAGTAGATCCCCAGGCTGTCCGGCGAACTCAGCCCCGGACGTTCACCGATCAGCATCACCGTCATGCGCGCCCGCAGGCGCTCGCCGATCTCATCGGCCACGGCCACGCGGCCCTGTTCCACCAGCGCCACAGGCGCCATCGACCAGCCCTCGCTCGCCGCCTGCTCCTCGAAGCGGGTCAGCAAGGGCAGGGCGTGGCGATGTACCGCCAGGGCCGACAGGCCGTCAGCGATCACCACTGCCAGGTCCACGGCCTCCGGGTGCGCGCGGGCGTGTTCCTCCAGGGTGGCGACCGACGCCTCGTCCAGGCGCCTGCCCAGGTCCGGGCGTTGCAGGTACTGGTCGCGGTCGTGGGCGGCGCTGTGCAGCACCAGGCTGGGCCGTCCACGTTGCGCCAGGGTGTCACGCAGCGTCGCGTGGTCGAACGGCAGGTGCACTGCATCGCGCGCCTGGGCGTGGGCGAACTGGAAGTCCAGCTGCGCCTGGGTTGGCAGGCTGGTGCCGACGCGGCCCAGGGCGATGCGCGCCGAGGTCAGGTTGCGCAGCGATGACCAGGGGTTCGCAGGGGTGTTGTCCATGTTCAGCTCCTATCCCAGTTGCGCCAGGGCCTGGCGGAAGGCCGGCGGCAGATGCTCGCCGAAGCGCACCCGGCCATCGGCCTGGGTGAAGATCCCGGTCCGTGCCAGCCACGCCTCGAACTCCGGCCCTGGCCGCAGGCCGAGGGTCTGGCGCGCGTAGAGCGCATCGTGGAACGAGGTGGTCTGGTAGTTGAGCATGATGTCGTCCGACCCTGGGATGCCCATGATGAAGTTGATGCCGGCCACCCCCAGCAGGGTCAGCAGGGTGTCCATGTCGTCCTGGTCGGCCTCGGCATGGTTGGTGTAGCAGATGTCGCAACCCATCGGCACGCCCAGCAGCTTGCCGCAGAAGTGGTCCTCCAGGCCGGCGCGGATGATCTGCTTGCCGTTGTAGAGGTATTCCGGGCCGATGAAGCCGACCACGGTATTGACCAGAAACGGCTTGAAGTGCCGGGCCACGGCATAGGCGCGCGCTTCGCAGGTCTGCTGGTCGACGCCATGGTGGGCGTTGGCCGACAGCGCACTGCCCTGGCCGGTCTCGAAGTACATCAGGTTCTGCCCGAGCGTGCCGCGCTTGAGGCTCAGGCCGGCCTCGTAGCCTTCCTGCAGCAGGCTCAGGCTGATGCCGAACCCGGCGTTGGCCGCCTCGGTCCCGGCGATCGACTGGAACACCAGGTCCAGCGGCACGCCCCGGTTGATCGCCTCGATCGAGGTGGTGACGTGGGTCAGCACGCAGGACTGGGTCGGAATCTCATAGCGCTGGATGATCGCGTCGAGCATCTCCAGCAGCGCGCAGATCGACGCCGTGCTGTCGGTGGCCGGGTTGATGCCGATCATCGCATCGCCGTTGCCATACAGCAGACCGTCGAGGATGCTCGCGGCGATCCCGGCCGGGTCGTCGGTGGGGTGGTTGGGCTGCAGCCGAGTCGACAGCCGCCCGCGCAGGCCCAGAGTGCCGCGGAACTGGGTGACCACGCGGATCTTCTGCGCGACCAGCACCAGGTCCTGCACGCGCATGATCTTCGAGACCGCCGCGGCCATCTCCGGGGTCAGCCCCGGCGCCAGGGCCCGCAGGCTGTGCTCGTCGGCCTGCTCGCCGAGCAGCCAGTCGCGCAAGCCGCCCACGGTGAGGTGGCTGACCGGGGCGAAGGCCTGGGCGTCGTGGGTGTCGACGATCAGGCGAGTGACTTCGTCCTCCTCGTACGGGATCAGCGCCTCGTTCAGGAAGTGCTTGAGCGGGATGTCGGCCAACGCCATCTGCGCCGCCACGCGTTCGCCATCGTTGCTGGCGGCCACGCCTGCCAGACAGTCGCCCGAACGGGCCGGGCTGGCCTTGGCCATGACCTCCTTCAGGCTGTCGAAACGGTAGGACTGGTTACCAACCGTGTGTACGAAAGATGCCATCTACAACCTCCAAAGCGGCACCCCCTCAGGTGCCGCGTGGCGTCGAGCGCCCCGCCGGGCAAGGCGCTCGCGCGTCAGTCAGTGCAAGGTCTGCTCGGCCTGCTGGATCGCCGCCAGTTCCTCTTCGGGCGTGCCAGCCACCAGGTGGTGGCGGCTGTAGAACGCGAAGTAGGCGATCAGCACTGCGTAGATCACCGCCGCGCCGATCACCACCCGTGGATCGACCAGGAAGCCGGCCACCACGGCGATGCACGCCAGCACCAGTGCCACACCCGAGGTCACGACCCCGCCCGGCGTGCGGTAAGGGCGCTCCATTTTGGGGCGCCGAATGCGCAGGGTGATGTGCGCCGCCATCATCAGCACGTAGGACAAGGTCGCACCGAACACCGCCACCAGGATCAGCAGGTCACCCTGGCCGGTGAGCGACAGCGCGAAGCCGATCAGGCCCGGGATCACCAACGCCAGCACTGGCGCCTTGCTCTTGTTGGTCTCCGACAGCTTGCGCGGCAGGTAACCGGCCCGCGACAGGGCGAAGATCTGCCGCGAGTAGGCGTAGATGATCGAGAAGAAGCTGGCGATCAGGCCGGCCAGGCCGACCAGGTTGACGAAGCTGCCCATCCAGGTCGAGCCGCCGTAGGCCTTGGCCAGTGCCTCGACCAGGGGGTTGCCCGAAGCCTTGAGCGCCTCGGCGCCAGCGCCGCCCGGGCCGATGACCAGGATCAAAAGGGCGAAGCTGAGCAGTACCAGCATCGCGCCGATCAGGCCGCGAGGCAGGTCGCGCCGTGGGTTCTTGGTCTCTTCGGCCGCCAGGGGCACGCCTTCGACCGCCAGGAAGAACCAGATCGCGTAGGGGATCGCCGCCCACACGCCGACGTAGCCGAACGGCAGGAAGCTGCTGGCGCCGACGGCCTGGGTGGGGGCGATGTCGAACAGATTGGCGGCGTCGAAGTGCGGCACCATGGCCAGCAGGAACACCGCCAGCGCGATGGCCGCCACCGCCGTGATGGCGAACATCAGCTTCAAGGCTTCACCGACCCCGAAGATGTGGATGCCGATGAACACCACGTAGAAGGCCAGGTAGATCATCCAGCCGCCGATGCCGAACAGCGACTGGCAGTAGGCGCCGATGAACACGGCGATCGCCGCGGGCGCGATGGCGTATTCGATGAGGATCGCCGTCCCGGTCAGGAACCCGCCCCAGGGCCCGAAGGCGCTGCGGGCGAAGCCGTAGCCACCCCCGGCGGTGGGGATCATCGACGACAGTTCGGCCAGGGAGAAGCACATGCACAGGTACATGGTGGCCATCAGCAGCGTGGCGAGGAACATCCCGCCCCAGCCGCCCTGGGCCAGACCGAAGTTCCACCCGGCATAGTCGCCGGAAATCACGTAGGCCACGCCCAGGCCCACCAGCAGGACCCAGCCTGCCGCGCCTTTTTTCAGTTGTCGTTGCTGGAAGTAATCGGAGTCGACGTTCTCGAAGTCGACCGACGCGCCTGCCGGCGCGTGTGCAGCCTGTTCGCTTGGCATAGATTCACCTTTCTTCTTGTTGGCCGGCAGGGTGCGCCGGCCCCGTGGTGATGGGGTGTGCAGGAAGCGGGCCAGGCGGGGCGAGGGAGCTGCGAGCTGCGAGCTACAAGCTACAAGCTACAAGCTACAAGCTACAAGCTACAAGCTACAAGCTACAAGCTACAAGCTAGAAGCTAGAAGCTAGAAGCTAGAAGCTACAAGTCATGCACCCCATGCCGCCTCACCACCGTCCCGCCTTTACTTGCCGCTTGCAGCTAGCCACTTGCAGCTCAGAAGAACCCCAACGGATTGATGTCATAACTGACCAGCAGGTTCTTGGTCTGCTGATAGTGGTCGAGCATCATCTTGTGGGTTTCGCGTCCCACGCCGGACTTCTTGTAGCCGCCGAAGGCCGCGTGTGCCGGGTACAGGTGGTAGCAGTTGGTCCAGACCCGGCCGGCCTTGATGCCGCGGCCCATGCGATAGGCGCGGTTGATGTCGCGGGTCCAGACGCCGGCGCCCAGGCCGAACTCGGTGTCGTTGGCGATCGCCAGGGCCTCGGCCTCGTCCTTGAAGGTGGTGACACTGACCACCGGGCCGAAGATCTCTTCCTGGAACACGCGCATCGCGTTGTTGCCCTTGAGCAGGGTCGGCTGGATGTAGTACCCGGTCGACAGGCTGCCCTCGAGTTTCTCGACCTTGCCGCCGGTCAGCAGCTCGGCGCCTTCCTGCTGGGCGATCTCGAGGTAGGAGAGGATCTTGTCGAACTGTTGCTGCGACGCCTGGGCGCCGACCATGGTGTCGGTGTCCAGCGGGTCGCCGCGCTTGATCTTCTTGACCTTCTCCATCACCACTTGCATGAACTGCGGGTAGATCGACTCCTGCACCAGCGCGCGCGATGGGCAGGTGCACACCTCGCCCTGGTTGAAGAACGCCAGCACCAGGCCCTCGGCGGCCTTGTCGATGAACGCTGGCTCGGCGTTCATGACGTCTTCGAAGTAGATGTTCGGCGACTTGCCGCCCAGTTCCACCGTGGAAGGGATGATGTTCTCGGCGGCGCATTTCATGATGTGCGAGCCCACCGGGGTGGAGCCGGTGAAAGCGATCTTGGCGATGCGCTTGCTGGTGGCCAGGGCTTCCCCGGCTTCGCGGCCGAAGCCCTGGACGATGTTGAGCACGCCGGGCGGCAGCAGGTCGCCGATCAGCTCGGCCAGCACGGTGATGCCCAGCGGCGTCTGCTCGGCGGGCTTGAGTACCACGCAGTTGCCGGCGGCCAGGGCCGGCGCCAGCTTCCAGGCGGCCATCAGGATCGGGAAGTTCCACGGGATGATCTGCCCGACCACGCCCAGCGGCTCATGGAAATGATAGGCCACGGTGCCTTCGTTGATCTCCGCGGCCGCGCCTTCCTGGGCACGCAGGCAGCCGGCGAAGTAGCGGAAGTGGTCGACCGCCAGGGGGATGTCGGCATTGAGGGTTTCACGGATCGGCTTGCCGTTGTCCCAGGTTTCGGTGATGGCCAGCAGCTCCAGGTTGGCTTCGAGGCGGTCGGCGATCTTCAGCAGGGTGTTGGAGCGGTCCTGGACGGCGGTGCGACCCCAGGCATCGGCAGCGGCATGGGCGGCGTCCAGGGCCTTGTCGATGTCTTCGGCCGTAGAGCGAGGAAATTCGGCGATCGGCTGGCCATTGACCGGCGAGGTGGTGGTGAAATAGTCGCCGTTCACCGGCGCGACGAACTCGCCGCCGATGTAATTGCCGTAGCGGGGCTTGAAGTTGACCTTGGCGCCGTCGGTACCGGGGTGTGCGTAACGCATGATGTGTCTCCTGGCTCTTGTGTTGTGGTGGAGTCCCAAAGCGTAGAGCAAACCCTGGGCCAACGCCGTGGAAGGCTCTGCAACGCGGGTTTCAGGGGAGGGCGGGCGGCGTCGGGCCGGGGGTTGTGCCTGCCGTGGCGCAACGCCTCGTCACAGTCTGTACCGTTTGTGACACGGTTCACGGTGGCGTCAGACGCCCTTCGTTGCAAACCTGGCGTGGGTGGAGGATGCTGGCCGCACGAGTCATCTGCGGAGAACAACAACCATGCAGAGCACGTCTTTGAGCCGCCATGCCAGCCAGGTACTGACCGTGGCCCGAGGCGCGAAGGGCGACGCCGTCAGCGACCCTTCCATCGCACGGTCCTGGCTGCGCTGCCTGGACGACTATCACCTCGACCCGGCCGTGCTGCAGGATCCGGTGGTGCTGGAGCAGGCCGGGCTGCGGGAAAGCCGCGAGCGCCTGCAGCAGGTGCTGGACATCGCCAGCGGCGAGCTGAACAGCCTCCACCAGCAACTGGCCGGCGCCGGGCATGCGGTGCTGCTGACCGATGCCCGCGGCATCATCCTCGAATGCGTCACCGCACCCGCCGAACGCCACGTGTTCGAGCGCGCCGGGCTGTGGCTGGGCGCGGACTGGAGCGAAGCGCGCGAGGGCACCAACGGGATCGGCACCTGCCTGGTCGAGCGGCAACCCTTGACCATCCACCAAGACGAGCACTTCCGGGGGCGGCACACCGGACTGACCTGCTCGGCAAGCCCGGTGTTCGACCCCCATGGCGACCTGCTCGCCGTGCTCGACGTGTCGTCGGCCAAGGCCCAGGTGTCGCGCCAGAGCCAGTTCCACACCATGAGCCTGGTGAACCTGTCGGCGCGGATGATCGAGAGCTGCTACTTCCTGCGCCAGTACGCGCACCAGTGGCTGCTGCGGTTCCACCCGCGTGCCGAGTCGGTCGGCCTGTTCAGCGAAGGGCTGCTGGCCTTCGATGACGAAGGCCGGGTCTGCGCCGCCAACCAGAGCGCCCTGAACCTGCTGGCGACCAGCCGCGACGCCTTGCTGGGGCAGACGCTGACGCAGTGGTTCTGTTGCGACCCCCAAGCGCTGATTCAGCGCGCCATGCCCCAGGGCAGCACGGTCTGGCCATTGCACACCCGCGATGGTCGTGCACTGTTTGCCAGCGTGCGCGGGCGCACCGTCGCCCGGCCGCAGGTAGCGCCGCGTCTGGCCCAGGTCACCGGGGTGGGGCTGTGCCTGCTCGATGCCGGATTGAGCGAGCAGTTTCGCCGCGCCTTGCGGGTCTTCGAGCGTGACGTGCCCGTGCTGCTGCACGGCGAGACCGGCGTGGGCAAGGAGGCGTTCGCCAAGGCGATCCACCAGGCCAGCACACGACGGCAGGCGCCGTTCGTGGCCATCAACTGCGCCTCGCTACCGGAAAGCCTGATCGAGAGCGAGCTGTTCGGCTATCGCGGAGGCAGCTTCACCGGGGCGCGCAAGGACGGCATGCCGGGCAAGCTGCTGCAGGCCAATGGCGGGACCCTGCTGCTGGACGAGATCGGCGACATGCCGCTGGCTTTGCAGACGCGCTTGCTGCGGGTGCTGGAAGAGCGTCAGGTGGTGCCGATCGGCGGCCAGGCGCAGGCGCTGGACGTGCGCATCGTCAGCGCCACCCACCGCGACCTGCTCGAGCAGGTCGCCCAGGGCAGCTTCCGGGAAGACCTGTACTATCGGCTCGCGGGGCTTGACGTCGAGCTGCCGGCCGTGCGCGAGCGTTCGGACACGGCGCACCTGCTCGACGCGCTGCTCGCCCAGGAGGCCGGTGACCATCCTGTACGCCTGGAGGACACTGCGCGCCAGCGCCTGCTGGCCTTCGCCTGGCCCGGCAACGTCAGGCAGCTGCGCCATGTGCTGCGCACCCTGGTGGCCTTGTGCGACGACGGACTGATCCGGGTCGAGGACCTGCCGGCGGCGATCCGCCGGCCTCCTGTGGCCGAGGCCTCGCCGCCCATGGTCGCCAACTGCCTCGAGGACGCCGAACGCGGCGCCCTGCTGCGCACGCTCCAGGCCCACCACTGGCACATGACCCGTGTCGCCGAGCAGCTCGGCATCAGCCGCAACACGCTGTATCGCAAGTTGCGTCGACACGGCATCGAGCGCCGTCGCTGAGCGAAACAGCGGGTGCGATTTGCGCCCGCCTGGGCTACCCTGCCTCGACGTTTTGCGAGGTCGATCATGCACATTCACATTCTCGGTATCTGCGGCACTTTCATGGGGTCTCTGGCGGTACTCGCCAAGGCGCTGGGCCACCGGGTCACCGGTTCCGACGCCAATGTCTACCCACCGATGAGCACCCAGCTTCAGGCCCAGGGCATCGAACTGACCCAGGGCTACGACGCCGCGCAGCTCGATCCGGCACCGGACCTGGTGGTGATCGGCAATGCGCTGTCGCGGGGCAACCCGGCCGTCGAGCACGTCCTCAATGCCGGGCTGCCCTACGTGTCCGGTCCGCAGTGGCTGGCCGATCACGTGCTGCAGGGGCGTTGGGTGCTGGCGGTGGCCGGGACCCATGGCAAGACCACCACCAGCAGCATGCTGGCCTGGGTGCTGGAGCATGCCGGGATGAGTCCGGGCTTTCTCATCGGCGGCGTGCCGCAGAACTTCGCGGTGTCCGCACGCCTGGGCGGCACCCCGTTCTTCGTGGTCGAGGCCGACGAGTACGACAGCGCCTTCTTCGACAAGCGTTCGAAGTTCGTGCACTACCGCCCGCGCACGGCGATCCTCAACAACCTCGAGTTCGACCACGCCGACATCTTCCCGGACCTGGCGGCCATCGAGCGGCAGTTCCACCACCTGGTGCGCACCATCCCGAGCGAAGGGCTGGTCATCCACCCGACCACCGAGCCGGCGCTGGCGCGCGTGATCGGCATGGGCTGCTGGACACCGGTGCAGACCACCGGCGAAGGGGGCCAATGGCAGGCCCGCCTGCTGAGCGCCGACGGTTCACGGTTCGAAGTGATGCTCGACGGGCAGGCACAGGGCGTGGTGGGCTGGACACTGACCGGCCAGCACAACGTCGCCAATGCCCTGGCGACCCTGGCGGCGGCGCGTCATGTCGGGGTCACCCCGGCCATGGCGATCGACGGCCTCAGCACCTTCAAGAGCGTCAAGCGCCGCATGGAGACGGTCGCCGAGGTGGCGGGCGTGACCCTCTATGACGACTTCGCCCACCACCCGACCGCCATCGCCACCACCCTCGACGGCTTGCGCAAGCGGGTTGGCGAAGCCCCGGTGATCGCCATCATCGAGCCGCGCTCCAACTCCATGAAGCTGGGCGCGCACCGTGACGGGCTGCCCGAGAGTGTGGTCGCCGCCGACCAGGTGATCTGGTACGCGCCGCCCAACCTCGGCTGGGACCTGGCCGGCACGGCAGCGTCCTGCCCGGTGCCGGCCGTGGTCGCCGACAGCCTCGAGGCGATCATCGAGCGCGTGAAGGGCCAGGCCCGGCCCGGCACCCATGTGGTGATCATGAGCAACGGCGGCTTCGGCGGCCTGCACGGCAAGCTCGCCGAGGCCCTGCGATGAGCGGGCCGCAGCGCATCACCCTGGCCATGACCGGTGCCTCGGGCGCGCAGTACGGTCTGCGCCTGCTGGACTGCCTGGTGCGTGAAGACCGCGAAGTGCACTTTTTGATTTCCAAGGCCGCGCAGCTGGTGATGTCCACCGAGACTGACGTGATCCTGCCGGCCAAGCCCCAGGCCATGCAGGCCTTCCTCACCGAATACACCGGCGCTGCGGCCGGGCAGATCCGCGTGTACGGCAAGGAGGACTGGATGTCGCCGGTCGCCTCCGGCTCCGGGGCCCCGGCGGCGATGGTGGTGGTGCCGTGCTCCACCGGCACCTTGTCGGCGATCGCCACCGGTGCCTGCAACAACCTGATCGAGCGCGCCGCCGACGTCACGCTCAAGGAGCGCCGGCAACTGATCCTGGTGCCGCGCGAGGCGCCGTTCTCCACCATCCACCTGGAAAACATGCTCAAGCTCTCGCAGATGGGCGCGGTGATCCTGCCGGCGGCGCCGGGGTTCTACCACCAGCCGCAGACCCTCGACGACCTGATCGACTTCGTCGTCGCGCGCATCCTCAACCTGCTGGAGATTCCGCAAGACATGCTGCCACGCTGGGGCGAGCACCACCTGGGCGCCGCCGAGGAGTGAAACCGAACCGCGGCGTCGCCCTGGCCCTGGTGCTGGCCCTGAGCTGCGGCTGCGCCACGGTGCGCACCCTCGATGCGGCCCATCCTGGCGCGCCGGTGGTGTACGCCGGGACGCGGCTGGACCTGTACGCCCTGAACGGCGGGTGCTGCGCGATGCAGCGCTTCGGCACCGAGGCGCCCGCCTGGCCACGCCTGGACCTGCCGGGGAGTCTGGTGCTGGACACGCTGCTACTGCCGTTGTCGGTGCTGACGGTGCTGGGGGTTCGGTATCAGGCGCAGGGTGGGTTGTAAGAGACGTGGGCGATAGCGGTACAGGTCTGCCTGATGCATGGAGTGGCTGATTTTGTGGGCCCTTCAGGCCCAATCGCGGCACGGGGGCCGCTCCTACAGGTGACCGCGATGGCCTGCAACGCCGTGGTGCGGCCACGGGTGTAATTGAATGGACTCGCCCCCGCCGAGGCATCACAGTGCCACGGTGGCGTTTCTTGAACAGCCAACGGCAGCGAGGGCCAGTCCATGAGCAAGCATAAAGCCAAACACAATTCCCTGTCT
>NZ_JAAMQJ010000018.1 GCF_013523125.1 Pseudomonas entomophila | reverse complement strand
TCTACAATGCGGGCTCGATGCCCCAGGAGCGGCTCTGCTTCATGGCCTTCCCTCGATGATCAGTCGAGAACTTTGGCCTGCAAGGAGGCAAAAGTCGAGATACAAGGAGCGGCCCCCGTGCCGCGATTGGACCCGCAGGGTCCATAAAACCAGCCCCTCCTCATCTACAGGCAGCCTCCACTCATCCCGCCACACCCTCACTTGCCACTTGCCACTTGCCACTTGCCACTTGCCACTTCCAGCTTGCAGCTTGCAGCTTGCAGCTTGCAGCCTGCGCCCCAACCGTTAGACTTGGCGACCCAGCAGGAGCCGCCATGAATTATCGTCACGCCTTCCACGCCGGCAACCACGCCGACGTCCTGAAACACATCGTCCTGACCCGCCTCATCGCCTTGATGTCGCGCAAGGAGCAGCCGTTCGCCTACCTCGACACCCACGCCGGGCTGGGCCTGTACGACCTGCAGGGCGACCAGGCCAGTCGCACCGGGGAATACCTCGAGGGCATCGCCCGCCTGTGGGGGCGGGACGACCTGCCGGCCTCGACCGACGACTACCTCAAGATGGTTCGCCGGCTGAACCCGGACGGCCAGTTGCGCTACTACCCCGGCTCGCCGGAGCTGGCGCGCCGCACCCTGCGCCAGCAGGACCGTGCGCTGCTCAACGAAAAGCACCCCGAAGACGGCCCGCTGCTGCGCGAAAACATGAAGAAGGACCCGCGCGTGGTGGTCCATCTGGGCGAAGGCTGGCACGTGCCGCGTGCCCTGTTGCCGGTGCAGGAGAAGCGCGCCGTCATGCTGATCGACCCGCCTTTCGAGCAGGCCGACGAGCTCAAGCGCTGCACCCAGGCGGTGAAAGAGGCCATCGGCCGCATGCGCCAGACCGTGGTCGCCCTCTGGTACCCGATCAAGGACCAGCGCCAGTTGACGCGCTTCTACCAGGACCTGACCAGCACCGGCGCGCCGAAGCTGCTGCGGGTCGAGTTGTACGTTCATCCTCAGGACAGCCCACAAGGGCTCAATGGATCAGGCCTGGCGATCGCCAATCCACCGTGGGGCCTGGAAGAGGAACTGCGCGAGCTGCTGCCCTGGCTGGCCACGGAACTGGCGCAGAGCCACGGCAGTTGGCGGATGGACTGGCTCATCGCCGAGTGAGCGGGGGAGCTGCAAGCCTCAAGCTGCAAGCTGCAAGTGGACGGTGGTGCGGTGAGTCAGATGTAGACAGGAAGCTCAAGCAGCGCTGACGCTCAGGCTTGAGGCTTGAGGCTTGAGGCTTGAGGCTTGAGGCTTGAGGCTTGAGGCTTGCAGCCCATGGCTCGAAGCTTGCACGCTATTGGCGACAGCGCCCTGGCCCGTGTCGCCAATGACCACAGCCTCGGCGCATTACCCTATGAGCGCTTTGCGTTATAATCCCGCCCCTTTAGCCGCCATCCGCCCCACGAGGCCGAGGCGCATCTTTACCGAATGAAGAGGCTAGACCCTTGGCATTGACGATTCTTGGCCTGTCCGGCGCCCTCAGCCATGATCCTTCCGCGGCCCTGTACATCGACGGCAAGCTGATTGCCGCTGCCGAAGAAGAACGCTTCGTGCGTGACAAGCATGCGAAGCACCGCATGCCCTACGAGTCGGCGAAGTTCTGTCTGGAGCAGGCCGGCATCAAGCCTTCGGATGTCGACGTGGTCGCCATTCCCTTCGCGCCCATCAGCCTGTTCGGCAAGGCACGCTGGCACTATGCCAAGCGCTACTGGTATGCCCCGGACCGTGCGCTGGACGCCCTGTTGATGGGCAACCGCCGCTACAAGCGCTACCGCAAGAAGATCGTCTGGTGCCTGGAGCAGCTGGGCTTCGACCCGAAGAAGATCAAGATCGAGCCGGTCGAGCACCACCTGGCTCACGCATCCAGCGCCTACCACTGCTCGGGTTTCAAGGAAAAGACCGCGATCCTCGGCATCGACGGCAAGGGCGAATACGCCACCACCTTCTTCGGCTACGGCGAAAACGGCCGCATCCACAAGATCAAGGAATTCTACGATCCCGATTCGCTGGGCGGCCTGTACGGCGCGATCACCGAGTTCCTGGGCTTCGAGATGCTCGATGGCGAGTTCAAGGTCATGGGCATGGCGCCCTACGGCGACGCCAGCAAGTACGACTTCTCGCGCCTGGCCAGCTTCGAGAACGGCGAGCTGGTGATCAACACCGAATACGCCAACGTCATCGGCCTGCGTCGCTACAAGGAGAAGGGCAAGGGCTTCTACTTCACGCCCAAGCTGATCGAATGGCTGGGCCCCAAGCGTGAAGGCGATGTGGCCGACGAGCCGTACATCCACTACGCGGCCAGCATGCAGGCGTTGTTCGAGAAGCTGGCCCTGCAGATGATCGATCACTACCTGAGCGACATCCTCAAGGAAACCGGCAAGCTGGCCTTCGCCGGCGGCTGTGCGCTGAACGTCAAGCTCAACCAGAAGATCATCGACCGCGCCGACGTCAAGGAGCTGTTCGTCCAGCCGGCGTCCGGCGATGCCGGCACCGCCGTGGGCGCTGCGGCCTACGTGTCCCATGCCCGCGGCGTGCCGGTGGAGAAGATGGAGCACGTCTACCTCGGCCCGGCCTACTCCAACGAGGACGTCATCGCCGCCTGTGCCCGTCACCCGAGCCAGCCGGTATGGCGCCGGATCGACGACATGCCCGAGCGGATCGCCCGCATCATGGTCGACGGCAATCCGGTGGCCTGGTTCCAGGGACGCATGGAATTCGGTCCGCGTGCGCTCGGCGGGCGCTCGATCATCGGCTGCCCGAGTGCCACGGGCGTGGCCGACCGGATCAACGAGCAGATCAAGTTCCGCGAGCGCTGGAGACCCTTCTGCCCGTCGATGCTCGACACTGTGGCCCCGCAGATGATCAAGATCGATCACCCGGCCCCGTTCATGACCTTCACCTTCGAAGTCGCTGAAGAATGGAAGACCCGCGTGCCGGAAGTCGTCCACGAGGACGGCACCTCGCGGGCGCAGGTGCTCAAGCGCGAGTACAACCCGCGCTACTACGACATGATGAAGGCCCTGGAAGCGCTGACCGGCAACGGTGTCTCGCTGAACACCTCGCTCAACCGCCGTGGCGAGCCGATGATCTGCTCGCCGACCGATGCCCTGAACATGTTCTTCGGTTCGGACCTGCAATACTTGATCATGGAGGACATCCTGGTGGTCAAAGAAGGCGCGAACGGATATGCAGACGACTGACGTGCTGATCAGCGTCGTTATTCCTGCGTACAACTACGCCCGGGTCTTGCCCAGGGCGGTCAACTCCGTGCTGGCGCAACTGGACGTCGACTGTGACCTGATGGTCATCGACGACGGCTCCACGGACGAGACGCCCGAGGTGCTGCATCAGCTGTCGGTACAGCACCCTGGGCGCTTTCGCGCCGTGCGCAAGGCCAATGGCGGCTTGTCCTCGGTGCGCAACCTGGGCATCGCCGAGACGCGTGGGCAGTACCTGATCTTCCTCGATGCCGATGACGAGATGGCGCCAGGCGCGCTGGACGCGCTGCGCCTGCACATCAGGGCCCACCCCTCCACGCGCATGGTCATCGGCGGGCACTGGTCGGTCTTCGAGAACGGCGCGCGGGCGCTGCACACGGCCCGGCCCTTGCCGGCTTCGCCTTACGCTCGCGTGCGTGGCTACCTGATCGACAAGAGCGTGTCGCTGTCCAATGGGGCCTGCGCCATGCACCGCGACGTGTTCGCGCCGGGCACCTACCCGGAGCACCTGCGCAACGTCGAGGACATCCCGGTCTTCACCCAGGTGCTGGCACGCTTCGAGTGCACGATCATCGATCGTCCCCTGGCCGTGATCTACAAGCACCACGACAGCATGCGACACGACCTCAAGCAGAGCCTGGCGGCCGGCATCGACATGGTCGACGAGGTCTTTTCGCCTGCGCGCCTGCCGGCATCGTTGCATGGCCTGCGCCAGGCTTTCCTGACCCAGCGCTGCCTCTCGCTGTTTCGCGACTGCTATGGCGCCGGCGACTACGCGCGGGCCAAGCGCCTCTACCTGCAGGCCCTGCGTTACGATCCCTGTTCGGTCAGGCGCTGGTCGTACACGCGCAAAGCCTTGCGGTGCCTGTTCAAGTGACGGCCTGCGCTCAAGGAACGAGCGTGCGGGCTTTTTCACCGTCTTCACCGTCGTGCGGCACTTACCGTCGACCGCAGTGCCCAACCCCGCGGCATTCATTTCCCAAGGTCTGATCCATGCGCTCCGAACGCTCCTCCGTCCGTCCGAGTCTTCCCGCGCCACGCCTGCTCGAGCGCTTCGATCCCGTGTGGCTGGCGTTCTTCGGCAGCCTGGTGCTGTCGATCATCGCCATCGTGGGGGTCGTGACGGTCGGGCGCGACGGGGCGTTCTACCTGGACCTGGCGCGGCAGGCCGGCGAACACGACCTGGCCGGGGTCCAGGCGCGCTTCGACTGGCCCTGGTACCCGCTGCTGTTGGCCGGCACCCATGCCGTGCTGCGGCTGCCGCTGGAGTATTGCGCCTATCTGTGGTCGGTGCTGTTCGCGGCCGGTACCTGCGCCTTGATGGTCGACCTCGTCCGGCAGCGTGCGCCCCAGGCCGCCTACTGGGCCTGCTGGATCGTGCTGGCGATGCCGGCGGTGAACCAGTTCCGCGGCGACATCATCCGCGAGTCCGGCTTCTGGTGCTTCTGCACCCTGGCGCTCTGGCTGGCCCTGCGCTGGCAGGCCCGCGGCGGCTGGGGGCTGGCGGCCGCCGTCTGGGTGGCGGTCGGTCTGGGCAGTCTGTTCCGTCTGGAGGCCGTCCTGGTCGGCGGTTGCGTACTGCTCTGGCAGGTGCCTGCGCTGTGGAAGGCCGGGCAGCGCCAGCGGTTCGTGCAGGTCGCCTGGCTGCCGGTCCTGGCGGGTGTGGTGGGGATGCTGGTGCTGACGGGGTGGGGGGCACTGGATGCGCGTCGGCTCGACTACTACCTGGAGCTGATCCGGCCTGCCGGCCTGTTCGGGGCCTTCAACCAGCTGAGCCATCAGTTCGCCGATTCGCTGGTCAACAAGTACTCGGCCAATGAAGCCGGGCGGATCATCTTCATCGGCCTGAGCGGCGCGCTGCTGATCAAGGGCGTCAGCCTCATGGGCCCCGGTGCCCTGGCATTTCTCGACCGGCGCGCCTGGGCGGCCTTCCCGCGTTACTGGCGCGAGTACCGGGTCCTGGCGCTCACGGCGCTGTTGTACCTGGTCGTGCTGATGCTGTTCTTCATTCGCGCGCAGTTCATGAACAGCCGCTACCTGAGCCTGCTGGTCCTGCTGCTGGTGCCGTTGCTGGCGATGGGGCTGCACCTGTTTCACCAGGCGCACCCGCGCCTGGGCAAGGTCCTGGCGTTGATCGGGCTGCTGGTCATGCTGGCGAACGTGATTTCCCTGGGCGCCCGCAAGACGCATTACGTCGAGGCGGGCCACTGGGTCGCGGCCCATACCCCGGCACAGGCCTCGATCTTCTACGAAGACGGACGCATCGGCTATTACGCCGGACGTGGCTACGAACTGAGCGACCTGACCCGCGAGGCCGCCATGGGGCCGGAGCTGGCCGACAACTACCGCTACTTCGTGATCGAGGCCGAGCCAGACGAGCCCTGGCTCCAGGCCTGGCTGAAGGAGCATCCGCTGCGCGTGCTGGCCCGCTTCGCCAACCGCAAGGGTGACACCGTGCTGGTGATCGGTCCTTAGGGGCAGGCCTTTCAACGTCGTTGTCTGACACGATGTGGGCCATATCGCTGTCTAGCAGAACGGTTCACTCGCGCTGTGGGGGATTCTATGGTTTCTGCCAAGTGCGAATGTGGGCCCTGCGGGCCCAATCGCGGCACTGGGGCTGCTCACCCGTAGCCCCACCGCGGGGTTGCAGGCTATCGCGGTCACCTGTGGGAGCGGCCCCTGTGCCGCGATGGGCCGCATAGCGGCCCTAGAATCGATCAGCAATGAAGCCCCGGATCCTGCCGGCCATCGTCATGTTGCCTGCGCGACAGCGCGGCGCCAAGGCGGCGGGCGGACTCCCACAGGAGGGCTGCGCTTGCCTGCATCATGCTGGTGAATCTCTGGATACAAATGGCCCTGTCCTGGGGCTTTTTCCAAAAACGTTGAAAGGCCCAGCCCTTAGAAATTGGACGGAGTGTCGGTGAGCAGCGCCGACACCTGCGCCACCAGGCGCTCGTAGCCAGGCTTGTGCGGCAAGGACGCCGCGTAGCCGCGCAGGAAGGCCTGCCCTGCATCGTTGCCGCGCAGCCAGGCACGGTCCTCGCGGTAGCGCAGCATGTGCTGGAAGTTGCGCAGCCGCTTGTTCGGACCGAGCGCCCGTCCGCGCTGGCTGAGGTCGGCGATGTCGATCAGGCCCAGCACCTGGCTCGGCGTCAGGACCACGTTGCCCAGGTGCAGCGAGCGAAAGTACACGCCCTGGTCATGCAGCCGCGCGACGAACGCGCCATAGCGCTCGCGCAGTGTGTCGGTGGCCGTGCCCTGCTGGATCAGCTGGCGCAGGGTCGCGCCTTCCAGCGGCGCGTAGTAGACGCCATCGCGCTCGACGCTCTTGATCCGGTACACCGCCAGCACCTCGGGGGTTTCGATGCCCAGTGCCCGCAACCGCCGGGCGTTGTCGGCGAAACGCTGGGCGTAGGGGAACAGCGCCGCCGAGGTCAGCCAGCGCTTGCGCCGGAACAGCTTGAGAAAGCGCCCGTCGGGCATCTGCAGCACCTTGTCGCCCGAGCCATCGGCCTCGATCACGCGCGCGCCTTCACGCAGGGTCAGGTAGGCGGTGTGGTCCAGTGGCTGCATGGCGTTTCCTCGGCAAATGAGCCCGCCATGGTACCGCAGTTGCCGGGGCAGGGGAGGCCGATGACCTTCATTCGGGCCCCGTTTTGGCTGTGTTACCATTGCCGTTTCACGCCGTCATGTACTGGAAACCCATGAGTCGACCCGACCCTCACGCGCAATCGACGCTCACGATCTACCTGCGCCTTCTGAGCTATGTCCGGCCCTATATCGGGCTGTTCCTCCTGAGCATCCTCGGCTTCCTGATCTTCGCCTCGACGCAGCCGATGCTGGCCTACATCCTCAAGTACTTCGTCGATGGCCTGGGCAATCCGGATGCCCGGCTGTTCGCCGGCCATGCCTGGCTGCCCGAGTTGCAGCTGCTGCAGGCCGTGCCGCTGATGATCGTGCTGATCGCCCTGCTGCAGGGCATCGGCTCCTACCTGGGCAACTTCTTCCTGGCCCGCGTGTCGCTCGGGCTGATCCACGACCTGCGCGTGCTGCTGTTCAACAAACTGCTGAAGCTGCCCACCTCCTATCTGGACAACCACAACTCGGGTCATCTGATCTCGCGCATCACCTTCAACGTCACCATGGTGACGGGCGCGGCGACCGATGCCATCAAGGTGGTGATCCGCGAGGGCATGACGGTCATCTTCCTGTTCGTCTCCCTGCTGTGGATGAACTGGAAGCTGACCCTGGTGATGCTGGCCATCCTGCCGTTGATCGGCGTGATGGTGAACAGCACCAGCCGCAAGTTCCGCAAGCAGAGCAAGAAGATCCAGGTGGCCATGGGCGACGTGACCCACGTGGCCTCCGAGACCATCCACGGGTTCCGCGTGGTGCGCAGCTTCGGTGGCGAGCAGTACGAGGAGCAGCGCTTCGCCAAGGCCAGCCAGAACAACACCGACAAGCAGCTGAAGATGACCAAGACCGGGGCGGTCTACACGCCGACCCTGCAACTGGTCACCTACTCGGCCATGGCCGTGGTCATGTTCCTGGTGCTGTACCTGCGTGGCGACGCCTCGCCGGGCGATCTGGTCGCCTACATCACCATGGCCGGCCTGCTGCCCAAGCCGATCCGTCAGCTGTCGGAAGTCAGCTCGACCATCCAGAAGGGCGTGGCCGGTGCGGAAAGCATCTTCGAGCAGGTCGACGAACCGGCCGAGCGCGACGAAGGCCAGCTGGCCCCCGAACGCGTGAGCGGTCGCCTGGAAGTGCGCGGTCTGAGCTTCACCTACCCCGGCACCGAAAAGCAGGTGCTCGACGACATCAGTTTCGTCGCCGAGGCCGGGCAGATGGTCGCCCTGGTCGGCCGCTCGGGCAGCGGCAAGTCCACCCTGGCCAACCTGGTGCCGCGCTTCTACCAGCACAGCCAGGGGCAGATCCTGCTCGATGGCGAAGAGATCCAGCACTACCGGCTGCACAACCTGCGGCGACACACGGCCCTGGTGACCCAGGCGGTGACGCTGTTCAACGACACGGTGGCCAACAACATCGCCTACGGCGACCTGGCCGGTGCGCCGCTCGAGCAGGTCAAGCGCGCGGCCGCCGCCGCCTATGCCGACGAGTTCATCGAACGCATGCCCGAGGGCTACCAGACCCTGGTCGGCGAGAACGGCGTGCTGCTCTCCGGGGGCCAGCGCCAACGCCTGGCGATCGCCCGGGCGTTGCTCAAGGATGCGCCGCTGCTGATCCTGGACGAGGCCACCTCGGCCCTGGACACCGAGTCGGAGCGCCATATCCAGAGCGCGTTGGACGAGGTCATGAAGAACCGTACCACTCTGGTGATCGCGCACCGCCTGAGCACCATCGAGAAGGCCGACCTGATCCTGGTCATGGACGAGGGCCGCATCGTCGAGCGTGGCAGCCATGCCGAACTGCTGGCGCGCAACGGTCACTACGCGCGCCTGCACGCCAAGCAGTTCGAGGACGGTCCGGACGCCGCGCCGGCGCCGAGCGTCGAACCGTGCTGAACCGGGTGCGCGCCTGGCGCGAACGCGGCTGGTCGAGCATCGATGCCGACACCTACGCACAGACCTGGTCCCGTTGGGGGGGGAGCGTCGCGACCCATCCCCAGGTGGTAGAGCGTCTGGCCGACCTGGCCGGCATCCCGGTGCGCTACCTGGGGTGGGAGGTCGCCGGCGAGATCGTCGCCGCCGTGCCCTGCTGGGGGCGGCACCTGGCGTTGTCCAAGGACGTGCTCAAGCGCCGTGGCCTGAAAGGGCTGTTCGACCTCGGCAATGCCGAGATCATCCTGCCTGCCAGTCCGGACGTGCAGGTTCCCTTGCGGCAACAGGCACGCTACGTGTCGGCGCTCAACCAGCCGAGCTTTCCGACGCTCACGTTACAGCGCGAAGCGCTGGCACTGGCCCGTGCCCCCGAGGACTACTCCAAGAAGTTTCGCTACAACCAGCGCCGCGAACAGCGCCTGCTGGAGGAAGCGGGCGGCACGCTGAAACCGGTCCAGGCGTTCTCGCCTGCCGAGCTGGCCGGCCACTACGCCGAGCTGTTCCAGCGTCGCTGGAACTTCCCGGCACCGGGCCTGGCGCACCTGGAGGAAGTGTTCACGCGGCTGCGCGCGTTCATGACCGGTTCGGTCGTGGAACTCGAAGGCGCTCCGGTGGCCATCCAGGTGCTCTACAAGGTAGAGGCACCGCAATGGGTCTCGGTGGAGTACGTCAACGGCGGGGTCGATCCGCAGAGCCGGGACTTCAGCCCCGGCAGCGTGCTCAGCTACGTGAACAGCCAGGCCGAGTGGGATGCCGCCCGTGCGCTGGGCAAGTCGTTGCGCTACTCGTTCGGCCGCGCCGATCGTGAATACAAGGAGCGGTGGTGCCATACCGCTCAGGTCTACCAGAGGACGTGACGGGTGAGTAACCGAAAGCAGGCCTTGCTCAAGGCGCACCGACGAGCCAAGCGGCTGACGTTGCTGATCGTCGCCGCGCTGCTCGTCGTGGCCGGCATCGTGCTGGGGCTCTGGGCAGTGCCGGTACTCGCCGTGCTGGTCTGGATCGCCCATGAAGCCTGGTTCGCCGACCACCTGTTCTACCGCCCGAGCGATGACTACCACTATGCCTTCGACGCGCCGGGCAGTGCGCGTCAGCCGGTGCGCACGACGCCTCAGGTGCGGCTCGAACAGCCATTGGCCGAGGGCGAGACGCTGGTGTTGGAGGTTACGCTCAAGGCCCGCTGGCTGGGCCGCCTGGTCGACCCCAGCGTGCTGATCGGCGACGACCGTCAGACCTTCGAGCGGGGCGTGGCGGGCCGGCGCTACCTGAACCTGTCCGGCCAGCGCGCGGCACTCGAAGCCGGCACGCTCGCCGTGCGCACACGGTTCTGCCGAATCTCGCCCGACGGCGTGCTGCACGTGCAGCGCAACCCCGACTACGCGCAACGCCGGGTGATGGTGCTTGCGCCCCATGCCGACGACGCCGAGCTGGCGGCTTTCGGGCTCTACAGCCGCGCGCGCGACGCCTGCATCGTGACCCTCACCCAAGGGGAGATCGAAGCCGAGGCGTACCGGTCGCTGGGCCTGGACGCGGCAGGCGCCGCACGGCTCAAGGGCCGGCTGCGCACCTGGGACAGCCTGGCGGTTCCGCTCTGGGGCGGCGTGCCGGCCGAGCGCTGCGTCCAGCTGGGCTATTACTGCCTGCGCCTGTCGGCGATGGCCGAAGCGCCGAGCAGCCCGTTCGGTTCGCTCGAGTCCGGCGAGTCCGACATTCGCTCGGCCCGTCGGGCCAACCCGCTGGCGTTGCCCGGCGACACCGATGGCCTGCCCACCTGGCACAACCTGGTCGCCGACCTGAAGGCCCTGCTGCAGCATTTCCAGCCCGAAGTCGTGGTGATGCCGCACCCCGAGCTCGACCCGCACGCCGACCACCAGGCCACCACCCGTGCGCTCCAGCAGGCCATCGCCGAAGGCGACTGGGCGCCCGACGTGGCCTTGCTCTATGCCAACCACCTGCACGACAACGACCGCTGGCCCATGGGCGAGGCCGGCACCGGCGTCGCATTGCCTCCGGTCATCGAGACGCCGGTGACCGACGCCCCCTGGAGTCCCGTACTGGACGCCGACACCCAGCTCGACAAGGCCATGGCCCTGGGCATGCAGCACGACCTGCAAGGGCGCCCGCCCCTGAAGAAGCGCCTGCGCCGTGCGATCCAGTGGCTGCTCGCCGGTCGCCGCTGGCCGGTGACCGGCGAGGACGAGTTCTTCCGCAAGGCCGTGCGCCGGCACGAACTGCTCTGGGTGCGACGCCTGGGCAAATGAGCCATCGCCCTGACGGGCGGCCTTCGCGGTCGCCCGTCACCGCCTCCGACGGCCTGGCCTTGAGGCCGTAAAGCCAGCCTGTGCTACTATCGCGGCCCTGTTCCTTTTATGTCTGTGGGTTCTCCATGAAGTTAACCATGCCGCGTTTCGAATCGGCTCCCGTACTCGTGGTCGGCGATGTGATGCTCGACCGTTACTGGCATGGCGGTACTTCGCGTATTTCTCCAGAGGCCCCCGTGCCGGTGGTCAAGGTCGATCAGATCGAGGACCGTCCGGGCGGTGCGGCCAACGTCGCCCTGAATATCGCGGCGCTCGGCGCACCGGCCCTGCTGGTCGGCGTCACCGGCGAAGACGAGGCCGCCGACAGCCTGGCCAACAGCCTGGAGGCTGCGGGCGTCAAGGCCGCGCTGCAGCGCATCGCCCACCAGCCGACCATCGTCAAGCTGCGGGTCATGAGCCGTCACCAGCAACTGCTGCGCATCGACTTCGAAGAAGCCTTCGACACCGACACCCAGGCCCTGCAACAGAGCGTCGAAGCTCTGCTCGACCAGGTCAAGGTGCTGGTGATCTCCGACTACGGCAAAGGCGCCCTGAAGAACCACCAGGCGCTGATCCAGGCCGCCGTGGCGCGCCGCATCCCGGTGCTGGCCGACCCCAAGGGCAAGGACTTCTCGGTCTATCGCGGCGCCAGCCTGATCACCCCCAACCTGGCCGAGTTCGAGGCCATCGTCGGCCATTGCGCGGACGAGGCCGAGCTGGTGGCCAAGGGCGCGGCGCTGATGAGCGACCTTGAGCTGGGTGCGCTGCTGGTCACCCGTGGCGAGCACGGCATGACCCTGCTGCGCCCTGGCCATGCGCCCCTGCACCTGCCGGCGCGCGCGCGTGAGGTCTTCGACGTGACCGGCGCGGGCGACACCGTGATCTCCACCCTGGCCGCCGCCATCGCCGCCGAGGAAGAGCTGCCCTGCGCCGTCGGCCTGGCCAACCTGGCCGCCGGCATCGTGGTCGGCAAGCTCGGCACCGCCGCCATCAGCGCCCCGGAGCTGCGCCGCGCCATCCAGCGCGAAGAAGGTTCGGAGCGTGGCGTGCTGAGCCTGGAGCAGCTGCTGCTGGCCATCGACGACGCGCGCGCGCACGACGAACGCATCGTCTTCACCAACGGCTGCTTCGACATCCTGCACGCCGGGCACGTGACCTACCTCGAACAGGCGCGCGCCCTGGGCGATCGCCTGATCGTGGCGGTCAACGACGATGCCTCGGTCAGCCGTCTCAAGGGCCCTGGCCGGCCGATCAACAGCGTCGACCGACGCATGGCGGTGTTGGCCGGGCTGGGCGCGGTCGACTGGGTGATCAGCTTCTCCGAATCGACCCCTGAAAGCTTGCTGACCGAGGTGCGCCCGGACGTGCTGGTCAAGGGCGGCGACTACGGGGTCGAGCAGGTGGTCGGGGCCGACATCGTGCGCGCCTACGGCGGGACGGTGAAGGTGCTCAGCCTGGTGGAGAACAGCTCGACCACCTCCATCGTGGAAAAGATCCGCAGTCGATGACTGCACGCGCCAGCTGCCCACGGGCGCTTCACGAACAGCGATAGATGAACGTATGAAAGTCATGTTACTGGTCATGGATGAGCAGCGCGTCATCCTCGATCGCCTCTACGAGATCGTCCAGCAGGCCTGCGAAGACTGCGTCATTCATCGGCTGAGCAAGCAGCAGCAGATGAACCTCGGCCCCTTCCTCGCGTCGGTGGATTACCAGCGCTTCGACCGCATCGTGATCTTCTCGCGGGTCAAGCGCCTGGCCCCACAGTGGGCGGTGTTGCGCTGCATTCCGGGGCTGGTGTTCCTGGAGCATGACGCCTACCAGAACTACATGCCCTCCAGCAAGTATCGGCACGTCTACTCGCGGCTGTACCGGCGCCTGCCCTGGTCGCGTGCGCTGGTCTCGGGCGCGGTGGTGGCCCGGCGCATGCAGGCCGAGGGGCTGGACGCGGTGTTCGTCTCCAAGGGCTACGACGACCAGATGCTCGGCAACCTGGGCCTGACGCGCGACATCCCGGCGGGCTTTCTGGGCAGCCTGAAGAGCCGCGAGTACGGCCAGCGCAAGGCCATGCTCGAAACCCTGGCCGAGCGCACCGGCCTGCTGGTGACGCGCACCGGATCGGGCGAGGAGTACCTGCAGATGCTCAACCGCATCCAGGTCTTCGTCAGCGCCGACATCGGCATGGGCGAGTTCATGATCAAGAACTTCGAGGCCATGGCCTGTGGCTGCGTGCTGCTGGCCTGGAGCCAGGGCGAGGAAGACCAGCTGCTGGGCTTCGAGGACGGGCACAACGTGGTGTTCTATCGCTCGCTGGAGGAGGCGATCGAAAAGCTGCAGTGGCTCCAGCAGCACCCGGCGCAAGCGGCCCGCATCGCCGCCAACGGTCAGGGGTTCGTGCGCCAGTACTACGGCTTCAGCCGCGTCGGGCAAGACCTGGCCGAACAGATCGAAAAACCCATGCGCCCCTGGTCGCGGCCTTCGATGCTGATCCGCGCCTGGGTGAAATGGCGCTTCGGCATGGACGTGGCGGAGTGAACCGATGACGCTCGTGCAGACGGACATGCAGCTGGATGCCCGGCCCGGCGGCGATCAGGACGTGTTCGGTTGCCTGTCCGATGAACTCAAGGCATGTCTGCGCCAGGCCGAGCGAGTGCTGCTGCTGGCCAACAATCCCGCCATCACGGCCGTCGATCTGCAGGCGCTGCAGTTGGGCGAGCGCGACGTGGTGGTCAGCTTCAACACCTGCCTGAAAGGCAACCTGCTGGACGCGCGCGCTCACCAGGTGCTGGTGCACGGCTACAACGCGCCGGATCATTACTTCTTTGGCCTGCCGATGCGCGCCGAGCTGCCGAACTGGCTGCGCGACGACCGTGCGCGTCACTTCACCGTACTGGTCGGCTGCACCACGTCGCTGTGCCCCTTGCCCGGCGTCAGCCTGTTCTACGAGCGCATCCCCTTGCCGGCGCTGTGGAACTACCCGACGACGCGACCTGACGGCAAGCGCTTCGTCGGGCCGTCCACCGGCTTCAATGCGCTGGTCGTGCTCGACACGCTGCGCCGTCAGCCAGGGTTCGACTACGCGATGCTCACGCTCGGGTTTTCCAACGAGGCCGGCAAGCTGTGGAGCGGGCACGCCTGGGCCTACGAGCGTGAATGGCTGCTGCAGGCCGACATCACCGTGGTGGAGCTGAAGGCGCGGCGCAAGTGGTGGCAGCTGTGGCGTCGTCGTTGAGCCCTGCCCGCTACCGGCGTCACCTTCCTCCTTCACCCGTCACAGAGGTATCCGCGTGTTGAAAGTCGCCGTCGCCTTCTTTGGCATCCCTCGCAACTCGGCCATCTGCTTTCCGTCCATCGAGCAGAACGTCCTGGCACAGATCCCGACCGGCTGCACGGTCAAGACGTTCTACCACCTGTACCAGCTCGAGGCGGTGCACAACGCCCGCTCTGGCGAAAGCGGTGCGCTGCTGCAGGACAACTATGCCCCCTTCGCGACCATGACCGGTCGCCTGGACTCGACCGAGGGCGTGCTGGAGCAATGGAACTTCGAGCGCATCAAGGCCCAGGGCGACACCTGGGGCGACAACCATGCCTCGCTGCGCAACCTGGTGTTCCAGCTGCATTCGCTGCGCTGCGTGACGCAAATGGTGGCGGCGTTCGCGCCGGACTTCGTGGTGTTCGTACGCCCGGACAACTTCTACCACTCGCCGCTGCCCAGCTACCTCTTCGCCCACCCCGAGGCGAGGCGGTTGAACGCCTACATTCCGGACTGGCAGTGGTGGGGCGGTCTCAACGATCGCTTCGCGGTCTGTGGGCGTGACATCTACACGGCGTATGGCAATCGGGTCGAGGCGATCTTCCGCTTCTGCGAGGCCACGGGGCGCAAGCTGCATTCGGAGCGGCTGCTGAAGTTCGCGCTGCTGGAGGCCGGTGCACGTGTCTGCATGCTGCCGACCACGGCCTCTCGCGTGCGCATCCATGGCGAGTTCGTCGACGAGTCCTTCTCGCCCAAGCGTGGCATGGGCAAGCGCGAGAACCGCTACTTTCACCTGTTCGCGCGCATGCGCACCTGGTGGGACAAGCGCCGGCGCTAGGCCTCCAGAGCCATGCCTTTCAACACCGTTGAGACCGGCTCTCACGTGCCTTGTGGGAGCTGGCTTGCCAGCGATAGGGCCCGATCGGGCGTCGCCTGCATCGCGGGCAAGCCCGCTCCCACAAGCTGCTTGCGCAGCCATGCCTACATTGATGGCTGCAGAGGTCTGGGTGGGAGCTGGCTTGCCAGCGATAGCGTCAGGTCAGGCGCCGCCTGCATCGCAGGTAAGCCCACACATCAGCCCATAGGGTCGGGCATGTACCGAGTAGAAAAAAGACAGTTGCTCCCACAGGTCCGTGATCGCCTGTACCACTGTGGTGTAACCGCGCCTGCCTATGCCTGCCGATGAACCTGTTGAAAGCAGCAACGACCCTTTTTGCAAAGACGTCGACAGTCACTGTCTTCAGGGCCGCAAGGCGTTGCGAACCCGGCTGACCAGCCCGCGCGCCTTGCGCGTGAGCGTGCCCAGGCTGCCCGTGTCGCGGGGCGGCTCCAGGCCTTGCTGGCGCAGCCAGTCCTTCCAGCGAATGCGCTCGTCACGCACCACCCAGCCCTCTTGCGGCGCGAAGCTTTCGGCCAGGTAGACCCGTCGGGTACTGGTACGCACCAGCTGATCCTTGCGCAGGGTGTACAGCTCCGGGCGCGGACGGCCGTCCTCCAGCGGCATGAGGTAGAAGTCCGGGCGCTTGCGGTTGAGCCGGGTGACCAGGTGCCCGTCTTCCAGGCGTTCGTCGACGTGGAACAGGCTCAGCGACTTGGCCTCGCGCGGCACCTGAAGGCGCATGTCGTACACCAGTTGCAGCGAGGCAGTCGGCAGGTGCACGTAGGCCCGTGGCCGCTCCTGAAGGATCTGGCTGGCACAGTGCACGGGACGCGCCGCGCCCGAGGCCGGGGTCAGCAGGAACGTAGGGGTTTCGCGGTAGTGCAGGGCGGCGGCATAGGGCGCGGGCAGCCAGGTGTCGTTGAAGCGACCGCTCAACCAGCCTTCCGGCGTCTCGAACAGGCATTCTTCGGCGACTTCCTGCACGAGGGTATGCAAGGGCAGGCTCAACTCGTGCGCGGGCACGTAGCCGGAGATCAGCTTGAGCACCACGTCGCCCCGGTCCTGGCGACGCTGGCGCACCAGCACCCAATAGTCCTGGTGCTGCCAGTTGAGGGTGAGGCGCACCGACACCCCGAGGTTCGCCAGCTCCACCGCAAAGTTGTCCGGATCGGCCAGTTGGATGGGGCTGCGCCGCTGCAGCATCTGCGCGAAGTTCTGCGGGCGGCCGACGGCCTGGTAGGTCAGCCCCTGCGCGGTCGCCTCGACGTGCACCGGCAGGGTCTTGAAGGTGTGCGGGTTGCTGCGGATCAGCGTGCGTGCCACAGGGCGGCTCCTCGTGTCGGGCGGCCGCGCAGGCGGCTCAGGGCTGGTCCAGCAGACGGGCCACGGTGGCGACGTTATGGGCCAGGTGCACCGGGTTGATGGTGCCGACGATAGCACTGCTCACGCCAGGGTGGGCAAACAACAGCTCGAAACTGGCGCGTACCGGGTCGATGCCAGGCGCCAGGCAGACGTGACCGCTGGCCAAGGCCTTCTTCACCAGGATCGCCTTGCCGTGTTCGGCAGCGTAGTCCAGGACCGGACGCTCCGCCTGCTCGTTCAGGTTGTAGGTGACCATGGCGCAATCGCCCGCTTCGAGCGCCTTGAGCCCGCCTTCGACGGTCTTGCCGGAAAACCCGTAGCCGAGGATCTTGCCCTCGCGCTTGAGCGCGGCCAGGGTGGCGTAGACCTCTTCGTGGGCCAGGATGTCCAGATCGTTGCCATCGGAATGCACCAGCACCAGCTCGAGGCGATCGGTGTGCAGGCGTTGCAGGCTGCGTTCGACCGAGCGGCGGGTGTGCGCGGCGCTGAAGTCGAAGCGCGACTGCCCCTGCTCGAACTCCTCGCCAACCTTGCTGACGATCACCCAGTGGTCGCGCTGGCCGCGCAGCAGCGGGCCCAGGCGCGTCTCGCTGACGCCATAGGCCGGCGCGGTGTCGAGCAGGTTCAGGCCCAGGTCGCGCGCCTGACCGAGCAGCAGGCGTGCGGCGTCATCGTCCGGGATGGTGAAGCCGGCCGGGTATTTGACGCCCTGGTCGCGGCCCAACTTGACCGTGCCCAACCCCAGAGGCGAGACGCTCAGACCAGTGCTGCCCAAAGGCCGGTGGTGGGCATGCAGGCTGGGCAGGCTCATGGCAGCAGGCGCTCCCACACCGGGACGCCCACGCTCGGGCGGGGCAGGTCGTGAAGGTCCGGCGTCGCCTGAGGGCGGATGCCATCGCGGGCGAAGGCGGCCAGGACGCGGTCGGCGAAGTCGGGCGCCAGCGCCAGCTTGGTCGGCCAGCCCACCAGTAGACGCTGCTGCTCGGCAAGAAATGCATTGTCCGGGCGCACCAGGCCGGACTGGGCCGGCTCGGCACGGTCGACCCGCAGGGTGGCCCAGTGCAGTGGCGTCTGGTCGATCCACGGCAGCAACTGGCCAAGTTCCTTCTGCGCGGCGGCGATCTGCGCCGCCGGGTCGCGGGCGACGCCGTCGGCTTCGGCCAGGTCGCCGCCCAGGTACCAGACCCACTGGCCATCGGCCGCCGGGTGGCTGGTCACCGTGACCCGCGGTTTCGGTCCGCCGCCCAGGCAGTGGGCGTACAGCGGCTTCAGCGTTGGCCCCTTGACCAGCACCATGTGCAGCGGGCGCCGCTGCATGGCCGGTTGTTCGATGCCCAGGTCGCGCAGCAGCTGCTCGGTGCCCGCGCCCGCACTCAGGACGATGCGTTGCGCGCGGATCTCGCGGTCGTCGACCTTCAGCCCCGCCAGTTGGCCGTCCGCATGCAGGGGCGCGATCCGCTCGCCGGCCAGCAGGCTGTCACCGGCCAGGCGCATCAGGTTCGCCAGCAGGCTGGGCACATCGACCACCAGTTCGGCGAGTCGATAGACCTTGCCCTTGAACTTGGGGTCCTGCAGCGCCGGTGGCAACTGCTCGCCCTTGACCTGATCGACCCGACCGCGCACGGCCTTGCTGGCGAAGAAGCTGGTCAGGTTGCCGGCCAGGGTGCCCGGCGACCACAGGTAGTGGGCCTCGGACAGCAGGCGGGTGTCGCGCAGGTCCAGCTCGCCTTCGCCGGCCAGGGCCTCGCGCCAGCGGCGCGGCATGTCGGCGATCGCCTCGGACGCCCCGGTCAGCGCGCCATGCAAGGCATACTTGGCTCCGCCGTGAATGATCCCCTGGGACTTGACCGTCTGCTCGCCGCCCAGGCTGGCCCGTTCCACCAGCACCGTCGAGTAGCCCTGCTGGCGCAGGCGCGCAGTGAGCCAGAGCCCGGCGACTCCGGCACCGACGACCAGGACATCGGTGGAAATGGCAGATGGCATGCAGGTACCTCGAAAGCTGGGACAGGGGCGCAGTATACAGGCTGTGTCGCCGTGCAGCCTGCCGGCGTGGCGACCGGTCAGTGGCCGCTGCTGTGCGAGAACAGCTGGATCACCGCCACGCCGCCGACGATCATGGCCATGCCCAGTACCGCCGGCAGGTCCAGCTTCTGTCCGTAGATCAGCCAGGCGGCCACGCTGATCAGCACGATCCCCAGGCCGGACCAGAGCGCGTAGGCGATGCCCACCGGGATGCTGCGTACCACCAGCGTCAGCATCCAGAAGGCGATAGCGTAGCCGCCGATCATCAACAGCAGCGGCAGCGGCGTGCTCAACCCCTTGACGGCCTTCATGGAGGCGGTGGCGACGACTTCGGCGCAGATGGCGATAGCCAGGCACAGGTAGGCATTCATGAGGGTTCTCCTTGGATGACGGCATTCTACGACCTGCCCAGATGGGATAAAGTCATTACCTATCTACCCACGAGATAGGTCGATGACGCCACGTTGGAACCTGGATCACCTGCGCTTGTTCGTGCAGGTGGCCGATGCCCGTTCGTTCTCTGCGGCGGCCCGCGCGCTGCACAAGGCGCAATCGGCGGTCAGCACGACCATCGCCGCCCTCGAGACCGACCTGGGTGTGACCCTGTTCGAGCGCAGCAGCGGCCGTCAGCCACAGTTGACCGCGGCAGGCGCGGCGTTGCTGAACGATGCCCGCGAGCTGCTGCGTCAGAGCGAGCGCCTCGAGGGGCGTGCTCGGGCGTTGATGCGCGGTCAGGAAGCCTTGTTGCGCGTGGCGCACGACGAGGCGATGCCTTACCAGCCGGTCATCGACAGTCTCGACGAGTTGGCCAGCAGCTACCCGTTTCTCGAGGTGCAACTGGCCAGCGGCGCCCATGGTGACGTCGCCGGCAAGCTGCTGGAACGGCGCGCCGACCTGGGGCTGTTCTTCCAGCACGAACGCATCCCGGAGACACTGGAGCGGCGTTCGCTGGGCAGCGTGGACATGGTCACGGTGTGCGCCGTCGGTCACCCCCTGGCCGGCGAGCCGCGCGTCACCCGGCAGTCGCTCGCCCGCCACCGGCAACTGCTGATCACGGCCCAGCAGCGCGATGCACCGGGCGGCGAGGCGATCAGCCCGCACGTCTGGCGCGCCGACAGCTTCTATGCCCTGGCCGAGCTGTTGATGCGTGGTCTGGGCTGGGCCTGGCTGCCACGGCACGTGGTGCAGTACCCGACTTACCAGGCGCACATGGTCGAACTGGCCAGCGACTGGCGCCCGCCGGCCTTGGTGGTCGAACTGGCCTGGCGCCGCGACGAACCCCTGGGGCCGGCGGCGCACTGGCTGGCCGAACGTTTTGCCGTGCACCTGCGTGCCATCGGCTAGGCACGGCCTGCGCGGCGATCAGACGCGGCGTGACCGTGCCTAGCACCCGTCTCGGCCCCTATGGGCGAGGGCAAGAGAGCCTAGTACACTCTCGCGCCATGAACAGAACCCTCTATACCGTGCTTTTCCACCTGGGCTTGCCGCTGATTGCGCTGCGCCTGTTCTTGCGCGGGCGCAAGGCGCCTGCCTACCGCCAGCGTCTGGGCGAGCGCTTCGCCTGTGGCCTGCCGCCGCTGCGCCAGGGTGGCCTGTGGGTGCATGCCGTGTCGGTCGGCGAGAGCATCGCCGCCGCGCCCATGGTCCGTGCCTTGCTCAAGGCCTACCCGGAGTTGCCGGTGACCGTGACCTGCATGACCCCGACCGGCTCGGAACGCATTCGCGCCCTGTTCGCCGACGAACCCCGGGTGCAGCACTGCTACCTGCCCTATGATCTGCCCTGGGCCGTCGGCCGCTTTCTCGATCACCTCAAGCCGCGCCTGGGCATCGTCATGGAGACCGAGCTGTGGCCCAACCTGATCGACCAGTGCCACCGGCGCGGCATCCCCGTGGCCCTGGCCAACGCCCGGCTGTCCGAGCGCTCTGCCCGCGGCTACGGACGCTTCGCCGGCCTGACCCGACCCATGCTCGCGCAGATGAGCCTGATCGCGGTGCAGACCGAGACCGAGGCCGAGCGTTTCCGCCAGTTGGGCGCGCGCCCCGACTGCGTCCAGGTCACCGGCTCGATCAAGTTCGACCTCACTGTCGACCCCGCGCTCGTCCCCCGTGCCCAGGCACTGCGCGCGCAATGGGGCGCCACCGCGCGGCCCGTATGGATCGCCGCCAGCACCCATGACGGCGAAGACGCACTGATCCTCGATGCCCATCGCCAGGTGCTGGCGCTGCACAGCGACGCCTTGCTGATTCTGGTGCCCCGTCACCCCGAACGGTTCGCGGCCGTGCACGCGCTGTGCGCCGAGCGCTTCACCACCGTGCGGCGTTCGTCCGGCGAGGCCGTGCAAGCACAGACCCAGGTGATGCTCGGCGATACCATGGGCGAGTTGCTGTTCCTCTACGCCCTGGCCGACATCGCCTTCGTCGGCGGTAGCCTGGTCGCCACTGGTGGGCACAATCCTTTGGAGCCTGCAGCGCTGTCGCTGCCGGTGATCATGGGGCCACATGTGTTCAACTTCCTCGACATCAGCGCCCTGCTGCGCGACGCCGGGGCCTTGCGGCAGGTGGACGATGCCGAGGGGCTGGGCGAGGCGGTGCGACAACTGATCGAGCTGCCCCAGGAGGCGCGTCGCAGTGGCGAGGCGGGCCGGACGGTGATGCTAGCGAATCAGGGGGCGTTGGGGCGGTTGTTGGAGGGGCTGGGCAAGCTGATCGACTGAGGCGACGAGGCGGGGTGACTGCCTCACATGCCCATTCAACCTTGATGTCACGTGCCCCTTGCCTGCCACCTGCGCCGTGAAGGCGCGTCAAACGGAAAGTGCTTATGCCCATCGTCTACAGACCCGGCCTGACCTGCTCTGAGGTGAATGCGATCGAGTCCACCTGTGAAGTGATGTTGCCTGAGCCGTACAGGCGCCTGTTGATGCGCATGAATGGCTTCTCTATCGCTGCGCCGGATCATGTGCAACTGCGGTTGAGTGCCGTGGAGGCAGGTGAAATAAGCTTCGACCGGCTGTTCGGCGTGCGTGCGGCCGAAAACTGCAACGATCTGATCAGATTCAACAAGGAATTCATCGATGAGTTGGACTTCGTCGAAGGCGCCTTTGCGATCGGCGAGGATGGCGGTGGCAATCCCTTCGTCTGGATCGCCGACCTCCAGGTACGCGGCGTCTATTACTGGGACAGAACGCATTTGCATGCGTTTGATGACCCCAATGATTTCGATATAGCCGAGCAGGAAGAGTCAGGGCCTCTGTACAAGGTCGCTGACGATGTAGACGCGTTTTACAAGCTTGTTCTGAACGCGCTTGGTGCAGACGTCGAATTCATCGAGGACGTGTGAAAGGCGTCGTGCTCACCGCACCTGCCAACGTGGAACAAAGAAGGCAGTTTCACAGGCTGCACTGGCATGACCCCGACATCGACCTATGCTGGATAGGCCTGCACTGAAGCGCCCACTGTTCAAAAGGAATGCCCATGATCGCCTTCGAAGACCTCATCGGCCTGTCGCTCATCGCCCTGGGCATGGTCCTCACCCCCGGTCCGAACATGGCCTACCTTGTCTCACGCACCCTGTCCCAGGGCCGTATCGCCGGGATGATCTCCCTGGCCGGTGTCGCCCTGGGTTTCGTCGTCTACTTGCTGGCCTCGGCCCTGGGCCTGGCTGCCTTGTTCAAGGCCGTGCCGATGGCCTATGACGTGGTCAGGGTCGCGGGTGCGCTCTATCTGGGGTACTTGGCCTGGACCCTGCTCAAGCCCGGTGGCGTGTCGCCTTTCGAGACCCGTGCCCTGCCGCCCCATTCGCCACGCCGGCTGTTTGCCATGGGGCTGCTGACCAACCTGCTCAACCCCAAGATCGCGCTCATGTACTCGGCGCTGATTCCGCAGTTCGTCGACCCTGCGGCGGGCGCTACCTTGCAGCAGTTTCTGCAGTTGGGGCTGGTGCAGATCGCTATCGCGGTGACGGTCAATGGCCTGATCGTGGTGGCGGCGGCGCGTGTCAGCCGGTTCCTGCGCGGTCGTCCTCGCGCCTTGCGGGCGCAGCGTTGGGTCAGTGGTGGGGTGCTGGGTGGGTTTGCCGTGGACATGCTGCGCAGGCCGTGAGGCGGGTGGCGCTGGGGTCGGCCACCTTGGCGCCTGCATCGCCGGCAGACCAGCTTGTCTTGTAGGCATACCATGGTGGAGCAGGCTGTTGCAGCTTCCTGGGAAGTGCTGTGTAGTTCTTTCGAGCCAGAGGTGGGCCTTTCAACGTCTTTGGAAAAGCCCCAAGACAAGGTCATGCATTGCACCCATTCATCGGCAGGATACAGAGACGCGCAGCCCTCCTGTGGGAGCGGGCTTGCCCGCGATAGCGTCAGGTCCATCACCGCCTGCATCGCGGGCAAGCCCGCTCCCACACAGGGGGCGAATCGCTCTGCCAGATCAACAATGTGGTCCACACCGTGTTAGGCAAAGATGTTGAAAGGCATGGCCCGCAGGGCCCACAAAGTCAGCCAGCGCTGTCGCACCCCCTCACGGCTTGCGCTTGAAGTTCTCGGCCGCTGCGGCGGCCAGGTCCGGGGGCAGGAAATCGCGGTCGGGGTTGTAGTCGGGCTTGAGGAAACCGCTCAGCTCTTGCAGGTCCCGTGGGCTCAAGGTGCCTGCCGCCTGCTTCAGGCGCAGGTTGTCGAGGATGTAGTCGTAGCGGCTGTTGTTGTAGTCGCGTACCGAGGCGTAGAGCTGGCGCTGGGCGTCGAGCACGTCGACGATGTTGCGGGTGCCCACCTGATAACCGATTTCGGTCGCTTCCACGGCGCTCTGGTTGGAGATGATCGACTGCTTGCGCGCCTTGACCTGCTCGACGTCGGTATTGACCGCGCGGTGCAGGTTGCGGGTGTTCTCCACCACCTGACGGCGCTGGCCTTCGCGCTGCTGCTCGGCCTGCACCAGACGCTGGTAGGCCTCGCGCACCTGGGAGCTGGTCAGGCCGCCGCTGTAGATCGGGATGTTCACTTGCAGCCCGATGCTGGTCTGTTCGACGTCGCCGCCGTAGGTCACGCCGGGCAGGGGCGAGGGGTTGCTGAAGCCCAGGTTGTCGTTGTCACCCTTCTGGTAGCGCGCCACGGCGTCCACGGTCGGGGCATGCCCGGCCTTGCGCTGGCGTACGGTCTCTTCAGCGGCGTCCACGGCGTGGTTGGTGGCCAGCAGGGTCAGGTTCTGCCGGGCGGCCGTATCGACCCAGACCTGCGCATCGTTGGGGGTCGGCACGCTCACCGGCAGGCTGTGCACTACCCCCTGCAACGCCAGGTAATCGCGGTTGGTCAGGGTCACCAAGGCCTGGAAGGCGTCCTGCACCTGGCGCTCGGCCAGGATCCGGTTGGCCCGCGCCGTGTCGTAGCTGGCCTGGGCCTGCAGCACGTCGGTCTTGTCCGTCAGGCCGACGTCGAAACGGCCGTTGGACTGGTCCAGCTGGCGCTTGAAGGCCGCTTCCTCGGCCTTGGTCGAGGCCAGGTTGTCCTGGGCACGCAGCACGGCGAAGTAGCGTTCGGCGGTTTGCAGGATCAGGTTCTGCTCGGTGGCCGACAGCTCCAGCGCCGCCTGCTCGTTGACCGCTTCGGCGGCCTGCAACTGGAACCAGCGGTCGGCGCGGAAGATCGGCTGCGACAGGGTCGCGCTCCAGGTGTTGCCGCTGCGGTTGGCGATATAGGCCGGCTGGTCCACCTTGGTCCGGGTGCTCAGCACCTCGGCGCCGCCGGAGAGGATGGGCAGCAGTCCGGCACGGGCCTGGGGCACCACCTCGCGCCGCGCGCCATAGTCGGCCCGCGCAGCGGCCAGGTCGGCGTTGTTGAGCACCGCCTCCTGGTACACGCTGACCAGGTCGGTCTTCACCGTCATGGACGCCGGTGCTGCCCAGGCCATTGCAGGGGATGCACAGGACACGGCAATGGCCAGTGAAAGTTTGCGCAGCATAGGGCAGTCCTTGAACGGTGACGGTTTCTGGGCGGGCGGTCCGGCGTGAGCGCCAGTGTAGTGGGGCGCGCCCTGGGCAACAATCGACCATGCGCGCCGTCGATCATTCCCCATGGCGTGCGCCTGGCGTTGTCGGCCCGTGCAGTCTAGACTGCGCGTGTTCTTGTCGGGGTGCCTCGAATCGGAGGCTGAGATCGGAGAGTTCCGGATCCCGTTGAACCTGATCAGGTTAGCGCCTGCGTAGGGAACAAGATTTCTCGCCATCCCGGCGAATCTCTTGTGCCAGGTCCGGGATGTCTCCATGGCTCGTTCGAGCCTCGGCACGTCACGTATCGGCACAGCGCCCACTATGGGTGCGTCCGCGTCCGCTCAGGTTCTTCCCCCGACATCCATCCGCCAGGAACATGTCCGGGAGCCTTTGATGAGCAGACAAGAAAAAACGATCAACCTCAGCGAATCGGCGCGCGTCGACCAGCAGTCCGTGCAGCCCTTCACCCGTTCGCGCAAGGTCTACGTCCAGGGCTCGCGCCCGGACATCCGCGTGCCCATGCGCGAGATCAGCCTGGACGACACGCCGACCGACTTCGGCGGCGAGGCCAATGCACCGGTGCTGGTCTACGACACCTCCGGCCCCTACACCGACCCCGAGGTGACCATCGACGTGCGCCGTGGCCTGGCCGATGTGCGCTCCGGGTGGATCGATGCGCGGGGCGACACCGAGCGCCTGGCGGGGCTGAGTTCCGACTTCGGCCAGCAGCGCCTGGCGGACGAGGACCTGACCCGGCTGCGCTTCGCCCACGTGCGCCATCCACGTCGCGCCAAGGCCGGCGCCAACGTCAGCCAGATGCACTACGCCCGCCAGGGCATCATCACCGCCGAGATGGAATACGTCGCCCTGCGCGAGAACATGAAGCTGCAGGAGGCCCACGCCGCCGGGCTGCTCACGCAGCAGCACGCCGGGCACAGCTTCGGCGCCAGCATTCCCAAGGCCATCACTGCCGAGTTCGTGCGCGAGGAGATCGCCCGTGGGCGGGCGATCATCCCGGCCAACATCAATCACACCGAGCTGGAGCCGATGATCATCGGCCGCAATTTCCTGGTGAAGATCAACGGCAACATCGGCAACAGCGCTCTGGGTTCGTCCATCGAGGAAGAGGTGGCCAAGCTCACCTGGGGCATCCGCTGGGGCTCGGACACGGTGATGGACCTGTCCACCGGCAAGCACATCCACGAGACCCGCGAGTGGATCATCCGCAACTCGCCGGTACCGATCGGCACCGTGCCGATCTATCAGGCCCTGGAAAAGGTCAATGGCGTGGCCGAGGACCTGACCTGGGAGCTGTTCCGCGACACGCTGATCGAGCAGGCCGAGCAGGGCGTGGACTACTTCACCATCCACGCCGGCGTGCTGCTGCGCTACGTGCCACTGACCGCCAAGCGGGTCACTGGCATCGTCAGCCGCGGTGGCTCGATCATGGCCAAGTGGTGCCTGGCCCATCACCAGGAGAACTTCCTCTACACCCACTTCGAGGACATCTGCGAGATCATGAAGGCCTACGACGTCAGCTTCTCGCTGGGCGATGGCCTGCGTCCCGGCTCGATCGCCGACGCCAACGACGAGGCCCAGTTCGGCGAACTGGAAACCCTCGGCGAGCTGACCAAGATCGCCTGGAAGCATGACGTACAGTGCATGATCGAAGGCCCCGGCCACGTGCCGATGCAACTGATCAAGGAGAACATGGACAAGCAGCTCGAATGCTGCGACGAGGCGCCGTTCTATACCCTGGGCCCGCTGACCACCGACATCGCGCCAGGCTACGACCACATCACCTCCGGCATCGGCGCGGCGATGATCGGCTGGTTCGGCTGCGCCATGCTCTGCTACGTCACGCCCAAGGAGCACCTGGGCCTGCCGAACAAGGACGACGTCAAGACCGGCATCATCACCTACAAGATCGCCGCCCATGCCGCCGACCTGGCCAAGGGGCATCCGGGTGCACAGATCCGCGACAACGCCCTGTCCAAGGCGCGTTTCGAGTTCCGCTGGGAAGACCAGTTCAACCTCGGCCTGGACCCGGACACCGCGCGCGCCTTCCACGACGAGACGCTGCCCAAGGAGTCGGCCAAGGTCGCGCACTTCTGCTCGATGTGCGGGCCGAAGTTCTGTTCGATGAAGATCACCCAGGAGGTGCGCGAGTACGCGGCCAACCAGCGGATCGAGACGGTCGACGTGGCGGTCGAGGAAGGCCTGCGCGAGCAGGCCGAGCGCTTCCGCCAGACCGGTAGCCAGCTGTACCAGAAGGTCTGACCGCCGCCGCGCGCGCCCGTCGCTCTTCCAGGGCGGGCGCGCCACGCTCCATCGCGGGTCCTCGACGGGCCCGTGCTCATCCCTCGAAGCGAGCCTGTACCGTGATCACGCCCAGTCCGTTTTCCCCTGATCGTCCCGTTCCCTTGGACCGCCGCCCGTTCGGCGCCCGCGACCTGTTCGCCCTGTGGTTTTCCCTCGGCACCGGCCTGATGGTGCTGCAGGTCGGTGCGCTGCTGGCGCCGGGCCTGGGCCTGGCCGGCGCCTTGCTGGCGATCGTCGTCGGCACCGCCGTCGGGGTGCTGCTGCTGGCGGCCGCCGGTGTGGTCGGCACCGACACCGGCCTGTCGGCGATGGCTTCGCTGCGCCTGAGCCTGGGGCGCCATGGCGTTCGGCTGCCTGCGCTGTTGAACGTGTTGCAGCTGATCGGCTGGGGCGCGTTCGAACTCATCGTCATGCGTGATGCGGCAAGCCTGCTGGGCACGCGCGCCTTTGGCGAGGCCAGCCTCTGGAGCAGCCCCGTGCTCTGGACGCTGTGCTTCGGCGCGCTGGCCACGCTGCTGGCCGTCTGCGGCCCGCTGGCCTTCGTGCGCAAGATCCTGCGTACCTGGGGCATCTGGCTGCTGCTGGGCGCCTGCCTGTGGCTGACCTGGAACCTGTTCGCCCGCGCCGACCTGGCCGCGATCTGGGCACGTGCCGGCGATGGCTCGATGCCCCTGGCCGTAGGCATCGACATCGCCATCGCCATGCCGCTGTCGTGGCTGCCCCTGATCGCCGACTATTCGCGCTTCGGCCAGCAGGCCGGCCGGGTCTTCGCCGGCACGGCGCTGGGCTACCTGCTCGGCAACGGCTGGCTGATGAGCCTGGGCGTGGCCTATACCCTGGCGTTCGCCACGGCGGGCGAGGCCAATGCGCTGCTGCTGGCGCTGGCCGGGGCTGGCCTGGGCATCCCGCTGCTGTTGATCCTGCTCGACGAGTCGGAAAACGCCTTCGCCGACATCCACTCGGCAGCGGTGTCCAGCGGCCTGCTGCTGGGCCTGAAGGTCGAGCACCTGGTGCTGGCCATCGGCGCGCTGTGCATCTTGATCGCCTGCCTGGCACCGCTGGCGCAGTACGAGCACTTCCTGCTGTTGATCGGCTCGGTGTTCGCCCCGTTGTTCGGCGTGGTGCTGACCGATCACTTCCTGGTTCGGCGCCGACGGCTGCCGGCGGTGGTCGGCGACCTGCACGGCACGGCGCTGGTGGCCTGGATCGCCGGGGTGGCGGTCTATCACCTGCTGGCCCAGCTGGCGCCGGACGTGGGCGCGACCCTGCCCGCCGTGGTGGTGGCAGGGGCGCTGCATGGGCTGGCGCGTCTCAGCCGCGGCCGGGGAACAGCTCCGGCTTGAGCACGCCGTTCAGGCGCGGGTAGGGGATCTTCAGTTCGATGTGGCCCATGGCGTAGGGCGCGATGGCATAGACTTCGTACTTGAGGATCACCGCGCCGTAGGTCAGGGCGATGTGCGGGGTCTGGCGGAAGGGCCAGGTCTTGACGAACTCCGGGTCCTTGTCCATGCCGGTGCTGATCAGCCAGGCACGGTGGGACTCCTCGGCGGTCTTCCAGAACGTCGCTTCCTGGCCCGGCACCAGCATGTCCTGCAGGGTCAGGACCTTGTCCAGCTTGCGCGAGTAGTTGATGAAGCCACGTCCCGGCATGCCGTGGGCGCCGCCGCTGTCCAGGTAGCTGGACAGCTCGATGATCACCAGCCCGTCATGCTGCTCGCGTACCTTGGCCTGCAGGTAGCTGCTGTTGCGCTTCTCGGCGCTGGCCAGGTAGGCCGCTTCGTAGGCCTGGAGCGAGGTGGGCGCGGTGCCGTTCTGGTTGTCTTCGGTCAGCGCCAGCAGGCGACGCTCGACGATGGCGTCGAGCGTGGGCAGCGTCGGGAAGTGCACCACATCGATGTTCACCAGCGGGCAATCACGCTCGTTGCACCCCGGCTTGACGTGCTCCCACGCCTCGCGCTTGGTCTCCAGCGGGGCCCGGTAGTTGGGTTCGAACAGGCTCTGGCAAGCGCCCAGCGCCAGGGCCAGCACGGCTACGGAAGTCAGTTTGACCAGCGTCATGTGGATCCTTGCAAGACAAAGGTAGATCGGCCTTCGACCGTCGGCACGGCCTTCGGTTCGGCACTAAGCTAACAGAGCGTCACCTGGCTGTCGTGCGCCGCCGCGATTGGCGGAAAGGGATGAAACCCGTCGAGGCGCAGAGTAGGATGGCGCGATGCGGTAACTGAGGTAAACGAGGTCATACATGTCAGAATCGTTGAATTCGATGCCCCGGACGGTCGAGATCGTCAAGCGGGACACGTGCTACCAGGGTTTCTATCGGCTGGACAAGGTGCACCTGCGCCACGAGCTGTTCGCCGGCGGCCTGGGTCGCGAAATCAGCCGCGAGCTGTTCGTGCGCCATGACGCCGTGTGCGTGCTGCCCTACGATCCGCAGCGCGACGAAGTGGTGCTGATCGAGCAGTTTCGCGTCGGCGCCCTGGACAAGACGCAGAACCCTTGGTTGATCGAGCTGGTCGCCGGTTTGATCGACAAGGACGAGCAGCCCGAGGAAGTCGCCCACCGAGAAGCCGAGGAAGAAGCCGGTCTGACGTTCTCCGCGCTGTGGCCGATGACGCGCTATTTCCCGTCTCCAGGCGGCAGCGACGAGTTCGTGCACCTGTTCCTGGGGCGCTGCGACAGCGAAGGCGCCGGCGGCCTGCATGGGCTGGAAGCAGAGGGCGAGGACATCCGCGTCAAGGTCTGGTCGTTCGAGGACGCCCTGCAGGCCGTGCGTGACGGGCGCATTGCCAACGCTGCCAGCATCATCGCGATCCAGTGGCTGGCGCTCAACCGTGACGAAGTCAGGGGGCTGTGGTCGTGAGCCCGCTGCGCGAACGCTACCGCGTCGATCTGGTCGGCCTGCAGGCCGCCTGCGAGGCCAACTATGCGCGGCTGATGCAGCTGCTGCCGACCATGCGCGAGGGTGTGGGCTCGCGGCGCATCGGCATGACCCAGGGCGACCAGATGCTCGGCGTGCTGGTGCTCGACGTGGTGCTCGCCTGCCCCTACACCACCACGCTGCGGGTGCGCCAGGAGCACAGCCTGCCCTGGCTGCCGGTGCCGCAGCTCGAGGTGCAGGTCTACCACGACGCGCAGATGGCCGAAGTCATCAGTGCCGAACATGCACGACGCCTGCGCAGCATCTACCCTTACCCCAACGATGCCATGCATCAACCCGATGAAAAGGCCCAGCTCAACCTGTTCCTGGGCGAATGGTTGAGCCACTGCCTGGCCTGCGGCCACGAGCTCGAAGCGGTACGCTGAGCCTGCAGGGTGCGCCTCCTGCGCCCGCCACCTGTCATCATTCGTTCGCTGCCCGCCGTGAGGAGACGGTCCCGTGTCGCCATCCGATGCTTCACAACACAGCGCGCCCGTGCGCGTGGTGCAGTTGACCGACCCGCACCTGTTCGCCAGCCCGGACAAGACCTTGCTGGGGGTCAATACCCGGGACAGCTTGCGCCATGTGGCCGAGCAGGTGCGGCGCGAACACCCCGAGCTCGACGTGCTGCTTTGCACCGGCGACCTGTCCCAGGATGGCAGCGCGGCGTCCTACCAGGCGTTCGAGGAGGCCACCGCCACCCTGGCCGCCCGGACACGCTGGCTGCCTGGCAACCACGACCGCCTCGAGACCATGGCGGCCGTGACCGAGGGCAGCGACCGCCTGCAGGCGGTGACCGATGTGGGCGGCTGGCGCATCGTCACCCTGGTGTCCACGGTACCGGGCGCGACCCATGGCTGGCTCGACGACACGCAGCTGGCGGTGCTGGAACAGGCTCTGGAGGACGCAGGGCAGCGGCATTGCCTGGTCTGCCTGCACCATCAGCCGGTGGACATCGGCTGTGCCTGGATGGCCCCCATCGGTCTGCGCAATGCCGAAGCGCTGTTCGCCTGCCTGCAGGGACGGGCCCAGGTGAAGGCGCTGCTCTGGGGGCACGTGCATCAGGCCTGCGACCGGACAGTGAACGGCCTGCGGCTGCTGGCCTCGCCGTCCACCTGCATCCAGTTCGCGCCGGCCAGCGAGGACTTCGTGGTGAACGAGGAACACCCTGGTTACCGCTGGTTGCACTTGTACCCGGATGGGCGGTTGGACACCGGCGTCGAGCGTGCGCGGGACTTCCGGGTGACGCTGGACCTCGACGGCCCCGGCTATTGAGCATGATGTAACACCCTCACGCTACGCCAACCTGGGTGAACAGGCTACACTGCGCGTCCCCGCGCCCGTCTCGACGGGCCTGTCGCCGCAGACCCCAGGAGCAGCATGTCGGCTTCGATCCTCTACATCCATGGTTTCAACAGCTCGCCGCTGTCGCGCAAGGCACGCCAGCTCGAGATGGCGATGGACCCGCTCGGGCTGGCCGAGCGGTTGCGCATCCCGGCCCTGCACCATCATCCGCGCCAGGCCATCGCCCAGCTCGAGGCAGCCATCGTCGCCCTCGGTCAGCCACTGCTGGTGGGCAGTTCGCTGGGCGGCTACTATGCCACCCATCTGGCCGAGCGCCATGGCCTCAAGGCCCTGCTGATCAACCCGGCGGTCGCGCCGCATCGGTTGTTCGACGGCTACCTCGGTACCCAACGCAACCTCTATACCGACGAGACCTGGGAACTGACCCTGGACCATGTGCAGGCCCTGGCCGAGCTGGAAGTGCCTGCGCCGTCTGCCGGCGAGCGCATCCAGGTCTGGCTGCAGACCGGCGACGAAACCCTCGACTACCGCCAGGCGCAACGCTACTACCAGGCCTGCGACCTGCGCATCGAGGTCGGCGGCGACCACGGCTTCCAAGGCTTCGCCCAGCGCCTGGACCAGGTCCTGGCCTTCGCGGGCATTGAACCGGAGCGCGACACGGCGCTCGATGTGTCGAGTTCCTGATTTTTTTGCATTCACCAGACTGACGACGAGAATCCATGGCCAATCCCAGCGCTAGCGCCTACAACGCAGACGCCATCGAGGTCCTCTCCGGCCTCGATCCGGTCCGCAAGCGACCGGGCATGTACACCGATACCAGTCGGCCCAACCACCTGGCCCAGGAAGTCATCGACAACAGCGTCGACGAAGCCCTGGCCGGGCACGCCCGCGCGATCCAGGTGATCCTGCACGCCGACCATTCCCTGGAAGTGTCCGACGACGGCCGCGGCATGCCCGTGGACATCCACCCCGAAGAAGGGGTGTCCGGGGTCGAGCTGATCCTCACCAAGCTGCACGCCGGCGGCAAGTTCTCCAACAAGAACTACCAGTTCTCCGGCGGCCTGCACGGGGTCGGCATCTCGGTGGTCAACGCCTTGTCCAGCCAGGTCCGGGTCCGCGTGAAGCGCGATGGCAACGAATACCAGATGAGCTTCGCCGACGGCTTCAAGGCCAGCGAGCTGCAGGTGGTCGGCACGGTCGGCAAGCGCAACACCGGCACCAGCGTGTATTTCGCGCCGGATCCCAAGTACTTCGACTCGCCCAAGTTCTCGGTGAGCCGCCTCAAGCACGTGCTCAAGGCCAAGGCGGTGCTGTGCCCCGGGCTTTCGATCAGCTTCGAGGACAAGGGCACCGGCGAGAAGGTCGAGTGGCATTACGAGGACGGCCTGCGCTCCTACCTGGTCGATGCGGTCAGCGAGCTCCAGCGCCTGCCCGACGAGCCGTTCTGCGGCAGCCTGGCCGGCAACAAGGAGGCCGTGGACTGGGCCTTGCTGTGGTTGCCCGAGGGCGGCGACAGCCTGCAGGAAAGCTACGTCAACCTGATCCCCACCGCCCAGGGCGGCACCCATGTGAACGGCCTGCGCCAGGGCCTGCTCGATGCCATGCGCGAGTTCTGCGAATTCCGCAACCTGCTGCCACGGGGCGTCAAGCTGGCGCCCGAAGACGTGTGGGAACGCATCGCCTTCGTGCTCTCGATGAAGATGCAGGACGCGCAGTTCTCCGGCCAGACCAAGGAACGCCTGTCGTCGCGCGAAGCGGCCGCGTTCGTCTCCGGCGTGGTCAAGGACGCGTTCAGCCTGTGGCTCAACGCCCACCCCGAACTGGGCCTGCAATTGGCCGAGCTGGCCATCAGCAACGCTGGGCGACGGCTCAAGGCCAGCAAGAAGGTCGAGCGCAAGCGCGTGACCCAGGGCCCGGCACTGCCGGGCAAGCTGGCCGACTGCGCCGGGCAGGACCCGATGCGCGCCGAGCTGTTCCTGGTCGAGGGCGACTCGGCCGGTGGCTCGGCCAAGCAGGCCCGTGACAAGGAGTTCCAGGCCATCCTGCCGTTGCGCGGCAAGATCCTCAACACCTGGGAAGTCGACGGGGGCGAGGTGCTGGCCAGCCAGGAGGTGCACAACATCGCCGTGGCCATCGGGGTCGACCCGGGCGCTACCGACCTGACCCAGCTGCGCTATGGCAAGGTCTGCATCCTCGCCGACGCCGACTCCGACGGCCTGCACATCGCCACGTTGCTGTGCGCGCTGTTCGTTCAGCATTTCCGCCCTCTGGTCGAGGCCGGTCATGTCTACGTGGCCATGCCACCGCTGTACCGCATCGACCTGGGCAAGGAGATCTACTACGCCCTGGACGAGGCCGAGCGCGACGGCCTCCTCGACCGGCTGGTGGCCGAGAAGAAGCGTGGTAAACCTCAGGTGACCCGCTTCAAGGGGTTGGGCGAGATGAACCCGCCGCAGCTGCGCGAGACCACCATGGACCCGAACACCCGGCGCCTCGTGCAACTGACCCTGGACGACCTGCAAGGCACGCGCGAGATCATGGACATGCTGCTGGCCAAGAAGCGTGCGGGCGACCGCAAGAGCTGGCTGGAGACCAAGGGCAACCTGGCCGAGGTCCTGGTGTGACCCGTGGCCTCCTGATCCTGGGCCTGGCCTGCCTGGCGTCGATGGCGATGCCCGTGCAGGCGCAGGTGTGGCCCGAGCTGGACTTCGTCGCCGAGCACCCCGTCGAGGGCATGCGCGGCGGCAACCTGTCAGGCCTGGCGCTGTGCCAGGGTCGGCTGTGGGCCGTGTCGGACCGCGACGACGACCAGATCTACCGGCTCGATACGCAGGTCGACACCTGGCAGGCCGAGGCGCGCACGTTCCAGGCGCCATCGGCGCCGGACAGCGGCTTGCCCTGGGGCTTGCAGTCGAGCACCTGGGCGGCCGCCTACCTGCGCGGGGGTGCCCTGGACTTCGAGGGCATCAGCTGCGACCAGCAGGGCACTGCCTATGTGGTCAGCGAGGCCCAGGCCAGCGTCCTGCGGGTACCGCCGACCGGTGAGGTCGAGTGGCTCAAGATCGATCCGGCCATGGTGCGTCAGGCGCGGGCCAGCGGGATGCTGCTGCACTTCAACGCCTTGTTCGAGGGGCTGGCGGTGAACCCGGCGGGCGACCGTCTGTGGCTGGCGGCCGAGCGTGAGCGGCGCGGGCTGGTGGCGTTGCACCGGCAGCAGGCGGTATGGACCTGCGTGGAGGGCTGCGTGCTGTTCAGCGAAGCGGGCAAGGCGCCTCCGCCGGTCCAGACGGGCCGGACGCGCCCCATCACGCGGGATTTCTCCGACCTGGCCTGGTTCGAGGGCAAGCTGTTCACCCTCGAGCGCAACGCCTACCGTATCTGCCGCCGCACACCTGCAAGCGGCGAGGTGGAACGCTGCTGGTCGTTCGCCGAGGGCGGGCTGGCCGAAGGCCGTCGCTATGACGAGCCCTACGGGCTGGCCGAGGCGCTGGTGATCGACCGTCAAGGGGCCTGGGTCGGCCTGGACAACAACAATGCCCGGCGTGCCGACGGGGAAACCCGGCCCATCGTCTGGCGCTTCGCCGCGCCCAAGGGCGGCTGGAGCGTCGCGCCGTGAGCACCCCACCCGGCAAGCGCGCGGGCAAGGTGCTGATGATCCTGGCCTGGGCGGCGGCGCTGTTCCTGGCCACCCGGTTCTTCGGTGCCTGGGAACAGCGCCAGCACAACCCCAACACCGAGGTGCGGTCGGCCCACGGGCCTGGCTTCGTCGAGGTGCGTCTGGTGGGCAACCATCAGGGCCACTTCGTCGTCGACGGCGCGATCAATGAGCAGCCCGTGCACTTCATGCTCGACACCGGCGCCACCGACGTGGCGATCCCCGAGCGCGTGGCCCGGCAGCTCGACCTCGAGCGCGGCGCGCCAGTGCTGGTCAGCACCGCCAACGGGCGCACCGAAGGCTATCGCACCCGCCTGAACAGCCTGCAGCTGGGCGACATCCGCCTGCAGGACGTGCGTGCGATGGTCGTGCCGGGCCTGGATGGCGATCAGATCCTGCTCGGCATGAGCGCCCTGAAACAACTTGAATTCACCCAGCGCAGCGGCACCTTGCTGCTGCGCCAGAACCTGAAATGACGAGGCCCGCATGAGCGACTCCCTGGAACTCAGTCTCGACGGCGTCGAGCGCCGCTCCCTGGCTGACTTCACTGAACAGGCCTACCTCAACTACTCCATGTACGTGATCATGGACCGCGCCCTGCCGCACATCGGCGATGGCCTGAAGCCTGTGCAACGGCGCATCGTCTACGCCATGAGCGAGCTGGGCCTGGATGCCGACGCCAAGCACAAGAAGTCCGCGCGCACCGTCGGCGACGTGCTCGGCAAGTTCCACCCGCACGGCGACTCGGCCTGCTACGAAGCCATGGTGCTGATGGCGCAGCCTTTCAGCTACCGCTACACGTTGGTCGACGGCCAGGGCAACTGGGGTGCACCGGACGATCCCAAATCGTTCGCCGCCATGCGCTACACGGAGGCGCGTCTGTCGCGCTACTCCGAAGTGCTGCTCGACGAAGTCGGCCAAGGCACCGTGGACTGGGTCCCGAACTTCGATGGCACCCTGCAGGAGCCGTCGGTCCTGCCGGCGCGCCTGCCCAACATCCTGCTCAATGGCACCACCGGCATCGCGGTCGGCATGGCCACCGACGTGCCGCCGCACAACCTGCGCGAAGTGGCCGCCGCCTGCGTACGGCTGCTGGACGAGCCGAAGGCGACGGTCGAGCAGCTGTGCGAGCACATCCAGGGGCCGGACTACCCGACCGAGGCGGAGATCATCACGCCACGGGCCGAGATGCTCAAGCTCTACGAGAGCGGTCGTGGCTCGATCCGCATGCGTGCGGTGTACCGGGTGGAGGAGGGCGACATCGTCGTCACGGCGCTGCCGCACCAGGTGTCCGGCGCCAAGGTGCTCGAGCAGATCGCCGCGCAGATGCAGGCCAAGAAACTGCCGATGGTCGCCGACCTGCGCGACGAATCGGACCACGAGAACCCGTGCCGCATCGTCATCATTCCGCGCTCCAACCGGGTCGATGCCCAGGAGCTGATGCAGCACCTGTTCGCTACCACCGACCTGGAGAGCACTTACCGGGTCAACGTCAACATCATCGGCCTGGACGGTCGCCCGCAGTTGAAGAACCTGCGTGCGCTGCTGCAGGAGTGGTTGCAGTTCCGCGTCAACACCGTGCGCCGGCGCCTGCAGTTCCGCCTGGACAAGGTCGAGCGGCGTCTGCACCTGCTCGAGGGCCTGCTCACCGCCTTCCTCAACCTGGATGAGGTGATCCACATCATCCGCACCGAGGACCACCCCAAGCAGGCGTTGATTGCCCGTTTCGGCCTGAGCGAAACCCAGGCCGACTACATTCTCGAGACGCGCCTGCGCCAGCTGGCACGCCTGGAAGAGATGAAGATCCGTGGTGAACAGGACGAACTGCTCAAGGAGCAGGCCAAGCTCCAGGGGCTGCTGGGCAGCGAAGCCAAGCTCAAGAAGCTGGTACGCAGCGAGCTGATCAAGGATGCCCAGACCTATGGCGACGACCGCCGTTCGCCGATCGTCGAGCGCGCCGAGGCCAAGGCCCTGTCGGAAAACGAGCTGATGCCGACCGAGCCGGTGACCGTGGTGCTTTCGGAGAAGGGCTGGGTGCGTTGCGCCAAGGGCCACGACATCGACGCCACCGGCCTGTCGTACAAGGCCGGGGATGGCTTCAAGGCTGCCGCGCCAGGGCGCTCGAACCAGTCGGCGGTGTTCATCGATTCGACCGGGCGAAGCTACTCGGTGGCGGCACATACGCTGCCCTCGGCCCGTGGTCAGGGTGAGCCGCTGACCGGGCGCCTCACGCCGCCGCCGGGGGCGAGCTTCGAATGCCTGCTGCTGCCGGAGGACGACGCGCTGTACGTGGTGGCTTCGGATGCGGGTTACGGCTTCGTGGTCAAGGGTGAGGATCTGCAGACCAAGAACAAGGCCGGCAAAGGGCTGCTCAGCCTGCCGGCCGGGGCCAAGGTGATCAGTCCACGTCCGGTACCCAACCGCGAGCAGGACTGGCTCGCTGCGGTGACCACCGAAGGGCGTCTGCTGGTGTTCAAGGTGGCCGACCTGCCGCAGCTGGGCAAGGGCAAGGGCAACAAGATCATCGGCATCCCGGGCGAGCGCGTGGCCAACCGCGAGGAGTACGTGACCGACCTGGCGGTGCTCGCCGACGGTGCGACCCTGGTGCTCAGCGCGGGCAAACGCACGCTGTCGCTCAAGGGGGCGGACCTCGATCACTACAAGGGCGAGCGTGGGCGGCGAGGCAACAAACTGCCGCGCGGTTTCCAGCGGGTCGACGCCCTGACGGTGGACTGACGCCACGCCCAACCGGGACAATCGCCGACGCGATGTCCCGGCGGAAAGGCTGGAGTTGCCCGGGCATTTCGCGGATGATAGGCGCCTCTTGGCGCCGGCGTGGCCGTGTGCCCTTACCGAACTTGACACGTATCACTGCGGTTTGCCGCCACGGCGGCCGCCTGGATGGGATGAATGAACGTTCTGCGTCTTCCATTTGTATGGCTGATGGCTGGCGTATTGGGCTTGGCCGGGTGCAGCACCCATCAGCCGACGGCCCTGTATCAGCTCGACAGCGGGGACCCTGGTCAGCCGTCCCAGCGTGCAGGCCTGGCGGTCGTGCTCGGCCCGGTCTCGGTCGCCGACTACCTGCAACGCGAGACCCTGCTGCAGCGCCAGGCCGACGGCAGCCTGACCGGCGCGACCGGTGGACGCTGGGCAGGCAGCTTGTCGTCGGACATCGATCAATTGCTGGTGCGCCAGCTGGCCTGGCGCCTGGACAGCCAGCGCGTGGTGTTGGCGCCGGCCACCGCCGGGTTCAGCCCGGACGTGCAGGTGCTGCTGTCGATCACGCGGCTCGATTCGGGCGTCGGCCAGCCGGCGGTCCTGGACGCACAGTGGCGCCTGCTCGACCGGCGCGGCAAGGTGCGTGACAACCGCATCGTCCACCTCGAACAGCCGCACGAAGGCAGCGAAGCGTCCCAGGTGCAGGCACAGGGGCAACTGTTGCAGAGGCTGGCCGAGCAGTTGAGCACGGCGGTCAAGCCGTTGGCCAATCAGCCGGCGATCGCTGAAGAATCGACGAAGAAACCGGCCGCGCCCACCCAGGTGCGCAAGGATGCCCAGAAGCCGAAGATCCCGATGGCTACACCGATCCGTACCGATCTGGAAGTCTATCGGTTCTGAGAGCGCCAGGTTGCCAGCACAAGGGTGGGAGGCCAGCCGCCTCGCCACCTCTCGCAAGCCTGTCCTGGCCTTTTGTGGGAGCTGGCTTGCCAGCGATGGGGCCAGCCACTTCACCACCCCTCTCAAGCCTGCCCTGGCCCTTTGTGGGAGCTGGCTTGCCAGCGATGGGGCCAGCCACTTCACCACCCCTCTCAAGCCTGCCCTGGCCCTTTGTGGGAGCTGGCTTGCCAGGGATGAGGCCAGTCACTTCACCACCCCTCTCAAGCCTGCCCTGGCCCTTTGTGGGAGCTGGCTTGCCAGGGATGAGGCCAGTCACTTCACCACCTCTCTCAAGCCTGCCCTGGCCCTTTGTGGGAGCTGGCTTGCCAGCGATGGGGCCAGTTCATCCACCTCAAGACTGACAGGCCAGCATTGATCCTGTTGGCCATGTGTCGAATCGACTACCGCTATCGCGGGCAAGCCCGCTCCCACAAGGCTCGGCGCTCAACGAAAAAAGGTGGTCATTCGACCACCTTTGCCTTCACTGCCCGCGTCGTTCATGCATCCGCGCCAACTGGCGCTCGAGCATGGACGGGTAGGGCTCCATCAGCCGCTCGACGCAGCTGGCGCCTTCGGGGCTTGCGATCGGGCGGATACGCGCGCGCTGGCGGACCAGGGCATCCTCACCCACGCTACGCTCGACCAGCAGCAGGTTGCGGCTGTGCTGCGACAGCGCCAGGGCGCCCTGGGCCTTCTCGGTCAGCAGCAGGTCGACCTGGCTCAGGCCGTGCAGGTCCTGGCCCAGCATCAGGCCCAACTGCATCTGTAGGGTAATGCCGCTGTCGGCCACCTCGATCTGCAAGGCATGACCCAAGGCGCGCAACAGCTCGCCGCAGCAGATGGCGTTGGTCAGGTAGTCTTCGCCGCTGTCACCACTGTTGAACAGCAGCAGGGTGCTGCCATCGTTCAAGGTGTACATGGTGCCTTCGTACAGCGAGGCCGCCTGCTCCAGGCAGTCACGGTAGCGCTCCTGAAGCTCGTTCAGGCGGGGGCGTGGCAAGCGTCGCAGCTGATCCTGGGAGCCCAGTTGCACGGCGAGCACGGCGCTGGTCTGCGGTTCGGTCTTGACGGCCGCGGCAGGCTGCGGCGCGCTGGCGGGCGCAGGCTCATCGACCACCAGATCGGCGAAGGCCTCGTCGTCGTGTTCGTCATCGCTGGCAGTCAGCGGGGCGATCGCCGGACGCACAGCTCGTGCCGCCGGGCTGGTCGCCGATGGCGTTTCGACGAATGCCTCATCGTCGTGCGCTTCGTCGTACACCTCGTCGTGCTCGTCGATGTCCGGCTCAGGCGGTGGCGGAGGGGCCAGGCGTGCATGCAGCTGACGCGCAATGTCGCCAATCTCGTCCTGGCGGTCGGTGGCTGGCGTGTAGGGGTGCGGTTCACGCAGCCAGACCCGCAATTGCAGCAACGGCGTGGTGATCGAGCGTCCGGTACGCAGGCTGAGCACCAGACACAACACGGCCAGGATGGCCGCGAGCACACCCATGCTTTGCAGGCTGATCAGCATCGGCTGATGGAATCGCTCCATGTCCAGGCTGATGCGCAGCTGCCCGGCGGTCACGTCCTGGAAGGTGATGCGCGTCTGGTACACACCCTTGGCCTCGCCGAGCAGGCCGTTGCGCGGCCGTTGCCCGGCTTCGGCGAGGATCCGGTTGTCCACGCTGTAGATGGCGGCGTGGGCCACCAGCGGGTTCTTCGCCAGGTTGCCGAGCAGCACGTTGAGGCTGAGGATGTCGTTGGCCACCAACAGTTCGGTGGCCGACGTGGCCGTCTGGGTGATCAGGCTCTGGCCGAGCGCGTCCGCCTGTTCGTGCATGGCCTGCTTGAACTGCAGCCCCATGACGCAGGCGTAGATCACCAGGGCCAAGGCCACCAGGAAAAGGTTGTTGAAGGCTATCCGCAACACCAGCGGGAGACGACGCTGGCGCAGGGCACGGAAGAGCATCACGAAGAAGTTGTCTGGCTTGACGGGCGTGGGCCGGTTCACAGAGCTCGGCTCTTTATGGCGGAAAAGTGGTGCGCAGTATAGCGAGCGGAGTTTTGTCGGCAAAGCGTCCGCCATGCCCGATTGTCACGGAAAATCGGTAGAATGCGCCTTTTTCATCATTTTGGAGCCTGGTCTTGCGCGAAATCGTCCTGATCAACATCACCGGTGAGGACCGTCCCGGTCTTACCGCGGCCATCACCGGCGTCCTGCTCCAGGGCGGCGTGAGCATCCTCGACATCGGCCTGGCGGTGATGCACGGCACTTTGTCGTTCGGCATCCTGGTCGACATTCCCGACAACGAAGCGGCATCGGCATTGTTGCAGGCCGTTCAGTCCAAGACTCACGAGCTGAACCTACAGGCACGCTACACCCCCGTGTCCGAAGCGGACTATCAGCGGTGGGTGCAGGGGCAGCGCGAGGCGCGCCACATCGTGACCCTGCTCAGCCGCAAGATCAGCCCCGAGCAGTTGCAGCAGGTGAGCGCGGCGATCTCCCGACACGACCTGACCATCGAGCGCATCGAGCGGCTGTCGTCGCGCTTGGCACTGGACGCGGCAGTGGACAAGAGCAAGGCCTGCATCGAGATCACCGTGCGCGGTACGCCGGACGATGCACAGGCGCTGCGTGCCGATTTCCTGGGATTATCCGAGGCGCTGGACATCGACCTGGCCTTCCAGAACGATGACCTGTTCCGTCGCCACCGTCGCCTGGCGGTCTTCGACATGGACTCGACGCTGATCGAGGCCGAAGTGATCGACGAACTGGCCAAGGCTGCCGGCGTGGGCGAGCAGGTCGCGGCCATCACCGAGCGCGCCATGCGCGGCGAACTGGATTTTCGCGCCAGCTTCAAGGAGCGCATGGCGCTGCTCAAGGGGCTGGACGTGGGCGTGCTCGACGAGATCGGCGCGTCGCTGCGCCTGACCGAAGGCGCCGAGACCCTGTTCGCCGAGCTCAAGCGCCTGGGCTACAAGACCGCCATCCTGTCGGGCGGGTTCTCGTATTTTGCCAAGCAAGTCCAGGCGCGCCTGGGCATCGACTACGTGTTCGCCAACGAGCTGGAGGTGGTGGACGGCAAAGTGACCGGTGTGGCCGTGGAGCCGATCGTCGATGCGCAGCGCAAGGCCGACTTGCTGACCGAGCTGGCGCACAAGGAAGGGTTCAGCCTGGAACAGACCATTGCGGTCGGCGACGGCGCCAACGACCTGCCGATGCTGGCCCTGGCTGGGCTGGGCGTGGCCTTCCGCGCCAAGCCGTTGGTGCGCCAGTCGGCGCGCCATGCCATCTCGACCCTGGGGCTGGACGGTGTGCTGTACCTGCTGGGCCTGCGTGACCGCGAGGCGGGTGGCAAGGCGCGCTAGGCGCCGGGCGCACTGGCCTTGTCCTGCTGATCTACTTGGGGCCGCTTCGCGGCCCATCGCGGCACTGGGGCCGCTCCCACAGGGAGCGTGACCGCCTGCCCCACCGCGGCGGGTGAGCGGTCCCTGCCGGAGCGCTGGACCGGCCGCGATTGGGCCCGCAGGGCCCACAGACCTGTAAATTATTGCCTTGAGACCAAGACGCTATTTCTTGCCCTGTGGGAGCGGGCTTGCCCGCGATGAGGGCGGTGAAGCTGCCCTCGGAAGGACAGGTGGCTCGAGCGCCTCAGCCACCCGTCGAACGGCCCTCAGGCTTCGGCAGGCACGGCCAGCAACTGGCCCATGTTCACTACCGAGCCTGCGCCCAGCAGGTCCTGCCACTTCACCTGCTGCGGCCCGAACAGCACGATGGCGGTCGAGCCCAGCTTGAAGCGGCCCAGTTCCGCGCCTTTCTCCAGGTGGATCGGCGTACGGCTGGCCTCGTCGTAACGGAAGGTCTTCAGCTCACGTTTGGGTGGCGTCACCAGCCCGGCCCAGACCGTCTCGACCGACGCGACGATCATCGCGCCCACCAGCACCACGGCCATCGGGCCGCGCTCGGTGTCGAACAGGCACACCACCCGCTCGTTGCGGGCGAACAGCTCAGGCACGTTCTCCGCCGTGGTCTGGTTGACCGAGAACAGGCGACCCGGCACGTAGACCATCTCGCGCAGCGTGCCGGCCAGCGGCATGTGCACGCGGTGGTAGTCCTTCGGCGACAGGTAGATGGTGGCGAATTCCCCACCCATGAACGGTGCCGCCATCGCCGGATCGCCCCCCAGCAATTCCTGGGCGCTGTAGCTGTGGCCCTTGGCCTGGAAGATCCGACCATGCTCGATAGGGCCCAGCTGGCTGACCGCGCCATCGGCCGGGCACAGGATGCCGCCAGGCGTCGGGTCGAGCGGACGGGCGTCGGCTTTCAGCGCACGGGTGAAGAAGGCGTTGAAGTGCTCGTAGGCGGTCAGGTCTTCGACCAGCGCCTGGGACATGTCCACCTGGTAGCGCTTGGCGAACCAGGCGGTGAAGGCATTCTTGAACCAGCGCACGCGGCATTCGGCGACGCAGCCGGCCAGGCGCGACAGCAGGTGGTGCGGCAGCAGGTACTGACTGAGGATGAACAATCGGGATTTCATAGGTTTCCTTTTAAACGTCGACAGGCGTGTCCGGGTGGTTGCCCCATTCGCCCCAGGAGCCGGCGTACGCCTTGACCCGTGGGTAACCCAGGTGCTTGGCCACCAGGTAGGTGAAGCCCGAACGATGGTGAGACTGGCAGTGGGTGATGATTTCCTTGTCCGGCGTGATGCCCAGCCCGGCGAGCACCGATGCCAGGTCGGTGCGCAGGCGCAGGTGGTCGTCGTGCTGCATGCCGGCGGTCCATTCGAAGTTGATCGCGCCCGGCACGTGCCCGCCCTTGGCTGCAAGCACCTTTTCGCCGCGGTATTCGGCCGGGGCGCGTGCGTCCCAGACCACCAGGTCCGGCTGGCCCAGGCGGCTTTGCAGGTACTCGCGCGTGGCGGTCGGTGCCGGGTCGAGGTGCAGGTGCACGGGGGCGATCGCCGGCGCCGGGACGTCGGTGGTGAGGCGATCGCTCGGCCAGCCGAGCACGCCGCCGTTGAGGTAGTGGTACTGCGTGTGGCCGATGACGTCCAACAGCCAGATGAACCGCCCGGCCCAGCCGCCGCCTTCATCGTCGTACACCACGTAGACGGCGTCCGCACGGTGACCCAGTTCGGCGAACAACTTCTCCAGGTCGGTCTGGGTGGGCAGCAGACCGGGCGCCGGCAGCTGACCCAACTGCGTGCGCTTGGGGTCGACGAACCGTGCGCCAGGGAGGTGCCCACTGGCGTACCGGGCCGCGCTGGTCAGGTCGACCAGAATCAGCTCGGGGCTGTCGAGCCGAGGCAGCAGATCGGTCGGTTCGATTACCAGGGGCAGGCCGGAAAAGTCAGGCATCCACAGTCTCCACGGGGACGTTGAAGGGGCGATTGTAGCGCAAGGCTCAGGCGTTGCGGCTACCGAAGGTGGCCAGCGCACGCTCGATGCACTGGGCGGTCTTGCCGACGGCCTGCACGCTGACGTCGCTCAATGGGCGGCCATGCTGGTCGACGATCATCAGCATCACCACCTGGCCATTGACGGCCAGCGAGCGCATCAGCAGGTGCTCGCTGCGCCACAGCGCCCATAGAGGCGCAGGCAGCAGGCTCGACAGGCGCGTACGGTTCTCGGGCGTGAGACGCAATTGGCCCGGTTGACCGGTGAGCTTCTGCAGGACGGGGCTCTGGTCGAGGGTCAACGCCAGGCGTGTGGCCTCGGCCGGCAGGCCGACGCTCTGCACCACGCGCAGGCGCTCGTTGACCCGGTCCAGCGCCAGCAGCAGGACCCGCTGCATGCCGCTGAGCAGCAGGGCTTCGCGCGCTTGGGTGGCCAGGTGCACGAGATTGGTGAAGGGGCTGGGCTGGGCCAGCAGTTCGTTGCACAACCGACGCCACTGCTGCATGTCCTGGGCGCTGGGCGGCGCAGGTGTCAGCATGTCCGGATGGGGGCGGCGCTGGTCCCAGGGCCAGATCAGGGCCTCGGCCGGGTGGAACAGGGCCTTGCGCGCATGGCGACGGGCGCTGGCGGCGGCCTGCTGGTGGACCTGCTGTTGCACGTCGTCCAGCGAGGTCTGCAGGTACAGGCTGGTGAGCAACTGCCAGCGCAGCAGGTGCGGGTTGTCCCAGCCGACCTGCGCTGCCAGCGCCAGGCCGTTGGCCAGCAGCACCGTGTTGGCCGGCTGGTTGAACCAGCGACGCAGGCCAGGTTCTTCGTCCAGCCGCTGTTGCTGCACCAGCGGTTCGGGTTCGCGGGCGATGCTCAGCACCTGCACCAGCTGTTCACGCTCCTCGAGCAACAGGCGATAGCCTTGGGTCACCCATTCCGGCAGGCGCCAGTGGGTGGCCACGGCCTGGCACAGCTCCATGATGCGCACGCCGAACAGCTCGTGCTCGACTGCCGTGGCGTCTTCGCCCTTGTGGATCACTCGCAGCTCCCAGGCATCGAGCAGTGCCGGATAGGTCGCCGCCAGCGGCCACAGGGGCGACAGGAACAGCAGGCTGCCCCAATGGATTTCCTGCCACAGCCGGGCCAGACGGCTGGCGAACAGACCGCTGGCCTGCTGACTGGCATGCTGGCTGATCATCTGGAACTGGCGCAGGACTGGAGGGATGGTATCGGCGTCCAGCGCCGGCAGACGTGCCAGCAGGCGCACCGTGCGCTCCAGACCCAGGCGGTTGAGCGCGATCTCCAGGCTTTCCGCAGGCTCGGCCTGGCTGGCGTTGGCCGAGTGGTTGGCCTCGCGCATCACGCTGAGCACCAGCGCCGGGCTACCCTGCATCAGGTCGGCGATGTCGCGTAGCGAGCGCCGGCTGTCGTTGATGGCCGACAGCACCCGGTCATGGCTGGCCTTGGGCACCGGCAGGCGCACGCCGTCCAGCAGCTTGACCCAGGCGTCGAGCGTAACGGGGGACTTGGTGGTCACCTTGGCGTCATCTGGCATTCTGGTATCGGCCTTCAACTGGCTTTTCGATTGGACTGACTATAGTCTGGCGCAGTTCTGCCGATAAGGAGAAGAAGCGTTTTCGAGCGCCCGCCCCACCCCCTGACCACGACAGCAAGTGCTTTGAACCATGGCTAAAATTATCGGCATCATCGTCGTATTCGCGAGTGTGCTCGGCGGATACGTGCTTTCCCACGGCAAGATCGCGGCATTGATCCAGCCTTTCGAGGTCATGATCATCGGCGGGGCCGCCTTCGGTGCGTTTCTCCAGGCCAACCCTGGCTACATGACTCTGCACGTGATCAAGAAGTCGCTGAAGATGTTCGGCTCGCGCTTCACCCACGCGTTCTACCTCGACGTGCTCGGGTTGGTCTACGAGATCCTCAACAAGAGCCGTCGCGAAGGCATGATGGCGGTCGAGGCCGACATCGAAGACCCTGCCGCCAGCCCGATCTTCGCCAAGTACCCTGGGGTGCTGGCCGATGAGCGCATGACGGCCTACATCTGCGACTACCTGCGCATCATGTCGACCGGCAACATGGCCCCCCACGAGCTTGAAGGCCTGTTCGACATGGAGCTGCTGAGCCTCAAGGAAGAGCTCGAACACCCCTCCCATGCGGTGACCGGGGTGGCCGACGGCATGCCCGGTTTCGGTATCGTCGCGGCGGTGCTGGGCATCGTGGTGACCATGGCCTCGCTGGGCGATGGCGACCAGGCGGCGATCGGCATGCACGTGGGCGCGGCCTTGGTCGGTACCTTCTTCGGTATCCTGGCCGCCTACGGGTTCTTCGGCCCGCTGGCCACCTGCCTGGCCCACGATGCCAAGGAAGAAGTGAACCTGTATGAAGCGATCAAGGCGTCCCTGGTGGCGTCCGCTTCCGGCATGCCGCCGTCGCTGGCCGTCGAGTTCGGGCGCAAGGTGCTGTACCCCAAGCACCGCCCGAGCTTCGCCGAGCTGGAACAAGCCGTCCGCGGTCGTTGAGTCATGGAGAACAATCAGCCGATCATCATCAAGCGCGTCAAGCGCTTCGGCGGCGGGCACCATGGCGGCGCTTGGAAGATCGCCTTCGCCGACTTCGCCACGGCGATGATGGCGTTCTTCCTGGTGCTGTGGCTGCTGTCGACCGCCACGCCCGAGCAGAAGCTCTCCATCGCCGGCTATTTCAAGGACCCGATCGGGTTCACGGAAAGCGGCACGCCCTACGTCATCGACCTGGGCGGCTCACCGGAGCTGTCGCCGGACAAGACCATCAACCCTGAGCAGAAGACCGAGCCGCTCAAGCGCGACAACCTGGAGCTGGACCAGGACCAGGTGCAGACCATGGCCGAACAACTGGAGCACGAACGGTTGGAGCTGCTGTTGCAGGAGTTGCAGAACAAGGTCGAGGAGAATCCCGAGCTACAGAAGTTCAAGGACCAGATCCTGTTCGAGATCACCCAGGACGGTCTGCGCATCCAGATCATGGACGCCGAGAACCGGCCGATGTTCGCATTGGGCAGCGCGCGGTTGCAGCCCTACTTCGAGGACATCCTGTTGGCCATGGCCGACACCATCAAGGGCGTGCCGAACAAGATCAGTGTCAGCGGTCATACCGACGCCAAGGCCTATACCGGCAATGGCGAGTTCGGCAACTGGGAACTGTCGGCCAACCGCGCCAACGCGGCGCGGCGGGCGCTGGTGGTGGGTGGTTACCCGGACGAGCAGGTGGCGCGGGTGGTGGGTTATGCGTCGTCGTCGCTGTTCGACCGCAAGGACCCGTACAACCCGGTCAACCGACGCATCGACATCATCGTCCTGACCAAGAAGGCACAGCGCGACATCGAAGGCGAGCAGAGCGCCCCGGCCACGCCAGAGGCTGCACCCAGCGCAGTGCCGACGCCTGCGCCGAATGCGCCTGTACCCTCACCGGCGGCGCCTGGGGCTACCGCACCCGATCAGAGCAGCGCGGCGCCGATGCAGCCGCGCGAGCTACGGCAGAAGCTGAACATCTTCGACAACGGCACGCTGAAGCTGGACGAAGCCAGAGAAGGGTGAACGCCCTGATCGCGGCCAGTGTGCTGGCAGGCGCACACGTTCTGGTGTGGGAGCGGGCAAGCCAGCTCCCACAGGGGGCCGCGATAGCCTGCAATACTGTGGTGCGGCTACGGGTGTAGGAGCAGTCTCTGCCAGGGCGCCGGACCGGCCGCGATTGGGATCACATCAGCACTTGGCAGAAATCGTAGAATCTCCCACACCCGCCTTCTGGCGTTTTCCAAAACATCCTCAGCCTTCAGTATTCATCTTCCGGCAAGCTGGCAATGATCGACCGGTAGCTGTGCATCCGCTGCGGCTGGATCCGCCCCTCTTCCAATGCCCCCAACAACGCGCAGCCCGGCTCACGGTCATGCTTGCAGTCGCGGAAGCGGCACCGCCCCAGCAGATCGCGGAATTCGATGAAGCCAGCTTCGACATCGTCGCGACTCACGTGCATCAGGCCGAATTCACGGATGCCCGGCGAGTCGATCAGGTCGCCGCCGTTGGGGAAGTGATAAAGCCGTGCCGTGGTCGTGGTATGCGTCCCTTGCCCGGACCAGTCGGACAAGTCGCCTACTCGGGTGCGTGCCGCCGGCAGCAGACTGTTGACCAGCGAGGACTTGCCGACGCCGGACTGCCCGACGAACACGCTGGTGAAACCGTCCAGCGCCTCTTGCAGGCGCTGCATGCCGTCGCCACCGTGGGCGGAGACTTCCAGCAGGGGGTAGTCCAGGCTGCGGTACACCGCCAGCAGCGCTTCCAGCGACGCACGGTTATGGTCGTCGATCAGGTCGGCCTTGTTGAGCAACAGCAGCGGTTGGATGCCGGCATGTTCGGCGGCTACCAGGTAGCGATCGATCAGGTTGGCCTGTGGCTCGGGTGCCGGCGCGAAGACGATGACGATCCGGTCGACGTTCGCCGCCACCGGCTTGAGCTGGCCATGGTTGTTCGGGCGGCACAGTTCGGTGCTGCGCGGCATCTGCGCGACGATCACGCCGATGCCCTGGTTGCCGGCGCGCCAGACTACGCGGTCGCCGGTCACCAGGGCGGGCAGGTTGGCGCGCAGGTGGCAGCGGAAAAGCTCGCCGGCCGCGTCGCCATCCTGGGCTTCGACATCGACCTGCACGCCGAAATGCGCGATCACCAGGCCCAACCGCTCCGGACCCAGGTCGCCGCCCTCGAGCTCCTGCAGCACCTGCTGTTCGCGTTTGGCGGCACGTGCGGCGCGCTCGCCCTGGATTTTTTCGATGCGCCAGTTCTGGCGACGGTTGAGCTGGCGTTTGGCCATGAATGTTCCGTGGTGGCGAGCAGAAATAAACGGCTGGCAGTCTAGCATGCCCACCCCCTGCGATCGCGCACGTGTCGACGGCGCATGCGCGACGCAACTGGGCTACCATAATGGCCTAGTCGAGGAGCCTCAAAGCATGCAGAACCCACAGAACCTGATCTGGATCGACCTGGAGATGACCGGGCTGGACCCGGATAGCGACGTCATCATCGAGATGGCCACCATCGTCACCGACAGTGATCTCAATACCCTGGCCGAAGGCCCGGTGATCGCCATCCACCACAGCGATGAGGTGCTGGCGCGGATGGACGAGTGGAACACCCGCACTCACGGTGCCTCGGGCCTGACCCAGCGCGTGCGCGACAGCCGCATCGACATGGCCGAGGCCGAGGCGCAGACCCTGGCGTTCCTGGAACGATGGGTGCCCAAGGGCACGTCGCCGATCTGTGGCAACAGCATCTGTCAGGACCGCCGCTTCCTGTACCGGCACATGCGCGAGCTGGAAACCTACTTCCACTACCGCAACCTGGACGTCTCCACCCTCAAGGAACTGGCCGCACGCTGGGCACCGGCGGTGCGTGATGGGTTCCGCAAGGGCAATACCCACCTGGCCCTGGACGACATTCGCGAGTCGATCGCCGAGTTGCGGCATTACCGTGAGCATTTCATCAAGGTGTGAGGGAGGGCGAGTTGCAAGCGACAAGCGACAAGCGACAAGCTGTAAGCGGACAGCGGTGCGATGCGTCGGGTGTGACAGGACGTTGAGGCGGCGCTCCGGCTTGCAGCTTGCAGCTTGCAGCTAAGGTAGACTGCGCGCCTTTTTGTCGGAGGCCTGCCATGTTGCTGATGCTGTACCTGATCGCGATCACCGCCGAAGCCATGACTGGCGCACTGTCCGCAGGGCGACGGGGCATGGATTGGTTCGGGGTGGTGCTGATCGCCTGCATCACCGCACTGGGCGGCGGCTCGGTGCGTGATGTGTTGCTCGGGCATTACCCGCTGACTTGGGTGAAGCACCCCGAATACCTGGTGCTGACCAGTTTCGCGGCGCTGCTGACCGTCTTCATCGCGCCGCTGATGCGCCACTTGCGCTCGCTGTTCCTGGTGCTCGACGCCCTGGGCCTGGTGGCCTTCACCCTGATCGGCTGCATGACCGCCCTGGAAATGGGGCAGGGCCTGCTGGTCGCCTCGATCAGCGGCGTCATCACCGGGGTCTTCGGCGGCATTCTGCGCGACATCTTCTGCAACGACATTCCCCTGGTGTTTCGCCGTGAGCTGTATGCCAGCGTGTCTTTCGCGGCCGCCTGGTTCTACCTGGGCTGCGTGCACTTCGAGGTGTCGCCGGAGCAATCCATGCTGCTGACGTTGTTCGGCGGGTTCCTGATCCGTCTGCTGGCCATCCGCTTTCACTGGGAAATGCCCAAGTTCCATTACAACGATCAGCCGTAGGGGAGGTGAGTGGCGAGCTACGAGCTGCAAGTTGACCGCGGGCGTCTGACGCAGAGGTAAGGGTGTTGGATGGGTGGAGGTTGAGGGGCGCAGGGCAGCAGTGCGTCATTAGAAGGCAGGCGTCACTGCCGTTTGGAACGCTTCGGAGCCACGACATCCAACGCTTGCCGCTTGCCGCTTGCCGCTTGCCGCTTGCCGCTTGCCGCTTGCCGCTTGCCGCTTGCCGCTTGCCGCTTGCCGCTTGCCGCTTGCCGCTTGCCGCTTGCCGCTTGCCCTACACCCCATGCCGCTCGAGCGCCCATGCCACATGCTCGCGCACCAGCTCCGATGGGTGATCGCGTCGCGCCTGCAGTGCCTCTAGCACCGGGATCGTGGACGGCGCATTGCCCAGGCCCACCGCCAGATTGCGCAGCCAGCGTTCGTATCCTGCACGGCGCAAGGGCGAGCCTTCGGTCCTGCTCAGGAACGTCGCTTCGTCCCACAGGAACAACGCCGCCAGGTCGGCATTCTCCAGGCCATGGCGGGGCATGAAGTCGCTTTCGGCGGTCGGGCGGGCGAAGCGGTTCCACGGGCAGGTGATCTGGCAGTCGTCGCAGCCGAAGACGCGGTTGCCGATGAGCGGGCGCAGCTCGACCGGGATGGCGGTCTTCAATTCGATGGTCAGGTAGGAAATGCAGCGCCGTGCGTCGAGCTGGTAGGGGCCGACGAAGGCCTGGGTCGGACAGATGTCCAGGCAGGCCTGGCAGCGGCCGCAGTGCTCGGTGGCCTGGGCCTCGTCCACCGGCAGGGGCAGGTCGACGAACAGCTCGGCGAGAAAGAAGTAGCTGCCGGCCTTGCGGTTGAGCAGCAGGGTGTTCTTGCCGATCCAGCCCAGGCCGGCCTGCTGGGCCAGGGCCTTTTCCAGCACCGGCGCGCTGTCGACGAAGGCGCGGAAACCGAAGGGACCGATCTCGCCCTGGATGCGCTCGGCCAGGTGCTGCACGCGCTTGCGCACCAGCTTGTGGTAGTCGCGCCCCAGGGCGTAGCGCGAGATGTAGGCTTTCTCGGACTGCGTCAGGCGCTGGGCCATGGCGGTGTCGCCGGGCAGGTAGTCCATGCGCAGGGAAATCACCCGCACCGTGCCGGGCACCAGCTCGGCCGGGTACGATCGCTTGTTGCCATGGGCGCCCATGTATTCCATGTCGCCGTGGTGGCCGGCATCCAGCCAGCGACGCAGGTGATGTTCGTGCTCGCCCAGGTCGATACCGGCGATGCCAACGTGGGAAAAGCCCAGCGCTTGCCCCCAGTCCTTGACGGACAGGGCCAGCGCGGCAAGATCGAGAGAGTGGACAGACATGGATGGGCAAGGCATTACAGGCTCAGGTGCGTATAATTCTGCCAGACATTGGAGCCGTTGACCTTATGCCTCAGACCAAACACAGCCAAAGCAGCCCTCAACCGATCCACGGCGAGGACCTCGTGGGCCTTGCGCCTCGCTCGCCAGGCGCGCACAAGGGCGACTTCGGGCATGTCCTGGTCGTCGGCGGCGACTTCGGTACCGGCGGCTCGGTCCTGCTCAGCAGCGAGGCGGCCTTGCGCTGTGGTGCCGGCCTGGTCAGCGTCGCCACGCGGCCCGAGCACGTCGGTGCCGGTCTGACCCGGCTGCCCGAGACCATGTGCCTGGGCGTCGCTTCGGCCAACCAGCTCATGCCAGTGCTCGAGCGCGCCTCGGTGGTGGTGGTCGGCCCAGGGCTCGGGCAGGCGGCCTGGGGACGCGGTCTGCTGTCTGCGGTGGTCACCGCACGCGTCCCGCAGGTCTGGGACGCCGATGCGCTCAACCTGCTGGCCAGCGCTTCCATGACCTTGCCCGAAGGCAGCCTGATCACGCCCCATCCTGGTGAAGCCGCACGCCTGCTGGGCTTGTCCACCCAGGACGTGCAGGCCGATCGGCTGGGTGCAGCGCGGGCACTGGCACAGCGGTACGGGGTGGTCTGCGTGCTCAAGGGCGCCGGAACACTGGTGGCCGATCCGGCCGGACGGCTGGCGCGCTGCGACCATGGGCATCCGGCCATGGCCGGCGCCGGGCTCGGTGATGTGCTGACCGGCGTGCTCGCGGCCTTGATGGCGCAGGGGCTGGAGGCCTGGGCGGCGGCATGTCTCGGCGTTTGGCTGCATGCCCGCGCCGGCGAACGACTGGGCCAGCAGGGTCGCGGGCTGGCGGCCAGCGACCTGATCCCGGTCATCAGAACTTTGTTGGAGGAGCATTCAGCGTGTCTGGCATAACCGTGTATCTGGCCGATGAAGCGGCAACCGTCGCCTTCGGCGCGCGCCTGGCCGGGCTGACCGCCGGGCATGGCATCCTGTTTCTCGAGGGCGACCTCGGCGCGGGCAAGACCACGCTGTCCCGAGGCCTGATCCGTGGCCTGGGTCACCAAGGTGCGGTCAAGAGCCCGACCTTCACCGTGGTCGAACCTTATGAGATCGGTGAGGTCCGTGCTTATCATTTCGATCTGTATCGGCTGGCCGATCCGGAGGAGCTGGAGTTCATGGGCATTCGCGACTATTTCGAGGGTGACCCGTTGTGCCTGTTCGAGTGGCCGGGAAAGGGTGAGGGCATTTTGCCAAAGCCTGACCTGACCATTACCATACGCCCGCAGGGCAGCGGCCGTTCGCTGCACCTGACGCCGCACAGCGCACGCGCCGAAGCCTGGTGCACGGCGCTGGCGGCCGAATTCACACAGTAAATGGGGAAAGGTATGCGCCTACGCGCACTGGTCACTCTGGTTGGGCTGCTGTTGACGGCAGTGACCATCGATGCGCTGGCCGCTACACAGGTCAAGAGCGTGCGCCTGTGGCGCGCGCCGGACAACACGCGTCTGGTGTTCGACCTGACCGGCCCGGTACAGCACAACGTCTTCACCTTGAGCGCGCCGAACCGCCTGGTCATCGACATCAATGGCGCGACCCTCGGCGGGCCGCTCGACGTCGCCACCTCCAACACCCCGATCACCAGCCTGCGCTCGGCCCAGCGCACCCCGACCGACCTGCGTGTGGTGATCGACCTCAAGCAGGCCGTGACGCCCAAGAGCTTCACCCTGGCGCCGAACGCCCAGTACGGCAACCGCCTGGTGGTCGACCTGTACGACAGCGAAGCCGACGCGATCGCCGCCAGCACGCCTGCGCCTGCCCCCGCCATCGCGCCAGCCACGGTACCGGTACCAACCGTCACCCGCGCGCCGGTGCCCGTGCCGTCCGCGCCGACGCAATCCACGCTCAAGTTGCCACCCGCGCCGAGCGGCAAGCGCGACATCGTGGTCGCCATCGACGCCGGCCATGGCGGTGAAGACCCGGGGGCCTCTGGCTCGCGCGGTCAGCATGAGAAAGACATCGTGCTGCAGATCGCCAAGGAGCTGCAGCGCCAGATCGGTGCCGAAAAAGGCTACCGGGCCGAGCTGACCCGTACCGGCGACTACTTCATCCCGCTGCGCAAGCGCACCGAGATCGCGCGCAAGAAAGGCGCCGACCTGTTCATCTCCATCCACGCCGACGCAGCACCCTCCACGGCGGCCTTCGGCGCCTCGGTGTTCGCCCTGTCCGACCGCGGCGCCACATCCGAGACGGCGCGCTGGCTGGCCGACAGCGAAAACCGCTCCGACCTGATCGGTGGCGCTGGCAACGTTAGCCTCGACGACAAGGACCGCATGCTCGCTGGGGTGCTGCTCGACCTGTCGATGACCGCCACCCTCAGCTCCAGCCTGAACGTGGGGCAGAAGGTGCTCGGCAACATGGGCCGCATTACGTCGCTGCACAAGCGCCGGGTCGAGCAGGCCGGGTTCATGGTGCTCAAGTCGCCGGACATCCCGTCGATTCTGGTCGAAACCGGCTTCATCTCCAACGCCAACGAAGCCGCCAAGCTGGCCACCCGGAGCCATCAGCAGGCCTTGGCGCGCTCGATCACCAGTGGCGTGAAGCAGTTCTTCCAGCAGAACCCGCCGCCGGGCACCTACATCGCCTGGTTGCGTGACAGCGGCAAGATCGCCCAAGGCCCACGCGAGCACACCGTCCGGCCGGGCGAAACGCTGGCGATGCTCGCCGTGCGCTACCAGGTCAGCGAGGCCGGGCTGCGCAGCGCCAACGGCCTGAAGACCGATGCGCTCAAGGTCGGCCAGCAATTGAACATCCCCAACACCACGCTGGCGTCGCAATGATGAAGGGCGACGCACGCATCCAGCTGCTCAGCCCACGGCTGGCGAACCAGATCGCGGCCGGCGAAGTGGTGGAACGTCCCGCTTCGGTGATCAAGGAGCTGCTGGAGAACAGCCTGGACTCCGGTGCCCGGCGTATCGACGTCGAGGTGGAGCAGGGCGGGGTCAAGCTGCTGCGCGTACGCGACGACGGTCAGGGCATTGCTGCCGAAGACTTGCCCATGGCCCTGGCGCGCCATGCCACCAGCAAGATCCGTGAACTGGAAGACCTCGAAGGTGTGTTGAGCCTGGGCTTTCGCGGTGAGGCGCTGGCCTCGATCAGCTCGGTGGCGCGCCTAACCCTCACCTCGCGCACCGCCGATGCCGGCGAAGCCTGGCAGGTGGAGACCGAAGGCCGCGACATGACACCACGCGTCCAACCCGCCGCCCACCCGGTCGGCACCTCGGTCGAAGTGCGCGACCTGTTCTTCAATACACCGGCGCGGCGCAAGTTCCTCAAGAGCGAAAAGACCGAGTTCGACCACCTTCAGGAAGTCATCCGGCGCCTGGCGCTGGCGCGTTTCGACGTAGGCTTCCACCTGCGTCACAACGGCAAGGTGGTGCTCGGCCTGCACGAAGCGCCCGACGAGGTCGCACGCGCCCGGCGGGTCGGGGCCATCTGCGGCCCGGGCTTCCTGGAGCAGGCCCTGCCGATCGAGATCGAGCGCAATGGCTTGCGGCTGTGGGGCTGGGTCGGGCTTCCGACGTTCTCGCGCAGCCAGGCCGACTTGCAGTACTTCTTCGTCAATGGCCGCGCGGTGCGCGACAAGCTGGTCGCCCATGCCGTGCGTCAGGCCTACCGCGACGTGCTGTTCAACGGCCGGCACCCGACCTTCGTGCTGTTCCTCGAGCTGGACCCGACCGGGGTCGACGTCAACGTGCACCCGACCAAGCACGAGGTGCGTTTCCGCGAAGGGCGCACGGTACACGATTTCCTCTACGGCACGCTGCACCGCGCCCTGGCCGATGTGCGTCCGCAGGATCACGCACCCACTGCCGCGCCGGTCGAGCAGGCCGTACAGCCGACCGGGCTGCAGGCTGGGGTGTTCGGCCCGCAGGGCGAGATGCGCCTGGCCGCCTCGACCCTGGAGCCGACGTTCGCCGCGCCGACCACAGCGGTGTCGCCGACCGGCAGCAGCCCTTACAGTGGCGGCAGCGGCGGGGGCCAAGGCTACGCCTACACGCCACGTCCGGCGCCGCCTGTGCCGACGGCCGAGGCCCAGGCCGTCTACCGCGAGTTCTTCTCGCCGCTGCCTGGCACAGCACCGGCCGGCCTGCCTGAGGCGCAGGGCGATATCCCACCCCTGGGCTATGCTCTGGCTCAGCTCAAGGGCATCTACATCCTGGCCGAAAATGCCACCGGCCTGGTGCTGGTCGACATGCACGCCGCCCACGAGCGCATCATGTACGAGCGCCTGAAGGTGGCCATGGCCAGCGAAGGCCTGAGCGGTCAGCCGCTGCTGGTGCCCGAGTCGCTGGCGCTGAGCCAGCGCGAGGCCGACTGTGCCGAGGCGCACGCCGACTGGTTCCGCCGCCTGGGCTTCGAGCTGCAGCGCCTTGGCCCGGAAAGCCTGGCGATCCGGCAGATTCCGGCACTGCTCAAGCAGGCCGAGGCCAATCGCCTGGTGCAGGACGTGCTGGCCGACCTGATGGAGTATGGCACCAGCGACCGGATCCAGGCCCACCTCAACGAACTGCTCGGCACCATGGCCTGCCATGGTGCGGTGCGGGCCAACCGTCGCCTGGCGATCCCGGAGATGAACGCCTTGCTGCGCGACATGGAAACCACCGAACGCAGCGGCCAGTGCAACCATGGCCGCCCGACCTGGACCCAGATGGGCCTGGACGATCTCGACAAACTCTTCCTGCGCGGTCGGTGACATGAGCGGCAAGCCCCCTGCACTTTTTCTCATGGGCCCGACGGCGGCCGGCAAGACCGATCTTGCCATCGCGCTGACCCAGGTCCTGCCTTGCGAGTTGATCAGCGTCGACTCGGCGTTGATCTACCGCGACATGGACATCGGCACGGCCAAGCCGTCCAAGGACGTGCTCGCGGCCCATCCGCATCGCCTGATCGACATCCGCGACCCGGCACAGAGTTACTCGGCCGCCGAGTTTCGCCACGATGCCCTGGCAGCGATGGCCGAGATCACTGCACGCGGACGCATCCCGCTGCTGGTCGGCGGCACCATGCTCTACTACAAGGCCCTGGTCGAGGGCCTGGCGGACATGCCGCCGGCCGACGCCCAGGTGCGCGCCGACCTCGAGGCCGAAATGGCTACGCTCGGTCTGGCCGAACTGCACCGGCAGCTGACCGAGGTCGACCCTGAATCGGCCGCGCGCATCCACCCCAACGACCCCCAGCGCCTGGTGCGGGCGCTGGAGGTCTACCGCGTCAGCGGGCAGAGCATGACCGCCCACCGCGTGCGTCAGCAGCAGGCGGCGCAGGCCGGCGATGACGCGGCATTGCCCTACACCGTCGCCAGTCTGGCGATCGCGCCGGCGAATCGTCACGTCCTGCATGAACGAATTGCGTTACGATTTGCCCAAATGCTGGAGCAAGGGTTCGTCGAGGAAGTGCGTGCACTTCGAGACAGACGTGACTTGCACGCCGGATTGCCGTCTATACGAGCAGTGGGCTATCGGCAGGTCTGGGACCATCTCGATGGCGCGCTGACCGCTGCGCAGATGCAGGAGCGTGGCGTGATCGCGACCCGGCAGCTGGCCAAGCGGCAGTTCACCTGGCTGCGAAGCTGGTCTGGCCTGCATTGGCTGGACAGCCTGGCCGATGACAACCTGTCGCGCACCTTGAAATACCTCAGGACCATCTCCATATTGGGCTGAGTCCTTGTACATACCGGCTATCCTTACGGTGACCGGCATGAATCCACCGTTTTTCACCGTTTTTTACTATCGATCCTTACAGGAGTGCGGCATATGTCAAAAGGGCATTCGCTACAAGACCCTTACTTGAACACCTTGAGAAAAGAAAAAGTCCCGGTCTCGATCTACCTGGTCAACGGCATCAAGCTGCAAGGCTCGATCGAGTCGTTCGACCAGTTCGTCGTTCTGCTGAAGAACACCGTCAGCCAGATGGTCTACAAGCACGCCATCTCCACGGTCGTGCCTGCCCGCCCTGTTCGCCTGCCGAGCCCTACCGATTCCGAAGGCGGCGACGCCGAGCCAGGTAACGTTTGATAGGAGCCTCCCTTGTTCTTTGAGCGCCACGGTGGTGGTGAACGGGCGCTGCTCGTTCACTTGGAAGGACAGAACCCTGAGGCGCGCGAAGACCCGCAGGAGTTCCAGGAGCTGGCGCTGTCGGCAGGCGCCGACATCGTCGCGCTCGCCAACGTGGCGCGTCATCAGCCCACGGCCAAGTACCTGATCGGCAGTGGCAAGGTCGAGGAATTGCGCGACCTGGTCAAGACCCAGGAAGCCGACCTGGTCATCTTCAATCACACCCTCACGCCCAGTCAGGAGCGCAACCTCGAACGCGTGTTCGAGTGCCGTGTGCTCGACCGAACGGGCCTGATCCTCGACATCTTCGCCCAGCGGGCACGTACTCACGAAGGCAAGCTGCAGGTCGAGCTGGCCCAGCTCGAACACATGAGTACGCGCCTGGTGCGCGGTTGGACTCACCTGGAACGGCAGAAGGGCGGTATCGGCCTGCGCGGTCCGGGCGAGACCCAGCTGGAAACCGACCGCCGTCTGCTGCGGGTTCGCCTGAGGCAGATCAAGGCGCGCCTGGAAAAGGTCCGCAGCCAGCGCGAACAGGCCCGCCGTGGGCGGCGCCGTGCCGACATCCCTTCGGTGTCGCTGGTCGGCTACACCAACGCCGGCAAGTCGACCCTGTTCAACGCCCTGACCCAGTCCGAGGTCTACGCCGCCGATCAGTTGTTCGCCACGCTCGACCCGACCCTGCGCCGTCTGCAACTGGACGACCTGGGGCCGATCGTGCTCGCCGATACCGTGGGCTTCATTCGTCACCTGCCGCACAAGCTGGTCGAGGCATTTCGCGCTACGCTCGAAGAGTCGAGCAACTCCGACCTGCTGCTGCACGTGATCGATGCCCATGAGCCCGAGCGCATGGAGCAGATCGAGCAGGTGCTGGCGGTGCTGGGCGAGATCGGCGCCGAAGGCTTGCCGATCCTCGAGGTGTATAACAAACTCGACCTGCTCGAAGACGTCGAGCCGCAGATCCAGCGCGACCCGGATGGCAAGCCGGAGCGGGTGTGGGTCTCGGCGCGGGATGGCCGCGGCCTGGAGCTGGTAGGTCAGGCGATTGCGGAACTGCTGGGGAATGACCTGTTCGTCGGTACCCTGCGTCTGGAGCAGCCATTGTCGCGCCTGCGTGCACAGTTCTTCGAACTGGGCGCGGTGCAGAGCGAAGCGCACGATGAAGAAGGCAATAGCCTGTTGGCGGTGCGTCTGCCACGGGTCGAGCTCAATCGTCTGGTCAGCCGTGCCGGCCTGGAGCCGGAAGCGTTTCTCGAGCAACACACTTTGCAATAAATGCCCGACCACGTCGCCGGGCAGCCGTGACAGGCATTCTGTAGCATTGGACGGCGCGCCGTGGGCGCGTCTTTGCTTTATCAGATGGAGAGCGCTATGGCTTGGAACGAGCCGGGTGGCAACTCGAACAATCAGGATCCCTGGGGCGGTCGCCGTGGCGGCGGCGGTGGCGACAAGAAGGGGCCACCGGATCTCGACGAGGCCTTCCGCAAGCTGCAGGACAGCCTGAACGGCATGTTCGGCGGTAACAAGAAACGCGGTGGTGGAGACCGGCGTGTCGGCAAGGGTGGCGGCTTCGGCCTGCTGGGCATCGGCCTGGCCGTGCTCGCGGCCATCTGGCTGTACAGCGCCGTGTACGTCGTGGACGAACAGGAGCAGGCCGTCGTGCTGCGCCTGGGCAAGTATCACGAAACCGTCGGCCCAGGCCTGAACATCTACTTCCCGCCGATCGATCGCAAGTACATGGAAAACGTGACGCGCGAACGGGCCTACACCAAGCAGGGGCAGATGCTCACCGAAGACGAGAACATCGTCGAAGTGCCACTGACCGTGCAGTACAAGATCAGCAGCCTCAAGGACTTCGTGCTCAACGTCGACCAGCCGGAGATCAGCCTCCAGCATGCGACCGACAGCGCCCTGCGCCATGTGGTGGGCTCCACCTCCATGGACCAGGTGCTGACCGAAGGCCGCGAGCAGATGGCCGTGGACATTCGCGAGCGCCTGCAGCGCTTCCTCGACACCTACCGCACCGGTATCACCGTCACCCAGGTCAACGTACAGAGCGCGGCCGCCCCGCGTGAAGTGCAGGAAGCCTTCGACGACGTGATCCGTGCCCGTGAAGACGAGCAGCGCGCCCGCAACCAGGCCGAGTCCTATGCCAATGGCGTGATCCCCGAGGCGCGCGGTCAGGCGCAGCGGATTCTCGAAGACGCCAATGGTTACCGTGACGAAGTGGTCGCACGCGCCAAGGGTGAGGCCGACCGCTTCACCAAGCTGGTCACCGAGTACCGCAAGGCGCCCGACGTGACCCGTCAGCGCCTGTACCTGGAAACCATGCAAGAGGTGTACAGCAACTCGAGCAAGGTCCTGGTCACCACCAAGGAAGGGCAGAACAACCTGCTCTACCTGCCGCTGGACAAGATGGTCGAAGGGAGCCGCAACGCGCCTGCGCAGAGCGCTTCGACTTCGATGTCGAACAGTGATGCGGCCAATCGGGCGAACACCGACGCCCAACAGCAACAGCAGTCGGTACGTACCAGGGAGAGTCGCTGATGAGCAATAAATCGCTGATCGCCCTGATTGCCGCCGTGGTGCTGGCCATCGTGGCGTGGAACAGTTTCTACATCGTGGCGCAGACCGAACGCGCGGTCCTGTTGCAGTTCGGTCGCGTGGTGCAGCCTGACGTGCAGCCGGGCCTGCACGTGAAGGTGCCGTACGTGAACCAGGTGCGCACGTTCGATGCGCGGCTGATGACCCTCGACGCTCCGACCCAGCGTTTCCTGACGCTGGAGAAGAAGGCCGTGATGGTCGATGCCTATGCCAAGTGGAAGGTCAAGGACGCCGAGCGTTTCTACACCGCCACCTCCGGCCTGAAGCAGATCGCCGATGAACGCCTGTCGCGTCGTCTGGAGAGCGGCCTGCGTGACCAGTTCGGCAAGCGCACCCTGCATGAAGTGGTGTCCGGTGAACGTGATGCACTGATGGCGGACATCACCGCGTCGCTCAACCGCATGGCCAGCAAGGAGCTGGGCATTGAGGTGGTCGACGTGCGGGTCAAGGCCATCGACCTGCCGAAGGAAGTCAATCGCAGCGTGTTCGACCGCATGAGCACCGAGCGTGAGCGCGAGGCGCGCGAACACCGCGCCAAGGGTAACGAGCTGGCAGAAGGCATTCGTGCCGATGCCGACCGTCAACGCCGTGTCCTGCTGGCCGAAGCCTACCGAGAAGCCGAGGAAACCCGCGGTGATGGCGATGCGCAAGCAGCCTCGATCTACGCCGGGGCCTTCACTCAGGACGCCGAGTTCTACGCGTTCTACCGTAGCCTGCAGGCGTATCGCGAAAGCTTCTCCAGCAAGAGCGACGTGCTGGTCCTGGATCCGAAGAACGAGTTCTTCCGCTTCCTGGAAAAAAGCAAACCCTGACACCGGGGTGGTCGGTGTGTCCCGCCTGGCAGCTAAAATGCCAGGCGGGGTGCATACCGACGGAAAACGGGTGTATGATCAGTCAGCCGGGAAATTCCCGGCTTTTTTGCGTCTGCACGGTTCATTGGCCTGATGATCTGGCCGGAGGCGACGTATTCAAGGATGTCCGCACGGCGGTTGCGCTGGGATGGGTGCTGCCCGCCGTTGGGCGCGGACCTTCGTTTCACTCATGGCTCGCCGGCAGGCAGGCCGTCCGAACCAAAGGGGAAATGGCGTAATGGCAACGGTAGACCGCTGGCTGCTGCCAGATGGCATCGAGGAAGTACTGCCGCCTGAAGCTGCGCGTATCGAGATCGCGCGTCGGCAGGTGTTGGACCTGTTCCAGAGTTGGGGTTACGAGCTGGTCGTCACGCCGCACATCGAGTACCTCGAGTCGCTGCTGACCGGCGCGGGCCAGGACCTGGACCTGCGTACCTTCAAGGTCGTCGATCCGCAGTCCGGCCGCCTGATGGGCTTCCGGGCCGACTTCACGCCGCAGGTCGCGCGCATCGATGCCCATACCCTGCGCCGTGAAGGGCCGAGCCGCCTGTGCTACGCCGGCAGTGTCCTGCATGCTCAGCCGCGTGCGCTGTCCAACTCGCGCAGCCCGATCCAGCTGGGTGCCGAACTGTACGGCGACGCCAGTCCGACCAGCGATGTCGAAGTCATCAGCCTGATGCTGGCCATGTTGCAACTGGCCGACGTGCCGGACGTGCACATGGACCTGGGGCATGTCGGGATCTACCGAGGCCTGGCGCGCGCCGCCGGTCTGTCGGGCGCGGCCGAACAGCAGCTGTTCGATGCCTTGCAGCGCAAGGCCAGCGACGAGGTGCACGCCCTGACCGCCGAGCTGCCCCAGGACCTGGCGAACATGCTGCGCGCCCTGACCGAGCTGTGCGGAGGCCGTGAAGTGCTGACCGACGCACGCCGTCGCCTGGGTCGTGCGCCCGCCACCGTACTGGCAGCCCTGGACGACCTGCTGTCGATCGCCGATCGCCTGGCGGCCCGGTTCCCGGACCTGCCGCTGTACTTCGACCTGGGCGAGTTGCGTGGCTACCACTACCACACCGGCGTGGTGTTCGCGGTCTTCGTTCCGGGCGTGGGGCAGTCCATCGCCCAAGGCGGTCGCTACGACGACATCGGCGCCGACTTCGGGCGCGCGCGCCCGGCCACCGGCTTCTCCACCGACCTGAAGACCCTGGTCACCCTGGGCCGTGCCGAGGTCGTGCTGCCGACCGGGGGCATCTGGACGCCCGACCACAGCGATGCCGCGCTATGGCAGACGGTCTGCCAGCTGCGCCAGGACGGCCAGCGCGTGGTCCAGGCCCTGCCGGGGCAGCCGCTGAGCGCGGCGTTCGAGGCGGACTGCGACCGCCAGTTGATCCTGCAAGACGGGCGCTGGCAGGTTCTGCCGCTGACCCGCTGAATTTCTTCGCCGGCCGTCGGCCGGCAACCAAGTTGCGTGAATGAGGACAAGTAATCATGGGTAAGAACGTCGTCGTCCTGGGCACCCAGTGGGGTGATGAGGGCAAAGGCAAGATCGTCGACCTGCTGACCGAGCACGCCGCCGCCGTGGTGCGCTACCAGGGTGGTCACAACGCAGGCCACACGCTGGTGATCAATGGCGAGAAGACCGTCCTGCACCTGATCCCCTCGGGCATCCTGCGCGAAGGCGTGCAGTGCCTGATCGGCAACGGCGTGGTCGTCGCGCCGGACGCCTTGATGCGTGAAATCACCAAGCTCGAGGAGAAGGGCGTGCCAGTTCGCGAGCGCCTGCGCATCAGCCCGGCCGCGCCGCTGATCCTGTCCTACCACGTAGCCCTGGATCAAGCCCGCGAGAAGGCCCGTGGCGAAGCCAAGATCGGCACCACCGGTCGTGGCATTGGCCCGGCCTATGAAGACAAGGTCGCCCGTCGCGGCCTGCGCGTGGGCGACCTGTTCCACCGTGAGCGCTTCGCCGCCAAGCTTGGCGAGCTGCTGGACTACCACAACTTCCAGCTGGTCAATTACTACAAAGAGCCGGCCATCGACTTCCAGCAGACCCTGGACGAGTGCATGGCATACGCCGAGCAGCTCAAGCCGATGATGCTCGACGTCACCGCCGAACTGCACAATTTGCGTCGCGCCGGCAAGGACATCATGTTCGAAGGCGCCCAGGGCTCGCTGCTGGACATCGACCACGGCACCTACCCGTTCGTGACCAGCTCCAACACCACCGCGGGCGGCATTTCCACCGGCTCCGGCGTGGGCCCGATGTACCTGGACTACATCCTCGGCATCACCAAGGCCTACACTACCCGTGTCGGCTCCGGCCCGTTCCCCACCGAGCTGTTCGACGAGACCGGCGCCACCCTGGCCAAGCGGGGCCATGAGTTCGGCTCCACCACCGGTCGTGCGCGTCGTTGCGGCTGGTTCGATGCCGTAATCCTGCGTCGCGCCATCGACGTCAACAGCATCTCGGGCATCTGCCTGACCAAGCTGGACGTGCTGGACGGCCTGGAAACCATCAACATCTGCGTCGGCTACAAGAACGCCGACGGCGATGTGATCGAAGCGCCGACCGATGCCGACAGCTACATCGGCCTGCAGCCGGTGTACGAAACCCTGCCAGGCTGGAGTGAGTCGACCCTGGGTGTGAAGAGCCTCGACGGCCTGCCAGCGGCGGCGCGCGACTACATCAAGCGCATCGAGGAGCTGGTCGGCGCGCCGATCGACATCATCTCGACCGGTCCGGACCGCAACGAAACCATCGTCCTGCGTCATCCGTTCGCCTGATCCGCTTCGGCTGATCGATCCAGCGCCGCGCTCCCGAAAGGGGCGCGGCGTTTTCGTATCCGCAAGCCGTCGTCTGGTGGTGAAGGCCCAGCGATCCGTGGAGGACCGAGGGCTTTTCAGACAAGCTCAAGACCGTCGTGTCACGCAGCTGTTATCGGCATAACCCTTGCTGCAAGGCGTTTCTGTCAGTGCCATCAAAATAGTGGCTCCAGAAACACGAGGGTTACGCCGTGTCCGCCATCCTTTCACTGTTACGAAGCCGGCTCCTGCGGCCGGTGTTCGTGGCCTTGGGTATCGCTTTGCTGATCCAGGTGCTGGTCGCGGTCATGCTGACCCGTGGCACCGTTACCCAATTGCAATCTGATCTGGAGCAGCGTTTCGGTGACGACAGCCGCGAGCTGGCCAGCGAACTGCAACAGGCGGGTCAGGAGGTGCGTTCGGGCCTGGACAGCCTGTCCGACAGCACTCGGCAGCGCTTGAGCACAGGCCTGTCTGCCCGTTTGCAGGGCGAGCAGCAGCAGCTGCGCACCACCTTGGAGAACAACCTCAAGGAGTCGGCCAACGACATGGCGCAGTTGCTGGCTTCAGTGGCACCGCGCGCCATCTGGGACAACGACGTGCCCGTGCTGTCGGACTTCGCCCGGCGTGCCCAGCGCAACCCCAACGTGCTGTTCGTGATCTACGACGACGCCCAGGGCCAGCACCTGACCCGTTACCTCAACCGCCAGAACCCGATTAACCAGGCCTTGCTGGCCAAGGGTCAGGGTGAGCGGGCGCTGGACAAGGTGATCGAGGCCGCCCGTCGCGATCCGGCCGTGTACGTCGTTGAGGCCTCGATCAGCCCGAACGGTGCCGAGATCGGCAAGGTGCTGATGGGGGTGTCCACCGCTGACATCGACCAGCAGCTCAAAGCCCTCGATCAGCGTTTCACCGCGCTGATCGGCAGTGCCGGGCAGTTGGTCCAGGACAGCCTGGTGGGGGCGGCCGCCGACAGCGGCAACGTGCTGCGCCAGCGTCTGGAGAAAGCCCAGGGCAGCGCTGCGGCCATGCAGGCCAACACCACACAAGCCGTGCGCGAGGCGGCCAGCGAACTGCGCTGGCGCATCGGCCTGATGCTGGCGGTGGTCGGCCTGGCCGTATTGCTGCTGGTGGCCGTGGTGCTGGGCCGTCGGGTGCTGAGCAAGGTGCGGCTGCTGATCCGGGCACTCGATGATCTGGCTGCCGGCGAAGGCGACCTGACCCGACGGGTGCCGCTCGACAGCCGCGACGAACTCGGCGACATGGCCTCGGCGGTCAACCGCTTCATCGACAAGCTGCAACCGATCGTGCGTGAAGCCGGCGCCGTGGCGCAGCGCACCGGGGTCGAGATCGACGCCATGGCCCAGCGCAATGCCGGTGCCGACACCGCCGCTGCCCTGCAACGTGACGAGGTGGCCGCCAGCCTGCGTGACCTGTCGAACATGGCCGACGAAGCCCAGACCGAAAGCCATGCCATGCAGGCGGCCTTGCAGCAGGTGGTGGACATCCGTCAGGCCACCGACGAGAACAGCCGCAGCTCCACGCAACTGGCCGGGCTGATCGAGAACCTGGCCGGCCAGGTGGACACCGGCGCCCAGGTGATCGAGCGGCTGGCCCGGCAGAGCCAGCAGATCGAGGTGGTGCTGACGGTGATCCACGGCATCGCCGAGCAGACCAATCTGTTGGCCCTGAACGCCGCCATCGAGGCGGCCCGCGCGGGTGAAACCGGACGCGGCTTCGCCGTGGTGGCCGACGAGGTGCGTGCATTGGCCAGCAAGACGCAACGTTCCACGGGCGATATCCAGGCGCACATCGCTGCGTTGCAGAAAGGCGCGAAGGAAGCGGTGGCCAGCATCGGCCAGGCCGGTCTCAAGGCCAAAGAAGGCCTGTTGGTGCTGCGCGACAACGAACGGCGCCAGCAGTCGGTGCAAGCGGCGGTGGAGCAGGTGCATGCCGCCATCGGCCTGGCTACCCGCGCTGCCGAGCAACAGGCCAGCGGTGCTCAGGCCGTGCGCGGTCGGGTGGAAACCATCCATGCCCAGGCCGAGCGCTCCGCTGCGGTGGTGATGCAGACCACGGCCAGCAGCAAGGTGCTGGACGACCTGGCAGGGCAGCTGCGGGCGAGCCTGGGGCAGTTCAAGGCTTGAGCAGGGGAGGACGTTGGCTGTGCGGGTTTACAGGGTGTATGGACGCTGGCAGGAAGTGTGGGAACCTGAAGTTGCCCCCAGGCTTTTGTGGCTCATGTCACCAGCTCCACGCCAGCGGCACGCACGCAGCGAGCCATCTTGTGCGTGAACAGCCCAGGCCAACCCGCGCCTGGACCCTTCTTCACGCCTTGTTCAGGTACATCCGCGTCGTCAGCAGGTACACCGGCAATCCCGACACCACGATCAACAGCGCCGCATACGGCGCCGCCGCCGCGAACTCCACGTTGGCGGTGTGGGCCCACACTTCGGTCGCCAGGGTGGTCATGCCGGTCGGGCTGAGCAGCAGGGTCGCCGTCAGCTCTTTCATCGCGTCCAGGAACACCAGCGCGAACGCCGCCGCCAGGGCCGGGAAGATGATCGGCAGGGTGACCCGGTAGAACGCCGCGAAGCTGCTGGCGCCCAAGGTGCGGGCAGCCTCTTCGAGGGTGGGCGAGGCCTTGTTCAGGGCGGTGCGCACCGGCGCCTGCGCCAGGGGCAGGAAGAGCATGGCGTAGGCCAGAATCAGCAAGGCCGTGGTCTGGTAGAGCGCCGGCACATGGTGCAGCGCGAAGAATACCAGGGTCAGGGCGATGACCAGGCCGGGCAGGGCATGCAGCAGATAAGGCAGCCGCTCGGCCCAGATCGCCAGGCGCCCCTTGTAGCGCACCACCAGGAAGCTGATCGGCAGTGCCAGCAGCACGCAGAAGCCCGCGCCGCCCAGGGAGACCGACAGCGACGTCAGCAGGGCCTTGCCGATGGCAGCGACCGGGAAGGCCGCCGACGAACCGACGCTGAGCCAGTAGCCGAGCATCGCCAGCGGGATGCCGCTCCCCAGGATGGCCAGCCCCAGGCAGAACAACTGCCCGAGCACGGCCCAGCCGCGCAGCCTGACCGGCGCGGCGCGGCGTGCGACGCCCTGGCCGATGCGCACGTGGCGGGCCTTGCCGCGCACCCGCAGTTCGAGCCAGAGCATGACCAGGCACAACGCCAGCAGCACCGCCGAGAGCATGGCCGCGTTGGCATTGCTGAACTCCAGTTCGAACTGCTGGTAGATCGCCGTGGTGAAGGTCTGCAGGCCGAGGATCGACAGCGCGCCGAACTCCACCAGCATGTGCAGGGCGATCAAGAGGGCGCCGCCGATCATGGCCGGCCACAGCAGCGGCAGGGTGACCTTGAAGAATACGCCCCAGCGGCTGCATCCCAAGGTGCGCGCCGACTCCTCCAGGGAGGTGTCGACGTTGCGCAGGGTGGCGGCCACCGGCAGGAAGATCAGCGGGTACTTGGACAGCGCCATGATCAGGATCGCCCCGCCCAGCCCTTCGAAGCTCGAACTCAGCGACACCCAGGTGAAGCTGGAGACGAACGACGGCACCGCGAACGGCAGGCACAGTACCACGCCCCACAGGCGCCGACCGCGCAAGTCGCTGCGCTCCAGCAGCCAGGCCAGCGCCAGGCCGACCACCAGGCAGGTGGCGGTGACGCCGACCATGAGCAGCAGCGTATTGCGCAGCAGGCCCCAGACGAAGGGCCGCCAGAGCAGGTGCAGCGCTTCCTGCCAGCCGGCCTCCCAGGCCTTGATGGCGACGTACAAAAGGGGCAGCAGGCTCATCGCTACCAGGAACAGCACCGGCAGCACCACCCAGATCGAGGGGCGCTTGCGGCGGGGTACGTAACGAACCAGGGCCGGCTCGGGCAGGGCAGCAGTCATCAGAGCAGACCGACCTCACGCTCGAGTTCCAAGGCTTCTTCGGCATTGCCGAGGTCGGCCGGGGTGATCTTCGGCGGACGCAGCTCGTCGAACGGCTTCAGGCCACGGTCGGACACCATGCCTTTGTGCAGGGGGTATTCGGCCGTGGTCTGAGTGATCACGCGCTGGCCTTCTTCGCTGGCCATCCAATTCAGCAGCGCCTGAGCTTCCTTGGGGTGCTTGCTGGCCTTGACGGCTGCGGCGCCCGAGATGGTCACCAGGCCACCGGCGTCGCCATCGGCCAGGTAGTAGAGTTTGGAGTCCAGCTTGCCGCGCTCGCGCTCCAGGGCGTACCAGTAGTAGTTGTTGACCAGCACGGCAGCGACTTCGCCTTTCTCGACCGCCTTGAGCGCCACCATGTTGTTGGTGTAGGTCTTGCCGAAGGCCTTGAGCCCAGTCAGCCATTCCTCGGCCGCTTCACGCCCGTGCATCTTCAGGATGGCCACGGCTTGTTCCTGGAAGGCACCGCTGGTCGGCACGAAGCCGACACGACCGTCCCATTCCGGGTTGGCGAAGTCCATGACCGATTTAGGCAGTTCGCTTTCGTCGATCTTCTTCGGGTTGAACACCACGACCCGCGTACGCGCCGTCACACCCATCCAGGTGCCGTTGGCGGCGACGTATTCCTTGGGCAGCATGTTCAGCGTGGCGTCGTCGATCTTCGCCAGCAGCCCCAGCTCGCCCAGGTTGTTCAGCGGCGGCGACTCCTCGGTGTAGAGGATGTCGGCCGGCGAGCGGTCGCCTTCCTCGATGATCTGGCTGGCCAGCTGATTACTGCTACCCTTGCGGATATCGATATGGATGCCGGTCTTGGCCTCATAGGCCTTGGCGATGGCCTCGCCGATCTCCTTGTGCTGACCGTTGTACATCGTCAGCGTGACGGGCGCATCGGCCAGGGCGGCGGGCGTGCCGATGACCAGGCTCAGCGCGGCGGCGGCCAAGGTGCGCATCAGCGTGTGCGGACGGATCGTCATGCGGGTGGTTCCTCGCTTACGGCTACATATTTGGAAACAATGGTAAACGAAATCGTTTCTCATGTGGCCGGATGGAGGAAAATTCATCGAGCGCGGCGGGGGAGACGAGGCGTTGCGGGCAACATGACGGGATCGCCAAACGACAGGCAAGAAAAAACCCACTAGCAAGCTAGTGGGTTTTTAGATGGTGCCCAGGAGAAGACTCGAACTTCCACGACCGTTAAGTCACTGATACCTGAAACCAGCGCGTCTACCAATTCCGCCACCTGGGCAAAGCTTTACTTCTTCAGACTGCAACGTTCGAGCGTTACGTCTGATGCTGCGGTGACAGACCCGAAGCGTCTATCACTTGAAAATCTTGGTGCCCAGGAGAAGACTCGAACTTCCACGACCGTTAAGTCACTGATACCTGAAACCAGCGCGTCTACCAATTCCGCCACCTGGGCACATCATCGAAATCACAGGATGCTTTACTGCTTTACATCGTTGCCATTCTCGACTACAACGTCGGGTGTCCGTCGTTGTGGTGCGCACTATACGGGCGGGTCCTGAGGCTGTAAAGCCCCCGATCGAAAAAAATAGCGAAATTTTTCAACGTCTTGATTTCATTCGCCGGTATCAGCGCTCGATGCCCGCCGACGGGGCTGTCCAACGCCGACATTTCCGGTTTCAATACGTCTATGCCAAACTCTCTCCCTATATACACCAAGGTGAACCCCTCCTGATGGCCGATTGGCAATCCCTCGATCCCGAGGCCGCCCGAGAAGCGGAAAAATACGAGAATCCCATTCCCAGCCGTGAGCTGATCCTGCAGCACCTCGACGATCGTGGCGAGCCGGCTGCGCGCGAACAACTGGCCGCCGAGTTCGGCCTGCACGAAGAAGACGACATCGAGGCCCTGCGTCGCCGCTTGCGCGCCATGGAGCGTGACGGTCAGCTAATCTATACCCGGCGTGGCACCTATGCCCCGGTAGACAAGCTCGACCTGATCTGCGGCCGTGTGTCGGGCCACCGCGATGGCTTCGGCTTCCTCATTCCCGACGACGGCAGCGAAGACCTGTTCCTCAGCCCGACGCAGATGCGCCTGGTGTTCGACGGCGATCGCGCGCTGGCGCGCGTCTCGGGTGTCGACCGCCGCGGCCGCCGCGAAGGCACGCTGGTGGAAGTCGTCTCCCGCGCCCACGAAAGCGTGGTGGGCCGCTACTTCGAAGAGGGCGGTATCGGCTACGTCACGCCGGACAACCCCAAGATCCAGCAGGAGGTGCTGGTCACCGCCGGTCGCAACGGCGGTGCGCGTATCGGCCAGTTCGTCGAGATCAAGATCACCCACTGGCCAACCCCACGCTTCCAGCCCCAGGGCGACGTGGTCGAAGTGATCGGCAACTACATGGCGCCGGGCATGGAGATCGACATCGCGCTGCGCAGCTACGACATTCCGCATGTCTGGCCCGAGGCCGTGGTCAAGGAAGCGCGCAAGTTCCGCTCCGAAGTCGAGGAGAAGGACAAGGAGCGGCGCATCGACCTGCGTCACCTGCCGTTCGTCACCATCGACGGCGAAGACGCCCGCGATTTCGACGATGCCGTCTACTGCGAACCCCTGGGCAAGCTGCGACTGTTCTCCGGTGGCTGGCGCCTGTACGTCGCCATCGCCGACGTGTCCAGCTACGTTCGCCTAGGCTCGGCCCTGGACGACGAAGCGCAGCAGCGCGGCAACTCGGTGTACTTCCCCGAGCGCGTGGTGCCGATGCTGCCCGAAGAGCTCTCCAACGGCCTGTGCTCGCTGAACCCGCACGTCGACCGGTTGGCGATGGTTTGCGAGATGACCATGAACAAGTCGGGCCAGATGGTCGACTACCAGTTCTACGAAGCCGTCATCCACTCCCATGCCCGCCTGACCTACAACAAGGTCAGCAGCATGCTCGAGCACGCCCGTACCCGCGAGGGCAAGGCCCTGCGCGAGGAGTACAGCGACGTGTTGCCGGACCTCAAGCAGCTCTATGCGCTGTACAAGGTCCTGCTGGCCGCGCGTCAGACCCGTGGTGCGATCGACTTCGAGACCCAGGAAACCCGCATCATCTTCGGGTCCGAGCGCAAGATCGCGGAAATCCGCCCGACCGTGCGCAACGATGCCCACAAGCTGATCGAGGAATGCATGCTGGCGGCCAACGTGGCCACGGCCGAATTCCTGCAGAAGCATGCGGTGCCGGCCCTGTACCGGGTGCACGACGGCCCGCCGCCGGAGCGCCTCGAGAAGCTGCGTGCCTTCCTGGGCGAGCTGGGCCTGTCCCTGCACAAGGGCAAGGAACCGTCGCCGAAGGACTACAAGGCCCTGCTGGCGAGCATCGCCGGGCGCCCGGACTTCCACCTGATCCAGACCGTGATGCTGCGCTCGCTGAGCCAGGCGGTGTACAGCGTCGAGAACAATGGCCACTTCGGCCTGAACTACGAGGCCTACACCCACTTCACCTCGCCGATCCGGCGTTACCCAGATTTGCTGGTACACCGCGCCATCCGTAGCGTGATCCGCTCCAAGGTCGACACGCCGCACGTCAAGCGTGCGGGCGCGGCGAGCATCCCCAAGGCGCGCATCTACCCGTACGACGAAGCGGCGCTGGAGCAGCTGGGCGAGCAGTGCTCGCTGACCGAGCGCCGTGCCGACGAGGCCACGCGCGACGTGGTCAACTGGCTCAAGTGCGAGTACATGAAGGACCGCGTCGGCGAGATCTTCCCTGGCGTGATCACGGCGGTGACCGGTTTCGGCATCTTCGTCGAGCTGACCGACATCTACGTCGAAGGCCTGGTCCACGTCAGCGCGCTGCCGGGCGACTACTACCACTTCGATGCCGTGCACCATCGCCTGTCCGGCGAGCGCACGGGCCGTCACTTCCGCCTGGGCGACACCGTCGAGGTCAAGGTCATGCGCGTCGATCTCGACGAGCGCAAGATCGACTTCGAGGTGGCCCAGTCGACGCTCGATGCGCCGATCGGCCGCAAGTCACGTGGCGCCACCACGGCCAGCGATGACAAGGGCAAGGGCAGGAACGGCGGCCGAGAAGACAAGGCCGCGACCGGCAAGTCTGCGGGTCGTGCGCGTAGCGAGGCCGAGGCGCCGGCCAAGGCCGAAAAGGCCACCGAAGCCAAACCCAAGGCCTCGCGTGCCCGCAAGGGCGAGGCCGCCGAGGCGTACTTCCCGGCGCAGGCCGTGCAGCGCAACGCCGAAGTGCGCAAGAGCCGCGAAATGAAGCAGGCGCTGATGAGCGAGGCGCGCAGTGGCAGTGCCAGCGGCAAGTCCGGTAAATCGGACAGGTCGGACACGTCGAGCGGCAAGCCGACCAAGCACCGCAAAGGGCCGTCGAAGTCGAGTTCGTCACGCAAGGGCAAGAGCACCTCATGAGTCAGTTGGAAAAAATCTACGGGGTGCATGCCGTCCAGGCGCTGCTCGACCACCACCCCAAGCGGGTCAAGCAGATCTGGCTCTCCGATGGGCGCAGCGAGCCACGCGTGCAGCGCCTGCTGGAGCTGGCCGCGCAGAACCGTGTGCCGGTCGGCCAGGCCGAGCGCCGTGAGCTCGATGCCTGGGTCGAAGGCGTGCACCAGGGCGTGGTCGCCGACGTGAGCCCCAGTCAGGTCTGGGGCGAGGCCATGCTCGAGGAGCTGCTCGAGCGCAGTGAGCGGCCACCGCTGATCCTGGTGCTCGATGGCGTCACCGACCCGCACAACCTCGGCGCCTGCCTGCGCACCGCCGACGCCGCCGGGACCACGGCCGTGGTGATTCCCAAGGACAAGTCCGCGACCCTGACCGCCGTGGTGCGCAAGGTCGCCTGTGGCGCGGCCGAAGTCATCCCGCTGGTGGCGGTCACCAACCTGGCGCGTACCCTGGAGAAGCTCCAGCAGCGCGGCCTGTGGGTGGTCGGCACGGCCGGCGAGGCCGAACAGGAGATCTACCAGCAGGACCTCACCGGCCCGCTGGTGATGATCATGGGCGCCGAAGGCAAGGGCATGCGTCGGTTGACCCGCGAGCATTGCGACTTTCTGGTCAAGCTGCCGATGGCCGGCAGCGTCAGCAGCCTCAACGTCTCGGTGGCCACCGGCGTCTGCCTGTTCGAAGCCGTGCGTCAGCGCCAGGCCAAGCGCTGATACTCCCGGTGTGAGCAGCCGCCGGGCGGCTGTTCAAATAATCACCACTGCGCTTGCGTGCCCGTTCGCCCTTCTCTACAATTGCGCCCCTTGCCCGCAGGCAGGTGCGCATGCGCCTTTCTCTTGGCGAGACACACAGTGTCATTCACTCCTTGTCTGACCAGTTCGCTGGCAGACTACAACCCGTAAGGAGCATTCATGCGTCATTACGAAATCATCTTCCTGGTCCACCCGGACCAGAGCGAGCAAGTCGGCGGCATGGTTGAGCGCTACACCAAGCTGATCGAAGAAGACGGCGGCAAGATCCACCGTCTGGAAGATTGGGGCCGTCGTCAACTGGCCTACGCGATCAACAACGTTCACAAGGCTCACTACGTGATGCTGAACGTCGAGTGCACCGGCAAGGCCCTGGCCGAGCTGGAAGACAACTTCCGCTACAACGATGCCGTGATCCGTAACCTGATCATCCGTCGCGACGAAGCCGTTACCGGTCAGTCCGAGATGCTGAAGGCCGAAGAGAACCGCAGCGAGCGCCGTGAGCGTCGTGAACGTCCTGAGCATTCTGAGTCCGCCGATGGCGACGACAGCAATGACAGCGACAACAGCGACAACGCTGACGAGTAATCCACGGACCTTCTTGAGGAGCCCATTACATGGCACGTTTCTTCCGTCGTCGTAAATTCTGCCGCTTCACTGCTGAAGACGTGAAAGAGATCGACTACAAAGATCTCAACACCCTGAAAGCTTACGTATCCGAAACCGGCAAGATCGTTCCAAGCCGTATCACCGGTACCAAGGCTCGTTATCAGCGTCAGCTGGCTACCGCTATCAAGCGCGCCCGCTTCCTGGCCCTGCTGGCCTACACCGACAGCCACGGCCGCTGAGACCGGGTAGTCGACAGGTAGCAAGGATAGAGCATGCGAGCGTTAGCTGATTTCATCATGCGCGGTCGTGTGCAGGCCACCCTGGTGGTGGTCGGTTGTGCGGCGTTGCCGCTGTTGTTCTGGTTGAGTGCCGCCGCGGCGAGCCTGGTGCTGTTGCGGCGCGGTTTCAAGGATGCCACCTCGGTCATCGCCTGGGCAGTCTTGCCAGGCCTTGCATGGTGGTTCTTCGGCGAACCCCGCACCTTGATGGTGCTGCTGGGGACGTTGGGGCTGGCGGCGTGCGTGCGCGCCGGCCATTCCTGGAACCGGGTGCTGTTGTACAGCGTCGGGCTGGGCCTGTTGTACGGGGTCATCCTGGGTTCGGTGTTCCGCGAACCGATCGAAGCGTTGGCGCAGGCCCTGGCGAAGGGCTTGCCGCAGATGCTCGGCGGTTTCTACCAGACGCTGTCGGTAGAAGAGCAGGGACGCCTCGGGACGATACTCGTGCCGGTGCTCGTCGGCCTGGTGGCCGCCGCCTTGCAGCTGGTGACCGTGCTGTCCCTGATGTTGGGCCGGTACTGGCAGGCGGCACTGTACAACCCGGGTGGTTTCGGCCGCGAGTTCCATGCGGTGCGATTCACCGTGGCGCCGGCGTCGCTGCTGGTGGTCGGCATGCTGTTCGGTCCCAATCTGGGGCTGGCGATGCTGACCCCGCTGTGCAGCGTGCCGCTCATGCTGGCAGGGGCAGCCCTGTTGCACGGGCTGGTGGCGCAGAAGCGGCTGGCCAGGTTCTGGCTGACCGGGATGTACGTAACGCTCGTGCTGTTCATGCAACTGACCTATCCGTTGCTCGTGGTTCTGGCCATTGTCGATAGCCTGATTGATTTTCGCGGTCGCCTGTCACCCAAGGGTGACGATTCCGCGAACGGTGAAGGTTAAAAGTTAAGAGGTTTTACCAAATGGAACTGATCCTGCTGGAAAAAGTCGCCAACCTGGGCAACCTGGGCGACAAAGTGAAAGTAAAGGCTGGCTACGGCCGTAACTTCCTGCTGCCGTTCGGCAAAGCCGTCGCTGCCAACGCTGCCAACCTGGCTGCGTTCGAAGAGCGTCGCGCCGAGCTGGAAAAAGCCGCTGCCGACCGTAAGACGTCCGCTGAAACGCGCGCTGCCCAACTGGCCGAGCTGGAAGTCACCATCACCGCTACCGCGGGCGATGAAGGCAAGCTGTTCGGTTCGATCGGCACCCACGACATCGCTGATGCCCTGACCGCCTCCGGCGTCGAAGTGGCCAAGGCTGAAGTGCGTCTGCCGAATGGCACCATCCGTAACGTCGGCGAATACGACGTTGCCGTGCACCTGCACAGCGACGTTGAAGCCACCGTTCGCGTGGTCGTCGTCGCAGCCTAAGCGGTACCGATCGGCTGGCCCCTCGTGGTCCGGCCGGTTAACATCGGGCACGGTCCTGCACAGCAGGTCGTGCCCTTTGTGTTTTTCATCACCCAGATTTCCCGGTGGACATGAACGAGATCGCAAACGCCGAACAACTGGACCTGCAGACTGCAGCGCTCAAGGTACCTCCGCATTCCGTCGAGGCCGAACAGGCCGTGCTCGGCGGCCTGATGCTGGACAACAATGCCTGGGAGCGGGTACTGGACCAGGTCTCGGACGGCGACTTCTATCGGCATGACCATCGCCTGATCTTCCGCGCGATCCACAAGCTGGTCGACCTCAACCAGCCGTTCGACGTGGTCACGCTGCACGAGCAGCTCGAGAAGGAAGGGATGTCGTCGCAGATCGGTGGTCTGGGCTACCTGGGCGAACTGGCCAAGAACACCCCGTCGGTGGCCAACATCAAGGCCTATGCGCAGATCATCCGCGAGCGCGCCACGCTGCGGCAACTGATCAGCATCAGCACCGACATCGCCGACAACGCCTTCAACCCCCAGGGACGCAACGCCGAGGAAATCCTCGATGACGCCGAGCGACAGATCTTCCAGATCGCCGAGGCGCGCCCCAAGACCGGTGGTCCGGTCGGCGTCAACGAGCTGCTGACCAAGGCCATCGACCGGATCGACACGCTGTTCAACTCCGACAGTGACATCACCGGTATCTCCACCGGCTACACCGACCTGGACGAAAAGACCAGCGGCCTGCAGCCGGCCGACCTGATCATCGTCGCCGGCCGCCCCTCGATGGGCAAGACCACCTTCGCCATGAACCTGGTGGAAAACGCCGTGCTGCGCAGCGATAAGGCCGTGCTGGTGTTCTCGCTGGAGATGCCCGGCGAATCGCTGATCATGCGTATGCTTTCGTCCCTGGGCCGCATCGACCAGACCAAGGTGCGTTCCGGTCAGCTGGACGATGACGACTGGCCCCGGCTGACCTCGGCGGTGAATCTGCTCAATGACCGCAAGCTGTTCATCGACGACACCGCCGGCATCAGCCCCTCGGAAATGCGTGCCCGCACCCGGCGTCTGGCCCGCGAACACGGCGAGATCGGCCTGATCATGGTCGACTACCTGCAGCTGATGCAGATCCCCGGCTCGGCCGGCGACAACCGGACCAACGAGATCTCCGAGATCTCCCGCTCCCTCAAGGCCCTGGCCAAGGAGTTCAACTGCCCGGTCGTCGCTCTGTCACAGCTCAACCGCTCCCTCGAACAGCGGCCCAACAAGCGCCCGGTCAACTCCGACCTGCGTGAATCGGGCGCCATCGAGCAGGACGCCGACGTGATCATGTTCGTCTACCGTGACGAGGTGTATCACCCGGAGACCGAGCACAAGGGCATCGCCGAGATCATCATCGGCAAGCAGCGTAACGGCCCGATCGGCTTCGTGCGGCTGGCGTTCATCGGCAAGTACACCCGGTTCGAGAACCTGGCGCCGGGCAGTTACAATTTCGACGATGACGAGTAAGCCGCTGCTGAGTTGTTCGTCAGTCCGGCGCTCCTGGCGGGATCGTATTACGTTCTGCGGGTGTGGAAAAAATGGAGCAGCGATCATACATTCAAGTCTGGCCGTATACCGAGCTTTTCAGGGTTGCGGATCGTGCCAGCCCTTGTTTTAGTCGAAACAGTGCCATGGTGAGGAAGTGTAAGCATCTTTCGCACGACATAGGTGTTTCCTTTTTCATAGCCATGGATAGGAACCGTACCCATGTAGCCGGAAGACTGCGCGCCGGTCATGCTGCTCAGATTGTCAATGAACGACCTGCCTGTGATGGAGTTCGGCTGGGCTGTTTCACACGCAAATACATGGGTCTGGCGACCCTCTATTGGTATGTTCATGCTCTTGAGCATGCGATACAGGCTGCCAGCGTCGTGAAGCGCTGCTCCTCGAGGTCCTCCACTGATGTAGCCCGCTGATGAACCATGAGCGTTGATATACAGCGTTGGCAAGCGATCATCCGTTCGCTCCGGTCCAGAAAAGACAACAATGTCGCCAAATTTTGCTTCGATACGTCCTTGATAGGTTTTTTTTGTGAACAGCCTGTAGAACGCCGATTTGATCAGTTCGAAAAAACGTCCGGTCGGGTCAATCCGGTTGATTGGGTCACCTGAAACGTACGCATAGCTGTTGACGCCACCTTTTCCGAATGGGCTTTCATGATCGGGTCGTACGAAGCGCATCAAGGTCGGACTGTAGGTGCGATACCCATTCCCTAGCATATAGCCCTGATTGTGCGGATCCTGATGCTCACCTTTAAAGCCTGGCAGGCCCGTGTGTCCGTTTCGTGTACCGTAAGGCGCGAAGCGTTCGTGGGTATGATCGGCTGCATGCAAGAAGTGGCAGGGTGACCGAATGCTGTCACTGGCTATGAGGACGTTGAAGCTGCCACACCGCAGCGCAAGCAAATGACCGTCGAAATCAAAGTGCCCTTCATGGTGTGTACGCGTCGACAGGGTGCAAAGTCGCTGCCCTTTGTAAAAAAATTTCATGATTGCATTCCTGTGACGAAGCCCTAGCCAGTGTCTCTCCTGCACCCTAAGGTCAGTGGCAAAGGCCAGACAACTGGCAGAATCGATAGGTCGACCCGCGTAAGTTGACGCGGTCTTTCGACAAGGCGGTGTGGGCATCCTATGGCATGCTTTTCGACGTCTTTGCTGAAATCGCGTCTTACGTCGATTTCGAGTCGAAATTGAGAAAAATTCAGCCGGATTTGGTTCAGGCATCACCTGATATGATCAAAAATAATCATGTTTTGGGGCTTTTCTCAAAGACGTTGAAAGGCATGGCCTCCTGTGGTCCTCGTGAAGTGACCCCCAGCTTCCTTCTGCGAACAGCAGATGGCTGGATCACAGGGATGAATCCGACCACCACCGTCGGATGTGATCATTTTTTGTGCTATATTCCGCGCCCGCGATTTCCCTGCACACCAAGACTGGTCATTGACATGCACGCAGCCAAGCCTCTCTACGACTATCCCAAATACTGGGCCGAATGCTTCGGACCGGCGCCGTTCCTGCCCATGAGCAGGGAGGAGATGGATCAGCTCGGCTGGGATTCGTGCGACATCATCATCGTGACCGGCGATGCCTATGTCGACCATCCGTCGTTCGGCATGGCGATCATCGGCCGGCTGCTGGAAGCCCAGGGCTTCCGCGTGGGCATCATCGCCCAGCCGAACTGGCAGTCGAAGGACGACTTCATGAAGCTCGGCGAGCCGAACCTGTTCTTCGGCGTCGCGGCCGGCAACATGGACTCGATGATCAACCGCTACACCGCCGACAAGAAGATTCGCTCCGACGACGCCTACACCCCCGGTGGTCTGGCCGGCAGCCGGCCTGATCGGGCCAGCCTGGTGTACAGCCAGCGCTGCAAGGAAGCGTACAAGCACGTGCCGATCGTGCTCGGCGGCATCGAGGCGTCGCTGCGCCGCATCGCGCACTACGACTACTGGCAGGACAAGGTCCGCCATTCGATCCTGATCGACGCCTGCGCCGACATCCTGCTGTTCGGCAACGCCGAGCGTGCAGTGGTCGAGGTGGCCCAGCGCCTGGCGTTCGGCGAAAGCATCGAAAGCATCACCGACGTGCGCGGCACCGCCTTCGTGCGCCGTGACACGCCGCAGGGCTGGTTCGAGATCGACTCGACCCGCATCGACCGGCCTGGCCGGGTCGACAAGATCATCAACCCCTACGTCAACACGCAGGACACCCAAGCGTGCGCCATCGAGCAGGCCAAGGGCGAGGTCGAGGACCCGAACGAAGCCAAGGTGGTGCAGATCCTCGACAGCCCGGGCATGACCCGCGACAAGTCGGTGATTCGCCTGCCCTCGTTCGAGAAGGTGCGCAACGACCCGGTGCTGTACGCCCATGCCAACCGCGTGCTGCACCTGGAAACCAACCCCGGTAACGCACGGGCCTTGGTGCAGAAGCATGGCGAGGCGGACGTGTGGTTCAACCCGCCGCCCATTCCGATGACCACCGAGGAAATGGACTACGTGTTCGGCATGCCCTACGCGCGCGTGCCGCACCCGGCTTACGGCAAGGAGCGCATCCCGGCCTACGAGATGATCCGCTTCTCGGTGAACATCATGCGTGGCTGCTTCGGCGGCTGCACGTTCTGCTCGATCACCGAACACGAAGGGCGAATCATCCAGAACCGCTCGCACGAGTCGATCCTGCACGAAATCGAAGAGATGCGCGACAAGGTGCCAGGCTTCACCGGCGTGGTCTCCGACCTCGGCGGGCCGACCGCCAACATGTACCGCATCGCCTGCAAGAGCCCGGACATCGAGAAGCACTGCCGCAAGCCGTCGTGCGTCTTCCCTGGCATCTGCGAGAACCTCAACACCGACCACAGCTCGCTGATCTCGCTGTACCGCAAGGCACGCGCGCTGCCGGGGGTGAAGAAGATCCTGATTGCTTCGGGCCTGCGCTACGACCTGGCGGTCGAGTCGCCGGAGTACGTCAAGGAACTGGTCACTCACCACGTCGGCGGCTACCTGAAGATCGCGCCAGAACACACCGAGCGTGGTCCGCTGGACAAGATGATGAAGCCGGGCATGGGCACCTATGACCGCTTCAAGCGCATGTTCGAGAAGTTCTCGAAGGAAGCGGGCAAGGAGCAGTACCTGATCCCGTACTTCATCGCCGCCCACCCCGGCACCACCGACGAAGACATGATGAACCTGGCGCTGTGGCTCAAGGGCAATGGCTTCCGGGCCGACCAGGTACAGGCGTTCTATCCGTCGCCCATGGCGTCGGCCACGGCCATGTACCATTCGGGCAAGAACCCGCTGCGCAAGGTCACCTACAAGAGCGAAGGCGTGGAGATCGTCAAGAGCGAGGAGCAGCGTCGCCTGCACAAGGCTTTCTTGCGCTACCACGATCCGAAGGGCTGGCCGATGCTGCGTGAAGCCCTCGAGCGCATGGGCCGTGCCGACCTGATCGGTCCTGGCAAGCACCAGTTGATCCCGCTGCATCAGCCGCAGTCCGACAGCTACCAGAGTGCACGCCGCAAGAACTCCACGCCGGCCGGCAGCCACAAGGTCGCCAAGGACCAGAAGATCCTCAGCCAGCACACCGGCCTGCCGCCGCGCGCCAGCGATGGCAGCAAGCCCTGGGACAAGCGTGAGCAGGCCAAGGCCGAGGCTTTCGCACGCAACCAGCAGGCGGCGAAGGAGCGCAAGGAGGCTGCCAAGGGCGGCAAGGGTGGACGCAAGCCGCGTCAGCCGGCCTTGCCGCGCTGAGGGTAGGAGGCATGACGCGTGCGGCCCTTCCAGGGCCGATCGCGGGCAAGCTCCCCACAGGGTGCTCTAGTGAAATCTTGCTCACCCTGCTGCAGGAGCTGGCAAAATCCTGCGCAGACTGTGGGAGCTGGCTTGCCAGCGATGAGGCCTGTCGAAAGCGTCATGCCAGTGGCGCTACACCCTGAGCGCCCCTGTCCCCCAGGTTCATCCTGGGTTGCTTTCGACCCACTTCGGCACCACCGGCGTCTCCATCCGCGCCATGCCTTCCAGCAATTCTCCCGCCTCACGGCCCAGCCGCAACATCGCACGATGCTGGGGCCGTACGAACCCCTCGTCGACGATGTGATCGAGAAAGCTGCCCAGCTTCTCGTAGAAACCATTCACGTCCAGCAGCCCCAGCGGCTTGGCGTGATAGCCCAGCTGGCCCCAGGTCCAGACTTCGAACAGTTCTTCCAGCGTCCCCAGCCCACCCGGCAAGGCGATGAAGGCGTCGCTCAGCTCGGCCATGCGGGCCTTGCGCGCGTGCATGCCGTCGACCACTTCCAGGCGGGTCAGGCCAGTGTGACCGATCTCGGCATCCTTGAGGCTTTGCGGGATGATGCCGATCACCTCGCCGCCGGCCGCCAGCGCCGCATCGGCGACGATACCCATCAGGCCCACGGCGCCGCCGCCATAGACCAGCGTCGTTCCACGCTCGGCCAGGGTGCGGCCCAGGGCGACCGCCGCTTCACGGTAGAGAGGGTTGGCGCCAGTGCTGGCACCGCAGAAGACACACACGGAACGTAGGGACATCGATCATCTCCAGTGAAAGACTGGGCCTAGGGTAAGACGCTCAGCCGTTCACGGCCAGCCCGGTCATTCGGGGCGAGCGAATTCGCAGACGGGCGCACCGGTGGCGCCGCAGGCGTAGGCGGCCAGGAAGCCTTTCATGAAATGAGTGAACGACATGGTGACGACTCCTAAATGAACGATTGTTCAATCGTCTATCAAAGGGGCAAGATGCGCCTCAAGATTTTTTGCATGCCGTCCATACAAGGTTTCAACCGATCGATCTTCGTGCTCTCTTCTCGCTCGAGACGGATCGGTGAGCCACAGACGGCCATCCCTGCCAAGGAGATTCACGATGTTCCTCAAAGCGGTCGCGGTATCCCTGTTCACGCTCGCCAGCACCAGCGCCTTCGCCGCGGAGTGCGCAGTCACGGTCGAGTCGACCGACCAGATGTCCTACACCACCCAGGCCTTCACCGTCGACAAGAGCTGCAAGGCGTTCACGGTTACGCTCATCCACTCGGGCAACCTGCCGAAGAACGTGATGGGCCACAACCTGGTGATCAGCAAGACGGAAGACGCCCAGTCCATCGCCAACGAAGGCATGAGCCAGGGGCTGGACAAGGAATACCTCAAGACGGACGACCCCCGCATCATCGCCTACACCAAGATGATCGGCGCGCCTGAAAAGCAAGACACCATCACCCTCGACCTGTCCAAGCTGGAGGCCGGCGGCGATTACATGTTCTTCTGCACCTTCCCCGGGCACATGGCGCTGATGAAGGGCAAGGTCGTCGTCAAGTGACGCACGCCTGATGCGGCCAGGGAGCGGGCGACGATCGTCCCGCTCCCCGAGGCGCCGTCACGGCGCGAACGGCAGTTCGCGCTTGTGCTGGGTCTTGCGGTAGGCCGACAGGATGACCTCGGCGACGTGATCGCTCACCGGCTGGCCGTGCAGGAACGCGTCGATCTCGGCATAGGTGATCCCATGGGCCGCCTCGTCCGGTTTGCCGGGCTCCAGGTCCTCGAGATCCGCGGTCGGCACCTTCTCCACCAGGTTCGCCGGTGCGCCCATGAGGCGGGCCATGGCGCGTACCTGATGCTTCACCAGGCCACTGAGCGGCGCCAGGTCGCACGCGCCGTCGCCGAACTTAGTGAAGAAACCCATCACCGCTTCGGCCGCATGGTCGGTGCCGATCACCAGCCCCTGGCAGGCGCCTGCGATGGTGTACTGGGCCACCATGCGCATGCGTGCCTTGACGTTGCCGACCACGAAGTCCTTGGTGCTTGCCGAGCTGTCGTCCAGCGCCTTCACATTGGCCACCAGCGCACGCACGGCCGGTGCGATGTCCACCGTCTGTATCTCGTCGGGCTTGATCACGTCCAGGCAGGCCTGGGCGTCGTGTTCGTCCTTTTGCACGTGGTAGGGCAGGCGCACGGCGACGAACCGGTACGCCACGTCGCCGGTCTCCTCGCGCAGCTCACGCACCGCACGCTGCGCCAGCAGCGCACCGGTCAGCGAGTCGACGCCGCCACTGATCCCGAGTACCAGTGACTTCAGCCCGGCATTGCCCAGGCACTGCTTGATGAACGCCACACGCCGGGCGATCTCGGTCTCCAGGGCCGCATCATCGGCGATCGGCGGCTGGACCTTGAGCTGCTGGATGATCTCCTGCTGGCTGGCTTGCATGGGTTACTCCTTGTTGGGGACTTTGAACACATGGCGCAGGTAGGTGACGAAGTTCTCGTCGCGGCACTGCGTCTTGGCAGACTCGTCGGAAATCTTGGCCACCGGCGAGCCGTTGCAATCGGTCATCTTGACCACGATGCTCATCGGCGTCACGCCCGGGATGTCACAGGTCAGGTTGGTGCCGATGCCGAAGCTCACGTTGATCCGACCGCGCAGGGCCCGGAAGATTGCCAACGAGCGTGGCAAGTCGAGCCCGTCGGAGAACACCAGGGTCTTGGTCATCGGGTCGATGCCCAACTGGCGATAGTGTGCGATGGCTTTCTCCGCCCAGGCGATCGGATCACCCGAATCATGACGCAGGCCGTCGAAGAGCTTGGCGAAGTACAGGTCGAAGTCGCGCAGAAAGGCGTCCATGGTGACGCAGTCGGTCAGGGCGATGCCCAGCAGGCCACGGTACTCGCGTACCCAACAGTCCAGCGCGGCGATCTGGCTGTCGATCAGGCGCGGACCGAGCTGCTGGTGGGCCATGATCCATTCGTGGGCCATGGTGCCGAGCGGCTTGATCCCGAGCTTCCAGGCCAGGTCGACGTTGCTGGTGCCGACGAAGCGCGCCGGGAAATCATCGCGCAGCACTCGCACCACTTCGGCCTGGACCTGGCTGGAAAAGCGCCGCCGCGTGCCGAAGTCGGCCACCTGCAGGGCGTCGAGTTCGTCGGCGCTGGCGTGCGCCTGCAACCAGTCGAACTTGCGGTACAGCTGATCGCGGGCCTCGCTCAGGCGCATGTGCGGGTGCAGGTGACGGTTGCGCACCTCGCTGATGATCGCCAGCAGCGGCACTTCGAACAGGATCACGTGCAGCCAGGGGCCGCGCAGGCGCAGGAACAGCTGATCGTGCTCGATGCCGATGCGCACGTAGCGCAGGTTGAAACGGAACAGGCCCAGAAAGCGCAGGAAGTCCGGCTTGAGGAAGCTGATGCGCTCCAGAAAGGTCAGCTGACCCTCGTCGAGGGTCAGGTCGGCCAGTTGCTCGAGCTGCTGGCGGATGTCGTCCAGGTAAGGGCGCAGGTCCTCGCCATTGCGGCAGCGAAACTCCCACTCGACGTCGGCATCCGGGTAGTTGTGCAGGACGCCCTGCATCATGGTGAGCTTGTAGAAATCAGTGTCGAGCAGGTTGTGCACGATGCGCTCGGCGAATGCGCTCTCGCTCATGTAGGGACTCCAAGTCGGCGGCGCCTGCCGAAACCACCAGGCGCGCGGGATAGCGGCCATTGTGCCCAATGCCGTCGGCTTTAGCGATGCATGACGCGTCGGGCCTGCGCGCGCACTGACGCCCCGCAGGCCCCTCAAGCCTCGCAACAGTGCCCGCAGTAGCAGTCACGCACCGGCGTTGTGCACTTCGGTGACGCTGGCTGTTACACGCCCGCGCAGGTACTGGCGCGTTCCGGGTTGCAATGATGGCGCGCCGTGGTTGCGCCGTCCGCGCACGGAAGGTGGCGACAGGCACGTGCTTGACGGTTGCACGTGCCGTGACGCCACCTCGCGCGGCGCTCTGTCTGGCGTCTTCGTCATCCAGGGCCCGGCGAAAGCCGGTGCATGGCACGCCGCTTGCTCAGGGCTAGAGGCTGAAGTTGCAGTGCCTAGACCATAACAATTCCAGGAGCACTACCTCATGTCGCAATCGTTCTACAGAAAAGGCGTATTGGCCATTGCCGTGGCGTCGGTGCTGGGCCTTTCATCCTATGCACAGGCCGACCTCAAGATCGGTGTCGCCGGGCCCATGACCGGTGCGAACGCGGCGTTCGGCGAGCAGTACATGAAGGGCGCGCAGGCCGCGGCCGACCAGATCAACGCCGCCGGTGGGGTCAACGGCGAGAAGATCGTGCTGGTCAGGGGGGACGATGCCTGCGAGCCCAAGCAGGCCGTGTCGGTCGCCAACCGCCTGGTCGATCAGGACAAGGTCGCTGGCGTGGTCGGTCACTTCTGCTCGTCCTCGACCATTCCGGCCTCGGAGGTGTACGACGAAGCCGGCGTGATCGCCATCACCCCAGGCTCCACCAACCCACAGGTCACCGAGCGCGGCATGATGGGCATGTTCCGCATGTGCGGTCGTGACGATCAGCAGGGGGTGGTCGCCGGCGACTACATCGTCGACGTGCTCAAGGGCAAGAAGGTCGTGGTGTTGCACGACAAGGACACCTACGGCCAGGGCCTGGCCGACGCGACCAAGGCCCAGCTGGAGAAGCGGGGCGTCAAGCCGGTGCTCTACGAGGGCCTGACCCGTGGCGAGAAGGACTTCAGCGCCGTGGTGACCAAGATCCGTGCCGCCGGTGCCGACGTGGTCTACTTCGGCGGCCTGCACCCGGAGGCCGGCCCGCTGGTGCGCCAGCTGCGTGAGCAAGGGCTCAAGGACGTGGCATTCATGTCCGACGACGGCATCGTCACCGACGAACTGGTTGCCACCGCAGGCGGTGCGCAGTACACCAATGGCGTCTACATGACCTTCGGCGCCGACCCGCGCCTGCTGCCCGACAGCAAGGCCGTGGTCGAGCAGTTCCGCAAGGGCGGCACCGAGCCTGAGGGCTACACCCTGTACGCCTACGCCTCGATCCAGGCCTTGGCGGCGGCCTTCAACGGCGCCGGTTCGAACAAGGGCGAGGACGCCGCCGAATGGCTCAAGGCCAACCCGGTCAAGACCGTGATGGGCGAGAAGCGCTGGGACAAGAAGGGCGACCTGACCGTCTCCGACTACGTGGTCTACCAGTGGGACGCCAACGGCAAGTACCACCAGCTCGAACAACAACAATAAGAACGATGAGCCGTCCGAGCGGGTGCCCGGACGGTTTCGCGGTACCCCTCCACATTCGTGAACCCATCCGGTCGTGCAGCGCAAGGTCGTGTTTCATGCAGCCGTGCGCGCCTCAGGGTGCGGTCTCGATCAGGTGAGATTGCGTTATGGATGGTATTTTCCTGCAGCAACTGGTCAACGGCCTGACCCTCGGGTCGGTCTATGGCCTGATCGCCATCGGCTACACAATGGTCTATGGCATCATCGGCATGATCAACTTCGCGCACGGCGAGGTGTACATGATCTCCGCGTACCTCGCGGCGATCAGCCTGGCATTGCTGGCCTGGTTCGGCATCGAATCCTTCCCGTTGCTGATGCTCGGCACGTTGCTGTTCACCGTCGTGGTGACCGGCGTCTACGGTTTCACCATCGAGCGCATCGCCTACAAACCCCTGCGCAACTCCACGCGCCTGGCGCCGCTGATCAGCGCCATCGGCATTTCCCTGATCCTGCAGAACTACGCCCAGATCAGCCAGGGTGCCCGCCAGCAGGGTGTCCCCACGCTCCTCGAAGGGGCCTTGCGCATCGACGTGGGCAGCGGGTTCGTGCAGCTGACCTACACCAAGATCTTCATCCTGATCGCCGCCTTCGTCGGCATGGGTGTGCTCACCTACGTGATCAAGTACACCAAGCTCGGGCGCATGTGCCGCGCCACCCAGCAAGACCGCAAGATGGCTTCCATCCTGGGGATCAACACCGACCGGGTGATCTCCTACGTGTTCGTCATCGGCGCGGTGATGGCTGCGCTCGCCGGCGTGTTGATCACCCTCAACTACGGCACCTTCGACTTCTACGCCGGCTTCATCATCGGCATCAAGGCGTTCACCGCCGCTGTGCTCGGCGGCATCGGCTCGCTGCCCGGCGCCATGCTCGGCGGGATCATCCTGGGGATCTCCGAATCGCTGTTCTCGGGACTCATCAACTCCGACTACAAGGACGTGTTCAGCTTCTCGTTGCTGGTGCTGATCCTCATCTTCCGGCCGCAGGGCCTGTTGGGTCGTCCCCTGGTGGCCAAGGTATGAACATGACGCCTTCAACTTCTTCTGTCGCGTCCGCCCCTGCCGCCCCGGCCTTCAGCCTCAAGCGCAGCCTGCTGGAAACCGTGGTGGCGGGCCTGCTGGCGCTGATCGTGTTCGGTCCGGTGGTCGGCGTGGTGCTCGATGGCTACAGCTTCAATGCCCACCCTGCACGGGTCGCCTGGCTGGTGGGCGTGGTGATGATCGGGCGCTTCGTGCTCAGCCTGTACTTCCAGACCGCCGCCGGGCAGCGCGTGCTGCACGGGTTCGAGCGCGGTGGCTCGGGCGTGCACGTGCTGGCGCCGGACTACAAGTCGCGGCTGCGCTGGATCATCCCGGCGCTGATCGTGATCGCCATCGTCTTCCCGGTCTTCGCCAACAAGTACCTGCTGACTGTGGTCATCCTCGGGCTGATCTACGTGTTGCTGGGCCTGGGCCTGAACATCGTGGTGGGCCTGGCCGGTCTGCTCGACCTGGGCTACGTCGCCTTCTACGCGATCGGGGCCTATGGCCTGGCGCTGGGCTACCAGTACCTGGGGCTGGGCTTCTGGAGCGTGCTGCCGCTGGCGGCCATCGCGGCGGCCCTGGCCGGTTGCGTGCTGGGCTTCCCGGTGTTGCGCATGCACGGCGACTACCTGGCCATCGTCACGCTCGGGTTCGGCGAGATCATCCGCCTGGTGCTGAACAACTGGCTGTCGTTCACCGGCGGGCCGAACGGCATGCCGGCGCCGTCGCCGACCTTCTTCGGCCTGGAATTCGGGCGGCGGGCCAAGGACGGGGGCGTGCCGTTCCACGAGTTCTTCGGCATCGACTACAACCCCAACCTGAAATTCCTGTTCATCTATGCCGTGCTGTTCATCGTCGTGCTGGCGGTGCTCTACATCAAGCACCGGCTGACGCGCATGCCCATCGGCCGGGCCTGGGAGGCGCTGCGCGAGGACGAGATCGCCTGTCGCTCGATGGGGCTCAACCATGTGCTGGTGAAGCTCTCGGCGTTCACCCTGGGCGCTTCCACGGCCGGCCTGGCCGGGGTGTTCTTCGCCACCTACCAGGGCTTCGTCAACCCGTCGTCCTTCACCTTCTTCGAGTCGGCGCTGATCCTGGCCATCGTGGTACTGGGCGGCATGGGTTCGACGGTCGGCGTGGTGATCGCCGCCTTCGTGCTGACCGTGGCCCCCGAGCTGCTGCGCAGCTTCTCCGAGTACCGGGTGCTGCTGTTCGGCGTGCTGATGGTGTTGATGATGATCTGGCGTCCGCGCGGGTTGATCCGTATCAGCCGTGCCGGCGTAGTCCCGCGTAAAGGAGTGGCGCCATGAGCGATGAGGTCGTGTTGTCGGTCGACAACCTGATGATGCAGTTCGGCGGGATCAAGGCGCTCAGCGACGTCAGCCTGAAGGTCAAGCGCAACCAGATCTTCGCCCTGATCGGCCCCAACGGGGCGGGCAAGACCACCGTGTTCAACTGCCTGACGGGCTTCTACAAGGCCAGTGGCGGTCGGATCGAGCTGAACCTGCGCGGCGCGCGCACCGACATCATTCAGCTGCTGGGCGAGCGTTTCGAGGCAACGGACTTCTTCTCGCCGTCGCGTTTCGCCAACCGGGTGTACTACAAGATGTTCGGCGGCACCCACCTGGTCAACCGCGCCGGCCTGGCGCGCACCTTCCAGAACATCCGCCTGTTCCGGGAAATGTCGGTGGTGGAGAACCTGCTGGTGGCCCAGCACATGTGGGTCAACCGCAACCTGCTGGCCGGCGTGCTCAATACGCCGGGCTACCGGCAGTCCGAGAGCGAGGCGCTCGACCATGCCTTCTACTGGCTGGAGGTGGTCGACCTGGTCGACTGCGCCAACCGCCTGGCCGGAGAACTGTCCTACGGCCAGCAACGCCGGCTGGAGATCGCTCGGGCCATGTGCACGCGGCCCGGCATCATCTGCCTGGACGAGCCTGCTGCCGGTCTCAACCCCCAGGAAACCGAAGCCCTGAGCCGGATGATCCGGGTGCTGCGCGACGAACACGACATCACCGTGGTGCTGATCGAGCATGACATGGGCATGGTCATGAGCATTTCCGACCACATCGTCGTGCTCGACCACGGCAACGTCATCGCCGAGGGTGCGCCCCAGGACATTCGCAACAACCCCACGGTGATTGCCGCCTACCTGGGCGCCGACGAAGAGGAACTGGCATGAGCGGAGCGATTCTCGAACTGCGCGACCTGGACGTGTTCTACGGGCCGATCCAGGCCCTGCGCAAGGTGTCGATGCACATCGACAAAGGCGAGACCGTCAGCCTGATCGGCGCCAACGGCGCGGGCAAGTCGACGCTCCTGATGTCGATCTTCGGCCAGCCACGCGCCGCCTCGGGGCAGATTCTCTACGAAGGCACCGACATCACGCGCAAGACGCCGCACTACATCGCCTCCAACGGCATCGCCCAATCCCCGGAAGGGCGGCGGGTATTTCCGGACATGACGGTCGAAGAGAACCTGATGATGGGCACCATCCCCATCGGCGACACGCATGCCGACGCGGACATGCAGCGCATGTACGCGTTGTTTCCACGGCTCAAGGAGCGGCGCACGCAACGGGCGATGACCATGTCCGGTGGCGAACAGCAGATGCTCGCCATCGCCCGTGCGCTGATGAGCCGGCCGCGCCTGCTGCTGCTCGACGAGCCCTCGCTGGGGTTGGCGCCGATCGTGGTCAAGCAGATCTTCGCGACCCTGCGTGAGCTGGCCCAGGAAGGCATGACCATCTTCCTGGTGGAGCAGAACGCCAACCATGCGCTCAAGCTCTCGGACCGTGCCTATGTGATGGTCAACGGGCAGATCCGCATGACCGGCACGGGGCGGGAGCTGCTGGCCAACGATGAAGTGCGCAATGCCTACCTGGGAGGGCACTGATCAGGGTGGGTGAACGGCACCTCTTCGGGCTCGTCGCACGTGGTCACCATGGTGTGGACAACGTGTCGCACCTGCATGGCGTTGACAGGCGTCCTCGAGCCTTCTGCAGGCGAGACCTGCTGGCACATGTTGTGCACGGTTCGTGTGGAACCGGCTGTGGATAAGATGGGTGCAACCCTCTGTAGGCCTTGCCTGGCGTGGGCTGCAGAGTGTTGATCGTTTTTTGAACAAAACGAGGGCATCGGTCGTACATGCGCGCAACGCGTACCGCTGTCAGCGCTGCCGCACTGTGGAAAGTCTGTGAACAAGTCTGTGGAAAAGGCGGGGATAGTACTGTCGTTGTCCCTCTGAAGCCGCTAAGCCTTCACCGTTTTCGAGTTTTCCACCGCTCTGCAGACACCTCACGACAGAAAACCTGGTTTTGCCCCCAGCCTATGGGGAAAGGCTTGTGGATAAGGTGCGCATACTCGGCTGTCGGCCTTGCATCCCGTGGGCTGCAGAGGTTTGTTCGTTTTTTGATCAACTGCGTGCGACTTGCCGAGACCCGCCCGTCGGGGCATGCTTCGCCCCTGTCACACGTCCTATCGATCAAGGAGAGCAGCATGACGTCCACCGTATTCATCACCGGTGCCACCTCCGGCTTCGGCGAAGCCACTGCCCGGCGATTCGCCGAGGCCGGCTGGTCGCTGGTCCTGACGGGACGCCGCAAGGAGCGACTGGACGCGCTGTGCGCCGAACTGTCGGCCAAGACCCAGGTGCACGGGCTGGTCGTCGATGTCCGGGATCGCCAGGCCATGGAGCAGGCGATCGCCGACCTGCCGCCGGCGTTCGCGACCTTGCGCGCCCTGGTCAACAACGCCGGTCTGGCCTTGGGCGTCGAGCCTGCCCAGGCCTGCAGCCTGGACGATTGGGAGACCATGGTCGATACCAACATCAAGGGCCTGATCTACACCACCCGCCTGCTGCTGCCACGCCTGATCGCCCATGGGCGCGGCGCCAGCATCCTCAACGTCGGCTCGGTGGCCGGCAACTACCCTTACCCAGGCAGCAACGTGTACGGTGGCACCAAGGCCTTCGTCGGCCAGTTCTCCCTGAGTCTGCGCTGCGATTTGCGGGGCACGGGTGTGCGCGTCACCAACCTCGAGCCGGGCTTGTGCGAAAGCGAGTTCTCGCTGGTGCGCTTCGGCGGCGACCAGGCACGCTACGACGCCACCTACGCTGGCGCCGAGCCGATCCAGCCCCAGGACATCGCCGAGACCATCTTCTGGGTGCTCAACCAGCCTGCCCACGTCAACATCAACAGCCTGGAACTGATGCCGGTGAGCCAGGATTGGGCCGGGTTCGCGATCGACCGGTCGCGCGGGGAGAAGTGAGGATGGGATGAGGGCGTCTGCGGGGGGTTAGCGATCGCTGCCATCTCCGTCGTCCTGTCGCGTAGAGAACCTAGGGCCGCTTTGCGGCCCATCGCGGCCGGTCCGGCGCCCCGGCAGGGGCCGCTCCTATGTATGGACTCGCCTACATTGTCTACCCGCTTTTCCTGCTGTTTTGAACAAAGGGACCCGGTTGCATCTATGTATTAGGCCTATTCGAGGAGGCGGTGTTGCCTCTGGCCAG
>NZ_JAAMQJ010000017.1 GCF_013523125.1 Pseudomonas entomophila | reverse complement strand
AGTCAAGGTGGAAGAATGGATGGCAGCTTTGCTCCCACTCGTGCTCGGGGCACCTCGGACAGACAGCTTGCCATCCATTCCTCTCACCTTTGATTCTAGCGATCCTCAAAGACACAAGCGGGCTTGCTCGCGATGCAGACGGCGCCTGACAAGGCCCTATCGCTGGCAAGCCAGCTCCCACCCAGATCTCTGCAACTTGTCGGTGTAGATATGGCTGCACAAACAGCGTGTGGGAGCGGGCTTGCCCGCGATGCAGGCGGCGCCTGTCAAGGCCCCATCACTGGCAAGCCAGCTCCCACCCAGGTTTCTGCAGCCTGCCGATGACCACGGTCATGCAGCGGTTTCTCAGTGCTTGGTCAGCTTGTCCAGATACCCCATCACGAACGCCGAGACCACGAACGTCATGTGGATGATCACGTACCACATCAGGTAATCGGTGGTGATGTTCTGGGCATCCATGAACACCCGCAGCAGGTGGATCGAGGAGATGGCCACGATCGAGGCCGCGACCTTCATCTTCAGCGAGGAGGAATCCATCTTGCCCAGCCAGTTGAGCTTTTCCTTGCTCTCGTCGATGTCCAGTTGCGAGACGAAATTCTCGTAACCGGAAATCATCACCATCACCAGCAGGCCACCGACCAGCGACATGTCGATCAGCGACAGGATCACCAGGATCAGGTCGGCCTCGCTCAGGGCGAAGACGTTGGGCAGGACGTGGATCACTTCCTGGAAGAACTTCAGCGCCAGGGCCAGCAGGCCCAGGGAAAGACCGAAATAGATCGGTGCAAGCAGCCAGCGCGAGGCATACATCGCGTTTTCGAGGATACGTTCCATTGCAGCGTCATACTCGTCGGAGGGCGAAAAACGAGCGCGAGTATAGCCACCCCATCCGCTTCAGAGAAAGCCTGCGCTGCTGTGCCGCAGCGGTCGGGGCTCATGCATCGGGATGAAACTGGCAGTCGCCCAGGTGACGACAGCGTTCGCCATTGGCGCGCCGCAGCTGGGCTTGCAGGTGCGTGCACCAGGTCTGCGGCCCTTCGGCGACCTCGTAGCCATGCACGATCAAGCTCTCGAGGATGGCCTCGAGCACCGACTCGGCCACCTGCGGTCCGTGGAACGGTCCTTGGGCCTTGATCGCCGAGGGTTGCTCGCCGGCCACGCCGGCGGCGAACAGCAGCGTCCACAGACCAGTACCACCCGCCAAGGGACGGATGCTGCATTCGATGCGGGTCACCAGGCCAAGGCACTGGCGGGTCAGGTTGAGGTTGCGCATGATCGCGTCTTCCTCCTTCAGGCCCCGTGTCCATGCCAAGGGGCAGGCGACCTCCTTCCTGAAGGTCGAGGACATCCTGCCCTGAGCATAGAAGACACGCGGCAACGTCGCGCGCCTGGCGCCAGACGGTCAGGCCGTCGGCGCCCTGGCGCGCCGTGCGGGTTACCGGGGCTGGGCCTGCGCCAGGGCTTCCTCGAGCCGCTCCTTCTCGGCTTCCTTGATGTCCTCCTCGCTGACCATCTCGGCGATGACGCGCAGGCGCTCGACCACGCGGGCGTTGATGCTGCCCTCGGGGAACTCGCCCTGTTCGTCCGGCGCACCGGCCGGCTCGCCCACCAGCAGGCTGAGGGCCTCGTCGGCCTGGCTGACCGCATAGACATGGAAACGCCCGGCTTCGACCGCCTGCAGTACCCGTTCGTCGAGCATCAGGGTAACGACGTTGGCGCGCGGGATGATGACCCCCTGCTCGCCGGTCAGCCCACGGGCCTCGCACAGGCGGAAGAAACCCTCGATCTTCTCGTTGACGCCGCCGACCGCCTGCACTTCGCCGAACTGGTTGATCGAACCGGTGATGGCGAAGCACTGTTTGAGCGGCGTCTTGGACAGGGCCGAGATCAGCGTGCAGACCTCGCCCAGCGAGGCGCTGTCGCCGTCCACATAGCCATAGGACTGCTCCAGCGCGATGCTCGCCGAGATCGCCAGCGGGAATTCCTGGGCATACCGGCTGCCCATGTAGCCGGTGAGGATCATCACGCCCTTGGAGTGGATCGGCTGCCCCAGGTTGACCTCGCGCTCGATGTCGACGATGCCGCTGCCGCCGGGATAGACGGTGGCCGAGATCCGCGCCGGGACACCGAAGGCCGAATCGCCGACCTCGAGCACAGTCAGGCCGTTGCACTTGCCGATGGCCGCGCCATCGGTGTCGATCAGGATGATGCCGGCGAGCATGTCGTCGAGAATGCGTGCCGACACCCGCCCCGTGCGCGTGGCCTTGGCTCGCAAGGCGCGGTCGATGTGCCCGGCGTCGGTGGTGGCGTCGTTGGCCAGTTGGCGAATGAAGTCCGCTTCGCTGACCAGCTGGAACAGGTCGCCGATCCGGGCCGACAGGCGTTTCTGGTTCTCCGCCAGGCGCGCGCTGTAGGTGGCCAGGCGCGCGACCGCATCGGCGGTCAAGGGCGCCATGCCTTCCTCGTTGGTGCGGGTGCGCAGCAGCTGGGCGAACTGCTCGAGGTTCTCGTCGAGCATCGGCATGTCTTCGTCGAAGTCGACCAGCACCCGGAACATCTCCTGGAAGTCCGGATCGTGGTCCTGCAACGCGTAGTAGAGCTGCCGCGAGCCGATGACCACCACCTTGACGTTCAGCGGGATCACCTGTGGCGCCAGCGTCACCGTGGCGACCCGGCCCAGCTCGCCCAGAGGCGACTCCATCTTCAGCTTGCGCGACTGCAAGGCGCGCTTGAGCGCATCCCAGACGAAAGGCTCGCCGAGCATCTTCTCGGCCTCCAGCACCAGGAAGCCGCCGTTGGCGCGGTGCAGGGCGCCGGGGCGCAGCTGCCGGTAGGAGGTCGACAGCGCGCCCTGGTCGGTGCTGTATTCGATGCGCCCGAACAGGTTGTCGTAGGTCGGGTGGGGCTCGAACACCACCGGTGCGCCGCCCTTGGCCGGGTGACCGACCACCAGGCTCGGGGCGTACTGCTCTTCGAGCAGCTTGCGCGCCTCGGCGTCGGTCTTGCTGTCGTCGACCAGTTGCTCGACCACGGTGCGCAGCAGGTTCAGTTGCATGGCCTGCAGGTAGGCGCACACGGCGGCGTTTTCCGCGTACGCCTCGGACAGCGGCGCCAGCAGCGGCTGCAGGGCCAGGGTGATGGTTTCCTCGTTGAGCGCGCGCAGCTGGTTGTTCGACTCGCGCTTCCACTGCGGCAGGCTGGCCAGCTCTTCGTTCAGGCGCTCTTCGAGGGCCGCGATGTCCTGGTGGAACTGCTCGCGCACCGCCTCGGGCAACTGGGCGAACTCGGCTTCGTCCAGCGCCTTGCCCTCGCTCATCGGGGTGAAGGCGACATTGCTGGCGTCGCGGTACAGGGCCACGTCCTTTTCCAGCGAGGCACGCTCGATGATGTCCAGGGCACGGTCGTAGCGCTGGTTGAAGGCGCGGTCGATGGCGCCCTTCTTCTGCTGGTACGACGGGTGCTCGAAGACGGCCGGGAAGGTGGCCACCAGGTTGCCGATCAGTGCGTTGATGTCGGCGATGAACGCATGGGCGCTGCCAGCTGGCAATTCCAGTGCACGGGGCTCGCGCAGGTCATCGAAATTATTGACGTAGACGCGGTCGGCCGGCGTCTGCTGGCGCTTGCCTTCGGCGTTCAGGTAGCGTTTGACGAAGGAGAAACGACCGGTTCCCGGCTCGCCCATCACATAGACGTTGTAACCCGGGCGTGGCATGGCCACGCCGAACTGCAAGGCTTCGACCGCACGTTCCTGGCCCAGCACACCCCGAAACGGCTCCAGGTCGTCGGTACTCGAAAAGGCAAACTGGTCGGCGGAAAAGCGCCGGGTCAGGGCATGGGGTTCAAGACGCAGACTCGCAGCGACGGAATCGGGCATTGGACTTCCTTGGTTCTCGGGCAGATGACGGCATTCTGGCGCCGCATGCGCGCGCCTTGCAAGGTGGCGAGGCGCTTTATGTCACTCACGCAAAACGGGCGCATTCAAGGAAATTTTCACATCCCGGTACGCAACCTTTGGAACATGCCTAAACTCCAACTTGCGCGGGAAGGCGAATCGCTTGCCCCACCCGGCAACCGATGTTGTCGGGACCATGACCTTTGGCAGGTTTACTGATAAGAGAACAAAGCTATGAAACGGATTCTTCTGGGTACGCTGTTCACCGTCGTTTCGATCAACGCCATGGCCGAAGCGCCAGGCGGCCCGAACTGCGGTTGGGGCAACATGTTGTTCGAAGGCCAGCGTGGCACCCCTGCCCACTTCCTGGCTTCCACCACCAACGGTACCTCGGGCAACGCCACCTTCGGCATGACCTCCGGCACCAACGGCTGCTCGACCAATTCCGCGCTGACCTACGGCGGCAAGTCCTGGCTGGCCATGAATGGCATGATGAACGAACTGTCCGAAGACATGGCCCAGGGCCAGGGCGAAGCCCTGACCACCTACGCCGTGGTGATGGGCGTGGCCCCTCAGGATCGCGAGCGTTTCGCGGCCGTGACCCACGACCACTTCCAGCAGATCTTCAGCAGCGCCGATGCGACCGCTGAAACCGTGCACACCAACACCCTGGCTGTCCTGAAGAACGACCCGCAACTGGCCAAGTACGCGACCGAGGCCTGAGTCCTGCCCGAACCGCCCTGCACGACAGGGCGGGTTCGTGCATTCTATCGGCACTTTCCTGACTAGTTGCCCGACATGCTCAAACGCCTTTGCCTGCTGGCGCTCAGCGTCAGCCCCTCGCTGCATGCCGCACCTTCCTTCGACCACGCTCGCCTGCAACAGCTCGCCGCCCTGCCCTACTGGATTGCCCTGGGGCATTACGAGAACGGCACGCTCGGCGGTTGGCGCAGTTATGTCGATGACCCCAAGTTCTTCCTGGCCGAGGATGGCGCTCACCACCCTGAGCGCGAACTCGCGGCCACGGTTCAGGCCCTCTATGCCCCGGCGGACCTGGGCAACCGGCACGCCCAGTGCGTGTTTCCGGCGCGCACCCGCTGGCTGCGCGAGCAGCTCGACCTGCGCGACCTGCCGCAGCCGGTGTGCAGCGACTACCGCACCTGGTACGACGATGTCGCCCCGCACAGCGCTGCGCTGATCTTCCCGGCCGCCTACCTGAACAGCCCGTCATCAATGTTCGGTCACACGCTGCTGCGCATCGACCAGGCCGACACCCATAGCAACAAGACCTCGCTGCTCAGCTACGCCATCAACTTCGGTGCCTACATCGAAGGCAACGACAACAGCATCCTGTACGCCTGGAAAGGCCTGGCCGGCGGTTACCCAGGGCTGTTCGCCCTGATGCCCTACCAGGCCAAGCTGTCCGAATACCGCAGCCTGGAAAACCGTGACCTGTGGGAGTACCAGCTGAACCTGACGCCCGAAGAGACCGGGCGCATGGTCGAGCACGTCTGGGAGCTGCGGCAGGTGCAGTTCGACTATTTCTTCTTCGACGAGAACTGCTCCTACCGGCTGCTGGAGCTGCTGCAGGTGGCACGTCCCACACTGGACCTGACCTCGCAGTTCCCGCTGACCGCCATCCCGACCGACACCGTCAAGGCAGTGAAGCAGGCCGGGCTGGTGGCCGACACCCGCTACCGACCTTCCCGCGAGCGCGAGCTGCTGGCACGCGCCGAGCCCCTGGATGCCGACGAAACTCAACAGGTGTTGGCCCTTAGCGCCGACACGCAGCACTTGCAGGCGCCTGCCTTCACGGCTCTGCCCCGGGAGCGCCAGGCATTGATCCAGGATGCGGCCTATCGTCTGGAGCGTTACCGCGCCAATGGCCAGGCGCGCGACCCGGCCCAGGCAGCGCGCAGTTTCGAGCTGCTGCGGGCGATCAACCGCAATCCGCCACCGCTTCTGCAGATCGAGAAACCCGGCTTGCCGGAAGAAGGCCATCAGTCGCGCACCTGGCAGCTGGGCGCCGGTTCCCATGGCGACCGTGCCTACGCCGAATATGGCCTGCGCATGGCCTACCATGACCTCAACGACAATGCTTATGGCTTCCCGCTGGGTGCGCAGATCGAGATCCTGCAGCTCAAGGTGCGTCAGTACGAAGGCAACGAATGGCAGGTGCAGCGGCTGGACCTGGCCACGATCCGTTCGTTGACGCCGCGCAACGACCTGCTGAAACCGTGGTCCTGGCAAGTGGCCGGCGGGCTGGAGCGGGTGCCGGGCAAGCACGACGACGAGGTGCTGGTCAGCCACGTCAATGGCGGCGCCGGGGGTACCTGGCAGCTGGGCGAGGATGTCCTGGGCTTTGCCCTGGGCACGGTGCGCCTCGAGCACCACAACGACTTCGCCGAATTCGTCTCGCCTGCCACCGGCTTCAACGGGGGGGTGCTGTGGCGCAACGGTCTGGGCAACCTGAGCCTGGAAGCCAAAGGTGACTTCTTCACCAATGGCGAGGTACGCCGTAGCCTGAGCCTCAACCAGCAGTGGGAAATCTCCCGCAACCTGGGCCTGCGCCTGAGCGCCAAGCGCGAGTTCAGTCATCTGGCGTCGGCGCAGAACGAAGTGATGCTGGAAATGAAGTGGTATCACTACTGAAGCACACTGCCGCGCCGCAGTGTCCAACGAACGAAGCGCATCGCCCACGTCAGGGGATGCGCCACGTCGTTCGAAGGATCAGGAGATCACCATGAGTCGCGCATTCGTCAACGAAGACCAGGCGGCCGCCCAGGCCAACCCGCCCGTGGAGCGACGCATCAGCGATCAACCCAACCACGTGACCGCCAGCGGGTACGTCCAGTTGCAGCAACGCGTGGCCGAGCTGTCAGCGCAGCGTAGCGAACTGCTGGCGCAAGGGGAGGCGGTGGACAAGCAGCGAGTGGCCGACATCGAGCGCGACCTGCGCTATTTCACGGCGCGCCTGCAGAGTGCTCAGGTCGCCCCTGCGCCGACACCGGGCGGCAAGGTGCAGATCGGCAACCGGGTGCGTTTTGTCGATGAAGACGACGTCGAGCATAGCGTGCAGCTGGTGGGCGAGGATGAAGCCGATGCCGCACAGGGGCGAGTGAACTGGGGGGCGCCGCTGGGAAGCGCGCTGCTGGGCGCGGCCGAGGGGGATGAAGTGATATGGCGCAGGCCGGCGGGTGACCAGACGATCGAGATCGTCGCCATTGAGTAGAAGGCAAGTCTTGCAAAGCGAGTAGCCGAGGCGTCGGCGTCCTGGGTTCAGGCGAGATCGGCGTCGGCTTCATCGCGGGCAAGCCCCCACAGGTTGCGGCTCCACGTCTCTGACGATTCTAGGATGTCCTCTCTGTGAGCGGGCTTGCCCGCGATGGGGCCGCGGGGCGGCCCCTGGGTCTTGCATGCATCGTTTATGGAGTCAGACCACACCCTGCGCCAGCATGGCATCGGCCACCTTGACGAACCCGGCGATGTTGGCGCCCTTGACGTAGTTCACGCGGCCATCGGCCTCTTCCCCATGGTGCACGCATGCATGGTGGATCGACTGCATGATGCCGTGCAGCTTGCTGTCCACCTCGCCGGCGGTCCACAGCAGGCGCATGGCATTCTGCGACATCTCCAGGCCCGAGACGGCCACGCCGCCCGCATTCGACGCCTTGCCCGGCGCGAACAGGATGCCGGCGTCGATGAACAGGTCCACGGCCTCGAGGGTCGTCGGCATGTTCGCGCCTTCGGCGACGCACAGGCAGCCATTGGCAAGCAAGGTACGGGCGGCCTGGGCATCGAGCTCATTCTGCGTGGCGCATGGCAAGGCGATGGTGCACGGCAGCGACCACGGCGTCTGCCCTTGGCGGAACTCCAGGCCAAGCTCCGCGGCCAGGGCACTCAGGCGTCCGCGCTCGACGTTCTTCAACGTCATCACCGCCTCCCATTGCGCCTCGGTCAGGCCCGACTCGCAGTACAGCGTGCCTTCGGAATCGGACAGCGAGATCACCTTGCCGCCCAGGTCCATGACCTTGCGCGCGGCGTACTGGGCCACGTTGCCGGAACCGGAAATGGCCACGCGCTGGCCCTCGACGCTCAGGTGCTGGCGCTTGAGCATCTCTTCGGCGAAGTACACGCAACCATAGCCCGTGGCTTCCGGGCGGATCAGGCTGCCGCCGTAGCTCATGCCCTTGCCTGTCAGCACCGAGGTGAACTGGTTGGCCAGACGCTTGTACTGTCCGAACAAGAAGCCGATCTCCCGCGCGCCAACGCCGATGTCCCCGGCCGGAACATCCAGGTCCGCGCCGATGTGGCGGTACAGCTCGCTCATGAACGCCTGGCAGAAGCGCATGACTTCGCCATCGCTCTTGCCCTTGGGGTCGAAGTCCGAGCCGCCCTTGCCACCGCCCATCGGCAGCGAGGTCAGGGCATTCTTGAAGACCTGCTCGAACGCCAGGAACTTGAGCACGCTCAAGTCCACGGAGGGGTGGAAGCGCAAGCCGCCTTTGTAGGGGCCGATGGCGCTGTTCATCTGAATGCGGTAACCGCGGTTGACCTGGACCTTGCCCTGGTCGTCGACCCAGGACACGCGAAACAGCACGGCGCGCTCGGGCTCGACCATGCGCTCGACAATACCGGCGTTCAGGTAATGAGGGTTGGCTTCGAGAAAGGGCCAGAGGGTGCGTAGCACCTCTTCGACCGCCTGGTGAAATTCGGGTTGGGCAGGGTCGCGCTGCTTGAGGCGGGCCAGGAAATCGTCGACAGATTCAGTCATGGAGGGGTCTCACCACGTCGGGATTGTAGTTGTTGGTTTCCTCGACTGTAGCAAGAACGTTTCGCCCTGCAACAGGGCATCATGTCGTTTTTATGAAATTTTCTGGTGCATTTATATAACTGTATGCCAGAAAAGGCGCCAAACGTGCGGTGTCAGGTCGCCTTTAGGCACAAAAATGGGGCCATCTAGGCCCCATTCCCGTGCATGCGAAACCGGCTTTACTGGGCCAGCTTCTTGTGACGCACGCGATGCGGTTGCGCCGCGGCATCACCCAGACGCTTCTTGCGATCGGCTTCGTACTCGGTGTAGTTACCCTCGAAGAACACCACGTTGGAATCGTCTTCGTAGGCCAGGATGTGAGTGGCCACACGGTCGAGGAACCAACGGTCGTGGGAAATCACGATGGCCGCGCCCGGGAAGTCCAGCAGAGCCTCTTCCAGCGAGCGCAGGGTCTCGACGTCGAGGTCGTTGGACGGTTCGTCGAGCAGCAGGACGTTGCCGCCCTCCTTCAGGGTCAGCGCCAGGTGCAGGCGGCCACGCTCACCGCCAGAGAGGTCCTTGACGAACTTCTGCTGGTCGCCGCCCTTGAAGTTGAAGCGGCCGACGTAGGTACGCGACGGGATCTCGTAGCTGCCGATGCGGATCTGGTCCGAGCCATCGGAGATCTGCTGGAACACGGTCTTGCTGCCGTCCAGGTCCTCACGGCTCTGGTCGACGCAGGCCAGTTGCACGGTCTCACCGATCTCGATGCTGCCGGAGTCGGGTTGCTCCTTGCCCATCAGCATGCGGAACAGGGTGGATTTACCCGCGCCGTTGCCGCCGATGACGCCGACGATGGCCCCCTTGGGCATGGCGAAGGACAGGTTCTCGATCAGCACGCGATCGCCGTAGCCCTTGCTGACGTTCTTGAACTCGATGACTTTGTCGCCCAGGCGCGGACCGGCCGGGATGTAGATCTCGTTGGTTTCGCTGCGCTTCTGGAATTCCTGCGACTGCATTTCCTCGAAGCGGGCCAGACGCGCCTTGGACTTGGACTGACGGGCCTTGGCGCCTTTGCGCACCCATTCCAGCTCTTCCTTCATGGCCTTCTCGTGGGCGCTCTGCTGCTTGGACTCCTGCGCCAGACGATCGGACTTGGCTTCCAGCCAGCCCGAGTAGTTGCCTTCGTACGGGATGCCGGCGCCGCGGTCCAGTTCGAGGATCCAGCCGGCAACGTTGTCGAGGAAGTAACGGTCGTGGGTGATGGCCACCACGGTACCGGGGAAGTCGTGCAGGAAGCGTTCGAGCCAGGCGACCGAGTCGGCGTCCAGGTGGTTGGTCGGCTCGTCGAGCAGCAGCATGTCGGGTGCCGACAGCAGCAGGCGGCACAGGGCTACACGGCGCTTCTCGCCACCGGACAGGTGTTCGATCCTGGCCTCCCAGGCCGGCAGGCGCAGCGCGTCGGCGGCCACTTCGAGCTGACGCTCGAGGTTGTGGCCATCGGCAGCCTGCAGGATCGATTCGAGCTTGGCCTGTTCGGCGGCCAGCTTGTCGAAGTCGGCGTCCGGCTCGGCGTACGCGGCATAGACCTCGTCCAGGCGCGCCTGGGCGTCCTTGATCACGCTGACGGCCTCCTCGACCACCTCGCGCACGGTCTTGCTCGGGTCCAGCTGGGGCTCCTGGGGCAGGTAGCCGACGTTCAGCTCGGGCATCGGACGGGCTTCGCCGTCGAACTCTTTATCGACGCCGGCCATGATGCGCAGCAGCGTGGATTTACCCGCGCCGTTCAGGCCCAGGACGCCGATCTTGGCGCCCGGAAAGAACGACAGGGAGATGTTTTTCAGGATTTCCCGCTTCGGCGGCACGACCTTGCTCAGCCGATGCATGGTGTAGACGTATTGAGCCAAAACCAAGCCCTCTCTCAGATGGGTGAAGACATCGACGACGATCCCGGCCTGGTGACAGGCCAGTGGGAAAGGTCGTGTACGAAATATCGATGGACAAAGGCGACCATTCTACGCCAAGACGCGCTGTTGCACAGGTGGGCGCGCCGGGCGTGCTGGTCAGACCTGACGCTGACCCGCCTTGCCGCGTGGCAGGCGGCAGCGGTCGCGCTGGGCCGCCAGTTTCTGTGCCCAGGCGGCCTTCACGCTGAGGCCGGCGGCCGACGTCGAGCGTGCCGCGTCGACTGCGGGCGCCTGGACAACGGGGTGGGACTTGGCGGCGATCGACGTGGTGCGGCTCGACACGGCTGCGGGTCGTGCGACGGTCGGTGCAGCCGAGGGCGTTTCACGGCCCACGGACTTGCGCAGGTCGGCCAGCGAAGGCGACTTGCGCACGCTGGCGCTGTCGGCGGCCGGGCGCGCCAGGCTGCGCTGGCACGACTTGCAGGAAACCGACGTCGCGTCGGCCGTGCCGAGCAAGGTCGCGCTGCTGCGACCGCAGGCGGCGTCGAGGCCATTGAGAGAGTAATGAGTCACCAAACCGTGCATCTCCAAGCATTCATGAACAAAGCAGGTGAAGCGGCGACGTCAGAGACCGGAGCGATGCCCATGGCCCTCCAGGCGGGCCGCAGCACCGAAAGCGCGCGCATTTTCGCACAGGTCGCGCCTCATTCCGAAACCCGTACCCGACGAATGCCATGGGTTGACACAGGCCAACCACTGGCACTTTGCCACAATTGCGCGCATGCTAGCGCCCCGACCGGGCCGGCAGTCGCCTGTCCGCGACACCCGCCCTGCCCGATCTTTCCCTGCCCCGCTTGCCAATCGCAGGATCGACGCGTGACCAACCTCAATCAACCGCTTCCTCCGCGATCCACCTCCCCGGTGGCCGTCGTGCCACTGCGTGGCTCGCTGAAAAGTGCCCTGGCCGCGGTGGTGGTGCTGATGCTGCTGGGGCTGCTGCTGTGGCAACTGTTCAATCAGTTCCAGCAGACCCAACGGACACTGCGCGACCAGGTCGTGGCCGAGACTTCGGCGCTGGCCGACCACGTGAGCCTGAAGCTGGCGCTCAAGGCCCAGCAGGCGATCAACCTGATCCAGCCTTACAGCCAGGCGCCCACGCCCTCGACCCTGCCCGCGTTGTTGAGTGGGCTGCAGGCGCGCCTGCCGCTGCTGCGGCACATGGCCTGGCTGGACAGCAACGGACGCGTCCAGGTCGACAGCCTGGGCTTGAGCGATGACCCTGCGCAAATACGCGAATACGTTTCGCTGATCCAGGGGCGACAGTACGTCTATGGCAACGCCAGGGACAATGGCCTGATCTACCTGTTGTTGCGCCAGCCAACCGACCGGGGCCATGGCTACTGGCTGTTGCAGTTCGACAAGACCTACTACCAGGCACTGACCCAGCCCCTGGACAACCCAGGCCAGCCCGCCTGGCTGCTCGAGAACAGCCGCACCGGCCAGGTGTTGGACGCCCACCGGGCCGGGACGGAACAGGGCGAACCGTTGCAGAGCGTGATGCTGGCCTTCATCGACAACAGCGCCTGGCAGCTGCGTGGCCTGTACGATATGGCAGCCGTCCGCCAGCAGCTGTTGCCGGCCCTGATCGGCAAGTGCCTGCTGGTGCTGTGCTGCGCCCTTCTGCCGATGCTGGCGCTGATCAAGATGCGCCGCCGTCAGCGGGCGTTACACGAGGATCGACGCCGTTACCAGGCGATCTTCGAAGGTACCGGGGTCGCGCTGTGCGTGCTCGATCTGTCCAGCCTGCCCAGCCTGCTCGAACGTCACCACGTGCGTAACCCGCAGGCCCTCAAGCAGAGCCTGGCGCTGGACCCTGAGCTGCGCCAGGCCTTGCTGCGCGGGCTGAAGATCACTGAGATCAATGAGGTGGCACGCCAACTGCTCGGCGTCGGCAGCCCCGAAGGGGCCTGGAAGCACCTGACCGATGGCAGCGGCGAAGGCCGCGACAGCGTCGGTGCGCAATTGCTCGAGGCGCTGCTCGACCAGCGCGCCCAGCTGGAGCTCGAAGTGCGTCTGGCGACACCGCGCGACGGCGACCTGCACCTGTGGCTCACGGCCCGCCTGCCACAAGCCCGTGGCGACTACGCGGCGGTCATTCTCAGCATCAACGACATCACCAGCCGCAAGCAGGTGGAACTGTCCCTGCTCGAGCGCGAAAGCTTCTGGTCCAACGTGGTGCGCACGGTGCCGGACCAGCTGTACGTTCAGGACGTGCACAGCCAGGCCATGATCTTCAGCAACCGGCACCTGGGACACACATTGGGTTACGACCGCGCCGAGCTGACACAGATGGGCGATCGTTTCTGGGAACTGTTGCTGCACCCGGACGATGCCGCCGATTTCAGGCTGCTGCGCCAGCGTCAACACGACAGTGGTCACGACGAAGCGCTGCACTGTCAGTTGCGCTTTCGTCACCGGGACGGCAAATGGCGCTGCTACGACATTCGCGAACACGTGCTCACCCGTGATGGCGCTGGCCTGGCCACGCGCATCATCGGCGTGGGCAAAGATGTCACGGTGCAATTGGAGGCCAGCGAATCCCTGCGCCACAGCGAGCGTCGCTACCGGATGCTCGCCGAAAGCATCAGCGACGTGATCTTTTCCACCGACCGGGCCCTGCAGCTCAACTATGTCAGCCCGTCGGCCAATACGGTGCTGGGGTACTCGCCCGACTGGATCTTCGAACATGGCTGGCAGTCGACCATCGCCAACCCCGCCCAACTGAGCGGGATCTTCAGCTTCATGGGCCAGGTGCAGGCCGCGCTGGACGATCCCGAGCAACTGAGCCAGTTGCGTTCGCAACTGCCGACGCCGCTGTACCTGTTCGACTGCCTGCGCGCCGACGGTCGCAAGATTCCGATCGAGCTGCGCCTGGTGCTGGTCTGGGACGACCAGGAACGCTTCGAGGGCATTCTCGGCGTCGGTCGCGACATCAGCCAGCAGCGCCGTGCCGAAAAAGACCTGCGCATGGCTGCCACGGTCTTCGAGCACTCGACCTCGGCGATCCTGATCACCGACCCGGCCGGCTACATCGTCCAGGCCAACGAGGCGTTCAGCCGGGTCAGCGGCTACACGGTCGAGGACGTGCTGGACCAGCGTCCGAGCATGCTGACCGTGGACGAGCAACAGCAGGCCCACCTCGGGTATGTGGTCAAGCAGTTGCACCAGCGCGGCAGCTGGGAAGGCGAGGTATGGCTCAAGCGCCGCAATGGCGAGCACTACCCGGCCTGGGTCGGCATCACGGCCGTGCTCGACGACGAGGGCGACCTGGCCAGCTACGTGTGCTTCTTCACCGACATCAGCGAGCGCAAGGCCAGCGAGCAGCGCATCCATCGCCTGGCCTACTACGATGCCCTGACCCACCTGCCCAATCGCACCCTGTTCCAGGACCGCCTGTACACCGCCCTGCAACAGGCCGAACGGCACAAGTCGTGGGTGGTGTTGATGTTCCTCGACCTGGACCGCTTCAAGCCGATCAATGACTCGCTCGGCCATGCTGCCGGCGATCGCATGCTCAAGGACATGGCCGAGCGCCTGCTGGGCTGCGTGGACGACGACGATACCGTGGCGCGGATGGGAGGCGACGAGTTCACCCTGCTGCTGCAACCGCGGGCCACGCGACAGATGGCCCTGACCCGTGCGATTCACGTGGCCGAGCATATCCTGGGCAGCCTGGTGCGGCCGTTCGTGCTGGAAAACCGCGAGTTCTTCGTCACCGCCAGCATCGGGATCGCCCTCAGCCCGCAGGACGGCAGCGAGCTGAGCCAGCTGATGAAGAACGCCGACACTGCCATGTACCACGCCAAGGAGCGCGGCAAGAACAACTTCCAGTTCTACCAGGCCGACATGAACGCCAGCGCGCTCGAGCGGCTCGAGCTGGAGAGCGACCTGCGCCATGCGCTGGAGCAGGACGAATTCGTGCTGTTCTACCAGCCGCAGTTCAGCGGCGACGGCAAGCGCCTGACCGGGGCCGAGGCGTTGCTGCGCTGGCGTCACCCTCGGCGCGGGCTGGTGCCGCCAGGCGAGTTCATCCCGGTCATCGAGGAACTGGGGCTGGTGGTGGACGTCGGCGATTGGGTGCTGCGCGAAGCGACCCGCCAGCTCAAGGCCTGGCGCCAGGCCAACGTACGCGTGCCGAAGGTGTCGGTGAACATTTCCGCGCGGCAGTTCTCCGACGGCCAGCTGGGTACGCGGATCGCCCACATCCTCGAAGAAACCGGTGTGCCGCCTGCTTGCCTGGAACTGGAGTTGACCGAGAGCATCCTGATGCGCGAGGTCAACGAAGCCATGCTGATCCTCGACAGCCTCAAGCAGCTCGGGCTGAGCATCGCGGTGGACGACTTCGGCACGGGTTATTCCTCGCTCAACTACCTCAAGCAGTTCCCGATCGACGTGCTGAAGATCGACCGCACCTTCGTCGATGGCCTGCCCGAAGGCGAGCAGGACGCTCAGATCGCCCGCGCCATCATCGCCATGGCCCACAGCCTGAACCTGGCGGTGATCGCCGAGGGTGTGGAGACCCACGAGCAGCTCGAATTCCTGCGTGAACACGACTGCGACGAAGTGCAGGGTTACCTGTTCGGCCGGCCGATGCCGGCGGCGCAGTTCGAGTCGCAGTTCAGCAACGAGACGTTGTTCATGTTGGGTTAGGCGGAGCGGCAAGCGGCAAGCGGCAAGCGGCAAGCGGCAAGCGGCAAGCGGCAAGCGGCAAGTGTGCGGGGCGTTGAGACTTGCACAAGGGGGCACGTCGGGTTTGGCGGGTTTTGTGGTCCGGCGAGGGCCACGAACGGCTTAGGGCCGCGCCCGCTTGCCGCTTGCCGCTTGCCGCTGCTGCCTCCCCCTGCCGCTCACCCGGAACATGAATCCCATTCATATGCCACCCGGGAAGCAATGGGGTAGAATGCCCGCCCACTCCAGCCCGATCCTTGAGGACCGCCATGTTCAGCCGTGATTTGACCATTGCCAAGTACGACGCCGAGCTCTTCGAAGCCATGCAGCAAGAAGCTCTGCGCCAGGAAGAGCACATCGAGCTGATCGCTTCGGAAAACTACACCAGCCCGGCTGTCATGGAAGCGCAGGGTTCGGTCCTGACCAACAAGTACGCCGAAGGCTATCCAGGCAAGCGCTACTACGGTGGTTGCGAGTACGTCGACGTGGTCGAGCAACTGGCCATCGACCGCGCCAAGGAACTGTTCGGCGCCGATTACGCCAACGTCCAGCCCCATGCCGGTTCCCAGGCCAACGCCGCGGTCTACCTGGCCCTGCTGTCGGCAGGCGACACCATCCTGGGCATGAGCCTGGCTCACGGCGGTCACCTCACCCACGGCGCCAGCGTCAGTTCCTCGGGCAAGCTGTACAACGCCGTCCAGTACGGCATCGACGGCAATGGCCTGATCGACTACGACGAAGTCGAGCGCCTGGCCGACGAGCACAAGCCGAAGATGATCGTGGCCGGCTTCTCCGCCTACTCCCAGGTGCTGGACTTCGCCCGTTTCCGCGCCATTGCCGACAAGGTCGGTGCCTACCTGTTCGTCGACATGGCCCACGTTGCGGGCCTGGTCGCTGCCGGCGTCTACCCCAACCCGGTCCCGTTCGCCGACGTGGTCACCACCACGACCCACAAGACCCTGCGCGGTCCACGTGGTGGCCTGATCCTGGCCCGTGCCAATGCCGACATCGAGAAGAAGCTGAACTCCGCCGTCTTCCCGGGCGCCCAGGGCGGCCCGCTGGAGCACGTCATCGCGGCCAAGGCGATCTGCTTCAAGGAAGCCCTGCAGCCTGAGTTCAAGGCGTACCAGCAGCAGGTGGTGAAGAATGCCCAGGCCATGGCCGAAGTGTTCATCGAGCGTGGTTTCGACGTCGTCTCCGGCGGCACCCAGAACCACCTGTTCCTGCTGTCGCTGATCAAGCAGGACATTTCGGGCAAGGACGCCGATGCGGCCCTGGGCAAGGCGTTCATCACCGTGAACAAGAACTCGGTGCCGAACGACCCACGCTCGCCGTTCGTCACCTCCGGTCTGCGTTTCGGCACCCCAGCCGTCACCACCCGTGGTTTCAAGGAAACCGAGTGCCGTGAACTGGCCGGCTGGATCTGCGACATCCTGGCCGACCTGAACAACGAAGCGGTCATCGACGGCGTGCGCGAGAAGGTCAAGGCGATCTGCAAGCGACTGCCGGTGTACGGCCAGTAATCAGGACCGCGTAGTCTCTCGAGGCGCCTGAGCTTCGCCAAGCCCCAAGGTCGCAATGGCCTTGGGGTTTTTCATGCGCGCTCGATCCGTGCGACTGGCCACGCTGCCTGCTCGCGTACGCCGTGAGGCCTGTCACCGGAAAGCTGTCCGCCTTCCTTCTCTTCTGCCCCGTAGCGCAGCCTGCAGTCGCGCACCTTTGCGCGCCTTGCCGACTACAGGAGCAACGACCATGTCCACTCACCGCCAACACTCGTTCATTGGCACCTTGAGCTACCTGAGGTACCCCGTACACACACTCGACACCTTGTTGGGCGAGCCGGCCTGGGTCGACTGGTTCGGTGGCGCCGGCATCCTGCCCCAACTGGCCAGTACCGTTCGCAACGACTCGCACCTTTTGAGTTGTCAGCCAGGCAAGACCGATACGCCCATCCTGCTGTACTTCCGACACACGCCGTCGGGCTACAGCCTGTACGTCCGCGAGCCTGGCAACCACTTCGGCAAACGGGTATGCCTGTTCGGCGATTACCTCGGCCTGGGCACGGCCGCTACCCAACCGCCCTGCCTGTTGACGCTCGAGAGCGACACGGGCGCCCCCTTTGGTCTGGCCGACCTCTCAACTGACCGGCACGTGATCCGCCTGGCCCTGGATGGCCAATACGTGGCTCCAGTTACACGTCGCGGCGCACCCCATCTGTACCTGTCCTTCAAGAAGGAGACGACGTGTTGCTGGATGCTGAAGATCCTGGAGCGCAACGTGCCCTGGCTGAGCACGCCTGACGAGCGTTGACAGGGGCGGAACGCAGCCTGCGGCCACGTCACGATACCTCAGGTCTCGCTCAATGCCGTGAACCCTGCCTGGATCTGCGCCTCAGGCAGGTCATCGCCGATGAACACCATCACACTCTCACGGGGCTGGCCAGCCGGCCATTCCGTGTCCCAGTCGAAGCCATACAGCTTCAGCACCCCCTGGAACACCAACCGCCGCTCATCGCCCGCGATGTTCAGGACGCCCTTGTAGCGCAGCAGCTGCTTGCCATGGTTTTCCAGCAATTGGTTCATGAAGCCGCTGAGCCGATCGATGTCCAGCGCGGCTTCGGTGCGCAGCACCAAGGTCGAGATACGGTCCGGGGTCGTCGGCCTGAGCAACGGACGCAGCACGGGCTTGACGCTGCCCCCCACGTCCGTGTTGAGGTTGAAGCCGCGTACATCGAGCAATTCGGCCAGGTCGATGCGCCCCTGTTCGACCACGCGGATCGGCGCCCGGCCATTGATGCGGCCAAGTCGCTCGCGCAGTGCTTCCACCGCCTCGGGCGTGGCCAGGTCGGTCTTGCTCAGCAGCAGGCGATCGGCGAAACCGACCTGTGCCTGGGCGATGGTCTGGGCCAGGTGCGTGTCGGCGTGCACCGCGTCCACCAGCGTGATGATGCCATCGAGCAGGTAGCGCTCGCGCAGGTCCTCGTCGATGAAGAACGTCTGTGCCACCGGCGCGGGGTCGGCCAGGCCGGTGCATTCGATGACCAGGCGGTCGAAGACGATTTCGCCCGCATCCAGACGCTCGAGCAGCAGGTACAGCGCGCGCGTCAGGTCACCATGGATGCTGCAGCAGACGCAGCCGTTGGCCAGGGTCATGACCTGCACGGGTTCGTCGCCGAGCAGTTGGCTGTCGATGCCCGCGTCGCTGAATTCGTTCTCGATGACCGCCAGCTTCAGGCCGTGCTCGGCCCTGAGCATGTGCTTGAGCAAGGTGGTCTTGCCGGCGCCGAGAAAGCCGGTCAGCACGGTGACAGGGATAGGGTGTGCCATGGACAGTGCGACTCCTGAAATGAAACGCGCCACGACGAAGCGTGGCGCGGGGTGTGACGATGGACTCAGCAGCAGCGGGTCGAGCCGTTGCCGCCGCCGTAACGGGCTTCCTGGCGTTCGCGGAAGAACACCTCGTAGCTCATCACCGGCTTGTCCGGGTGCTTGGTCTGCATGTGCTCGACGTAGGTGTCGTAATCGGGCATGCCGACCATCAGGCGGGCTGCCTGCCCCAGGTACTTACCCAGTCGACCAAGATCGTTGAACATCAGTAACCACCTCTGGCGTTAGGCATCAGGCAGGGCCTGGAACGGGGTTTCCTTGTCGCTGCGCTCCTTGCGGCCCAGGGCGGCGTAGCCGACCTTGAGGGCGAAGAACAGGATACTGAAGACCACGACCAGGAACAGCACGGTCAGACCGGCGTTGGTGTAGGCGTTGAAGATCACGTGCTGCATCTGGCCGATGTCCTTGGCCGGGGCCAGGACCTGACCGGCTTCCAGGGCGACGCTGTACTTGTTGGCCAACGCCAGGAAGCCCACGGCCGGGTTCGGGTCGAATAGCTTGATCAAGCCGGCGGTGGTGGTGCAGATCAGCAGCCAGACGGCAGGCAGCAAGGTCACCCAGACGTAGCGCTGGCGCTTCATCTTGATCAGCACGACCGTGCCGAGCATCAGGGCGATCCCGGCGAGCATCTGGTTGGAGATGCCGAACAGCGGCCACAAGGTGTTGATGCCGCCCAGCGGATCGATCACGCCCTGGTACAGCAGATACCCCCACAGCGCCACGCAGCCGGCGGTGGCGATCAGGTTCGCCGGCCACGAATCGGTGCGCTTGAGCGCAGGCACGAAGCTGCCCAGCAGGTCCTGCAGCATGAAGCGACCGGCCCGGGTACCGGCATCGACCGCGGTGAGGATGAACAGCGCCTCGAAGAGGATCGCGAAGTGGTACCAGAATGCCATGGTGTTCTCGCCAGGCAGGACCTGGTGCAGGATCTGCGCGATCCCCACGGCCAGGGTCGGCGCGCCGCCCGCACGGGCCAGCACGGTGTGCTCGCCGATGTCGCGGGCCGTGGCTTCCAGCTGCTCAGGCGTGATCAGGAAACCCCAGCTGCTGACCGTCTGCGCCACCGACACGACGTCGGCCCCCACCACGGCGGCCGGGCTGTTCATGGCAAAGTACACGCCCGGTTCGATGACCGAGGCGGCGACCATCGCCATGATGGCCACGAACGATTCCATCAGCATGCCGCCGTAACCGATGTAGCGGGCGTTGGTCTCGTTGTCCAGCAGCTTGGGCGTGGTGCCCGAGGAGATCAGCGCATGGAAGCCGGAGACCGCGCCACAGGCGATGGTGATGAACAGGAACGGGAACAGCGTGCCTTTCCACACGGGACCGGTGCCGTCGGTGAACTGGGTCAGGGCCGGCATCTTCAGCTCCGGCGCGAGGATCAGGATGCCGATGGCCAGGGCCACGATGGTGCCGATCTTGAGGAAGGTCGACAGGTAGTCACGTGGGGCCAGCACCAGCCAGACCGGCAGCACCGCGGCGACGAAGCCATAGCCGACCAGCATCCAGGTGATCTGCACGCCGGTGAAGGTGAAGGCAGGCCCCCAGGTCGGATCGGCGGCGACGACGCCGCCCAGCCAGATCGACAGCAGCAGCAGGACCACGCCGATCAGTGAGATCTCACCGATCCGGCCGGGCCGGATGTAACGCATGTAGATGCCCATGAACATGGCGATCGGGATGGTCGCCATCACCGTGAACATGCCCCAGGGGCTTTCCGCCAGTGCCTTGACCACGATCAGCGCCAGCACCGCCAGGATGATGATCATGATCAGGAAGCAGCCGAACAGCGCGATGGTGCCCGGAATACGGCCCATCTCCTCGCGCACCATGTCGCCCAGCGAGCGGCCGTTGCGGCGGGTGGACATGAACAGCACCATGAAGTCCTGGACCGCACCGGCCAGGACCACGCCGGCGATCAGCCACAAGGTGCCCGGCAGGTAGCCCATCTGCGCGGCCAGGACCGGGCCGACCAAGGGCCCTGCGCCGGCGATGGCGGCGAAGTGGTGGCCGAACAGGATGTGCTTGTTGGTCGGCACGTAGTCCAAACCGTCGTTGTTGAGCACCGCCGGGGTCGCGCGACGGGGGTCGAGCTGCATGACCTTGGTGGCGATGAACAGGCTGTAGTAACGGTAGGCGACCAGGTAGATGGCCACTGCCGCGACGACGATCCACAAGGCATTGATCGCTTCGCCACGGCGCAGGGCGACCACGCCCAGCGCACCGGCCCCGAGGACCGCCAGCAGTAGCCATGGCAGATGGCGTAGCAGGCTATTATTGTTGTTCATGGTGTACTTCCACTGATGGATTGGAAAAGACCGCCCAGCGAGTCTAGGGCGAGACTTGGCGCATTGCCACACCTGCTTTGGTCAAAGCCGTGCGCCGCTCTATCGAGCGCCCCCGAGGCCGATCCGTTCATTCCCGCAGGAAACCCCTTGGAGGGTCCGCCCCATGTCATCCCACGACGAACGCCGCCGCTTTCAACGCATCGCCTTCGATGCCACCACCCACCTGCGCCAGGATGACCGAACCTGGGACGTGCACCTGCTGGATCTGTCGCTCCATGGCCTGCTGGTCGAGCGTCCGGCGCAGTGGGACGCGGACACGACGCGCGCGCTCGAGGCGGTGATCGAACTCAGCGACAAGGCGCAGGTGGTGATGCAGGTCGAGCTACGCCACGAGGAATCGAATCATCTGGGGTTCGCCTGCCAGACCATTGATGTGGATTCCATGACGCACCTGCACCGCCTGGTGGAGCTGAACCTGGCGGATCGGGAGGAGATGATGCGGGAATGGCAGGCGTTGATCGAAGGGCATCGGGCGCTTTGAGCTACAAGCTACAAGCCGCAAGCTACAAGCTGATGTGCTGGGCTGAGGGGCAGCGAAACGGGCGACGCACCAGGCGCTGAACCAGAAGCGCTGCCGGTCGCCTTGCTTGTAGCTTGTAGCTTGCGACTTATGGCTTGCGGCTTGCAGCTCACTCCTCGAACAACGCATCCAACGCCTGCTCCAGCCGCGTCACGGCAATCACCTGCAACCCGGCGGGCGATTCCTTCGGGGCATTGGCCTTGGGCACGATGGCGCGCTTGAAGCCGTGCTTGGCCGCTTCCTTGAGGCGCTCCTGGCCGCTGGGCACGGGCCGGACTTCGCCCGAGAGGCCGATCTCGCCGAACACCAGCAGGCCGTGGGCCAACGGCCGGTTACGCAGGCTGGACATCACCGCGGCGAGCAAGGCCAGGTCCGAGGCGGTCTCGAGCACCTTGACGCCGCCGACCACGTTGAGAAAGACGTCCTGGTCATGGGTCGGGATGCCGCCGTGGCGGTGCAACACCGCCAGCAACATGGCCAGGCGGTTCGGGTCCAGGCCCAGGGTCACCCGCCGGGGGTTGGCCAAGTGGCTGTCGTCCACCAGCGCCTGGACCTCGACCAGCATCGGCCGGGTGCCTTCCCAGGTCGCCATCACCACGCTGCCTGGTACTTCTTCCTGGGTGCGATTGAGGAAGATCGCCGAGGGGTTGGAGACTTCCTTGAGGCCGCGGTCGGTCATGCCGAACACGCCCAGTTCGTTGACCGCACCGAAACGGTTCTTCACCGCGCGCAGCAAACGCAAGCGCCCGTCGGACTCGCCTTCGAAGTACAACACCGTGTCGACCATGTGCTCGAGCACCCGCGGGCCGGCCAGCGAACCTTCCTTGGTGACATGACCGACCAGGAAGATCGCCGTACCGCTCTGCTTGGCATAGCGCACCAGCAAGGCGGTGCTTTCACGGACCTGGGCCACGCCGCCCGGTGCTGATTGCAGCTGCTCGGTGAAGATGGTCTGGATCGAGTCGATGACCATGACACGGGGTTTTTCCTGGCGAGCCGTGGCGATGATTGTCTCGATGCAGGTCTCGGTCATCACCTTGAGCTGATCCTGAGGCAGCCCCAGGCGCCGCGAGCGCATCGCCACCTGCTGCTGGGATTCTTCGCCGGTGACGTAGAGCGCGGGCATCTGCGTGGCGATGTTGCACAGGGTCTGCAACAGGATGGTCGACTTGCCGATGCCCGGATCACCGCCGATGAGCACCACCGAACCATCGACCAGGCCGCCGCCGAGCACACGGTCCAGCTCGGTGCTGCTGGTGGTGAAGCGCGGGATTTCTTCTACGCTGACTTCTGCGAGGGTCTTGATCTGGGCCTGCTGGCCAGTCCAGCCGGCACGCCCGCTGGGCGCCGCTGCCGCCCCGCTTTCGAGCATGGTTTCCACCAGGGTGTTCCAGGCCCCGCATTCGCCGCATTGGCCGGCCCACTTGGGAAAGGTCGCGCCGCATTCCGTGCAGCCATACAAACGCTTGGCTTTGGCCATGGTCGATCTCCCGGGAAAACCGTCATGATAACCGAGCCGATGTGCCGTGAATGCGCCAGAAGGCGACAAAACTATTCGGTCCGTGTGCAGTCATTAACTGCTCAGCGGCGCATGACACGTGTGCAGTCCGTCTGAACCGCCTTACCCTTTTCACTCGTCACAAGGAACACACCATGGGCATGCTCAAGGAATTCAAGGCCTTCGCGGTCAAAGGCAACGTCGTGGACATGGCCGTCGGTATCATCATCGGCGCGGCCTTCGGCAAGATCGTCTCCTCCTTCGTGGGTGACGTGATCATGCCACCGCTGGGCCTGCTGATCGGCGGGGTCGATTTCAGCGACCTGGCCATCACGCTCAAGGCCGCCCAGGGCGACGTGCCCGCGGTGGTACTGGCGTACGGCAAGTTCATCCAGACGGTGATCGACTTCATCATCATCGCCTTTGCCATCTTCATGGGCGTGAAGGCGATCAACCGCCTCAAGCGCGAAGAAGCCGTCGCCCCCAGTGCGCCGCCTGCCCCCACCCCGCAGGAAACGCTGCTCACGGAGATCCGTGACCTGCTCAAGGCGCAGAACCAGAATCGCCTGCCTTGATCTCCAGATGACACCTGGGATCTGGCCCGCCCATGCCGGCCGGGCCGACCTTACCAGTAGGTCTCGACCGCCACCTGACCGGGCCGACGGCTCAGCGCGAGCTGCAAGTCGCGCGCCTTGAGCACCTGGCGTGTGTCATCGATCATCTCAGGGTTGCCACAGAGCATGATCCGCGAGTGTTCCGGGCTCAGCGCCACGCCGGCCGCGGCCTCCAGCTCGCCTGTTTCGATCAGCGTGGTGATGCGTGCGCCCAGGGCGCCTGGGTAGGCTTCGCGGGTCACCACCGGAATGAACTGCAGTTTGCCCGCGTATTCGGCCAGGTAGTCGCGCTGTTCGAGTCCGTCGATGAGGTCGCGGTAGGCCAGTTCCTGCGCCTCGCGCACCGAATACACCAGCTTGATCGACTCGAACCGCTCCCAGGCGTCGAAGTCCTGCAGGATCGAGACGAACGGCGCAATGCCGGTCCCGGTGGCGAGCAGCCACAGGTCACGACCGCCGACGAAGCGATCCAGGGTGAGGTAGCCGAAGGCCTGGCGATCGACCAGGACCGTGTCGCCAACGCCCAGGCGGCTCAGCTCGCTGGTGAACTCGCCCCCTGGCACGACGATTGAAAAGAAGTCCAGAAATTCGTCATGGGGCGCCGAGACCATCGAGTAGGCACGCCAGACAATGCTGCCATCCGCCTTGGTCACCCCGAGCCGTGCGAACTGACCGGCGCGAAACCGGAAGCCAGGGTCACGCGTCATTCGCAGGCTGAAAAGACTGGGCGTCAACGTCTGCACGTCGAGCAGCGTCTGGCATGTGAACTTGTCGGCACTGGCGGTCATGAAGCTCTCCATCGGGTGGGGCAGGTAGTGTCGCGTAATCGGCACAGATTGAATACCGATGTATCGTATTCGGGACCTATCCTGGAATAAGAGTAAAACCTTTTATCGCAAATTTTTTCTGCTAAAGAGATAGTCTTTTCCTACACTGCCTGCACCCTTTGTAGAATTTGGATCCTAATCGAAATGTGGAGGGAGCCTCACCATGCAACATTGGAGCACGGAGCAGATACGGCGCTTGCTCGAAGAGCGTGAGCCGGCCCGTTTGTTCGAGCAGGCCGTCAGCCTGTCTCGATCGCTGGGCATGCCCTACATCAGCTGGACGTTCTTTTCGAACACGCCTGGCACCAAGCAGCAGATCACGTTCTACAACAATTTCCCCGAAGCGTGGGGCCTGCTTTACGAAAAGCAGTTCCTGGCGACCGACCCGGTCGCCCATGCCTGCCGCCATACGACCAGCGCCGTGCTCTGGGACGACGAGCTGTTCGAGAGCGTGCCCGACCTGCGCCAGCAGGCCAGCGCCCACGGGTTGCGCCACGGCTGGACGCAAGCGGTGCACGACCTGCACCACAACGAAAGCCAGATCAGTGTCGCCCGCCCCGAGCACAAGATCTCGATCACCGAGTTCTATGACAAGAGCGTGCAGATCGGCTGGCTGGGCACCACCTTGCACCGCGCGCTCACCGAGCACCTGCTTGCCCAGCGTCAGCCGTTGCCCAAGCTGAGCAACCGTGAGCTGGAAGTGCTGCGCTGGTCGGCGGCGGGCAAGACGGCCGCCGACATCGCCATGATCCTGTCGCTCTCGCTCAGCACGGTCAATTTCCATATCCGCAGCATCATCGGCAAGACCAATGCCTCGAACAAGGCCGCGGCCATCGCCATCGGCGTCACCTATGGTCTGATCTGACGCACGCGCCGCGCCCTTGGGCAAACCTCTGTAGAATTGCGCACCATGACCGGTCCCACGCGGGATCAGGTGTCCCCGCACCAGAGTGTATTGCCATGCCCTTGCTGAACAGCCCCTTCGCCGAACTCGACCTGATCCGCCAGCCGGCGCAGGCCAACGACCCCCTCCAAGCCTTCGACGCCGCCGACCAGTACCTGCTCGAGCAACTGGCCCAACAGCGCCCGGACAATGCCTGCCGTGTGCTGGTGCTCAACGACAGCTTCGGCGCCCTGGCCGTCAGCCTGGCCGGCCACGTGCAGGTGACCAGCAGCGGCGACTCGCACCTGGGCCGTCTGGCACTGGAGAAAAACCTGGTGCGCCATGGCAAGGCGTTCGACAGCGTGCCCTTCGTGCCGGCCAGCGCGCCATGGCACGGCCTGTTCGACCGGGTATTGATCCGGGTGCCCAAGACCCTCGCCCTGCTGGAAGAACAATTGATCCGGCTGCACGGGCACCTGGCGCCAGGCGCCCAGGTCATCGCCGGCGCCATGGTCAAGCACCTGCCACGGACAGCGGGCGATCTGCTGGAGCGCCACATCGGCCCGGTGCAGGCATCGTTGGCCTCGCGCAAGGCACGGCTGTTGACCGCCACGCCTGCCGAGCGACCAATGGCCACCTCGCCCTACCCCTCGCGCTACCGTCTGGATGCGCCTGCCCTGGAGCTGGTCAACCATGCCAACGTGTTCTGCCGTGAAGGCCTGGACATCGGAACGCGCGCCTTCCTGCCGTACCTGCCGGCCAACCTGGGGACGGCACGGGTCGCCGACCTTGGGTGCGGCAACGGCGTGCTGGCGATCGCCAGCGCCCTGGCCAATCCGGACGCGCACTACACCCTGGTGGACGAGTCCTACATGGCGGTGCAATCGGCGCGGGAAAACTGGCAGGCCGCCCTGGGCGAGCGCCCGGCGGTCATCGAGGCCGCCGACGGCCTGGAGGCGATCGAGCGGCAGTCGCTGGACGTGGTGCTGTGCAACCCGCCCTTCCACCAGCAGCAGGTGGTCGGCGACTTCCTGGCCTGGCGCATGTTCCAGCAGGCCCGCGAGGCGCTGGTGGTCGGTGGCGCCCTGTACATGGTGGGCAACCGCCACCTGGGCTATCACAGCAAGCTGGCGCGCCTGTTCCGAGGCGTCGAGCAGGTGGCGGCGACGCCGAAGTTCGTGGTGCTCAAGGCGCGCAAGTAAGGCCTTCAGTGCGTGGTCAGGCCGGCCGCGCCCATGAACAGGCGCATGCCGTAGGCGGCCACCCCCAGGGCCGCCACGCTGAGCGTCCAGATCAGCGCCAGCCAACCCAGGCGCTGCCAGAGCGGCGCCTTTTCGTGCTCGTGCTCATGCCTGTCCATCATGACCTCCCCGGCTCAATGGTAACCATCCTCGTGGGTCACCTTGCCGCGGAACACGTAGTAGCTCCAGAAGGTGTACCCCAGGATCAGCGGAATGATGAACAGCGTCCCCACCAGCATGAAGCTCTGGCTCTGCGGCGGCGCGGCGGCCTCCCAGATCGACACGGAGGGCGGGATGATGTTCGGCCACAAGCTGATGCCCAGACCGCTGTAGCCGAGGAAGATCAGCGCCAGCGTCAGCAGGAACGGCGTATAGTGCGCCTCCCGCGCCACGGCACGGATCAGCCCGTACAACGTGGCCAGCACCAGCAGCGGTACCGGCAGGAACCACAACAGGTTGGGCATCGCGAACCAGCGGCCGGCGATCTGCGGGTAGGCCAGCGGCGTCCACAAGCTGACGAGGGCGATGACCGTGAGCAGGGCGAGGGCCAGCGGCCGAGCCAGCACGTGCATCTGCCGTTGCAGCGGGCCTTCGGTCTTCATGATCAGCCAGGTACACCCCAGCAGCGCGTAGGCGACGATCAGCCCGGCGCCGCAGAACAGGCTGAACGGCGTCAACCAGTCCAGTGCGCCGCCGGCGTAGCTGCGGTCGACCACCTTGAAGCCTTCGATGAAGGCACCGAGCGCGACGCCCTGGAAGAAGGTCGCCACCAGCGAGCCGCCGATGAAGGCCTTGTCCCAGACATGACGCCGGTCGGCCTTGGCTTTGAAGCGGAACTCGAAGGCCACGCCCCGGAAGATCAGCCCGACCAGCATCAGCATCAAGGGCAGGTAGAGGGCCGACAGCACCACCGAGTAGGCCATGGGGAAGGCGCCGAACAGCCCGGCGCCTCCCAGCACCAGCCAGGTCTCGTTGCCGTCCCAGACCGGGGCGACCGTGTTCATCATGACGTCGCGGTCGTGCTCGGCCTTGACGAAGGGGAAGAGCATGCCGATACCGAGGTCGAAGCCGTCCATCACCACGTACATCATGATGCCGAAGATGATGATCATGGCCCAGATCAGGGGAAGGTCGATGTCCATGGCTCAGCTCCTCTCGCTCGGGGTGACGGACGTGTCGTCCTGGCCTTCGACGGCGGCCGACAATGGCCGTGCCGGGGTACGCGGGCGACCGGGACCGCCTGGCTTGTGCTCGTGTCCCTCGCCGCTGTGCGGCCCCTTGCGCACCAGGCGCATCATGTAGGCGAAGCCAACGCCGAACACCGCGAAGTACACCAGCACGAACATCACCAGGGTGAACCCTAGCTGCGCATAGCTGTGGTTGGATACGCCGTCGGCGGTGCGCATCAGCCCGTAGACTACCCAAGGCTGGCGGCCGATCTCGGTGGTGAACCAGCCGGCGAGGATCGCGATCAATCCGGCCGGGCCCATCCACAGCGCCATGTGCAGGAACGGGCGCGAGCTGTACAAGGTGCCGCGCTTGCGCAGCCAGAGGCTCCACAGGCCGGTGGCGATCATCAGCATGCCGAGCCCGACCATGACCCGGAACGACCAGAAGATGATGGTCGAATTGGGCCGGTCCTCGGGCGGGAAGTCCTTCAGCGCCGGCACCTGCTTGTCCAGGCTGTGGGTCAGGATCAGGCTGCCGAGCACGGGAATCTCCAGCGCATAGCGCGTGGTCTCGGCCTGCATGTCGGGCAGGCCGAAGAGGATCAGGGGCGTCGGCTCGCCGGGCGGGTTTTCCCAGTGCCCTTCGATGGCGGCGATCTTGGCCGGCTGGTGCTCGAGGGTGTTGAGGCCATGGAAGTCGCCGATCACCGCCTGGACGGGCGCCACGATCAGGGCCATCCACATGGCCATCGACAGCATCGTGCGCACCGCTGGGTTGTCGCGACCCCGCAACAGGTGCCAGGCCGCCGACGCGCCGACGAAGAAGGCCGTGGCGACGAAGGCGGCGACGGCCATGTGCATCAGGCGGAACGGGAACGACGGGTTGAAGATCACCGCCAGCCAGTCCATCGGGACCACCCGGCCGTCGACGATCGCATGGCCCTGCGGGGTGTGCATCCAGCTGTTGGAGGCCAGGATCCAGAAGGTCGAGACCAGGGTACCCAAGGCCACCATGAGCGTGGCGAAGAAGTGCAGGCCACGCCCGACGCGGTTCCAGCCGAACAGCATGACGCCCAGGAAGCCGGCCTCGAGGAAGAAGGCGGTCAACACCTCGTAGGTCAGCAGCGGACCGGTGATGGCGCCGGCGAAGTCGGAAAAGCGGCTCCAGTTGGTGCCGAACTGATAGGCCATGACCAGCCCGGAGACCACGCCCATGCCGAAGTTGACCGCGAAGATCTTCGACCAGAAGGTATAGAGGTCGCGGTACACCTGGCGATCGGTCTTCAGCCAGAGGCCTTCGAGCACCGCCAGGTAACTCGCCAGGCCGATGGTGATGGCCGGGAACAGGATGTGGAACGAGACGGTGAAGGCGAACTGGATACGGGCCAGGTCGAGTGCTTCGAGACCGAACATGCTGCCTCCTGAATGCGTGAACATCGGCCTGGGCCTGTGCCCTGCCGTCCACGTCTATCGAGTGCGCACCCTGCGGATTGTTCGATCGGACTTCGTCACCTGGGCCGAGCGATCAGATTCCGCTGGGACATTCTTTGATACACGTCAATGCGTGCCAAGAGCATAGCCCCATACGGGTGCCCTATTGATGCGGTGCGTTGCCACAGGTCGGTTGTCCTTCGTGCAACCCGTGGCGACCCGGCATCTTGTAATCCTTTGTTACACTCCAGGGGCGTTCGTCACTTGTGCCTTCTTTCAGGATTCCCAGCCCCATGCCTGCCTCCGCCCCTCGACGCCTGCGGCACCATCGCGCTTTCGTTGCCTTCTGGTTCGCCCGCGTCTTCACCGCCAGCGGCTTCCAGATGCTCACCGTGGCCATCGGCTGGCACCTCTACCAGCTGACCGGCAGTGTGCTCGACCTGGGCCTGGTCGGCCTGGTCGAGTTCGCGCCCCGTGTGCTGTTCATGCTGCACACCGGCCATGTCGCCGACCGTTACGACCGGCGCCGCGTCGCGGCGCTGTGTCAGGGCCTGCAAGGCGTGATCGCCCTGTCGCTGGCGGTGGCCAGTGCCAGTGACAGCGTCAGCCGCGAGATGATCTTCATCCTCGCCTTCATGCTGGGCGCCACCCGCTCGTTCGAAATGCCGGCCACCCAGGCGCTGCTGCCCAACGTGGTGCCACCCGGGCTGTTTCCGCGCGCGGTGGCGGCTTCGGCGTCGGCCACCCAGTCGGCGACCATCGTCGCGCCTGCCATCGGGGGCTTGCTCTATGCCTTCGGTAGCCTGTGGGTCTACGGCCCTACCGTCGTGCTCTACACCATCGCCTGCACGCTGACCCTGGGCCTGGACGCTCACCAGCATGTCGCCCAGCGCGGACGTGCCACCCTGGAATCGCTGCTGGCGGGCGTGCGCTTCATCCGCAGCCGCCAGGACATCCTCGGCGCGATCTCGCTGGACCTGTTCGCAGTCCTGCTGGGCGGCGCCACCGCCCTGCTGCCAGTATTCGCCAAGGACATCCTGCTCACGGGCCCTTGGGGCCTGGGCCTGCTGCGCTCGGCACCCGCGGTCGGGGCCTTGCTGATGTCGGTGTGGCTCGCGCGCTTTCCGGTGGAGCGCCAGGTAGGGCGGGTGATGTTCACCGCCGTCGGCGTGTTCGGCGTGGCGACCATCGGTTTCGGCCTGTCGACCTCGTTCTGGTTCTCGCTGGCCGTGCTGGTGGTCCTGGGTGCTGCCGACATGATCAGCATGGTCATCCGCAGCGCCTTCGTGCAGCTGGAAACCCCTGACGAGATGCGCGGCCGGGTGAGCGCGGTCAATGGCCTGTTCATCGGGGCCTCGAATCAGCTCGGCGAGTTCGAGTCGGGCCTCACGGCGCACTGGTTCGGCACGGTGCCGGCGGTGGTGCTGGGCGGGGTCGGTACGTTGGTGGTAACCGGGGCCTGGATCGTGCTGTTCCCGACCCTGGCGGGCCGCGACCCTATGCACAGCAAGCGCCCGGACGCCTGACCCAGGCGGCTAGAGCGGCAGCGTCATCGCCCACTCGTGGCTGACGCGGGCCCTATAGCCTTCTCCAGTGCGCGACCAGCCACTGGCCAGGTACAGGCCGATGGCTGCCTGATTGTCCGGATCGACCGACAGCTGCAGCGCGCGGGCCTGTGGCCACACAGTACGTACCAGCGCCGGCAGCGCGCCCATGCAGAAACGTCCCAGGCCCTGCCCCTGGCACCGCCAGTCGACCTGCAAGGCATTGAGCGTCACCGCGTCCGGCGCAGCCCAGGTCGGCAGGTGCGCCCCGCGCTCGAGCAACATGAACGCCTTCGGCGCATCCTCCACCAGCAAGACGATGCCGCGCCGGTCATCGCTGTCCACGCTGAGCAGGATGTACAGCGCGTTGGCAATGTCGCCGGCAAAACGCATCTGTTCGGGGTGTACCTGAAGGTCGTTCAACTGCTCGCGTTGAGCCTGCGACAGCTGGTGGTAATCGATCAGTTGCATGGGACGCGCTCGGTGAGGCGCGCGACGAGGCGGCGCAGGGACCACGGAATCGATCAAGTGTACTGCAACACGCGTTACCGCCTGGCAACCATGCTGGTATGATGCGCGGCTTTTTTCACCCTGGATAAAACCACGGGCCCTGATACGGTCTGTGCTTTGCTGATGGGGTCGACACATTTTCAAGGCGCTGGAGCGTCCTGAGGAGCGGGCATGCTGGAACGGCTGTTTCAACTGAGAGCACACAATACCAACGTGCGCACCGAGATACTGGCGGGCATCACGACTTTCCTGGCCATGGCCTACATCCTGTTCGTCAACCCGAGCATCCTCGGCGAAACCGGCATGGACAAGGGCGCGCTGTTCGTCGCCACCTGCCTGGCCGCAGCCATCGGCTCGGTGACCATGGGCCTGATCGCCAACTACCCGATCGCCCTGGCGCCAGGCATGGGCCTGAACGCTTTCTTCACCTACACCGTGGTCCTGCACATGGGCCATACCTGGCAAGTGGCGCTGGGCGCGGTGTTCATCTCGGCGGTGCTGTTCTTCCTGCTGTCGATCCTGCGGGTGCGCGAGTGGATCGTCAACAGCATCCCCTTGCCGCTGCGCTCGGCGATCGCCGCGGGCATCGGGCTGTTCCTGGCGCTGATCGCCCTGCACAACGCCGGCATCGTGGTCGACAACCCGGCCACCCTGGTGGGGCTGGGCGACCTGCGCGAACCGGCACCGATCCTGGCGACCCTGGGCTTCTTCCTGATCGTCGGCCTGGAAGCGCTGAAGGTCCGTGGCGCGGTGCTGATCGGCATCATGGCGGTGACCGTGGTGGCGATCCTGCTGGGCGTGACGCCCTTCGCCGGCGTGGTCTCGATGCCGCCGTCGCTGGCACCGACCTTCCTGCAGTTGGACATCAAGGGCGCCCTGGACGTCGGCTTGATCAGCGTGATCTTCGCCTTCCTGTTCGTCGACCTGTTCGACAACTCCGGCACGCTGATCGGCGTGGCCAAGCGGGCCGGCCTGATGGACAAGGACGGGCACATGCCGAAGATGGGCCGTGCCCTGATCGCCGACAGCACCGCCGCCATGGCCGGTTCGCTGCTGGGCACCTCGACCACCACCAGCTACATCGAATCGGCGGCTGGCGTGAGCGCCGGTGGCCGTACGGGTCTGACCGCCATCGTGGTGGCCGTGCTGTTCCTGCTGGCGCTGTTCTTCGCGCCTCTGGCCGGTAGCGTGCCGGCCTTCGCCACGGCCCCGGCGCTGCTGTTCGTCGCCGTGCTGATGGCCTCGGGCCTGGCCGAGATCAATTGGGACGACGTGACCGAAGCCGCGCCGGTGGTCATCACCGCGCTGGCCATGCCGCTGACCTATTCGATCGCCAACGGCATCGCCTTCGGCTTCATTGCCTGGACCGCCATCAAGCTGATCTCCGGTCGCCACCGCGACCTGAACGCCGCCCTGGTGATCCTGTCCATCCTGTTCGTGATCAAGCTAGGGTGGCTGCAAGCATGACGACCATTCTGGACACCGCATCCTACGACGCGCAGCTGGACGCCAAGGTCCAGCGCCTGAACGCGCTGCTGGCCCCGTTCGACGCACCGGCACCGGCCGTGTTCGACTCGCCGCGCGAGCATTACCGGCTGCGCGCCGAATTCCGCCTGTGGCGCGAGGACGGTCAGCGGCACTACGCCATGTTCGCGCCGGGCGAGAAGCACACGCCGATCCTGATCGACGACTTCCCCATCGCCAGCCTGCGCATCAACGCCCTGATGCCACGTCTGAAGGCCGCCTGGCAGGCCAGCGAAGCCCTGGGCCACAAGCTGTTTCAGGTGGAGTTCCTGACTACCCTGGCCGGCGATGCGATGATCACCCTGTGCTATCACCGTCCGCTGGACGAGGCCTGGGAAGCGGCTGCGCGCCAGTTGAGCGCCGACCTCGACGTCAGCGTGATCGGCCGCTCCAAGGGCAAGCGCTCGGTGATCGGTCGCGACTATGCACGGGAGCGCCTGGACGTCGCCGGCCGCACCTTCAGCTACTGCCAGCCAGAAGGCGCCTTCACCCAGCCCAACGGCACGGTCAACCAGAAGATGCTGAACTGGGCCTTCGACGCCCTCGGCCAGCGTGACGACGACCTGCTCGAGCTGTACTGCGGCAACGGCAACTTCACCCTGCCCCTGGCCACCCGTGTACGCCAGGTGCTGGCCACCGAGATCAGCAAGACCTCGGTGAACGCGGCGTTGAGCAACCTCGACGAGAACGGCGTGGACAACGTGCGCCTGGTGCGCCTGTCTGCCGAAGAGCTCACCCAGGCGTTGAACGAGGTTCGCCCGTTCCGCCGCCTGGAAGGCATCGACCTGAAGCGCTACGACTTCGGCACCGTGTTCGTCGATCCGCCGCGCGCCGGCATGGACCCGGACACCTGTGAGCTGACGCGGCGGTTCGAGCGCATCCTGTACATCTCGTGCAACCCCGAGACCCTCGCGGCGAACATCGCCCAACTGCACGACACGCACCGTATCGAGCGCTGCGCGGTGTTCGACCAGTTCCCCTACACGCACCACATGGAAAGCGGCGTGCTGCTGGTTCGTCGCTGAGCACCTCCGGCCGGGTGCCAGGGCGCCCGGTCGGCTCGGGTCGAGGTCGGTTCTGGATTTGTGCGTGCGCCGATGGATAGCCACACCCGTTCGGTTGTCCATCACTACAGTGTTATGCCGCTGGGTATGCCACGCAGCTCTACATTCCTTGAACTACCTTCCTCGATACGATCGAAACGCCCTGGAGAACCGACATGGATTGGCGAAAAGGCCGACGCAGTGACAACGTGGTGGACGCACGCGGCAGCGGCGGCGGTGGCGGCATGCGCTTCGGCGGCGGCAAGGGCCTCGGGCTGGGCGCCATCCTGCTGATCGTGGGGATCGGCTGGCTCACCGGCCAGGACCCGTTGCGCCTGCTCGGCGAACTGACCGGACAGGGCAGCCAGGCGCCGGTCGCGACCCAGGGCGAGACCAAGGCGCCCCCGGCCAACGATCAGCAGGCCGCGTTCGTCAGCGCCATCCTCGGCGACACCGAAGACACCTGGAAGGCGCTGTTCGCCCAAAGCGGCAGCCAGTACCGGGAGCCCAAGCTGGTGCTGTTCAACGGCCAGATCCAGTCGGCCTGCGGCTTCGCCTCCTCGGCGGTCGGCCCGTTCTATTGCCCGGCCGACCAGCGCGTCTACCTGGACACCAGCTTCTTCCGCGAGATGGAAACCCGCTTCGCCGCAGCAGGTGACTTCGCCCAGGCCTACGTGATCGCCCACGAGATCGGCCACCATGTGCAGACGTTGATGGGCATCTCGGATCAGGTCGATGCCGCACGCCAGCGTGGGCAGAAGCTCGAGGGCGCCAACGGCCTGCTGGTTCGCCAGGAACTGCAAGCCGACTGCTTCGCCGGGGTCTGGGCCTATCAGGCGCAAAAGCGCCTGAACTGGCTGGAGCCGGGCGATGTGGAAGAAGCCCTCAACGCCGCCAACGCCATCGGTGACGATCGTCTGCAGCAACAAGGCCAGGGCCGTGTCGTGCCGGACTCGTTCACCCACGGTACCTCCGCGCAGCGCGTGCGCTGGTTCAAGGCCGGCTTCGAGAACGGCGACGTAGAGCGCTGCGATACCTTCAACGCACGACAGCTGTAACGCCCCCCTCCAAGCGCCCGCCGTCGACCAGGGCGGCCTGAGCGAAATGACGCCGAAAAAGCGTTTCAGCTCTGGCCAACCTGGCCGATACACCCTGCACGAACGGCGGGTGACCAAACAAAAGAACAAAACCCGTGGATTTTCACCCCAAAGGATCTCTCGGGAGCGCGTGCATGAACGCTTGGTTTGCCAACATCGGCATCAATCTCAAACTGGGACTGGGCTTCGGCCTGGTGCTTCTACTGACGGGCCTGCTGGCCCTGACCGGCTGGATGAGCTTGTCCGGCCTGATCGACCGCAGTAACTGGATGAGCGACATCACCCAGCTCAACAGCGACCTGACCAACCTGCGGGTCGTGCGCCTGCAGTACATGTTGACCAATGGCGACGATGCCGCCGCCCAGGCTATCGTGCCCAAGCTCGATGCCTTCAGCGCACAGCAGCAGAAACTGCTGTCGACCTTCAAGAGCCCGGAAAACGTCGCGCTGCTGCGCAAGCAGGCGCAGTCGATCAGCGACTACCGTGTCTCGCTGGACAAGATGCGCACAGGCTACAAGCAGGCCACGGCCGCGCGCGGTGACATGATCCGCACCATCGGCCAGGCCCGTGACACCCTGGAAGCGATGCGCACCCAGGTCCTGGCCCGTGCCGTGGACGACGGCACACGTCTGGCGTACTACCAGGCCGTCAGCACCACCGAACAGCAATTGCTGCAATCGCAGGTCGATACCCGAGGCTATGTGGCCAACCCCACCGACGCCAGCGAGCAGACCGCGCTGCGTCAGATCGAGGCCGTGTTGGCGCAGGTCGCTGGCCTGGGCGCGCGCGTGCCCGGCGAGGCGACCCGCGTCCAGGCGCTGGAAACCGCGACATCGGCCTACCGCGAGGCGGTCCGTCAGTGGCGTGATGCCATGGCTCAGGTCAAGGAAGCCCGCCAGGAAATGACCGTGCAGGGCGCGGACATCGTCAAAAGCAGCGAGGCGCTGTACCAGATCCAGCTCGACCGTCGTGACGCCGAGAGCACCACCGCGCGTACCTGGCAGATCACCGCGACCTTGCTGGCCCTGCTGGTCGGCATTGCCGCGGCCGTGATCATCACCCGCCAGATCACCCGTCCGCTGCGCGAGACCTTGCAGGTGGTCGAGCGCATCGCCCAGGGCGACCTGACCCACGACGTGCGAATCACCCGTCGCGACGAGCTGGGCGAGCTGCAACAAGGCATCGCGCGCATGGGCACGACGCTGCGCGAGCTGATCGGGGGTATCCGTGAAGGCGTCTCCCAGTTGACCAGCGCGGCCGAAGAATTGTCGGCAGTGACCGAGCAGACCAGCAGTGGCGCCAACAGCCAGAAGGTCGAGACCGACCAGGTGGCCACGGCCATGCACGAAATGGCGGCCACCGTGCAGGAAGTGGCGCGCAACGCCGAAGCCGCCTCGCGTGCCGCGACCCAGGCCGACGACGAGGCCAAGAGCGGTGATCGCGTGGTCAACGAGGCCATCGCCCAGATCGAGCGCCTGGCCGAAGAAGTGCACCGCTCCAGCGCCGCCATGGGCAACCTGCAGCAGGAGAGCCAGCGCATCGGCAGCGTGATGGACGTGATCAAGTCGGTGGCCCAGCAGACCAACCTGCTGGCCCTCAACGCAGCCATCGAGGCCGCCCGTGCGGGCGAGGCCGGGCGTGGGTTCGCGGTGGTGGCCGATGAAGTCCGTGGGCTGGCCCAGCGCACCCAGCAATCGACCGAAGAGATCGAAGCGCTGATCGCCAGTTTGCAGGACGGTACCCAGGAAGTGGCCACGGTGATGCTCGACAGCACGCGCCTGACCGACAGCAGCGTCGAGCTGGCGCGCAAGGCCGGTGTCTCCCTGAGCAGCATCACCGGGACCGTGGCCAGCATCCAGGCGATGAACCAGCAGATCGCCGCTGCTGCCGAGCAGCAGGGCGTGGTGGCGGAAGAAATCAGCCGCAGCGTGCTGAACGTACGCGACGTGTCGGAGCAGACTGCCACGGCCAGCAACGAGACGGCCGCGTCGAGCATCGAACTGGCCCGACTGGGCGCGCGGCTGCAGACGTTGGTCAGCGAGTTCCGGGTCTAGTCGCCCTCGGCTGGGCCGGTGCCGTCGCCATCGCCGGCAAGCCGGCTCCCACAAGTAGCGGGGTCCTGACAGGTTGAAGGTGCCGGTCATGCAGGCCCTACGGGCCCGATCGCGGCCGGTCCGGCGCCCCGGCAGGGGCCGCCCACAGGGACCGCGATGTCCTGACATCGCTGCGGTGTAACTACGGGTGTGGGAGCCGGCTTGCCGGCGATGGCGGTTGCATCGACCACCCCGCCTTCACCGCCCTGCGGACCTCACACCCGACTGCCGGTTACTTGACCACCATCCCCACTCCGCGACCACGGGGGTCGGAGGCCGTTTCCAGCGTCTCCCCGCTCACGCGGATGGCCTGGACATCCCCCATTTCCCAGCCCTGATCCTCCAGCACATACCCCATCGCCTTCAACTCATCCGCCACCTCACCGGTCAGCGGCGCGTAGCTGTCGAAGTAGATCGTGTCCTTGGGCAGCAACTGGTGATGCACACGCTGCGCACCCACGGCCTTCTCCAGCGGCATGTCATAGTCGTACAGGTTGTTCATCACCTGGAAGATCGAGGTGAAGATCCGCGAGCCGCCCGGCGTGCCGAGTACCAGGGTCACCTTGCCGTCACGGGTCACCAGGGTCGGGCTCATGGACGACAGCATGCGCTTGCCCGGCGCGATGGCGTTGGCATTGCCGCCCACCACGCCGAAGGCGTTGGCCATGCCGGGCTTGGCGCTGAAGTCGTCCATCTCGTTGTTGAGCAGGAACCCGGCCCCTTTGACCACCACGCCGTTGCCATAGTCGAGGTTCAGGGTGTAGGTGTTGCTCACCGCGTTGCCGTCCTTGTCGACGATCGAGAAATGCGTGGTCTGGTGCGACTCCAGGCCTGGGCGAACGCCGTCGGTCGCCGAGATGGCGGTCGGGTTGACCTGGGCGGCACGGCTGGCCAGGTAGGTCTTGTCGATCAGCTTGTCCACCGGCACCTTGGTGAAGCCCGGATCGCCCAGGTAGTCGGCGCGGTCGGCGAACACGCGCTTCTCGATCTCGGCCAGCAGGTGGATGTAGCGCGCGGAGTTGTGCGCCACGCCCTTGAAGTCGGCGGCGCGGTCTTCCTTGATGCCCAGCAGCTGCGCCAGCGCGACCCCGCCCGAGCTGGGCGGCGGCGCGGTATAGACGGTGTTGCCACGCCAGGCGATGGCGATCGGGTTGCGCCACACGGCCGTGTAGTCGGCCAGGTCCTGCTTGGTGATCAGGCCGTTGTCGGCCTGCATCTGGGCCACCAGCAGATCGGCGGTCTTGCCCTGGTAGAACTCGCTCACGCCCTTGTCGGCGATACGCTCCAGCGTCTGCGCCAGCTCGGGCTGCGTGAAGCGCTGCCCGACTTTCATGCTGCCGAAATAGTCGTTGAAATTGGTCGCACCCTTGAACAGCGACTGCACGTCGTCGCGGTACTGGTACTGCTTGGCGGCGATGGTGAAACCGCCCTTGGCATAGCCGATGGCCGGTGTGAGCAGCTCGCTCCAGGGCAGCTTGCCGAATTTCTGATGCGCCTCCCACAGCCCCATGACCGTGCCCGGTACGCCTGCCGCGCGTGGGCCGACCAGGCTCAGGTTCTCGACCACCTCGCCCTTGTCGTCCAGGTACATGTCACGCGTGGCAGCCTTGGGAGCGACCTCACGGTAATCGAGGAAATAGGGCTTGCCGTCGACATAGAGGGTCATGAAGCCACCGCCGCCGATGTTACCGGCCTCCGGGTAGGTGACGGCAAGGGTGAAGGCCGTGGCGACCGCGGCATCCACCGCGTTACCGCCCTTCTTGAGGATCTCGGCGGCGACCTTGGCCGCATACTCATCGGGCGCGGCGACCGCACCGCCTTCCAGCGTCGCGGCGAACACGCCCGGGCTGGCCAGGATCGCGGCACCGAAGGCCAAGGACTGGAACATGACGATTCGCATCTGGGTTTCCTTGTTCTCGTTCTTGTTGGACCATTGTGTCGGCGCAGGCATCGGCCAGCACCGATCTACAGCGTAGGAAATTTCCGAGGGCTATGACAAAGGATTCTTTCGGTGCCCGTCATCGGGCGGTCAGCCGTTGACCAGCAGGTGCAGCCCCAGCAGCCCCAGGCCGACGAAGAAGCACCGTCGGAACACGGTGGGACGGATGCGCTGGCGCAACCACTGCCCGACGAACAGGCCCAGCACGGCAGGCGCCAGCAGCAGCGTCGAAGCGCTCAGGGCCTGGACGTCGAGCGCCGACTGCCCGGCCAACCCGAGGGCCAGCGCCACGGTCGAGACGGTGAACGACAGCCCCAGCGCCTGTACCAGTTCGTCCCGCTGCAGGTTCAGCGCCTGCAGGTAGGGCACGGCCGGCATCACGAACACCCCGGTCGCCGCGGTGATCAGTCCGGTGACCCCACCCACCACGGGCCCGGCCCATCCTTGATGCCGTGGGGCGATGTGCAAGGCCGGACCCAGCAAGCCATACAGCGCGTACACCAGCAACGCACCACCCAAGGCATGCGCCGCCCAGGGACCGCTGTCGATGCCCAGCCAGACGCTGCCGAGCAAGGTGCCGAAAAAGATCATCGCCAGCATGGGCCAGAGCCGGCCCAGCAACGCACGAAGGTGCCCGCCCAGGGCGAGTTGCCACAAGTTGGTCAGGGTAGCAGGCACGATCAGCAGCGCTGCGGCCTGAGCCGGTGGCATGGCCAGGCCCAGCAGCCCCATGGCGACGGTGGGCAGGCCGAGCCCGATCACGCCCTTGACCATGCCGGCCAGCAGAAACGTGCCGACCACCAACAACGTCAGGGCAACGCCCAGGTTCTGGTACATCAGTGTGAACGTCGACATGGCCATCCGTTGCCTCGGGCAGTGAGAGACCTCCATGGTGGCAGTTCCTGAACGTCGAAGCGACTGGGCGCTTAGCGCGTACAGACAGCTTAGGGTCGAGCCTGGACAATCGCGGCGAGCAGGTTCGGCCTATGGTGGCGGCTTCTTCGAACCTTTCCCTGGAGCTTTGCATGTCCGACTTCATCACCGTTCTGCGTGAAACCTGCCCGACGCCCGTGGTCGACGCCACCAAGTGGAAGCGCATCGGCGGCGACCCACACACCGTCAACCTCAACGCCTACCAGTCCCAGGACGGCAGCAAGATCATGGGCACCTGGATCTGCACGCCAGGCACGTTCGAAGTCAACTACGACAAGTGGGAGTTCTGCCACTTCCTCGCTTAGTTAAACCAAAAATATCCCAAAACCACCAAAAATACGTTATCAACTTGTTTTTCTTGAGCTTTTTTTGGGAAGAATTCTAGGATACCCAAACGTCCTTTTCCTAAATCGAAGCCACCGGTAAGGCCCTTTGCTACTCTCCCCTCTCCAAGGTCAACACTTTTTCAATCGCATCTCTGAATCCCGGTTTTTGAATGATGCGGCCCTTGGAGTCCGAAACCTCGCCACGAGGCCCGATTATCTGTCCCATCTGACGCAGATTATCCTCATCGATTGCAAACCTCAGCGCCGATATTTCAACCTCCCTCAGCCGAAAGTATGTTTCAGGTGTTTTTCCTTCAACCGCACCTAAAAAAATGGGCGTCATGCCACTAGAAAGCTGTCGACGCATCTTTGATTTTAACGCCTTCAACTCCTTTACCAGCAAAGAAACATTTAACTTCAGCACCGGATCTTCGATACTCAAGACCCAAGATAATGCATCAGAGAATTGATGCGTTGGAGCTGGCATCGATGCTTGTTTCCAAGCATGGATTAGCAATCTGTAATGTTCCCCTGTCGGATTCACAATCGATTTTTCACTGGGTACTGCCAACCCGCGAGCTTGTCCCATAGCCAGCAGAGCTCTGTATGAGAAGTCCTTTACCTCAAGGCTCGCAGCAATCTTACAAGCTTCGTTGATCGCCTCCAGACTTCGACGACGTCGAGAGTCACTTGCTTCGAATATCAACCTTTCAAATACCACTTCTGGAAGCTCACTCGTCATTCTCGTCTCCATGCGCACCAGAGGTAAGCGATACGTAATTCGAAAAAATCGCCTTGATTTCGGATGTTATGGGAGTCAAACCAGCTTGATATTCATCAACATCCAATATCATTAACTTCCCTGAGATCAAATTATCGATTCTTTCCCAAGAATGCAGACGACTCATCAGCAACGAATTTAACTGATTGCATGCAGCAAGCTTTTGCGCATTTGTAAGCTTATACATTGCTGGCCGCAACCCGTTATTAGCTGCCATCCTGTCGATCATTTCTGAAATCAATGGTAAGGCACGAGATGGGTTCGCAGATCTGTAAATAGTTGCATTTTGACAGATTTCGGATAGCAGATGGTAGGTCGACTCTGAGGCCCTGAAGCTCATCTCCTTCAGGTCTTCCGAGACAACTAACTTAAGCTCTGCCTCACTATTTTCTGACTCAGTGTGATCTATTGCTTTTACGCAATCCATTACGTAGCGATTAACAGCCCCATAGTCACGTAACAACACTTCGAGCTTTGCTGCACTTTGTTGCTGTTGAGCGACTGAACGTTTACGGTCCAGCTCCCGATCAAAAGATAGATCTTTGATGCTCGCATCGTACCAGGCGCTTTCCAACTCATCCAGTTCAGCTGTATAAGCTTGATATCTACCGCTTTCATCATGAATTTCAAGAGCCATCTCATTCGCCAATGAAACCAATCCTCCTAAGAATGCTATCCCTGAAACAAAGAAACGGCAACGAGGACAATTTTTCTGTCCTAAATACCCAGCTTCAACTGCGGCATATACATTCTCAATGAGATCACCACCTATATTGCAGGCGGCAGCCGACATCGGGCATATTCCCCAATCAAAAATTACGTTTGCAGATTTTGTCGATGATTTTTCGAAAAAAATTCTACTCCCGTCAGTTGCAATCAAATTCCTAGCTTGCGATTGCAAGCCATTGGCAAGCACGTTTCGCACCAAATCATCACAGGCGGTATATTCAGCACGCTTCTCGGCCTCTTGCATAGGCCTCCGCATTTGGTGTTCCTTAAGACTCACATAGTGAATGGTCATGACGAGCGCTGCATGCCCAACCAGCTTCGACACTATATGTATCGGCGCATCCCCGTCCGCTATATAGGCGGTGATGAGGCTAACCCTCAAGCAGTGAGGAGTGTAGTCACTTAGGTAACGAGGTCCGTACTGACTGTTTTTCCTGGCTAGATCTTCCCCACCCCGTTGAATGAGATAAAGTAGCTTAGGCAATGTGGTCTGGAAGGCCGTTGCCGTTGTAATAGGCTGACCCGTTTTATCTTGTCGAAAAAGAAAGCATTGGCTACCCCGAGATTTCAAAATCTCACTATTGACCTCTGTGTGTGTTTTTATCGAAGTCCATGGCGTTGGGTAATCAAGCGGTGCATATCTTTCCTGCCAGTCCCTCAATACCAACAACCAATACGCCAAATCCTCTGGAATCCATTCGACTTCGTATCCTTTATCACGAGCACCAGTTTTATTGGTTGTGCAATAGAACTTCGGATATCCATTTACTCCTTTTTGAACTGCCGCCTGAGGTGTACTGTTCCTGGTGCCACGCGAAGCAAGATGCCCAGTATTCTTCCTCCACTCAATTGTACCAGTTTCCATGTCAACAACTCCTACCTCTCGGTCAGCCTCTCCGCTATCCAGCCACAGAATCTGTTGCCCCCGTAAGGGAAACCTTAGCAAGGTATAAAGCGCTACAAATCGAACCGGAGACCATACCTGATACACAACTACTCTACGCCGTTTCCCATCAACAACCCGCTCAATTCGCTCAAGCTTTCGCCATACCGTATGAGGATCATCGACATCAATTTTCGAAAATTGGACATCAAGCCAATCTCCGCGGCTATCGAAGAACTCTTGGAGATGCTCTAACTGGCTTAGGGACACGCGTCGTGATAGGGACATCTCATAATCAGGAACGAGGTAGTTTCTAGCTCTCAAAATATACTCGTAACCAAGCGAGGGTTTATTCGTCTGACCTAGTTTAGAATAGCCCAAACCTTTGGCAAATCCGGCTAGGATGCTAGAAAACGGATTTCTGAAGTCGTTTAGTACGACGCTCTCATACCCATCGACATCTGTACATTCTTCGTCGAGAACCCACTGAAAAAATGTCGAAATTGACGTGTGTATCTGCTGCCTCAGCGACTCTGCCTGAGACTCAATCAATGATATATACAGCGCAGCATTAAACTTATTAGCCCTTAATAATAAAAATTTTGGATCATCAGGTAAATTTAATTCGTGGAAATATCCGTTTATCAGCACCCTCAACGCCATGCGACGTATTGCATAATTTGTTTGAAATCTCAAATATTTCTCATATACATCGCACAAGCATGGGTAGCTATCTGAATAATCAGGAGCTATTTCCAGCGAAAGAAAGTCTTGTATACTGATCCAGCCTTTGTGCTTGAAGGCTCGATAGGGAGCACTCGGCAGCCGAGGATCCTGCTTATATCCGTCTCTATACTCGGCATATGACTTAAATCCAAAATTTGCGACAGCTTTTTTTGCTTCTTCATATGTTTTGTAATTCCTGTCGCGCTCAACCCCAAGGAAATTTGGCCATCCTGGCCATGGAAGAAAGTGACTCTTAGGATCGCACGGAAGACGAGTATCCAGTTTATATTTAGCTCTATAGTCAGACGCACTTATTATCCCCAACCGCTTAGCAGCGGCGCTAGCCTCGGCCAAATCACTATAAAAAAGCGGCTTAAAGAAACGAAACAAAAACTTCCAACTGACCCAGCCTTTAGAAGCGTACTCCGACCAAGGCGCACAGGGTAATTTTTTGTCTTCCTTACGCCTAACCAAATACTCTTTTTTACTCGTAATTCCCAATTTATGCACCGCCTGCTCCATCTCTGAATAGGTCGGATAAAATTTAGACTTCTGCCTATCAAAAAAATCATACCAATTAGTCCAGCCGCGGCCAGAATAAGCCTTTTCAGGGCTAGATGGGAGCCGGGGATCTTCGTAATATCTTTTCCGATAATCCGGAACACTCACAATCCCCAGCTTTTTTGTCGCTTGCTTAGCCTCTTCATAGCTCGCGTATATAGCAACCAGCTCATCTGAAAGGAACGCCCCCCACCCTTCCCAACCTGTTTTCGCGTAGACTTCATTTGGATTACACCTCAGTTTTTTATCGGCTAAGTAACGGTTTTTATATTCTTTCCTGTTGTGTACGCCTAGCCTTCTAGCTGCGCTTTTTGCTTCTTCATAGGTTGGATAAGCTTTCTCATAATCGTCCTGGAAGAAATGCCTCCAAGATTTGCATTCATCGTAATACCGTACGGGATCTGAAGGCAGGCGTGAGTCTTCCTTATAACGAGCCACGTATTCTTGCTGAGTTGAAACACCTAGAAACCTCGCTGCAGCCTGAGCTTGCGACAACGATTCGTATAAGTCTGGCTTTGCCTTATTCAGAAACACATACCAACAATCCCATCCTTTCCCCGCAAAGAAAACTGGGGGATTTGATGGCAATCCCGGATGCTCCTTGTATCGACTCCTATATTGACCGGCAGTACATATGTCAAGCGCGGCAATTATTTGACAAGCCTCATCATAGCTACAATAAGATTCTTTTGGCATCTTTACTCTCATGCACTTTAGTTTATTGCGGCGGTGAACGTAAAGCGTAGTTCAATATATCGCCACTTTCCACCACTCTCAGACCATTTGTAAATGGCAGGCTAGAAACATCGACCATCTGAGCTGATAACCAGATAAAAATACAGCTTAATGTTCACCTTCATTTGGATAGCCCCAGACAGAGATTCGCAAACAGGCATATTAATGTCGGGCACAGACATCTCTCATCTGACGTATTTTGTGATGCTACTAAAACATCATCACCACACGAACATATTCTATGAAAGACCTAATCGTTGTACTGCGCGACACCTCCCCTTTACCAGTTCTTGACGCATGCACCTGGGAACGGCTATCAGGCGAACCTCACACTGTCAATCTGAACTCGTACACATCGGAAGATGGATCGAAGATAATGGGCACATGGATATGCACGCCCGGTAAATGGCGCGTGGCCTATACCAAATGGGAGTACTGCGACTTCCAAGAAGGTTATTGCGTGATTACCCCCGATGGTAAGCAGCCACTTCACCTCAAAGCAGGCGACAAATTTATTATTGAGCCTGGCTTTTCCGGAACTTGGGAAGTAGTAGAGACCGTACGCAAATATTTTGTATTCTCTTAAATGTCAAATGGCAGCGCCGCGCCATCGCGTCGGCGCATGACCATGATCGCGGATCTGAAGGACGAACAGACGTCACGCCTTCGAATTCTGCCAAGCGGGACATAGATGCGGAAGACTTTGTGCGGTGCAACCTCACGACTGGCTCAGTGTTGAGTGAAGATGGCCCGGGAGGAACAGGGCGATCTTCTGGAGCTGACTCAAGCCTGAGGAGGCCTGTTGTAAACCACTTTTTTTCACTGTAAACCACAGTGGTTTACAGTGAAAAAAAGTGGTTTACAACGTAGCTACGACACGCGCTCTGGCGACTCCCCAGGCCAACGCGCTCGTCATTGATTCGTTCGGCCGGGTGTCGAACGCTTCCTCATACAGCGCGGTTCCCGACGGCGCGTACACACCGATAAACAGCTGCGTTGCGCCTATCCGCGAAAGCCTTACCTGCACGTCGAGATAAGATCCGTCATTCAGGATCTCTTCGTGGGTCCGGTGATGAAGCGTAGGATCTGCCCAGCTCCAATAAACATCTCCGCGCAAACGCATGCAGCCCCCTGCAACCGATGGATAGCGATGGATAGCGATGGATTCCAAGCTAGCCAAAGCGAGGCGGCAATCAAGCCGATCTAAGCTGTTTGTGAGTCGCGCCCGACAAGTGACCACCTTGGAGTGACTTCGAACAGCCCCAATCGATTACGCAAAGCAGAAGACTCACGACGCGGTCCGATTGATCAGCGAGACGGTCGGGAGGGTTTGCACACAGCCAAAAAAAAGCAGCTCCCGAGAGCTGCTTTTTTCTTACTCCCCCTTTTTGTGCTTGTGGGGTTTCAGGTCCGGATGGTCCTTCTGCTTTTCAGGGGTGACTCGCTGCCTTTTGTCCGGAGTGCCATCTTCATTGGTGCGCTTTGGGCCTGGCTTGATGCTCATGCAAAACTTCCTTTTCCGCTTGGGTTGTTGAATGCAGCTATGTAATTAGTCCAGCTTCTCTCAGCTGTCAAAGCAGGCTGGTGCAGAACCGCCTGGCCGATGATCCGGTCCACATCGAACATTCAGAGGCCAGAATAAGAGCCTCCGACAACGGGCTTGCAAGGGGCTGTGAAATCCAGCGCTGAGCGATACGAAGACGTCTGGACGTTCATCATGCCGAGCACGGTGTGGAACAGGTTGTCGTGGCTCAGCGGTGACGTGGTTTGAGCTTTCAAACAACCCACGTTGACCTTTTCGCTCTTCGCGAGCGAGTCAGACATCCAAAGTACCAACGGCACCTTTGTTTGCTCGTCAGGAGCCATCGCGTAAGGCAACCCGTGCAGATAGAGCCCACCCTCCCCCAGCGATTCGCCATGGTCCGAAACGTACATCAGCGCAGTGTCGAACTTGGTGTTGGCCGCCAGGATATCGATGAGATTTGCAGTCACATAATCGGTGTAGAGGATTGAGTTGTCGTAGGCATTGACCACCTCCTCCTGCTTACATTTGTCGAGCTCGTTGGTCTCGCACACCGGTGCGAATTTCTTGAATTGCGAGGGGTAGCGCTTGTAGTAGGCCGGGCCGTGACTGCCTTTGTAGTGGAGCACCAGGACAGCATCGCCTTCCTGGCGCTTGATGAAGTCTTGCATCTCCGTGAGCAGCACCCCGTCCTTACACTCCTCGCTGGTGCACAGTTGGGAATCCGCGTGAGAGGCAGCCTTGTGGTTGGGAACCCTGTCGCAGACCCCTTTGCACCCCGAGTTGTTGTCAGTCCACATGACACTGATGCCAGCGCGTTGAAGCACGTCGAGCAGCCCTTCTCGGCTCTTGGCCAAGCCATCTTTGTACTGGGCCTTACCCACGTCCAGGAACATGCATGGCAGCGAGACCGCGGTAGCGGTACCGCAGGAGCTCACGTTCGTGAAGCTAATGACATTTCGCTTTTCTAGTTCCGGATTCGTTTCACGGGAGTAGCCGTTGAGGGAGAAGTTGGCGGAGCGAGCGGTCTCTCCTACTGCCAGTACCAGCAGCCTGGGTTTACGAGCCGCACCCTGTCGATTAACTACCGCATCAGTACCAATGGCCGTCAGCGTTTTAGGTGAGGCCAGCTGACGCTTCAGGTATCCATGGCCAGCCGCAAACAAGTTGGTAGGTACCAGGATCAGCCGGATCTCCCGATTATTGCGCAGCAAGGAGGCATACGACTGGTACTGACTCAACGCGATGCCAGATAAGGTCAACAGAGCGAGCGACAGAGCAATGAACCTGCTGACCAAAGCTTTGGCCCAAGACTTGCGCCGGAGGGGAACCCGGGCGATCAGGTAGACGGGCAACACCCCAACCATTGCGACCCAAAGACCGAGCTTCCAATTCAGCAGCTCGGTTGCCTCAGCGACGTCGGTCTCCACAACGTTGGTGAACATTGTGTAATCGATCACGATGCCGTAGGCATTCATGAAGTAACTCGCGAAAGACGCGCTGATCAGTACCAGACACAGCAAGGGTTTGGCCAGCCGCCCCCATGACAGCAAGCTCAGCACGGAAAACACCCACGCGAACACTATGACTGGGAGGCTAGCCGCTAGCAGCCAGTTCACTTCGTCGGTTTTGAATACCAGCTTCCAGAGCACATTCCAGAGCTCAGCATTCGCGAATAGCAGTAACCAAAAAGTTACCAGGCCGATTAGCAGATTAGTACTGATTCCTTCCTGCCGGGCATTGCGAATAGCAAATATCCATTTGCTTAACAGGGTGTAAACAATGGATTTTGAATGTGTCATTATCAAACTCTGAGAGGCTGCTTATCCATGGCGTTCGCTATGGAGTTAGCGGGAGCAGCTATGCAAACCATCGACAGATGCTGAGCGATTGCGCAATGTGCGGAGCGCCAGAGGCCTTAGGTCCCTTGGCGTTGGAGACGCTTAGAATGTGTGAGGCATAGGGATAAAAGAGAAATAAATCTTGCTGAGCGCATTATTTCTGGCACTTGATAACGACACGATGACCTCGTGATTACAATGCTGACAGAAATACAATAACTGCTGTTTTGATTGCCATGATTCGCGCTATGATCAAAATTAGGGGAGCACTGCCCATTCAGCGCAGAGCACCGCTCAGCTAGATAAATTTAACTTCACAAACAAAACGGCTTTGTTTTGTCGTAGGCTAATTCTGAACTTTCACTTGAACTTATAAGTCTTTCTTGCGAGCAGAACATTATTTTCAACTTTTGCTCGTTAATATGTCACCCATCAATGAGGGGCGAATACCATGAGCTTTTTCAAAAATTTCCTGGGCGGACACCATGGCCGTGGAAACCACGGCGGAGGCAAGCACCACAGCGGAGGACATGGGGCCGAGCAATATGACCGCCATGGCCGGCAGCAGGGCTGCGACGGCGGCAACCAGGTGTATGACGGCGGGCGCCCTGCCACTCCAGCCCCCATTAAAGATCTGCAGGCCTGCAGACAGTGCCGGACGGCCAACGATGCGTCAGCACGCTTTTGTCTAAACTGCGGAACACCACTATCGAGTGGTTGCACCGCCTGCGGCTCGTTGCTGAGTGCAGGAGCAAGATTTTGCAGCCAGTGTGGCCAAGCGACGCTCTGAGGCTAGGCAGACAGGAAGGCCAACGAGACCACAACCCTGCGCAAGGAGAAATACGTGGGTTCAAATCATGACCATGGCAGCGCTGCAGTACGCGAGGGGCATCAGAAGAAGCTAATCATGGCGCTCGCCTTGACTGGCAGCTTCATGATTGCAGAAGTGATCGGTGCGTGGATTACCGGCAGCCTGGCGCTGCTGTCGGACGCATCTCACATGTTCACAGATACTGCCGCCTTGGCGATATCACTGATTGCACTTCAGATAGCCAAGCGGCCGGCGGATCAAAAAAGAACCTTCGGCTATGCGCGTCTGGAGATTCTGGCTTCGACGTTCAATGCCGTGCTGCTCTTTCTCGTGGCGATGTACATCTTGTACGAGGCCTACCAGCGCTTCTTCATGCCGGCGGAGATCGCTACCGGAGCGATGATGTGGATCGCAATCGCCGGCCTGATCATCAACCTAATCTCGATGCGCCTTCTGGCATCAGCGAGCAACGAAAGCCTCAACGTCAAAGGAGCCTACCTCGAAGTTTGGAGCGACATGCTCGGCTCGCTAGGCGTAATCATCGCGGCGCTCATCATCCGCTTCACCGGCTGGACCTGGGTCGACACGATTGTCGCTGTGGCAATCGGCCTTTGGGTACTGCCGCGGACGTGGCAGCTGCTTCGCGAAAGCCTGGAAATCCTCATGGAGGGTGTGCCGAGGGGGCTCGACGTTACGGCAATCGAGGCCACGATCCTCGGGGTAGATGGCGTCACGGACGTACATGACTTGCACGTCTGGGCCGTCAGCAGTGGCAGCAACGTGATGACGTCGCACGTTGTAATACGGGATTCTGCAGATGGGGATGCTGTGTTGGCGGCCGTCGTGGAAGCTGTCAGCGATGCATTTGAAATCCATCACTGCACCATCCAGATCGAGCGGGCAGCTTTCCACGAGAGCGTTCCCTCGCCTTCGCACTGATCGATCGGTAAACACCATGCAAACACATCACCCTCCTGGCTGAGGGTGATGCTGCAATAGAAATGCGGTGAGGGATGGCGTAAACGGCAGGAGCGCTTCGAGAGGGGTTGGTGAATGGCTTCGCCTGCCCCCTTCCACAACCTCCAGAAGGCTCAGCGATGGCTTGGATCATCACGAAGTACCTACTCACTGCCGGTATAGTGATTCTCGTATCAGAGCTGGCGAAACGCAGTGACAAGCTGGGCGGCCTGGTCGCCGCCCTACCCTTGGTCACGGTGTTGACGCTGGTCTGGCTCTATTTGGAGAACCAGAGCATGGAGAAGATCTCCAACCATGCCTGGTACACGTTCTGGTACGTGCTTCCGACCCTGCCGATGTTTATCGCTTTTCCGTTGCTGCTACCTAAGCTCGGCTTTTGGCCGACACTGATCAGCAGCATCCTCATCACAATGGCCAGCTTCGGGGGCTTCGTCATACTGCTGCGCCGGTTCGGCATTGAGCTTCTATGATCCGGTGGCCGTAGGGATCATCTTGATGAGTCTTAACGGCTATTAACGCACTCGCCCTTCACCAGGTAGCGAACCATGTGCAGTTCGCCTTTCGAGTCTTCGTAGGTCATCATGCTTCTTACATTCCCGCAGTACCGCACGCTGGGTGATACATACACCAACTTACCAACGTCCAGGTCCATGCCGTAGGCGTAGTCTTCTAGTTGAGGCATGGGCTTTTTTACGCGTTGAGCATAATCCGCAGTAGCCTCTCTAGCAGAACGCTCTATGCGTTGATTGATCTCCATACCGCTTTGGGCATTGGCTGTTAGTGATGTTAAGAGCATAAACACGGCGATCGCTGATACAGTAGTGTTCATAAGAAGTCCCTTAATAAAAAAGCGCCCGTAGGGGGGCGCTAAAATTCACCTACCAAAGGAGCGTATGGTTTACAGGTGAATGCACTGGCGCGAACAACTGCTCGATGCTCTTGCCAAGCTGCTTTGAAATGAGACATTTTCCAAAGCAGCGATGCCTCTTCCGCTCCCCTTAAACTAGCAAAGGAGGCTAACACCAAGATGATCGCGCAATTACAATTTGGACATGTAATAGATTGTAAGATAATTATTCGAGAGAATATCGAATCGCCACGTGAACTAATTTGCAGAAAGGCGCTGCGGTTTGCGGCCGTGCATGGGGTCTGCCTGCGTGGCGCCCTCGACCCAAGGCCAGTACCAGTCCTTGTAAGCTAACGACCGAAATGCTGCCTGTCCTGGCCGATCCCACCTGCCAGGCGAATCTGTCATACACCGCCGCAGGCCCCAGAATCCGCTATGCTTAGGGGTGGAGCCTGCATGACTGTCAGAAATCTTGCGGCTACATTACAAATTTGTAGGATTTCGCCGCGGCCAGCTTCTTCGCGTTAAGATTCAAGCGTCCTCAGGTGACCCGGCGTATGGACAGAGGTAGCGACTACCACATGCCATACCCTCAGCCAAACTTTCGAACAGCCTGCAACCATAATCTTGGCGGATTAGGCCAACTCCTTCCTCACACCTTGAGATAAGTTATGCGCGTTCTAGTTGTGGAAGACGAAATTAAAACTGCCGAATATCTTCAGCAGGGCCTATCCGAAAGCGGGTATGTCGTAGATATCGTGCACAACGCTGTAGATGCCCTGCACTTGTTCAACACTAATGTCTATTCGTTGGTCCTCCTGGACGTGAACCTCCCGGGTATCGACGGTTGGGACCTGCTGGAAACCATCAGGAAAACCAGCCGGGTTCGCATCATCATGCTGACCGCCCGCGGTCGCATCAATGACAAGCTCAAGGGCTTGGACGGCGGCGCGGATGACTACCTCGTGAAGCCCTTCGAATTTCCAGAGTTGCTTGCTCGCATCCGCTCGCTGCAGCGCCGTGGCGATGAATTAGTCGAGAAGAGCTCACTTAAAATTGCAGACCTGGAACTCGACTCGGTGCGCCACCGGGTCTTCCGCGGCGGCACTCGCATCGATCTCACTACCAAGGAGTTTGCGCTCCTGCACCTGCTCATGAGCAGAACGGGCGAAGCGCTGACTCGTTCCCAAATCATCTCGTTGGTGTGGGATATGAATTTCGACTGCGACACCAATGTCATCGATGTCGCCATCCGGCGCTTGCGCTCGAAAATCGATGACCCGTTTGAAACCAAGCTCATTCACACGCTTCGTGGCGTTGGGTACGTTTTTGAGGAACGCGCATGAGGCCATTCAGCCTGGCTGCAAAGCTGGGGTTAAAAGTTGGGTTGATGAGCGCAGCATTGCTGCTTCTGTTCGCCACCTTCGGCTATCTGATGGTTGGCAAGGCTCTGGAAAGAAATGCCAGAGCGGATCTGGAAGTAAAGATGGCGGGGATGGCGCACAACCTGTCCACCATCCCGGACATCTCCGGCGTCAACGCGGATGCGCATCAGCTTGTCGATTTGGTCATGGGCCACAACAACCTGTATGTGAGCATATTCGACACCTCACAGAATCAGACTCCCCTGCTCTCGATTGGCTCGAAACAGGTCAATCTGGAGGTGCACAAGTTTCAGCCGGCAGCCCAGCCCAAAGAGCACGAATGGCGGGATACGCAGGACCGTCCTTTGCTAAGTGCTTCTCGGATCATGCGCTTGGGAGATGGAACAGAGGTCAGCGTCTATATGACCATGGACCAGTCATCCAGTGAGGCACTGCTTGATGCGTTGCTGACTTGGGCCTTGATGATGTCTCCCGTCATCCTCGCGCTGATCCTGGCCATTGGCTGGTGGACTGTGCGCAGAGGCCTGCTGCCGCTGACCAAGTTCCTCAAGATCGCGTCGAAGATCTCAACCGAGAGCCTCGACCATCGCCTTCCAACTGATGGGATGCCGGCAGAACTCAAAATGCTCGCCGACGGGATTAACATCATGCTGGCTCGCCTGGATGATGGGGTTCAGCAGCTATCGCAGTTCTCTGACGACCTCGCTCACGAACTACGGGCACCGCTCTCCAACCTGATGGGCAAGGCCCAGGTTGCCTTGACCAGAGAGCGATCACTTTCCGAGTACCGGGAGGTTCTGGAGTCGTGCACAGAAGAGTTGGACCGCATGAGCCGCATGGTTTCCGACATGCTGTTCTTGGCCCAGGTCAGTCACCCAGCATCCATGGTGGAATTCGAACCCGTGTCCCTGGTCGACGAGGTTCAGCGCGTGTGCGACCTCTTCAGCATTTCGGCAGAGGAAGGCGAGATCCAGTTGCAGATCTCTGGTAGTGATGATGTGGTACGCGGGAACCGTCTGATGGTTCAACGGGCCGTCTCGAACCTCGTGTCGAATGCGATCCGCTACTGCCCTCGCGGCCGCACGGTCTACGTGAAGGTACAGCATAGTGCGAGCGGTACGACGTTGAGTGTTGGAAACCCCGGCCGCGGGATCGCCAAGGAACACCATGCGCACTTGTTTGAGCGGTTCTACCGCGTGGACAAGAGCCGAGCACGGAGCGAAGGCGGTACCGGTCTTGGCTTGGCCATCGTGCAGTCGATCATGAGCCTGCACCAAGGGTCGGCGAGCGTGGAGGTGACCGAAGAAAACTTCACCTGGTTCCACCTTCACTTTCCTGCAGCCCAGTTGATGCAGCCGGCAATGAACGCTGCTTAAACCGCGCAGACATGAATAGGCCCGTCCATCGACGGGCCTTTTTGTTTGCCTCAATGCATCAGTGCCGGAGGACCACAGGGTCCATGGGCGACCGCAGAATCACCGACTTGATGATCTTCTGCTCGTCAGGATTGGCATTCTTCCACAGGTGGGAGAAGTACTGAGCATTCACTTTCTCTTGAGCACTTACGCTGCCGGCGGCATCGATCAGGCGCATGGTCGAGTAGACACAGATCAGCGCGAGAATGAAGAACGCCGTGGCGACCACCATCACATAACGCTTGGCCAGCACCGGAGCACGCTTGAGCTCCTGGATAGAGGCATCCGCAGCCTTTGTCGCTGCTGTAAGCTCCGAGATCAGTGGCTGGATGGCGGTGTCGACTCCCCGGCATGCAGCTGAATACGCTGAAGCAGCGGCGCGCAAGGCAACCTCTTCCGCGTTCGACCAAGCCTTCTCCGCCTTTCGCACCTCCTCCTGAATCTGCCGGCCGACAGCGCCCACCTGCTCCACCAGTTCGTTCGACCTCTCCAGAACAGCGCTGGAGGTGCGCGTCTGCGAGGTCAGCTCATCGAGCTGGACAGTGAGTTTTTCAGTGCAGCGGCGAAAGTCACCGATAGCAACTGCCCAGGGCTCTATGTCATTCATGGCTATCTCCTAGGGCGGCCAACAACGCCGCGCTGAATTAACGCGCTAGATATCAAAATTGTAATTTAAGATAAAATTCGAAGTCGCCCTCGACAGTGCCGAGATAGACATGATCCTTCCAGATTTGAGGATTTAACGCATCCTATCTGCAGCCAAAATTACGGAATTGTAATTATTGACTCACCTTGTCGTTAGCTTCGCGTTCCTAAACTACAAACCAACAAAGGCCGCTATTCAGGCAGGCCTAGTATGAACCGAGGTTCACAATGAAATTTGTCAAATCTATCGCTATTGGCAGCCTGCTGCTGGGTCTCATGGGTACCGCTTACGCTGAAGGCGGCTTCGAGCGAGCGAAACAGTTCAACGAGAACTTCCGAACCGAACAGGCTCGCCTATGGAGCGATGACTCTTCGGACCAGAACAAACAACAAGTCGCTCAAGAGCAAAAGAAAGAAAGCAAGGATGGTAAGGAACAAGCCGACAATTAATCGGCGGTTAAATAGGACTTCAAATGACGAAAGTAATCGACAAAAAAGCCAGGGTAAAACCTGGTTTTTTTGTGCATGGAATTTAGCCTTCGTTCTTGCGAGGCGTTCCCACATTGCTTTCTCCAGCCAGACCCTCGGCACCTTGTTCGGTGCGTTTCCAATGGCACAGCAGGAGCTGGCTAGCGTTCGCTTCCGTGATCGCTGTGCAAGCCAGATCAGCAGGCATTCCATCCTTGCTATCTCTCAAGCGCCTGGACAGGTAGAACGAGCCATCCCGCGGCCACTTGGCAGAATCCTTGAGGTTCTCGGACTTCCCGCTGCTGTAAAACTCCGACGAATAAGAGCGGCGGCCAGGATAGATCAAGGGAGCGGAATGAGCAGACTGCACATTGAGCCAAGCTTGAACGACATCTCGCTGATTCTGAGGGCGCTCCTCTAGTACCCCGGCGTAGATGATGCCCGCACCGCTGATTGGCAACACCAATGCGCTCGCAGCGGCAGCCCAGGTGGTCTTCGGGCCAACTTCGCTGACCCGTGCAGACAGCAGCAATGCCCACGCTGGCAGCGCGGGTAGCAGGTAGGTCCACAGAATGTTGCCTGCAAATGTGAAGAAGACTGGTGTCGCCAAGGCCCACAGCCAGAGGTAGGCTTCGAAGCGCTGCATCGATCCACGCTTGCGGATCAACAGTGGTAGAAACAAGGCCCATGGCAGTAGCGACAATCCGAGCTGGATCCAGATGCTGCCGTACGGCTTGGCATGTGCACTACCATAGAGGTCCCCTGCCCAGTTACTGACGACGTAGCGGCTCCAGTGCTCACCAACGAAGAAGTACTCCATGAAGCCGGGCGTTTTCATCTCGGCCGCGACATACCATGGCACGGATATCCCGACACTTTGGTTGGTACTGATAGTCACACCACCATGATCAACGGTATCGGCGTTCTAGGTTGGGGCGTTGGCGGCATCGAGGCCGAGGCCGGCATGCTCGGCCAGCCCGTGTACATGCTGATGCCTGACGTTGTGGGGGTCGAGCTCAAGGGACAGCTGCGCCCTGGCGTAACCGCTACGGATGCGGTGTTGCTGATTACCCAGACGCTGCGCGGCGCAAAGGTAGTCGGTAAGTTGGTTGAGTTCTATGGTGAAGGTGCTTGCTCGCTGAGCGCTACCGACCGTGCAACGATTGCCAACATGGCTCCTGAGTACGGAGCGACTACCGGCTTCTTCCCCGTCGACGAGAAGACGCTCGACTACTACGCCCAGACTGGGCGTAGTGATAAGCAAATCGAGCTCATAGGTAGTTACTTCAAGGCGCAAGGGCTGTTCGGGTCACCAGCGAACGGCTCGATCGACTACTCCCAGGTCATCGTAATTGACCTAGACGGTATTCAACCTTGTGTTTCTGGGCCTAAACGACCGCAGGATCGGATCGATCTTGGCGCGCTTGGCAACCGCTTTGACGAAGTAATGCAGCAGGATGCGAAAAGCGGTGGCTATGCAAAGAGCGCTGATCAGCTTCAGGAGCGTTATTCGGTACGTGCTCATGATGCAGCAGGCATCGCCCACGACTATGAGATCGGGCATGATGACGTATTGGTGGCTGCGATCACTTCCTGCACCAATACCTCCAATCCAGAACTTCTGATCGCCGCGGGCTTACTGGCTCGCAAGGCTGTACGCCGCGGCCTTAAGGCCAAGCCCTGGGTCAAAACGCTCTTCACGCCTGGCTCTCGTGTGGTAACCGCCTACCTCCAGGATGCAGGCTTGATTGAGCCGTTGAGCCAGCTCGGCTTCGACATCGCCGCTTACGGCTGCGGCGCATGCGTTGGAAACATTGGCCCGCTTGACCCAGCACTGGAGAAGGTCGTGGTTGGCCAGGATCTTGTGTGCAGTGCCGTGCTATCCGGAAACCGAAACTTCGAGGCACGGATCCACGGCAACCTACGTGCAAACTTCTTGGCTAGCCCGCCTTTGGTGATCGCCTTTGCATTGGTAGGGAGCACGCGCCGCGACCTGATGAGCGAGCCATTAGGCTTCGATCCAGATGGCATTCCGGTGATGCTTCACGAGCTATGGCCGAGCAACGATGAAATCAAAGCGCTGTCGGTCAAAGCCGCCAATCCGCATCTGTACAAGGAATGGTACGCGGACCTCACTCGCGACCACGACTTGTGGAATGACATCGTCTCCGCCACCGGTGACGTCTATGACTGGCCTACTTCGACCTACGCTGCTGAGCCAGACTTCTTCGATACCCGTCTCGCCGGCACGCCCATCCGCAACGCTCGCGCCTTGGCGATTCTGGGAGACTCCATTACCACGGATCACATCAGTCCGGCCGGATCTATTACTGAGGATTCCAGCGCCGGTCGCTGGCTCGCCGAGCATGGTGTGAAGCCTCAGGACTTCAATACCTACGGCGCCCGACGTGGTCACTTTGAGGTGATGGTGCGCGGCACCTTCGCCAATGTGCGCCTGAAGAATTTGATGCTGTCAGTCAAGGCTGACGGCGGTGCTGATGAGGGTCCATACACATTGCTGCAACCGACTGGCGAGCGGACCACACTGTTCGATGCCTCTCGTCATTACTTGGAACAGGACGTACCAACACTGATTTTCGCCGGCGAGGAATATGGTACCGGCTCCAGTCGCGACTGGGCTGCGAAGGGCACCCGACTGTTGGGCGTACGCGCCGTAATCGCTAAGAGCTTCGAGCGTATTCATCGCAACAACCTGGCAGGCCTAGGAGTGCTGCCGTTGCAATTCCGTGCTGGTGACGACGCCCGCAGCTTGCACTTGGATGGCACGGAGACGTTCGATCTGCTGAAGATTGAGCAAGGTGTTAAGCCGGGACAGGACGTGATTCTGCGCATCACTCGTCGCGATGGCAGCCAACAGAATGTGTCGCTACTGGCTCGCATCGATACAGCCATTGAGGCCGTCTACTTCCAAAATGGCGGCATCCTGCCTTATGTACTCGACAGCCTGACCGGGCTTGCCTCCACTAATTTGTACAAGAGCAGTGCGATCCAACCACCCCAATAACAGCTGGTGGCAGCTTCAAACTAAAGTCCGAGTTCGGCCAAGCTTCTGCCGAGCTCGGTTGGGCACCAACGTCTCCAATGCGTATCAATTCAGGTGTTTCAGCACTGAGCGCTGCTGCAGCTTCCCTGCCACAGACTCATTTCAAAACCCAGTGATCAGGCGACTTTACGGTAGGCCAACAGGCGCAAGGCGTTGAATACGACCAAAAGCGTGGAGCCCTCATGGATGGCAACGGCGGCACCAATGCTCAAACCCATGATGGTTGACGGAACCAAGATGGCCACAATCCCCAAGCTGACGAACAGGTTCTGGCGGATGATCGACCGCGTGTGACGGCTCAGCCCCACCGCAAAGGGGAGTTGCCTGATGTCGTCAGCCATGAGGGCGATATCAGCCGTTTCCAGAGCCACATCGGATCCGGCAGCTCCCATTGCAATGCCCACGCTTGAGTTGGCCATTGCAGGGGCATCATTCACGCCGTCACCCACCATAGCGACACTGGAGCTAAGGCGGAGGTTCTTGATGGCTTTGACCTTGTCCTCCGGCATCAGGTCTCCCCACGCTTCATCCAAGCCAACTTGTCTTGCTACCGCTTCCGCAACCCGGTTGTGGTCACCAGAAATCATGACCATACGGCCGATGCCCATCTCTCTGAGTTTTTGGAGCGCCTCTTTGGCTCCCTCTCGGGGGGTATCCAATAACCCGATAGCGCCCAGATCCTTGTCGGCGCGACGTACCACCATGGTAGTGCGGCCCGACTGACGCAGACGCTCTGCAGCCTCCAAGGCTGCTTTGCTCAGCGCGGGAACACCATCAGTACCGAACATCTCGACCTTGCCAATCCATACGAACTGCCCATCAAGCTCAGCACGCACGCCGCGACCAATCATGTTGCTCATGTTCTTGGCTTGGAATCGGCGCCGTGTGCCAATCATTTCTTCACCGTCACGCACAATTGCCGCAGCCAGCGGGTGGTCGCTCATCGACTCCACAGCGATGGCGACGTTTAGTAAATCCTCAATCTGCGTACCGCCCACGGGTATTACATCGGTGATGCGTGGGCGCCCTTCGGTCAGGGTACCGGTCTTGTCGAATGCCATGGCATTCAAGGAACCAAGCTCTTCAAGCGGCGCACCGCCCTTGATCAATACCCCACCACGGGCTGCCCTGGCGATGCCCGATAGAATGGCGCTTGGTGTTGCGATCGCAAGCGCGCAGGGGCTGGCTGCAACCAGTACGGCCATCGCCCGGTAGAACGAGTCACGGAACGGCTCGTCAAGGAAAATGCCGGCAAACATCAGCCCCACCACCAGCAGCAGAACTAACGGGACGAATACACGTTGGAAGCGGTCCGTGAATCGCTGAGTCGGTGATTTCCTGACTTCAGCTTCACTGACCATCTTGATGACCCGCGCCAGGGTACTTTCCGTGGAGCGCCGTGTTACCTCAACCTCGATGAGCGTTTCGCCATTGATGGTACCGGCGAAGACTTTCGAGGTAGCCTCCACGGCATCTGGTTTGCTGCGGGCGAGTTCGGCATCAGCGACAGGCTGCTTGTCCACGGGGACGCTCTCACCGGTCACTGGCGCCTGGTTGATGCTTGAGGAGCCTACGACTACAAAACCATCGGCCGGCAGGCGATCATTGGGGCGCACGATGACAACGTCACCGGGAACCAGCAGCTCCACGGGTATTTCCGCAGTGCCATTTGCTCTGCGTACGATCGCGGTGGCCGGTGCGAGCTTGGACAGTGCCTCAATCGCTTTCTTGGCCCGCCCCATCGCGTAGCTTTCCAGGGAATGCCCCAGACTGAACAGGAACAGCAGCAGAGCCCCCTCCGCCCAGGCGCCAATGCTTGCAGCACCGGCTGCGGCGAGAAGCATCAGCGAGTCGATCTCGAAGCGTTTCTTGCGGATGTTGTTGATCGCTTCTTTGGTGGTGAACCATCCACCGAACACGTAGGCCGACACATACAGAATCAGGGGCAGACGATCAGTCAGGCCAAGTTTTCCAGCAAGGGCTCCGGCACCCAGGAGAGCACCACAGATCAGCGCGAAAATCAGCTCGGTGTTCATGCCAAAAATGCCGCCATGCTCATGGCTATGACCTTCATGCCCGGCTTGGTCATCAGGGCGTTCAAGCAAACTCTTCATAACTCGTCCCTTCTGGAGTCAAGGCTTCCAATTGCCCTCTGCAGTTGGGAGCCGTCGCTGTTGGTTAGCTAAGATTTATTGCACGGCTTGCCTGGGCCTAGGCGTTAACATTTCGAACCTATGGAGGCATCGGGCGTAATAAAAAATGCCAGGCACTGCCTGGCATTTAGGAATTCTCTAATTGTTCTGTTCAAATCGATTACTACTTGTTGCTGATACATTGCGAATACATTGAGTAACGAACAGTCTTGAGCGTGCCCTGGGAGTCCTCGAAGGTCATCAACCGTGGGTAAACCTGGCAGGTACGGGGGTCCTGCGACTGACGTACGAACTTGGCAACGTCTATCTTCATGCCATATTTGTAATCCTGGATCTCTGGCATTGGCTTGCCATTTTTCTCCGCGTATTTGGCCACTGCGGTCTGGTGTTCCTTAGTGTATTGCAGCTGCTTGCTCTCGGAAAAAGTGTTGGCCTGCGAAGCCACCGAGAAAACAACAAGTGCAGCAGCGATAATTAGCTTTTTCATAAAAACCTCTCAAATTCAAATCTTCTCGGGCGTAACCTTAGCAATGCATAGGCATCACCGGCATGACGAGAAACTTACAATTTTGAAAGGTAAGTGCACCTACTTCACTCTAAACAAAAAAGCCCACAACACGTGTTGTGGGCTTCTCTTTAGCGGAGGCTGTTAGCTAACCACTTCGGCCTCGTCGCCGTCTTCATCTTTGCGGTGTGCCCAGTGATACAGGGCAGGCAATACCAGCAAGGTCAGTGCGGTGGAGGACAGGATCCCGCCAATCACCACCGTTGCCAATGGACGCTGAACTTCTGCACCGGTACCGGTGGCCAAGGCCATCGGGATGAAGCCCAGGGACGCTACCAAGGCTGTCATCAAAACAGGTCGCAGACGGGTCAATGCGCCTTCATCGACTGCCTGCCTGAGCGTTCGTCCCTCCTCCCTTAGCCCACGGATGAAGGCAATCATCACCAGGCCGTTCAGTACTGCAACGCCGGATAGTGCGATGAAGCCAACACCTGCCGAGATCGACAGTGGGATATCCCGCAGCCAGAGCGCCACGACACCACCGGTGAGTGCGAATGGAATACCGGTGAAGACCAGCATGCCGTCCTTCAGGTTGTTGAACATCAGGAACAACAAGGTCATGACCAGCAGCAAGGCGACTGGAACAACGATCTGCAGGCGTTTGGCTGCCGATTGCAGCTGCTCGAACTGGCCACCCCAGGTCGTCCAGTAGCCCGCAGGGATTTGCACCTTCTTATCCAGCGAAGCGGTCGCCTCCTGAACGAAGGACCCCAGGTCGCGGCCTCGAACGTTGGCACTAACGATGACCAGACGTTTGCCGTTTTCGCGGCTGATTTGGTTCGGGCCCAGTTGCAGATCCAGATTAGCGACCTGGGACAGTGGGATGAAACCAATCTGATTGGCACCCTGAGCCGCATTGGCAGGTACCGGGATCAGCAAGCTGGACATTCCCGCTACGTCGGTGCGAACGGTCTCTGGCAGGCGTACTACCATGTCGAACCGACGGTCGCCCTCATACAGCGTGCCGGCCTGGCGGCCACCCACGGCGATAGCGATCGAATTCTGAACATCCGCGATGTTCAGACCGTAGCGTGCTGCTTTTTCGCGGTCGATGTTGATAGTCAGCACCGGCAGGCCGGATGTCTGTTCAACTTTCACTTCCGACGAGCCCGGTACCGCTTTGAGCGCTGCCGCGATCTTGTTGGCGGTGTTGTTAAGCACGTCCATGTCATCGCCGAAGACCTTCACAGCGACGTCACTACGTACGCCCGAAATCAGCTCGTTGAAACGCAACTGGATTGGCTGCGACAACTCATAGTTGCTTCCTGGAACACCCGCAGCGGCCTTCTGCACCTCAGCAATCAGCTCATCGCGTGGCTTCTTGGGGTTAGGCCACTGATCCTGAGGCTTGAGCATGATGTAGGCGTCAGAGGCGTTTGGCGGCATTGGGTCAGACGCAATTTCTGCGGTACCCGAGCGTGCAAACATCCGCTCAACTTCAGGCACCTGCGCTATAACCGCTTTCTCCAGACGCTGCTGCATCTCGACGGACTGAGTGAGGCTCGTTCCAGGCACACGCATGGCCTGAAGCGCAAAGTCGCCCTCACTGAGGCTTGGGATGAACTCGCTACCCATACGACTTGCCAGTACACCGCTGAGCACGACCAAGGCTACTGCGGCCGAGAAAGCGATGTTCCGGTGTCCCAGCACCCATTGAAGAACCGGCTCATAGCGCAGTCGAGCTGTGCGCATGACCACGCCTTCCTCTTCCTTCACCTTGCCAGTGACGAACATGGCAATAGCTGCAGGAACAAAGGTAACGGACAGGATCATTGCACCCAGCAGCGCCATCACGACGGTGAAGGCCATCGGGTGGAACATTTTGCCTTCGACGCCGGTGAGGGCGAAGATCGGCAGGTACACCACCATGATGATCAGCTGGCCGAAGATCAGCGGCCGGCGAGCTTCTCGTGCCGCGGCAAAGACCTCGTGGAAGCGTTCGGTTTTGGTGAGCATGCGGCCATGCTTATGTTGCGCATGAGCCAGTCGACGGATCGCGTTTTCTACAATAACCACGGCACCGTCGACGATGATGCCGAAGTCGAGTGCCCCCAAACTCATTAAGTTGGCACTGACCTTGTTGTTGAACATGCCTGTGAAGGTGAACAGCATGGACAGCGGAATCACCATCGCGGTGATCAGAGCCGCACGAATGTTGCCGAGGAACAGGAACAGAATGGCGATAACCAGGATCGCGCCTTCCACCAGGTTCTTCTTCACCGTCGCGATGGCTTTTTCAACCAGGTTGGTACGGTCGTAAACAGTCACAGCCACCACGCCCTTTGGCAGGGTGCGGTTGATGTCCGCCAATTTGGCGGCGACAGCTTGAGATACGGTGCGGCTGTTTTCACCAATCAGCATGAACACGGTACCGAGCACGACTTCGCGGCCGTTCTCAGTAGCAGCACCTGTACGGAGCTCTTTACCGATGCTGACGTCAGCAACGCTGCTGATGCGAATCGGTGCACCATCCACACTGGTGATCACGATGTTGGCGATGTCTTCGATATTGCCTACCTGACCCGGTGCACGGATGAGCAACTGTTCACCATTACGCTCGATGTAGCCGGCGCCGACGTTGGCGTTGTTACTTTCCAACGCTGCGACCAGGTCATTGAGTGTCAGCTTGTAGGTAGCCAGGCGCTTTGGATCCGGCGCAACCAGGAACTGCTTGGCATAACCGCCGATGGTATTGATCTCGGCCACACCCGGGACGTTACGCAGCTGAGGCTTGATGATCCAGTCCTGGATCACGCGCAGGTCGGTCGGGGTGTACGGCGTACCGTCCTCTTTGACCGCGCCATCTTCGGCTTCAACAGTCCACAGGAAGATCTCGCCGAGGCCGGTAGATACCGGCCCCATGACGGCCTCTACACCTTCTGGCAGCTGTTCCTTCGCAACCTGCAGCCGCTCGTTGATCAACTGGCGGGCAAAGAAGATGTCAGTGCCATCCTTGAAGATCACGGTGACCTGAGACAGGCCAGAGCGAGACAGGGAACGGGTCTGCTGAAGGCCCGGGAGACCGGCCATGGCCGTTTCAACTGGAAACGTGATCCGTTGTTCGGTTTCCAAGGGCGAGTAACCAGGCGCTGCAGTGTTGATCTGCACCTGGACGTTGGTGATATCGGGTACCGCATCGATGGGCAGCTTTTGATAGCTGTAGATACCGATACCCGCCATGATCAGAACAGCGATCATTACTACGATGCGCTGCTCGATGGCGAATCTGATGATACGTTCAAACATGAGAAATCATCCTGTCAGTTCGCATCAGTGACCGTGTTCGGCAGAAGCTTTGCCGAGCTCGGACTTGAGTGTGAAGCTGCCACTGGTTGCTACCTGGGCGCCGGCTTCAATACCGTCGATGATTTCCACGTACCCATTGTCGCGGCGACCCAGTTTTACCGGGCGGGTGTCAAAGCCATCTGGGGTGCGTACGAATACCGAAGGTTTGTCTTCAACGGTCTGCACTGCGTGCTCAGGGACCGCTACGGCAACTCGATCGGTCTGGGAAGTGACCGCAATGTTCACGAACAGGCCTGGACGCCAGGCGCCGTTGGGGTTGGTCAAGGTGACGCGGACAGTAGCTGCACGGTTTTGCTCGCCCAGCAGGCTGCCGACATAACCCACCTTCCCTTCGACCTCGACGTTCATGTCAGGCGAAGAGACTTTCACCGCACGACCAGTCGTGACCTTGCCCAGATCTGTAGGCGGGACGGCGAAGGTTGCCCAAACCTGGTTCAGGTCGGAAAGGATGAAGGCGTTGGTCGCCTCGCTTACGACTTCGCCAACGGTCAGGTGTTTCTCCACTACCACGGCGTCGAAGGGAGCTCGGAGCTCGTATCGATTACCGCCAACGGAGTTAACCGAGGCACCGATCGCGCCGACCTTCTGCTTGGCGTTGGCCAAGGAGATCTCCGCTTCTTGCAACGCTTGGCGTGCTTGGAGGTAGTCTTGCTCTGCAGAGATTTTGTCCTGCCACAGCTCTTTCTCACGCTGGAAGGTCACACGCGCCAGTTCGACGCGACGCTGTGCGGCCTGTTGTTCGCTGCGCAGGTCAGAGATCTGCTGGCTGGCGATTACAGCGAGGACCTGACCCTTTTTGACCGTCTCACCCAGGTCGGCCTGGACAGCCTCAACAACCCCAGGAACACGAGGAACCACGTGGGCAGTACGGTCTTCATCGAAGCGAATTTCGCCCGGGAAGCTCACGACTGTACCCAAGTCACGCGGCGCTGCAGCTTCCAGGGCAACGCCGGCTGCCTTGATCTGTTCGGCGCTGAGCGTCAGCTTGCCTTCTTCTTCACCGCCCTCTTCGCTGTGGCCTTCTTCGCCATGGCCCTCATCACCTTCCTCTTTGGCGGAAGATGCGGCTTTCTTTTCGTCGCCATGGCCATCGTTAGCGCCATGTTCGGCGGTACTGGCGGCCTGCTGTCCTGAACTGTTGTTCCAGGCAAGGCTGCCAAATCCGAGGGCTGCCACAGCGGCTACCGCGAGGGCGATCTTGCGTTTGTTATCCATTGCTACTCCTGCTGATCGTAGGCACCGGCTTGTTCAAGGCTGGGTGCCGAAGAAAATGTTTGGCCCGTTCAGCGAGCGCCGGCAGTTGAGCCGACTTCGCCATAAACCCTTTCCACCTGCGCACGTGCATTGGTTGCCGCTGCCAACGATTCGAGGTATTGGCCACGAGCGACGATCAAGGTGCGCTGGGCATCCAGCACTTCGATGAAGCCGAATTTGCCCATCTCGAAGCCGCGGGTTGCGGTCTCTACGGCTTGTTGGGCTGACGGCAGAATGGTCTTGTCGTATGACTCGACCTCCTGCATGGCGGTGGACCACTGGTTCAACGCGGTTTGGGTTTCGGTACGCAGGCGCAGCTCCACAGCATTGCGCTGGTCTCGGGCCTGATCTGCACGGCGAGAAGCGGAAAGAATGTTGCCCTGGTTACGATCGAACAGCGGCAGCGGCATGGACAGGCTCACAGTGTTGACCCGCTCGCGCACAGAGCGGTCGTACTGGCTACCTACGCTGACAGTAAGGTTCGGGATACGCTGAGCTTTCTCTGAACCGAGCGAGGCATCGCTCTTGTCGATCTGCACCACGGCCTGGCGCATTTCTGCGGTCTGATCCAGCTTTGCCAGCAGCTCTTCAGTCTGCGGAGGAAGTCCCGGGGAGAGGGTTGGCGATTCAAGGCGATCAAAGACGGTCACCGAGCTCCCGGTAATTTGAGCGAGCTGCTGATAAGCGGTTGTCTTTTCCGTTTCGGCACGTCGAACTTGCAGCTTGGCTTCGGCCAGCTGTACCTGGGCGCGGGTCGCCTCTACTGGGGACGACTTACCAGCACGAACACGGCCATCAACGATGCGAAGACCGCGCTCAGTCAGCTCGAGAGATTGCTTCGCCAAGTCGAGGCCAGTCTGGGCACGCAACGCGGCGTAGAAGGCTTGCACGACATCAGCACGCAGACCGTTCACGCGACGGTCCAACTCCAGCTGTGCGGCGGTCTGCCCGTATGTGGCGACGTCAACACGAGCCCCCCGCTTACCACCCAGTTCAAGGGTCTGGCTGAGAGAGACAGTCGTCTGGCTGGTGTTACGGCGGGTGTCTTCCACGTCATACGAGATTGTGGGGTTGGGGATAAGCCCGGCCTGCTTGCGAGCACCATCAGCGATCCCAATCTCTTGCCTGGCTGCGGCCAGGTTGGGGTTGGCATCCATGGCCGTCGAAAGCGCTTGGGGCAAGCTGATGCTTTGGGCAAGGGCTGCAGGTGCCATCAATCCAGAGATGACTGCACAAAGTGCTGCGATCTTCCAGGGCGAGATGGAGGTCTTGGATAAGACATTGCGGTTATACCGGGGCACTTTGATGGTCCTCGTGCACAAACTTCGATAAAGCTTGGCGAGAACGCCGAAACAGCTGCCAAGCCCCACTTGATTAGGTGATGGCACTCTAATGAGCGGTAGCTATCAGAGGGGTGGCTAGAAAATTACAATTTCGTAAGAAAGCCCTGTAATGCCCGTAAATACTGGGAATCCCAAGCCGGCTCTATGATTTCGTTACAAGCAACGGAGATGGCAAACACGCGGTGCGAAGGTGCCGAATAACAGACAGATGACGAAATTGTAATTGTCCTATCACCCTCCCGTTATCTTTGGCCTGCAAATATGAGCTCGCGCTACGCTAGGCGCGCCGCCGGGTCAGAACAACTAACGACACCCGCGCCGGTAAACATAATAAAAACTGCCGTGAATCAAAGGAGCATCGGATGAAAATCAAAGTACCACTGTATTTGGCGGCAGTTTCTGCGCTGTCTGGAAGCTATGCTATTTCGGCACAAGCTGAAGACAAGCCAGAAGGCTTCATTGAAGGCAGCAGCCTTACAGTGCTGAACCGCAACTTCTATTTCAACCGTGATAACCGCGACAGCACCGCTCCCACTTACAACAGTGGCAAGGGCAATACCAACGGCTACTCCGAAGCCTGGGCGCACGCGATCATCAGCAAATTCAACTCTGGGTTTACCCAGGGTACCGTTGGCTTCGGCGTTGACGCCTTCGCCATGATCGGCCTCAAGCTCGACACCGGTGATGGGCGCAACGGCGGCCGTAGCTCCTTCGACGTGCTGCCCGTTGATAACAAGGGTGAAGCTCGCGACGAATACACCAAGGTCGGCGGCGCAGCCAAAGTCCGCTTGTTCGATACCATCGTGAAAGTGGGTGATGTTTTCCCATCGACTCCGGTCGTTGCATCCGGCGACTCACGCCTGCTGCCAGAAAGCTTCCGCGGCGTGACCGTTGAGAACACCAGCATCCAAGGCCTCACCCTTCAGGGTGGTCGACTGCACGCCATGAGCCAACCGGTCTCTAGCAACCTGAACGACAACTTCGTGACCTTCTATGGCGGCCCGGTCAACTCGCCATGGATCGGTTACGGTGGTGGTGACTACTCGATCAACGATAACTGGACTGTGAGCGTCTACGCCAGCCAGCTGAAAGACGTCTGGAATCAGTACTACGCCGGCACCAGCGTTGTTTACCCACTGAACGACGATCTGGCGCTGATCGGTGGCTTCAACTACTACAAAGCTGTAGATGAAGGTAAAAAGCGCCTGGGTGAATTCGACAACAACATCTGGAGTGCCAAGGTCGGCGTGCGTTACGGTGCCCACACCCTGGCCCTGTCGCACCAACGCAACAACGGCGACGACGATTTCGACTACCTGCGTCAGTCGGACTCGATTTTCGTCGACAACTCCATCCAGTACAGCGACTTCAACTCGCCGAAAGAGCGTTCCTGGATGCTGCGCTATGACCTGAACTTCACCAGCTACGGCATTCCAGGCCTGACGTTCATGACCCGCTACGCCAGAGGCTCGGGCGCGGATTACTCGAACGCTAACCAGTTCTACATGCGCACCGACGACAACGGCAACCCGCTCGACAACCAGAAGCGTTGGGAGCGTGACGTCGAAGTCAAATACGTTGTGCAAACCGGTCCGGCAAAAGACTTGTCCTTCCGGTTGCGCCAGGCAACCACGCGTGCCACTGCTTTCGAATCGGATCTGGATGAAACTCGTGTAATCATCGAGTACCCGCTTTCGATTCTGTAATTCGCTAACTGGACCAGTTAATCATTGGCTGGTCCTATTAGTAAAACGAGCATTACGCATTCACCTTGAGTGGCTTAAGTGCTCCTTTGGTAAAAGGTGGATATTTGGCGCCCATTGGGCGCCTTTTTTTTGCCTAGAATTCAAGTAGGCGTTCGATTGTACGCATCGCATGCCGGTGAAGTTCATGACTACACCAATGACCAGTCTCCTCAATGTGAGCGACCTCGCCGTCATCTGAGCGGAACGAAGCCAGCACGAAGAAGAAAATAACCCAATACTTCATAAGGTCAAATCACCTGCTGGAGAGAGGGCCGCAACTGTCAAACCCAAACCGCGACAAGATATACCGCCAGACTATCAACTGTATTACCTAGAAATTACAAATCCGTCATTTGACCCCCGGCACGCTCATTTTGATTTACCATCCCTTTCAATAATGCCGGCGCGCGTGCGCGGTTAATTGCTCAGTGATATCGAGACAAAATCCCATGCGAATTCTGGTAATTGAGGATGAAGTAAAAACTGCGGAGTATGTGCGTCAGGGTCTCACGGAATGTGGCTATGTCGTAGATTGCGTCCACACCGGCTCAGATGGATTATTCTTGGCCAAGCAGCACGAATACGAGCTGATTATTCTTGATATAAACCTGCCAGAGATGGACGGTTGGCAGGTTCTTGAGTTGTTGCGCCGTAAAAATTGCCCTTCCCGCATCATGATGCTGACGGCGAGAAGCCGGCTGGCGGATAAGGTCAGGGGGCTGGAGAACGGCGCAGATGACTACCTGATCAAGCCATTTGAGTTCCCTGAGCTGTTGGCTCGGGTGCGCGCCTTGATGCGTAGGTCAGATCACCCCGCATCCGTAGAGGTCATTCGCGTCGCTGACCTGGAGCTTGATCAGAGCCGGCACAGGGCGTTCAGGGACGGTCAGCGTATTGATTTGACCACCAAAGAATTCGCGTTATTGCACTACTTGATGCGTAACACCGGGGTGGTACTGAGCCGTACGCAGATTATCTCTCAGGTTTGGGATATGAATTTTGACTGCGACACGAACGTTGTTGAGGTGTCGATTCGAAGACTCAGAGCCAAGATAGATGACCCTTTCGAGACCAAGTTGATACATACGCTTCGGGGCGTAGGGTATGTGCTTGAAAAGCGATAATTGCGAAGCTCTCTAATACCGAAAATGGGCTAAATACTCTCGTCGCATGCGCGCTTGGGGTTTCTGTTTGCGATCCGCAGCACTGATTCCTCACCCAACAAATGAGGTAGGCAATCAAGCACGCGGATGCTCGCCTTCTTCATAAAGTCGAAGGCGAGCCTGGCCATTAATGGCTACGTATGCATGGGTAAGAGTTCAGCTGATCGAGCGTCTACTGAGCGCCAGAGGCGGAATAGTCACAGCCTAGTGGTTGAACGCGGTACTGCTGGTGTACGCAGAGCTGGACTCATTGTTTTTTGAATGGCGCATTGCAGCACATAGAAATATAAAATCCCGGAAGAAAATACGATTGCGGACAGGGAAACCATTTCTGAATCTAAAACCCCAGAAATCATATACTGCTTAATCGTGACAGATCCCAGGATGATTCCAGTGCAGTACATGACCCCTGTGAACTGGTTTCCCAAAAAACTCAGGATACCGCTGAAAGCATTATTCGCACTCAGTAGAACTGCTTTCAGAATTGTCCACCCAAGAAGTGGCAGAAAAGCCTTAATCATGAAGGCGAATAACATCGATGATGCGAATAGTTTTATTGGCGTTTCTGCCCACGGCTTGATGGTACCGTCTATTTCAACGCCGGTATACAAGATCACATTCAGAACAAGTGCCATGACGGTGCATATGCCGAGGCGTATCATTTCCCGCTTTAGTGGGGCCATCATTATCACGGCGTGAATCTTGCGTCCGATGAATCGGTTTAGTCCTTGGGTCGACATTTCTCTTCCTATGCTTTCGAGGATGACACTTTTGTAACGTTGTAAGAAGGTCACTCTTTTACCCGAAGAGAGCTGACGCTTCAACGGTTGTGGATTGCGCAGGGGGCTCATGTCCTTCCCTTACTGGGTAGCTTGCTGAGTAATCCTCATCTACCTGCGTGGCAAAGATGCATCCACCCCGTCGCCGTCAGAGCTCGGGAGGACTGGCTGCTGTCAGTAACTCATCAAGTGACGGAACCTTAGCGTTAGCACTCAGGACGAGTGTCCTGGATCGGAGTATTGATACATCATAGAAAGATTCGCACTCGACTCTTCCATTCACTTCTCTCCAGTGGGTGACTTCTGGTATCAGCTCGTTAGGCACCGGATGTAATGCCATAGGGTTATGGAAGACCTCCACTTCAGCAGACCACGGCTCGTAGCCATACTGCGGCCAGAGCTGACCGTAATCGCTGGACGCTACATCCAACAAAAATGGGATACCTCGTGATGCACCTGGAGAACGGTCGAAAAACTCACCAAACCGCAAGTATCGGTACCCGTCTAGATGAGCTCCACCTGAAATCGGCACTCGGCTGAGCTTTGGGACTGTGCAGGCATTGGTGAAAATGACCGCTGAAAGATGGGCATTTTCCCTTAGCGTAAATAGGCCGTTGGGGCGCCCTGATAGCAGAGATGTCTCTTCCTCCACAGTTATCAGCTGCATTCCACGATGCGCAGATGAGTGAACTGAAAAGCCATAGAGATAGCTGATGAGCGACTCCCTGCTCCACAGCATTGAACTGGGTGCATGGAAATCGGCTAAGGCCAGAATGAGCGGCTTACCCTCCACGTGCGGTAGGGATTCGTAACGCTTGTCCAATTTGTTTTGCATGGTCCTCGCAAACCTTTCTGCAGCCGCTCCAAAGAAGCGCTCATGTCGGTCAGCTGGTGGGGGGACCGGCGAGGCGCCAAAATGCTCATACCGCTCTTCCGGGTTGGCTGTCACTGCTTCAACCCAGGCCTCACCTCCCAGCCTATTCTCGATATGAAAATCGGGTGATTCTTTAGGCTGGGTGACCAAGAGTCCCTGCTCACGAAAAATCGCTAATAGGTGGGCCTCCCAAAGGCGGGTGTGAAAATTCTCAGTCTGGCAATCGGGAACCCAATTTCTGTCTGGAGATGGCAGTGCGAGATACAGTTGATTGAGCGCCCACGCCCCAATACGGCGGCTTGGATCAAATAGTGATTTGAACACCACGCTTGGTGTGCGCTTACCCATTCTGCTTAAAGGAGCACGTCGTCGTTCGCCTGAGGGGAGTGGAAGCGGATGGGCTTGGGTATTGAGAAAATGGCTAATTGAGGCGCGGGCTTCGGACTCGCGAGCGGTGCACTCACCATGGCTGAGGAGCACCCACACGCTATCGACACGACGCCGTAAGGTGACTACTCCGAAGCTGCCGGACTGGATATTTCGGGTTAGAGCGGCACAAGAAAGTCCGTCCTCACTAAGCCATGCCCCTACTGGCGGGCTGTCTCCAAACCCCAACCCTCGTGGAAGCGACAAAGCGATTAGATCGAACATCGGCGCAGCAATTTCTTTCATTCACTGATCTCGGCAGCCGTGAAATGCATTCCTTCAATGCCTCGGAGCGTGCCCGCCGGCGATGGCATCGGTGGAGGTACCTATTGAAGGAGGGGGCTTTGCTCCACCAGGACGTCTCGGTTGGTGAAGATGGTCTCAATGGTTGCAGCCTCGGCAGCCACATGAGTCTTGCGCGTAATCTCTTCGAGGGCCAGTTCGAGCCGGTAGTCTTGGAAATACTCGTACAGCTTTTCAGAGCTCTCGGATATCTCCTCCCCACCATTCTTTGCGAACAAGATGTGGATGATCGCTGCGAGTGGGAGGGAGATGTCGAGATCCTTCTCTTCTGCATCCGACTCCGAGTTCAAACCGTCGAAATACCTCTCCAGATGATTCTGGAGCTCCTCAAGCCAGAACTGAGATAGGTTGCTAGGTAGGGTGCTTTCAGGCCCAGCCAAAAGGACTTCATCTCTGAATCGAGCCAGCAGATTGGGGTTTGCCATGGAGGACCTCACGATTAGATTTGAGAGCAACTGGTCAGCATAGTCCACCTCAAAATGACCACCTCCTTGACGCCTATCCTGGTGCTCCTGATCCTCAGACGAGGTCTGAATGGGGGCGATCCCTCAAACTCAAATCAGGACACCGCTCATAGGAATAGAGTCGTCTCCCTTGACTCTAACTGCTACCATGGTGGCATAACGTAATCCTGCTTTGGCGAGCAGGATGCGAGTCATTGAGTCCCTCCTATCCTGAGCACCGCGTCGTCGCCATAGCCACGGATTGGGCATTTTTTTGCAGAGATCAGGTAACAGAAATGGCCAGCGCCGAACAGCTCAAAGCGCTCGTGAAATCTCACATCGAACGGGATGACAGTCAGTTCTATTCCGTAGCGATGCAGGTTGCCGCACGCGAAGCTAAATCGGGCCATGGCAAGCTCGCGACCGATCTGCGCGACATGATCGATGCTGCTAAAAGCAGCGTGAGTCTTGAAGGTCGACGCAATAGCCCCACACCCCTTGCCAAGCCTCGCGGCGAAATGGCGGGCTTGCTGAGCGTTACCTACCCAAAAGATCGTTTCGTTGAAATGGTTCTCGACGACGCAGCATCAGCTCAGTTGCAACGAGTGCTGAAAGAGCAACGAATGTTTTCTCGTCTACGAGAGCATGGGCTTTCTCCTCGCAGGAAGGTGCTGTTGGTAGGCCCCCCAGGAACGGGTAAATCCATGACTGCATCCGCTCTTGCTGGTGAGCTCGGGGTACCGCTCTTTCTTGTCCGTTTGGACACGCTTATTACCAAGTTTATGGGTGAAACTGCGGCGAAGCTGAGGCAGGTTTTTGATGCCATAGCTGAAGTCCGTGGTGTCTATTTTTTTGATGAGTTCGACGCAATTGGTTCCCAGCGTGGAATGCCAAACGATGTTGGCGAGATACGCCGGGTACTCAATAGCTTTTTGATGATGATCGAAGAAGACCAGTCAAATAGCCTAATCATTGCCGCGACTAATCACCCCGAGATCCTTGACTACGCCTTATTTCGTCGTTTCGATGACGTCATCGAGTATCACTTACCGACTGCTGAACAAGCATCGAGTCTTATTCGTTCGCGGCTTGGACATTTCGCGCCTAAACCTTTTTCAACCAAGGCCATTGGGGAAAAGGCTGCAGGTTTGAGCTATGCCGAAATCCGGCGGGCGGTGGATGACGCTATCAAAGATGCCGTTATGCACGATGAAGAACGCGTCAAAGGACAGACGCTGGGCAAGGCATTGATGGACCGCCAACTGCTCAGCCAGAAATTGGCAAAACAACGTAGCAGCGAGCCATGCCGGACAAAAGAAACGCAAAGCGTGAACACTTAATACTGCCAAAAAATTCTAAGCCGAGAGATTTCACGGCACATGCCTCTAAGGGTGGCGTAAAACCGCAGATCCCAGATTTGCCAAGGCAGCAGCATGGTGCGTCACTTCAGCATCAACTGCACGCATTGAAGCCAATGGCCGAAGCAGCTAAGAACTTTCAACAGGGGATAGATGTTGAAAGCGGCTTGGGCTTGCAAATCCAGTTCGTCGGTCAGCCCGATGTGGAAATGGCTTTCCAAAGCCTTGGTGATGAGCGCAAGAAAATCGAACTCCTCAGCGTACGCCAAGAGGGAGACCAGACCATTGCCAACGTCTTCGTCCCCGATGGCAAGCTTGACCACTTTGAGAGGATCGTTACGGAGTACCTTCAGGAGAAGAAGGACAAGAATGGTAATCCCCGAGACCACCGTAACCTAGTCAACACGATCGAATCGATTCGCAACGCCGAGTTGGAAGCGTTATGGACAGACGATCCAGATTTGCTGCCGGACGACAAATCAAAAGAGTTTTGGTGGGAGGTGTGGCTTCCGGTACGAGGTGCGCGCCAGGCCGTTATTAACGATTTCACTAAGATCGTCGAAGGTAGTGGATGCGTAGTCAGCGAAGCACGAGCTGATTTTCCCGAACGAACTGTGGTGCTGATGAAAGGTTCCCAGCGCCAATTCTCGCAATCGGTGATGGGGCTCAACTGTGTCGCTGAGCTTCGTCGAGCCAAAGAAACCGCAGACAGCTTCGATGACTTGGCCAATGAAGAGCAAATCGAATGGCTGGATGAATTGGTTGCGAGAACTGATTTCCCAGCAGTCAATCGTCACGCTCCCAGGATTTGTTTGCTGGATTCTGGTGTCAATCGCGCCCACCCCTTGCTCAGTCGACTGATCGAGGAAGAGGATACTCACACCGTTAACCCTCAGTGGGGTAAGCACGATGAGGAGAACCACGGCACCGGCATGGCAGCCCTCGCAGCCTATGGCGATCTTACCGACTGCCTATCATCACTTGAACGTGTGAGCATTCATCATCGGCTTGAGTCGGTGAAGCTTCTTCCAAGCCATGGGGCGAACGAGGGGAACGCACTGCTTCATGCATCTCTTTTTGCTGAAGGGGTGGCGCGACCAGAAATTAGCCACGCGGATCGATCCAGGGTCTTTAATTCAGCAGTTAGCGCCGAGGACTATCGTGACCGCGGTCGCCCATCCTCCTGGTCTTCAAAGCTGGATAGCCTGGCTGCGGATGCCGATAACGAAGGTGAGTTCCCCAGGCTGTTTATCCAATCGGCCGGGAACATTCGCGACATCAACGCTTGGATGCTTTATCCCGCGAGCTTGAGCACCAACCTGATCCATGATCCGGGGCAGGCTTGGAACGCTCTGACAGTGGGTGCCTGTACCCGTAAAATGGACACGAGACCCACTGCCTATGAACCAATAGCGCAAGAGGGTGGGCTCAGCCCCTTCACCACAACCTCTGCTACGTGGGAAAGTGCCTGGCCATTGAAACCGGACGTGGTTTTTGAGGGGGGCAATGCTGCCAAGGACCGATATGGCGCAGCCGGGATGGCGAGCCTTAATTTGCTCACCGCCAAGAATGAGTTCGAGGCAAGACGATTCTGTACCTTTAACGCTACGAGCGCAGCGTCGGCATTGTGCTCTCGTATGGCGGCCCAAATTCTGGTTCAGTATCCGACCTTGCGTCCAGAGACAGTCCGCGCCCTGATTGTTCACTCAGCGGATTGGTCGGAAGCTATGCGCGACGCTTATCTTCCTGCTCGCCCAGTGAAATCGGACTACGTAAACCTCATTCGACATGCCGGCTGGGGAGAGCCGAGTCTTGAGCGTGCTCTTTGGAGTGCGAGCAACTCTCTGACTTTGGTGGTGGAAGATCAGCTCTATCCTTATAAGAAAGGTAAGGGGAAGATCGATACGAAGGAGATGAACCTCCACAACATCCCGTGGCCAAAGGACGAGCTTGAAGCTCTACAAGGTGCTGAGGTGGAGATGAAGGTCACCCTTTCGTATTTCGTCGAGCCGAATCCCTCTGCTCGCGGCTCCGCGTCCAAATATCACTACCCATCGCACCGCCTACGATTCGATGTTAAGCGGCCTTTGGAAGGTCCTGATGATTTTGTGGGGCGCGTAAATGCGGCTGCTGAGCAAGTGAATGAAGGGATGGCGCCGAAGGATCCCGACTGGCTCCTCGGGGGCCAATACAGGCACAAAGGGTCCATTCACCAAGACATTTGGAAAGGCACTGCTGCTGATCTCGCAAGCCGTGGCTTGCTGGCTGTGTTTCCTGGAATGGGTTGGTGGAGAACCCGGCCTAATCTCAACCGGTACGCGCTCCCCGCTCGTTACAGTCTGATCATCTCTATCAAAACCCCGGAGGCGGAGGTCGATCTGTATACCGCGGTCGAAAACAAGCTAGCAATCCTGGTGTAAAGATCGTTGAAGCGACTCACTGCTCCCGCCTCACAATAGAGATAAGGTCAATTTTTCTGAGAGAGCGGTAGGCGATTATCAGTTATTTTGTGAATTTCGCATGGCCGATTCACAGAGGAAGTGGCAGTTTTTCCCAGTTTACTGAACACCTAATGTCACCTTTTTTGTGAACCTACAGGGCCTACGCTTGGGCCTGGGCCTACAGCACGACACCGTTTTCGGCGCTCAAAGTCGTGGTGTACGACTTCAGCCCAAGCCGTGCCGGTGAACATGCACGCAATTTCCTGGGCGACTGGAACGGCAAGCTGGTTTGCGATGATTTCGCTGGTTACAAAGCTGGTTTTGAGCAAGGCATCGCTGAAACCGGCTGCATGGCTCATGCACGTCGCAAGTTTTTCGATCTGCACGTAGCTAACAAAAGTCAGCTGGCCGAACAAGCGCTGTACTCGATCAGCGACTTGTAAGAGGTCGAGCGCCAAGCGCGTGACATGAGTGATGAGGATCGCGGGCGAATACGTCAGGAAATGGCGACGCCGATCCTCAAAACAATGCATAACTGGATGTTGGCCTAGCGCGACCTGGTGCCCATTGGGTCAGCCACGGCCAAAGCCCATGGGCGATTCACGCAACCAGTTGACTGCTGAGCGAAAACCTCCGTAGCTTAGCGACAGGAGATCAAAGAGTGAGGACGAAAAATACAGAAACTCGTCTCCGTTATGATGATACTGCTTAGAGGTACCATATACTCTTAGCTAGGGGAATGACGCTAAAGCACTCGCTTTGCCTTCAAAGCAGTCGTAAGAATCGTAACGACAAATAAAATGCACGCCCCTTAACTCATCCACCCACGCGCAGATCGCGATCAGCCGAAAAAATAATCTCTGTGACCTTGAGGTTCTCTCGATGAGGCGAGTGATGAATGCTGTAGCAGGCCCCGCCTACTACCTTATAGATATAGCCCTCTTCCGTCCCTGAGGCGTCTTCAGCAATGCTCACTTCCTGAAGCGGTTCCATCACCCAGTCTTTCCCACCTCTCATGTGGCCAGGAGACATCAGATGTGCCTGCGCGATCCATGAGCAGTCATCAAGCTCCGAAAGCATCTGTTTAAGTATCGGTACCGTAGGGATCATCAGCATGCTGCCCACGATGTCATCACCATAATCGCGCACGAGCTCCACGTAAAACCATGGGTAGTGCAGCTCCAGCTCAATAAATTTCCAGCGGCGACTGGAAGGTTCTCCGAAAATGTCGGCTGAGCTGAGTTCAGCGTGCCTGTAGGTCTTGAACATCGAAAAATCCTCAAAATATTAACAATAGTTAATGGATGTCCGACGTTCAAGACGGCTTCATCATTCCTTTTGTAGGAATGAAAAAATGGAACTGAAACAGGCATTTGGGAAAGCAATGAGGCAGCTCAGAAAATCCCGCAACCTTAACCAAGAAGATTTCGGTGGCCACAGCAGCCAAACCTACCTCAGCCAACTGGAAGCCGGAGGAAAAGGCCCTACCCTCGAAATGGTGCATGGGCTCGCCTCTGCCATGAATGTCCATCCTTTGACGATCTTGACCCAGTGCTACCTTTTTATGGACAAGGATGCCACTCTGGATTCAATCATTCAGCGCGTTCGTGAGGAGCTCAGCGTGACGCCATCGGACCGATGAGGATGGGCATCTGCACCCTTCAGCATGGGCTGAGATGTCCTGTCTGATGCAACCAAATTCTGCGCTTCCTGACCCATTGGCTGGGTTGCGCCTGGGCCCTACCTATGAGGGAAAGGAGAGACATTGAAAGGCCGGCGGAAGGTAAAGACTGAGAAGTGGCGTATCAAGTCGGAACAGGAAGGCAGCGCCCAAGAGCTTCTGCGAGGGCGGGCACAGACGCGAGGAAGGTTCCTCGATATAGCCGCACAAGCCGGCAAGAGAATGGAACCCGTTGGCCGACTAGCCGGTTGAGAGATACGCTTTCACATTTGAGGTGTGCAAATGAACGATCCTCAGATACTAGCGCTTTGCCCCAGTTCACCGCTGGGATGCTGGAGCATCGTCCACCGATGCTACAAAGGAAGGTGCGAGCAAATCTTGCACCTGGCGACGCGAGTGCTTGGCAGTCGAGTGCTCGCCGCGCAATGGCTATACAAACCAGCGATCGGGCTAAGTCATCAGGTACCTTGCATCATCCTGATAAGTCGATCGGGCTATCAGCAAGTGGTGACACTTCTAGAACGAATTGAACACGGCGTCTACGCTTAACGCCGCAAGGTTCCATGCCAGAGGACCTGTCCACTACTCGTCTGACATAGGTTTAGCTGTGTCTATCGCAGAGTCTATATCGAACCGAATCAAGCGTATGCCTAAGGGAAGGCCCTTTGTTAGAGCCGTATTCGAGCGAGCCGGCTCTCGCTCCGCGGTAAACAAAGCTCTTTCTCGAATGGTGCTCAGGGGTTCCCTGGAGCGCGTTGCCCGCGGCGTTTACATGCGTCCCAAGCACAGCCAATACACGGGTAAAAGGGTTCGAGCCAACCCGCTTTCTGTATTGGAAGCCGTCGCTAGGGCAAGAGGCGAGACTATCCAGATCCATGGTGCAGAAGCTGTTCGTCGACTGGGGCTGAGTGTTCAGATGCAGGTCCTGCCTACTTACTACACCAGCGGGACGACACGTGAGATCAAGATCGGTAACGCGGTTGTTAGGCTGCGCCATGCGTCTCGCCAACGACTCCAGCAAGCTGGAACGCCAATAGGGACGGCCCTGACCGCTTTTTGGTATCTCGGAGAAAATGGGGTGGATGAGCAGGTCGCGAGCAAGATTGTCAGCTCGCTCAGCGCTGAAGAGTTCAAAAGGCTCATGGAATGCAAAATGCCTAAGTGGATGCGCTCAGCACTGGCCAACTACGCTCGAAATGTGAACTGAAAAATTCTGAACCGGGAGCGAATCCGACGAAAAATCTACGCAACGCATTACGAAGGCCGGAGTTGTATTTTCGATTACATGGAGATACTCATAAACGCCGGTGCGGCATATATTATGCAACTGTTGCCAGTAGAGCACGAGAAACGCTAGATCATGAACTTAGAGAGCACCGAGGAAACCAGTGGCGACTCTAACCTAAATTACTCCAGTAGACTCCGCATACCTTAATCGCCACTATCTGCATCGAGATACTTGTATGCCATTTTCGATTCAAGAGCAGCCAGAGTTGCGCGAACCTGCGTTGATTTTGGCTGAGTATATACTCCACTTGATTCAATAGACGAGTGATGCATAGCTGACTTAATCGTAAGATCCGTGGCTCCGTCTGCGGCAAGTCGCTGCCCATAGGAATGCCTGTGTCCATGAGGGGTAGTACCTAACATTTTCTCACTGATCAACCCAATGCGCTTTACAGCCGCTCTATGTGCTTTCCTGTAGGCGGTATGTGAATACGGCTGCCCAAGCTTGTTAGTGAATGCATAAGGATGCTCTTGACCTAATGCAGGTTTCACTCTGTGCATGCAATGATATTCACTCCACAACTTCGCAAATACTTCTGCCTTGAATGCGGGATGAAAGAAAACTTCAAAACTCATGCGCTGACGATCAGTAAACGCCCTACCCTTCGCACCCAAAAACAAAGAATCCTGCGATTTGACCAGTAGATTTCTAGGAATCAGCCCATACTTGTCACGCAGAAATGCTTGACGCTTCATCCGTTTTTTTCCAGGCGCTAATCCGAGTTGAGGATGATAAATTCGAACGACAACTTCACCTTTCTCAACTGTGACATCATCGCACCACAAGCTCAACGCCTCAGATAACCTTAGCCCGCCATAATGCATGAGCATAGTGATTAAGATATCTCTAATACTGTATACATTTTTCCGAAGCTTGAACCCCTGCGCAAGAAAGGCATCAATCGATTCTTCGGGAAAATCTTTTGCAGGCTCTAGATCAAAGCCTATCATTGAAGTAGACCTGACCTCCCTACTCATTGAAAAATCAGGTGGCTTTATCCAAAGATGCGAAAGAAAAGCATTATTCTTCCGATGGACGTAAGCTGCCCAATTAAGTTTTTCCTCAGCACGATTCGCTTTGCGCCAAGTATTTAAAACCAGTCCAGAATCTTCATTTAGCGCAGCCAGCCAGTCTGAAAATTGAGTAATCGCGGAAATAATCTTGGAGGCATCATCTGGCTGTCTTGGCTCCCACCACAACTCAGACGGATCGCACCCCCGCTCCACGGTACCACTATACAGTGAATTGGAAAACGATCTAAACAGCATTTGGGGAGAATCAAAAAACTGATGATTAGCTTCTACATATTCCAACAACAGCTGCACAGCAAAGGTCGCACTATCTTGCCATGACCTGCTCTTACGCCCATTCAAGTACATATAGTGAGCAAAATCCTTAAGTATCCCTTCGTCTGTAATGATTACAGGCAACACCGGTCGAAAACCAGTTGCATCCAATCTCAGCACTCTGTACTCACGATGGGATCGTTCGAAGAAAACAGGCATTTTGCTGACTCCGGAGATCAATGCAGTTGGCGACTTTCGTTTTCACAGCATAGCTGAGCTCGGTCCAGCAGAGAGGTAGGCCAAATTTTTTTGGGACTATAGCTTGGGTTAACCTTCCTCGACGGCTACTGCATCATCACGCCCGAAGGCGAGGCGCCCAAGCACCTCAAGGCCGGTGACGTGTTCGTCATCGAGCCGGGGATGAAAGGCACCTGGGAAGTGGTCGAGACCGTGCGCAAGTACTTCGTCTTCGCCTGATCGAGTCGGCGGGTCGTACGCACGAGCGACCCGCTCGGCCTCAGGACGACGCGCGATAGCTTTCGATGATCGCGGAGAAGTCCTTGCCGCCCTCCCCGCGCTGGCTCATGGCCTGGTACAGCTGCTGCGCCAGCGCGCCCATCATCACCGGTTGCCGGGCCTGCCGGGCCGCCTCGGTCGCCAGGCCCAGGTCCTTGAGCATCAGGTCGGCGCCGAAGCCACCGGTATAGCCACGCGATGCCGGCGCGGTCTCGACGATGCCGGGCCACGGGTTGTACGCCTCGGAACTCCAGCAGCGCCCGGTGGAGCTGTTGATGATCCCGGCCAGCACCTGCAGGTCGATCCCCAGCGCGCTGCCCAGCGCCATGGCTTCCGACACGCCGATCATGGAAATGCCCAGCAGCAGGTTGTTGCAGATCTTGGCGATCTGCCCAGTGCCGACCTCGCCACAGTGCACCACGTTGCGCCCCATTACCGCCAGCACTGGCTTGAGGGTGTCGAACAAGGCCGGACTGGCACCGACCATGAAGGTCAAGGTGCCCGCCGCAGCCCCGCCGGTACCGCCGGACACGGGCGCATCGCCCAGCTCGACGCCTTGGGCAGCAGCGGCCTTGGACACTTCGCGCGCGGTCTGCGGGTCGATGGTGCTGCAATCGAGCGCCGGTGTGCCCGGACGGATGCCGGCCAGCACGCCGTCTTCGCCCAGGTAGACGCTGCGCACATGCGCCGCGGCCGGCAGCATGGTGATGACCAGCTCGGCGGTCGAGGCCGCCGCCTTGGGCGAGGCGCTTACCTGGCCGCCGAATTCGGCCAATGCGTCCAGCACCTGCCGATTGAGGTCGAACAGCATCAGCGCGTGCCCCGCGGCCAGCAGGTTGCGGGCCATGGGCGCGCCCATGTTGCCCAAGCCGATGAATGCGATACGCATGATGAACTCCTCAACGCAGGCTGATGGTGGTGTTGACGCCGCTCACGCTGTCGTCGTCGAACCAGCGGGCGGTGACCGTCTTGGTCTGGGTGTAGAACTGCACCACCTGCTTGCCATACGGCCCCAGGTCGCCCAGCTTCGAGCCGCGCGAGCCGGTGAAACTGAAGAACGGCACGGGGACCGGAATCGGGATGTTGATGCCCACCTGGCCGACGTCGATACGGTTCTGGAACGTCCGCGCCGCCGCGCCGCTCTGGGTGAACAGCCCGGTGCCGTTGCCGAACGGGTTGCGGTTGACCAGCGCGATGGCCTCCTTGAGGGTGTCGACCTCCAGCACCACCAGCACCGGGCCGAAGATTTCTTCGGTGTAGATGCGCATGTCGGTGGTCACGCCAGAGAACAGCGTCGGGCCGACGAAGTTGCCGTCCTCGTAGCCTGGCACCTCGACGTGGCGACCGTCGAGTTCGAGCACGGCGCCCTCGTCCAGGCCGCTTTCGATCAGGCTCAGCACACGGGCCTTGGCCTTGCGCGAGATCAGCGGGCCGACATCGGTGCCCGGCTCGCTGCCGGCATTGACCGTGAGCTGGCGCGCCGCCGCGACCAGGTCCGGCAGCCAGTCGCGAGCCGAGCCGACCAGTACCACCACCGAGGTGGCCATGCAGCGCTGCCCGGCAGCGCCGAAGGCCGCACCGACCAGTGCATTGACAGTCTGCTGGCGGTTGGCGTCGGGCAACACCACGGCGTGGTTCTTCGCGCCCATCATCGACTGCACCCGCTTGCCGTGACGGCCCGCCAGATCGTACACGTGGGTGCCGACGGCCGTGGAGCCGACGAACGACACCGCCTTGACGCTTGGGTGGGTGCACAACCGGTCCACCACCTGCTTGCCACCGTGCACCACGTTGAGCACCCCTGGCGGCACACCGGCCTCCAGCGCCAGCTCGACCAGCATCAGCGTGGACAGCGGGTCCTGCTCGGAAGGCTTGAGCACGAAGGTGTTGCCGCAGACGATCGCCATCGGAAACATCCACAGCGGGATCATCGCCGGAAAGTTGAACGGCGTGATGCCGACACAGACGCCGATGGGCTGACGCAGCGTGTAGGTGTCCACGCCACCGGCGACGTTCTCGGCGAATTCGCCCATCTGCAGCGAGCCGATCGAGGCGGCATGTTCCACCACCTCCAGCCCGCGGAAGATGTCGCCTTCGGCATCGGCCAGGGTCTTGCCCTGCTCGGCACTGAGGGTCGCGGCGATGCGCGGGCTGTGCTCGCGGATCAGCGCCTGCAGCTTGAGCATGATGCGCGTGCGCGCGCCGATCGGCGTGTCGCGCCAGCCGGCATAGGCGCGCTGGGCCGCATCGATGGCCGCGTCGACTTCGTCGGGCGTGGCGAACGGCACGCGGGCCAGGACCTGCTGGGTGGCCGGGTTGACCACGTCGTGCCATTCGCTCGCCTGGGACTCGACCCAGCGGCCTTCGATCAGCAGACGGGCCTGGTGGACCTGGGTCCGCTCGGCGGTCAGGGGTGCATTCATGGGCGCTCTCCTTGGTGTTGTTCTGGGCGCGTGATGGCCGGCGTCGGGCAGTGCACGAACGCTTGGGGCCTGGGGTGGATTGGAGTATAGATAGGCAAATATCCGACATGCCCTGACAAAAAAGCCGGTCGATCATGCAAAAAGACCCTACTGCCCTCGGCACCTTGAACTGGGACGACCTGAAGTTCTTCCTCGAGGTGGCGCGCACCCGCAAGGCCAGCCGCGCCGCGCAGCGCCTGGGGGTCGACTACACCACCGTCTCCCGGCGCATCGCCTCGCTGGAGCGCAGCCTGGGCACCTTGCTGTACGAGAAGTCCCGCGCCAACGGCTTTACCCTCACCGCCGAAGGGCAACGCCTGCTGGGCTTCGCCGAAACCCTGGAAAGCACGCTGCATGCGGCCTGCGAGCAAGTCTCAGGGTCCGGCATGGCGTTGTCCGGCCACATTCGCATGGGCTGCACCGAAGGCTTCGGCAGTTTCTTCGTCACCCCGCAACTGAGCCATTTCGTCGAGCAGTATCCGGCCATTTCGGTGGACATCCTGCCGCTGCCGCACTTCATCAGCCTGTCCAAGCGCGAGGCCGACCTGGTCATCGCCCTCGAACGCCCGGAGCATGGTCCTTACGTCTGCTGTCGGTTGTGCGACTACCGGCTGCGGCTGTACGCGACCCAGGCCTACTTGGACGCCCATGCACCGATCACTTGCGTCGCGGACCTGGCCCGGCACCGCTTCATCAGCTACGTCGATGACCTGGCCTTCAGTGCCGAGCTGCTGTACCTGAACCACCTGATTCCCGATGCCAACGTGCACCTGCGCAGCACCAGCGTGGTGGCCCAGTACACCGCGACGCTGCAGGGGCACGGCCTGGCGATCCTGCCGTGCTTCCTGGCGGCGCAGGATCCACGGCTGGTGGCGCTGTTGCCGGACGAGGTGGTGATCGACCGGCAGTTCTGGATGTATTGCCGGGAGGACTTGAGGAAGCTCAAGCGGATCACGCTGCTGTGGGACTACATCCGGCAGGTGACGGAGTTGAATGCGCCGCTGTTGCGGGGGGAGACGCGTGAGATGCGCGTTGCCGAGGGGTAAGCCTGCCGGATCGCTCGCTGTTCCGATCACCGGGCGACGGGCGCCCTCTTACGTCAGACCCTGTGCTTGCTTGCCGGTAGAGACCGTCAAGGTCATGCCCAGGCGACGCAGCACGGCCAGGAAGGTGTCCAACGGTAGCTCGGCGTGAGCCGGCACATGCGCCAGGGCTGCGGTCACGGCCTCGGCCGCCGACGGGTCGCTCTGGCGGGCCTTGGCCCGCGCCGCCACGTCCAGGGCCTGGATCAGGTGGCCGATGTCCTCGGTCTCCAACGCATCGGACAGAAATGCAGCCAGGGCCTCGGGGGTCTCCAGCGCTTCGGCAGGGTCGTACGGGTGAAGGCGTTCGGTCATCGTCTGAGACTCCTGCGTCATGGCGTCAGCACTGCTCCAGCATCAGTCCGGAAATGCGCCTGACCTTGCGGGTCACGGCCTCTTCGAAGATGCCCTGGCGCGGTTCGATCAAGCTGAAGCACTGCTTGGCCCGGGTGATACCGGTATAGACCAGTTCCTTGGTCAGCACCGGGTTGAGCACGTCGGGCAGCACCAGGGCGGTGTGGACGAACTCCGAGCCCTGGGACTTGTGCACGGTCATGGCGAACACGGTCTCGACGTCGTTGAGGCGGCTGGGCAGCACGAAGCGGATGCCGCCCTGCCCGTCGTTGCGGGCGAAGGCCACGCGCAGGATGGGTTCGCCCTGCTCATCGGGCAGGCGCAGGGCGATGCCGATGTCGCCGTTCATCAGGCCCAGGCCGTAGTCGTTGCGGGTCACCAGCACGGGCCGCCCTTCGTACCAGAGCTGCTGGTTGTCGATCAGGCCGGCGCGGTGCAGCACCGCCGCGACGCGCTGGTTGAGGCCTTCGACACCCCAGGGGCCGCGCCTGACCGCGCACAGCAACTGGAAGCTCTCGAACTGGCGCAGCACTTCGCCGGCCCAGGCGGTCCAGCGGGGATCGTCCCAGGGCGTGTGCGGCGGCGGGCGACGGCGGCCCAGCTGGTTCAGGTACAGCCGGTAACCCTGCGGCCCGTCCGGGCCTTGCTCGAGCCCGTCGAGCAGCAAGCGGTCGAAGGCGCGGTCCTGTTCGCCGCGCACGGTCAGGCAGAACAGGTCGTGTGCGCCCTGGGTGAGCAGCGCGCGTGCCGGCCCGGCCTGCTGGCGGTTGACGCACCGGGCCAGTTGGCCGATGCCGCTGCCTTCGCCGAAGCGCCGGGAATGGCGCAGCATGACCAACTGCTGCGCCAGCGGATGCCGCTCGGCGCTACCGACCTGCAAGCCGGCTTCACTCAGGGCCTCGCCACTGACCCGGTGCAGCCAGTCGAGGGTCGCGGGCGAATAGAAGCCCTCCTCGGCCTCCCGGCACAGATCGCCCAGCACCGCGCCGGCTTCCACCGAAGCGAGCTGGTCCTTGTCCCCGAGCAGCACCAGGCGAGCCTGGGGCGGCATGGCGTCGAGCAGGTTGGCCATCATTTCCAGGTCGATCATCGAGGCTTCGTCGACCACCAGCACGTCCAGCGGCAGACGGTTGCCGGCGTGGTGCCGGAAATGCCGCGACCCTGGTCGACTGCCGAGCAACCGGTGCACGGTGCTGACGTCGGTGGGAATGTGCTCGCGCACCGCGGCGTCCACGTCCAGGCGTTCGACCTGCTGGCCGATGGACTCGGTCAGGCGGGCGGCCGCCTTGCCGGTCGGTGCGGCCAGGCGGATGCGCAGCGGGCGGCCCTGCTCCACCGCCGGGGCTTGCAGCAGCGCCAGCAGACGCACCACCGTGGTGGTCTTGCCAGTACCGGGGCCGCCGGTGATGATGCTGAACGCGGCCCGGGTAGCCAGGGCGCAGGCCAGTTTCTGCCAGTCGATCTGCCCGGAGGGCGCGCCGTCGGCGAACAGCCGCGCCAGGTCCGTCGCCAGCCCCGGTGGCAGGTGCTCCTCCACACGCAGGCGCTCGCGCAGGGCCTGGTCGATACGCCGCTCGTAATGCCAGTAACGGCGCAGGTACAAGCGCTGGTGACGCACCACCAGCGGACGCTCGCGGTGCGTGGGGGCGTCGCCGTCGGCCACCAGGGTGCTGTCGCGCAAGCGCTGCAGCCAGGTCGCTGCATCCAGCGTGCCGAGCAGTTGCGACGGCAGCAGCAGGGGCCCGGCCAAGGCATCACCTTCCGGTGGCAGCGACAGGGCGAAGTCCGGCTCTTCGAGGGTCTGGGGCAGGTCCAGGCAGACATGCCCATGGCCCAGCTGGTGGCTGGCCAGGGCAGCGGCCAGCAGCACCAGCGGGTCGCAGCCGGGCTCCAGGGTGGCCAGAAAGCCGACGAAGGCACGGTCCAGGGGCCGCAGCCAGCCGCGCTCGACCCAGCGATCGAGCAGCACCTGCAGGTCTTCGCTGCGCTGCAAGGGCGCCAGGGCGGCCAGGTGCGAGGCCTGCAGCGGCGTGGGGAGCAGGTCACTCAAGGTGCGCTTCATGGCAGGTCATCCTGGAACAGATCGGTCTGGTGCGGGCGATAGATCCCCTGGAACAAGGCGTCCAGCTGCTCGATCAGCGCGCGCGGCGGCTTGACGAAATACACGCCCTGGCTTGGCGCGTCCAGGCCGCGCAGGAACAGGAAGATCGCACCGCCGACGTCCCGGTCGTAGTCGTAATCCGGCAATCGCGCGCGCAGCTGACGGTGCAGGGCCAGCAGGTAGAGCACGTACTGCAGGTCGTAGCGGTGCTCGAGCACGACCTGCTCCATGGCCGCCTGGCTGTAGGCGGCGTCGTCGGGGCCGAGCCAGTTGGACTTGTAGTCGACCACGTAGTACTGGCCCTCGTGCTCGAAGGCCAGGTCGATGAAGCCTTTGAACATGCCGTTGAGCCGTGACGACTCGATGGCCAGGCGCGGCCTGCCGGCATGCACGTGCTGGCCGACCAGGTAATCGAGGGTGGACACCTCGACCTGGTGGCTGGCGAACCAGAATTCCATCTCGATCTGGTACTGACTCAGCGCGCTCAGGGCCACGGGCGGCTGGTCGGGCGCCAGCGGCATGGGCTGGACCAGTAGGCGCTGCAACCACTGGGTCAGGGTCGGGATCCAGCCGGTCCAGTCGCGGCGGTTGCAGCGCTGGCCGACGGTGCGCCCGATCTGCTCGGGATCGGCACTGACCTCGGCGAAGCCCTGGCGGCCGGCCCACTCCAGCAAGCCGTGGAGGAAGGTGCCAGGGTTGGGCCCTCGCGGGAAACGGTGAATGTCGCCACTGTCAGCCGCCACGCTGCGCGGCTGCACGTCGGCGCGTTCATCGTCGAGCAGTTGCTGGGCGAGCGAGGTGTCGGCGGTCAGCTCGAGCGCCTGGGTGCCGACGCGCAAGGCGCTGTAGGAGGCGATCCACCAGGCCTCGGCCGCAGACCGGCGCGGACGGCGGGCGGCGCTCACCTCGCTGCGTTCGGCCCGACCGGCATAGCGCCGGGCATCGGCCTCGGGCGGTGCCATGACGGCGAGCGCCTCGGTCTCGCCGCGCAGGTTTGCCAGCCAGTCGCCCAACGCCGCGGAGGATGGCAAAGGCTCGCCGCCACCCAGCAGGTAGCCGACCCCCGATAGGTGCAGGCGCGACGCCTTGCTGGCGCCGCGCTTGAGGTCGGCGACCCCCAGCCAGCAGGCATGCTGGGCACGGGTCAGCGCCACGTAGAGCAGGCGCAGGTCTTCGGCCAGACGCTCGTCGTCGGCGCGGGCGATCTGTTCGCGATCCGGGGTCAGGGTCAGGTGCGCCTGACCTTCGTCGTCATGCCAGATCAGCGGCAGGCGCTGGCCGTCCACCGGCTTGCTGGTGCAGACGAAAGGCAGGTAGACCAGCGGGTACTCCAGCCCTTTGGACTTGTGGATGGTCACCACCTTGACTAGGTGCTCGTCGCTTTCCAGCCGCAGGATCTGCTCTTCGCCGGCCTGGCCCGAGTTGACCAGCTGCTCGGCAAGATGACGAATCAACGCCTGCTCGCCGTCCAGCTCGGTGGCCGCCTGCTGCAGCAGCTCGGCCAGGTGCAGCAGGTTGGTCAACACCCGCTCGCCGTCGCTGCGCCCGAACAGCGTGCGCGGCAGGGCGAAGTCGTGCAACAGCCGGCGCAGCATCGGCAGCACGCCTTGCAGGCGCCACAGGTGACGGTACTGGCGGAACTGCATGACCCAGCGCTCCCAGATCCGTTCGTCACGGTTGAGCGCTTCCAGGGCGTCCAGGCCCAGGTTCAGGGTCGGGCTGGCGAGGGCGGCCTTGAGCAGGCGCTCCACGTCCGGCTCGGCGCAGGCCTTGAGCCAGGCCAGCAGGTCACGCGCCTCCTGGGCGGCGAACACCGAATCCTTGTCCGACAGGTAGACGCTGCGCACATCGCGCGCGGCCAGGTGTTCGCGCACGATCTGCGCTTCGCGCCCGTCGCGCACCAGGATGGCGATGTCCGACGGCTGACAGGGCCTGAGCGTGCCATCGGCCGTCTCGAAGCCGGTACGTCCGGCCAGGGCGCCGGTCAGCAGCGACACCACATGGCTGGCGCAGCTGGCCGCCATGGCCTGACGGTACTGGGTGCCCGACACCGGCTCGTCGCTGCCGAGGTGCCACACCTGCAGGGCGGGCGTGCCCTCCCCGTCGATCAGCAGGCGCTCGTCGCGCCCCTTGGCGTTGACCTCGAGGAAGGGCAGCGGGTTGTACGCGCCGCGGCGGAACAGGAAGGCGCCGCGCCCCTGCTCGCGCTGCTCGGCTTGCTGGAACACCCGATTGACCGCGCTGACCATCGCCTGGCTGGAGCGAAAGTTGGTGTCCAGGCTGTGCAACCGGCCGGCCGTGGCCAGGCGCGCGGCCAGGTAGGTGTGGATGTCGGCACCGCGAAAGGCGTAGATCGCCTGCTTGGGGTCGCCGATCATGAACAGGCCGGTGGCCGGGCGGTTGTCGGCGATGTGGTAGATGCGCTCGAAGATGCCGTACTGCACCGGATCGGTGTCCTGGAACTCGTCGATCATGGCCACCGGGAACTGCTCGCGGATCAGCGTCGCCAGGCGCTCGCCGGCCTCGCCCTGCAAGGCCTGGCGCAGGCGCAGCAGCATGTCGTCGAAGCCCATTTCGGCACGTCGGCGCTTCTCCGCCTCGAAGCGCTGGATCACCCAGGCGGCGGCATGCTCCAGCAGACAGGCATCGGGCGCCGGCAGACGTTCGAGCTGGGCGGCCAGGGTCTCCATGGCCTCCAGGCCAGGGTGCTCCGGCGGCATGCCGCTCTTCCAGGCTTCGGCCAGGCCGTCGCGGGTCAGCCGGGTGAAACCGGTCTTGAGGTCCAGCTCCACGGCGTGCTCGTCGCCAGCCCACTGCTTGAGCCTCTCGAACCAGGGCTCGAAGTAGCGGGCCTGCAGCAGCTTGCCGTTGACCTGCTTGGCGGCGGTGGCGTCGCGGCAGATCTGCAGCAGTTCGTCGGCCCATTGCCGCCACGGTGCCTTGAGCGCCGCCAGTTGTTCGGCACGCTGGCGCAGGACGGCGTCGATCAGTTGCTGCGGTTCCTCCTCGCGGCTGTCGATGCTGCGTCGGCCGAACAGCGGGCGGACCTTGCCCAGCAGCGCATCCGGGCTGCCCCAATGGCCGCGCACCCAGGCCAGGGCCTCGCCGCTCATGGCATAGCAGAAGCGACGCCAGTAATCGCGCATCACCTGGGCCAGCAGTTCGCTGTGGTCGGTCTCCAGGTTCTGGGTGAACAGGCTGCCGCTGTCGAAGGCATGCTCGCGCAGCATGCGTTGGCACCAGCCATGGATCGTCGAGATGGCCGCTTCGTCCATCCACTGCACGGCGATATCCAGGCGGCTGGCGCAGCGCGGCCAGGCCTCGGCCGGGTAGTCGTCGCGCAACTGGCGCAGCAGCGGGTCGGCCTCTTGCACATCGCCGCGGAAGAACCGCGCCGCTTCGGCCAGCCGGGTGCGGATGCGCTCGCGCAACTCCTTGGTCGCCGCATCGGTGAAGGTCACCACGAGGATCTGCGGCGGCAATAGCTCGCCAGTGAACCCTTGCTCGCCACCATGACCCAGGACCAGGCGCAGGTAGAGCGCGGAAATGGTGAAGGTCTTGCCGGTCCCGGCGCTCGCTTCGATCAGTTGGCTGCCGTGCAGAGGAAAGCGCAGGGCCAGGGGACGCACCTGAGTCATGCCATGTCGTCCTTGCCGAAGGTCTGCCAATCCGCGGTGTAGAGCGGTCGGTACAAGGTTTCGCACCAGCCGGTGAAGGTCTCGTCCTCAGCCAGCGCGGCAAAATCCGGGAACTGCCGTGACAGCGCCAGGTGCTCGGCGCGCTCGCCCGCACTGTTCTGACCATCGCCTTCGTACGCCTTGGCGGCCGCCGCCCAAGCCTTGTCCGGGTCGTCCTGGGACAGCCAGGCGAAGGCGGTCTTGGCCGCGACCGGCAGCGGCGCGCTCATGCCAGCCTGGCGCGCCAGCAACAGTTCGCCGAGCCGCTCGCGCGCTTCGTCGACCGGCAAGGGCGCCAGCAGCAAGGTGACATCGGCGGCCACCACGGCGCTGTGCAGCCGCAGCCCCGAGGCCGCTGCGGCCAGGTGGAGCGTCCAGGTGGCGATGAGACGGTGCCATTTCAGGCTGGCCTTGCCCGCCTGCAAGGTGTTGGGCACCGTGCTGATGCTCAGCAGGCTGCCGTCCATGGCTTGGTAGGCACGTCCCAGCCAGCCCTCGAGACGCAGCCCGGCGTGGGCGAAGCGCAGCGGCAAGGCCTGCTGGAGGTCGTCGGGCCAACGCTGCAGCAACTGCCGGTAGCGGTGCAGGATACCCGGCAGCGGCTCGACCAGTTCGGCTTGCAGGCATTCGCCGAAACCGGCCAGGGGCAGCAGACCGCTGGCTTGCAGCCGCTTGGCACCGCGCTCGAGGACCTGCTCGGCGCGCGCCGGCTCGACCAGCGCCGCGTTCAGGAGGGTTTCGCTGAGCACATAGCGTTGCAGACCGTCCAGGGTGAAGGGTTCCTCGTCGGCGATGGGATCCTCGAAGGTCTCGAAGAACACCTTCAGCCGTTGACTGAAGAAGTGCCGGACCGGGTGGCGCAGGAAATCCTGCAGTTGCGCCAGGCTCAAGGGTTCGTCGCTGACGTGGGCCTGGAGTGCGTCCGCCCTGGGCAAGGCGACGGTCTCGGCCTGATGCAGCGCGTGCCATTCCTGGGCGAAGCTGAACAGCGCGCCGTCCTTCTGGTAGTAGCGCCGACTGAACGGCTGCAACGGATGTTCCTGGGTCAACGCCTCGACCAGTTGGGTGCCGCTGTCCTCGAGCGCGTCCGGCGCGGACGATGCCAGTCGCCAGCCGCTGGCCAGGTGGTCACGCAGCTGGCCGATCAATACCGAGGACGGCCGCTCGCTGTTGTCGCGGATGCTGCGCCCGACCCAACTGACGTACAAGCGCTCCTGAGCCGAGAGCAAGGCTTCGAGCAGCAGGTAGCGATCGTCCTCGCGGCGCGAACGGTCACCGGGTCGGTAGTCCGAGGCCATCAGGTCGAAATCCAGCGGCGGTTGTGCACGTGGGTAATCGCCATCGTTCATGCCCAACAGGCAGACGATACGGAACGGAATCGCGCGCATGGGCATGAGCGTGCAGAAATTCACCGAGCCGGCCAGGAACCGCTGCGACAGCTTGCCGTCGTCGAGCCCGGCCAACCAGGCTTCGCGCACGACGGTCAAGGGCAGCTCATCCTGCAGGCCGACCGATTCGCAGGTCTGCAGCCAGGTTTCGCGCAGGGTCTGCAACTGCACCAGCAGGTAATCGTCGTGTTCGTCCTGGGCCAGGAAGAACACCTGCAGCAAGGCGTTCAAGCGCTCGCCCCACTCGGTGGCGGTGGCAGGTTGCGAGAGGCTGTACAAGGCGACATCCAACGCGTCGAGCAAGGCCACCAGCGGGCCGATCAGGGTGGCGTCGAGCCCACCGATTTCATCGAACGGCTCGATGTCGTCCCAGCCTTCGCCATTGCCTACCGCGTAACCCAGCAACATGCGCCGCAGGCCGAAACGCCAACTGTTCTGCTCCAACCCTTCCGGCAGACCGAGCGAGGCGCGCTGTACGGCGTCCAGCCCCCAGCGGATGCCGGCGCCTTCGATCCAGCGATGCAAGGTGGGCAGGTCGCCCTCCTGGATACCGAAACGCGCGCGCAGCGCCGGTACGTCCAGCAGGTCCAGCACTTCGCTGACCGCAAAGCGGCTGTCGGGCAGCTTGAGCAGGTGTTCGAGGGCGATCAGCAACGGGTCGCGGCCGCGCTGGCCCTGGTCGGTCAGGGTGAAGGGGATGTAGCGCGGATCCGTACGGTCGATCTGGCCGAAGACTGCGCGTACGTGGGGCGCGTAGGTGTTGATGTCCGGCAGCATGACGATGATGTCGCGCGGGCGCAGTGTGGGGTCGTGACTGAAGGCATCCAGCAGTTGATCATGCAGGATCTCCACTTCGCGCTGGGGGCTGTGGGCCACGTGAAAGCGGATGGAGGCATCCGTGCGCGGGTCGACGGCTGGCCAGAGGTCCCGGGTCTCCGTCAGGGGGCGCAGTTCGAGGATGTCGTCCTGCAATTGATTCAACAACGTCTGGGTGCCTGCCTCGCTGAACAGATCGATGCGACCTTCGCTGAAGATGCCCTGATAGACGCTGGGATCATCGTGGCTGTCGAGCAGGCTGATGTAGTCGCGCCCTTGCTTGCCCCAGGCCGCGAGCAAAGGATGCGCATGCTGGTGCATGGCCTCGGGGTCGAGATCCTGGGGCATGCCCTGCTTGCGCTGTTGGCGTTTGTAGTGATGCCGTAGCAGGTCCTTGTCGGCGACGATGTCGGCCCAGTGGTGGCGGCAGGGATTGTGCACGCACAGCAGCACCTGGCTGAACCGCGAGAGCGCCGCGAGCGCTTCGAGTACCTGGGCGGGCAAGGAAGAGATGCCGAACACGATGACCCGTGACGGCAACCCCTTGGGGGGGGCCTCCAGAGCCTCCATGCGCCGCATGAACCGCAGATGCACCCCGGCACGGCTCTGCGCCATGCCCTGCTCGCCCACATCGTCGAGCAGCGCCTTCCACAGTTCGGCTTGCCAGCAATTACCCGGCGGCAGCGGTTTGCGCTCGTCACGTGCGGAGTGCAGAACGTGTTTGCCTTGAGACCAATCGTCGAGCCAGTCGGCCCGGTAGACCTGGTACTGGTCGAACAGGTCGGCCAGCCGTTCGGCCAGTTGATAACGCTTGCGCAGGTCATCGTCGTCGGTCAGGAAACGCCGCAGCGGCTCGAAATGCGGGCGCTCGATCAAGGCGGGCAACAGGCGCATGAGCCGCCAGGTGAGCGGTCCCTTGTCGAGCAGCGACACCTCCGGGATCTCTTCGCGACCCATGACCTTGCGGTACAACTGCCAGATGAAGCTGCCCGGCAGTTGAACATCGATGGCGGCAGCGATGCCACAGCCGCCCTGGTCGTCGTCCAAGGGGTCTTCGGCCAGGGCCAGCTTCAGCCACTGGGCGATGCCGTTGCTTTGCACCAGGGCAATTTCGTTTTCCAGGGGAGCGAGCGGCATCCGGCGCATCCAGCTGACGACCAGGCTGCGCAAGTCGTCCAGCCGGTTGCCGTGGACGATCATGAAGCCAGGTTGCGGGCGGACGGTGGTGGGCATCGGGTCATCCTGGTGAAGCAGACGGGCGAAAGAGAAACCTTACCATGGGGACAGCGTGCATTTTTTCTACACGCGCAAAGACAAAACCCCTACCTGCATGCGCAGATAGGGGTTTTGCGAAATGAATCTTGGCGATGACCTACTCTCACATGGGGAAACCCCACACTACCATCGGCGATGCATCGTTTCACTGCTGAGTTCGGGAAGGGATCAGGTGGTTCCAATGCTCTATGGTCGCCAAGAAATTCGGTAGCCGGACCGTCGTATGACAGGCCAGCAGATTCGGATATGTGATCTTTGTGTGTTCGCGAACTTTCGGTTCGTGTGTCTTCACACCCAACCTGCGCCTGGCAGATTGCTTGGGTGTTATATGGTCAAGCCTCACGGGCAATTA
>NZ_JAAMQJ010000016.1 GCF_013523125.1 Pseudomonas entomophila | reverse complement strand
TGTCTGCGGTGGCTAAGCGCGTCGATGACACCCAGACCAGCCTCGGCAATACCAATGCCATGGTGAACAGGACTTCCGAGGCTGTGACCGACCTGAACAATGTGGCAAGTGCCTCGGAAGTGGTCAGAGTGCAGATCACAGCAAATGGCATCCGTCATGCTGCCGGGTTTGCTGTCGGCATCGAAAACAAAGGCGGCGTGGTCCAATCGACGTTCGCAATACTGGCGAGCCGCTTCGCAATACTCAGCCCCTCGGGCGATAGCCTCTCGGCACCGTTTGCGGTACTGGGCAACCAGACGTTCATCGCCGACGCCTACATTCGCGATGCCAGCATCACCAACGCCAAGATCGCGGATGCCAGTATCAGCAATGCCAAGATTGCAGATGCCTCGATCTCTGCTGCCAAGATCGGCGTGGCTGAAATAGACACGCTGCGTATTCGAGGTAACGCGGTGACTGTCCCTATCAGCTATAGCATCGGCGGCTCTGTAACTGGAGCTGGTCGGGGTCAGTGGATGGACATACTCAATGTGTCCATTCCCATGGATACGGCTGGTTATGTGTTTGTGACGTTCAACTGTGGCCAGTTCTACACAAGTGGTGTGAGGACCTCGGAGTTCACATTGGAGATAAGCGGTGTGACTCTTATGTTCTCCGGGGGTGCAGCGATAGAGACCACGCCTTCTTTATCAGGTGCTCTTGCGGTAGGGCCGGGCGTGCACGCGGTCAAGGTCAGATGGTATGGGGACGACCAAACTGTGAGCTTGGCCAACAGGACTATCTTTGTGATGGGAGCCAAACGATGAGCATGCCTGCAACATTCATCACCTACACCCCCTCGGGGGAGATCACCAGCGTGCTCAGCTGTGATGCTGTGATCGCGCCCCAGATTATCAAGGCCAACACGTCGCTGCCCTTCGTGCAAATCGTGGCTCCGGTCAGCCCGGAAGCGTACTACGCCCCCGGCGGAGTTCTCACGGCTCGCCCGGCCAGCACGGCCCACCTGGTGGGCGATCTCCTCAAGGGGGTGCCCGCTGGGGCGGTCGTGGTCATAGAAGGGCAGGAGTACACGGCGGACGGTACCGACATCGTGCTCGAGTTTGAGCACCCAGGCATCTATCTCATCAAGGTCGACGCATTCCCACAAAAAACCTGGGAGGGAGAGTTCATTGAAGATCAGGCATAGCAGCTGCCACCAGCAGCGGCGCCGGGAGGAATACCCTCCCGTTGAGGAGCAGCTGGACATGCTCTGGCACGCGATGGATCAAGGAGAGATCCCCAAGGCAGAGCCGTTCTACACGACCCTGCAGCAGGTCAAGCAGCAATACCCGAAGAACTGAACGCAACAACCACCTATGCCCGCTCTTGCGGGTTTATTTTTGTCTGGAGAAAACCCAATGCCTTATATCGCCATCAACGTCAGCAACGGCTACGACGTCACCAACTCGGTCCGCTACGCCACCCAGGAGGAGGCTGATGCTCGGGCCCGCGAGATCCTGACCCAGTCCCCTGGCGCCCAGGTTTACACCGCCCAGGTGCTGAAGGAGTACACGGCCAAGGTATCGATCACGGCAAAGGAGCCAGCCGAGCCGGCGCCGACCGACGAGACCGACACCGCCGCCTGACGGCCCGCTGCACCCACCAAGCCCGCCGCGCGCGGGCTTTTTCATTCCTGGAGAAAACCCATGACCGCACGCGGTGTACGCAACAACAACCCCGGAAACATCGACTTCAACCCCCGCAACGCCTGGGTCGGCCAGTTGGGCCTGGAGGAGGGCGTGCCCAAGCCGCGCTTCGCCCGCTTCGACTCCCCGGATAACGGCATCCGTGCCCTGGGCAAGCTGCTGATCAACTACCGCGGCAAGGACGGCATGCCCGGTGTCGGCGGCAAGGGCATCGATACCGTGCTCGAGACCATCAACCGCTGGGCGCCGAGCACCGAGAACGACACCCAGGCCTATGCGCGCGCGGTGGCCACCCGCATCGGCGTGCACCCCACGGCGCCGATCGACATCAGGAACCCGGCCACGCTGCGCGGAATGGTGCTGGGCATCATCGTCCATGAGAACGGCGGCAACCCGTACTCGGCGGCGGTAATCGACGAAGGCGTGCGGCGGGCGCTGGCATGACCTGGCCGGTGCGGCTGGGCCTGCTGGCCCTGGTGCTGGCGTCGTACTGGGGCGCCTACCAGCACGGCCGGACGGTGGAGCGCAGCCAGGCCCTGGCCGCATCGGCGGAGCGCGACAGCGGCGACCGCCTGGCCGAGGCCCTGGGCCAGCGCGATGCCCGCGAGGAAGAACAACGACGCGTCCAGGCGCAGGAGGAGGCGAGAGCCCATGCACACGAACAACACCAGGTGGCTGACGCTGGCGCTGCTGGCGCCGATGCTGCTGGCCAGCGGCTGCAGCACGACGCCGCCCAGCTCGCCGCCACCGTCAGTTGTGCCGGCCCGGATCCCGCCGCTATCGCCCGAGGCCAGGCAGCCACCCGCGCCGCCATGGTGCTCTCCGACCTGCTCGCACGGGCTGATGCTCGAGCGGGAGAGCTGGCGAAAGCGTATGACCAGGCCCGAATAGCAGGGCTGCAATGCGCTCAGGAGTACGACGGGCTTGGCAGTGGGACGGCTCGCTTGAAGCAGTGACTCTGCTAGCCTAGGTCCTATATGTGAACCCTGGGGCCTTCTCCTGTCATGAAAAAGACGTTCAATGGTCTGGTGCTGGCTGGTGAGAGCCTGATCCGCTGTGCGCTCATCGCTACCCGAGAGGTCAGAGCAGCCGAGGCCGCCGGCGCCTTGCCTGAAGAAGTCGCTCGCCTGCAGCTACTGGCAGATTCAGCTTATGAGGCGGCGGCCGGTTACCAATACCATGCGGCCGGGCTAGGTAAAACGACAATCCACTGACGGAGCAGGATCATGGGAGCAGGCAAGCAGGTTATGCCGGATCACCCTCTGTACCTCCAGGCCAAGGACGCCCATCGGGACTACCTGGAGGCGAAGGAGGGTGGAGAACCAGCGGCCACGGTCGAAAGGCTGCGGCTGGTCTATGAGGCGCAGATTAAGGCTGCGACTGACTATCACCTTCACGCTGGGACACCTACATTGTCTTTTCAATGAAGATCCAGTGGGTACAGCGCCCTCACGGTGTTCTATGGCCTTCCAGTGTCAGCTACGTCCGCGCAAGATAGTTGGCGAAAGCCTACTATGCTGCCAGAATAGGAGGCTTGACATGTGAGCGATCCTGTGGGGCTGCTCAGATCAATCGTGCATGCATATGGCTGGTTATAAATAGGAATATTATGTTCAGGGATTTCACGCATTTCGCATATCAATTGGCGTTTTTTACGGAAAAATGCTCGATACCTGCTGATGAATTTAGCGTGGACTGTAGGAAAAAGTTGAGTATTGGTAGTACTAATCCTACATTTATTCCGGATTTTCCTGGTCTCGCAGATGAGGTCCCCAGGTTACAAATCCAAAGTGATGTTGGTTACACTGTAACCCTAAGTAATGTAAGGGTCGATATTATAGTCGATCTTCCCTTTGGATTGAATGAGGCGGAAAGAAACAGGTTTTTAAGTAATGCTAAGATTTTGGCGGAAATCCTTGGGGGACATGAGTTCAAATTTTCTAGAATAGGCCTGGTCAAAAGATATTTGAAGACTATGGATAATCCTGGGCAATTCATCTCCCAGCACTTTGGTGGGCATGGTGGTCCTAGGGTTTACGATTTTTCGGTTAATGCAGTGGCGGAAACTGACTTACTTGGTCAGAGATGTAATAATGTGTTCAACTTTAGTGCTGCTACAATTAGAGGTACGGAGAAGGGTGTTGTTGCTTATCGTGATTTGAATACGGTTACTGGGCAAAAAGACCTATCATTGGATAGCGTTTTGGAATTCATAGTCGCTGCTGAAGTTGAGTTAAGCATTGAAAGTTTGGCGCGTTTTGTTGAGTCTTGATTATGAGAAGTTCTACCACAGGAAGTGATGCTTATACGACAGGGTCCTATACTACAGTATCTTCTGGTACAGGTTCTTCAACATTTAGTCCGGATGTTATAAGTCCGGTAAATAACACAGTGAGCACTGATGCTGGTGCTGTCAAGCCTGATGACTTAATGAAGTCTGTGGCCAAGGTTGCTGCCGCTAATGCTGAGCGTGTACTGAATGAGCGATTGACTTCCGCCAATCAGATGCAGGTAAGAGTATCTGACATGTTGAAAGAGGGAACTGACATGTTAAAGAACTCCAAGGCTTTGCTAGATGAGATAAATAATGGGTTGAGTAAGTCTACTGAAATGCAGGGTAGGCTGGAGGCTGATATTTCAAATATAAAAGGCAGTGCGGTTTCTGCTTTGTCAATATTTGTTTCTTTCTTTGCCTTCATTACTGTCTCGATTAATGTCTTTTCAAAAGCTGAGAGTGTAGTTTCTGCGTCGGCGCTGCTGTTGATATTTTGGTGTTTGCTGGTAGGGTTTAATGTGGTTATTGGTTGGCAATTTAATACTTTAAAAAATACCGGCATTGCATGGTTTTTACTGATGTTCGTTTCTGCATTATCAGTATTCGCTGTAATAGGAATGTACCATTTTTCTCCAGAAATGTTGAAGTTAACGAAAGCTGTTATTCAAAAGTGAGATATTAGCGCTGATGAAAACCTGAATGCTTGGTATGAAGTCGGAGTGGCATCGCTGGCTACCTAGAGGTGCTAAGGTGCTCGATTCTCCGTCAAAATAAAATCGACAAGTTATCCTTCAGTTCGATGGGATACCCAGCATAATGGCGTGAACAGATCGTGAATTACGCCATCTGCTGGCGTGTACTTCTGGTAGCTTTTTGAGACAAAAGTGAACGGCTGCGGGCGGCTCAACTTGTTGATTTTACTGGGTTTTTATCGTGACAGCTATGATTTAGGTTCCAGCGGCGCAAGCTGTAAGAGTTCGAGTCTCTTCGTCCGCACCATGTAAGTGCCTGATTTATAACAAGTTTTTCTCAGAGACCTGCCATTTGGGAGCGTTTTTGGGAGCAAATTGGGAATTTCAGGTAAAAAAAGGGCAGCCCATGAGGCTGCCTTTTTCGTTTCTGACGTCATGTAACGGCTGCTGATGCGAGGCTTGTAGCGAATCTCACATCCTACCGTTGCCGACTTCAGCCGCCGTCGAGCTTCAACGCGTGCTCGAGCATTCCCACCATCTGTGATGCGGTTCATGAGGTGGTCTCTGGTGTGCCAGTCTGGTCCGATCCCTTTCACGACCCCATGCGTGTGACCCACTAGGCTGACGCCGGCGGCTGCGGCTGCGGCTGCGGCTGCAGCATCGACGGAGACCGCCGCTTCGCCCGCGATCTGCTGGTTGCCGATCTGCGTGAACTTTACCCGTCTGGGTGTAATCGCCCTCATGGAAAATCGGGCCGGTAATACGGATACCGCCCGTTCTGGTCAGCCGGGTGGTGCCGCCGTTGGGCAGCACGGCATTGAGGTGATGAGCCATGCTGTCATATTCGATCACCGCGCCATCGCGGTAGGTGCGTCAGTGCAGGCCGGTGCGCTCGCCGTTGGCAGGGATGGCGTCGCTGAACAGGCCGGTCACGGCCACGCCATTGGCCAGTTGGCCGCTGGGGGTGAGCAGTAGCACCTGCTCACCTTCGGTCGGTGGATCCCATGGCTGGTCGGCGCCGGCGCGATCCGCGATCCAAGGCAGCCAGGCCGTGGTGAGGCTACCCGTACGAACTTTGACCCTGGGCGGCTGATGTTGCACCTCGGCGACAATGCCAAAGCGGATCAGGTTTTCCAGGAGGCGATGGAGTTTGGAAAGTTCGGTCATGGGGCTGATGATCGTGATCGGCGCGATCCTTTACAGCCTGATTGACCTGTGTGGACGTGAGCTGCAGGGCCTCAGGATTCAGCAGGTTCATCCTTGGCGGCGGGGATTTCGTTTTTCTTGAATTGTTTCCAGACATCGCCATCGAAAAACGTCATCGAGACGATCTGTTTCTGCAGCAGACTGATGGTGAACAGACTGCCGATTTCATCGGGCCTGCTGCTTTTCCCGATGCACCGATCTTCAGAGCCGTTACCCATCCCCGCGACATTGGCTTGCTCGACCTTGATGGCTTCGTAGACTTTTTCGTACGGGGTGGTGAATTCCACCGTGAGCCGGTCCTTGTCTCGAAAACCGCTGTAGATAGGGATGATCGAGAAGCCTTCGTCGATGTTGGAATCGTGGTCTTGGAGGTTGCCGAAGTTCTTGACCCAGCCGATGTAGACCTTGCGATCGTCCATGCTGAACATGTACAGCCGCCTCTTGGACAGCGAATCCAGCAGCTGCGCCTGGTGAGTGCTGGTGGGCAGCATGGTCTTGAGGATGAACAGGCGGGTCAGGTAGTCGGTTTTCAGGCCATGGCGGTAGCGCGTGATCTTGAAGCGGATCTGGGCCGCCAGGTAGGCATACGGCGGCCCGAGGACGATCGCCAAAATCAACGTCGTGAACATGTGCTTTTCGGCTTCCTTGGCGAAGCCGCGTTGGGCCAGCAGGTCGGCCAGCCCCCAGAATCCGCCGCTCGCCCATTCCAGCAGAAAGACTGCAATGATCCACGGTAGCGTCAGCACGATGCCGCGCATCGCGATGTGCAGGTACAGCGACTGACCCTCATACTTGGCAATGAGGGTCTTGTCGTAGAAGTTGTATTTGCAGTAGATGAAACCGCAGATGAGGATCGGAAGGACGAGAAGAAAACCCATGCGCTACCTGGTGATGCCGATCAATGAGAGTTCGAGATGGCAGCCTTGGCAACCTGGCAGGCTTTGGCGAATTCGGCATCACGAAGCGTGCTGAGGGTCGAAATCGAGACCGCGCCATGGTCGCTGACCTGCACCTGTTCGGCGACTTCGTTGAGCTGTCTGGCGATGGCCAACGACTCTTCGGACGGTTTCCAGACCGCTTGCAAAAGGGTTTCCCACACAGTTTTGTCGCTCATGCTAGAACTCCTCTGTTTCAGGCCTGGCCTGAAGGTCTGGCCTGAAGGTCTGCCGTTATATTAGCAGATGGGTGTCGAACAACGGCCAAGGCGAGCGGAGGGTAGCATACCCTGCACCCCCAAATAGACAGGTGATTCAGCAAGGTGTTGCGGATCGTTTCCAGCTCTTGGTCGGTGAAACCCAGCAACATTCGCCGCGCGTACTCCACCGGCGGCGCACCGCGTTGCGCACGGTCTCGCCAGCCTTGCTGGTGAACCTTGGTGATACGGGCGACTTGGCCGGTGAAGCCAACGGTCGCGCCCGCTGTGTCACCTCGCGCTTTCAGATGGGCTGCTGGAGCGTACCTGGCGCAAGGACTACGCCAATCACGGTGAAGCGATCAGGGATGTCACGGACTATATCGTGAGGTTTTACAACCAGAACCGACTGCACTCAACACTGGGCTATCTGCCGCCCAACCAGTACGAACGGCAAATGGCCTGAAAATCACCGATTGCGGTGTCTGGAAAAAGTTGACCAGCCCATCTGCCCTTGGGTCGGCAACCTGCACAATTTCGTTGATGCCCCCTTGCACTTCCGTGCGGCTGGTGGCAGTATTTCCCCACTCCTAGAGATCCGCCTCCATGCGGTTCATCAAAAAAACCGGCCGCCGAGCCGGTTTTTTTGTGCCTGCAAAACATCGCGCTCTACCGTCCTGCGCAATCCCCGTGTACACATCCGCTCCGACACTGTCAGGCCCGCCGGGCTATCGCAGTGCGTCGCCGTACGCGCTCGTCCTTCCCTCATGCAAGGTTGCACACCATGCTCAACGACTACCGTTGCGGCCATTGCGGCCGCCTGCTCGCCCGGGTGGGCGAGTTCACCGAGTTCCAGATCAAGTGTTCCCGCTGCCGGACCTTGAATCATGCGAAGGCCTCGAGCCTTGAGCCAGCGCCATCGAGCGCAGACGGAGCAGCCCGACTGCCCCTGACCACTCATCTATTCGAGGTAATACCCCATGGCTAATTCCAGCACCGGTCTCAACACCCTGACCAACATTCCCCTGTTGGGGATCAACCTGGGCTCCCATGCCAACGCACGGCAGATCGTGCCGGACGAGGCGGGCACCCATTACTTCTGGCCGACGCGCGACACCATCAGGTTGTGGGTCAAGCAGCGTGGCGTGCGTCTGATTCGCTTCCCGTTCGAGGTGCAGCGTGCCATCAACCTGTCCCATGAAGGCCTGCCTGGGCAGGGCGCCAGCCTGGACACCACCTTCGTCAGCAAATGGAAGGAAATGCTGGGCTGGATCCGCGAGGACTCCAATGGCGAGGCGAAGATCATCCCGGACCCTCACCACTACATGCGCCTGATGCGCTATGAAACGGCCAATGGTGCCTTGACCGGGCGCCTGCTGCCGGCCAATCAGGCCGGTAACCAGGGCAATCGGTGGAAGGCCACCGAGCCTGTCCTGATCAATGACAGCAACAGCATCAGTGGCGCGGCCTGGTCTGCCGTGCACCTGGCCAACTTCCACCAGAAGCTGGTGCAGGCGTGCGACGACCCGATGGTGCTGGGTTGGGGGCTGGGCAATGAACCCTACGCCCAAACCCTCCCTGGTGCCACGGACTACATCACGGTCGAGGACATGAAAACGCTGTACATCAACACCATGAACACCGTGTTGAGAAACCTGCGCAACAGCTCGCGCAAGCCTGTCTTCATCTGCGGTCTGCAATACGCCAGCGCGCGAAACTGGGAGAAATACTCCGGTGACCTGCAGGCGCGCATCGTCGATCCGGCCAATGCCATCGTGTGGGAGGTGCACGGTTATGGTGACGTCAATGACAGCTCCAGTGGCGCCTATGAGGGCGACAACACGAAGATCGCGGCCAACGTGTTCACCGAAAAAGTGTTCGGCCCGATGTTCACCTATGCCAGCGACCACAACATGGCGCTGTTCATCGGTGAGGTGGGTATCCCCAGTACCGACGCAGGTCGTACGGCCCTGAAGAACCTGCTGGACGTGCTCAAGGTGCAGAAGGTGCCTGCCACGCTGTGGATCACCGGTCCCGGCTCGGATACCGAGAAGATGAGCCTCGAGCGGGCCGATCAGGCGGCGACGGTCGCTCTGGTCACGCCGTACTTCTCCCAGCGCTTGAGTCACTGGAACTACTCGGCCTCGTAAAAGAGTAGGCGGAGCACCCTGATCAGGGGTGTTCCGCCCGCTGATCGGGCGCGCATCATCGATCCTTTTGCCCAGCACACCCGCGTCGATGCGGCGTGTGCTGGGCAAAGGCATCGACGTGGCCTGGCTGGCGCGTGGATGAAGTCGCATCGTCAGGGCCCGGCAGCCCGGCGAAGCGCTCGGACAGCCAGGCGTGCAGGCGCGTCACCGTGGGCGAGAGCTGCTTGCGATGCGGGCAGACCAGGCTCAAGGGCAGGGCGGGGCCTGGGTGGTCCGACATGAGCAGCACCAGGCGCCCGGCCAGTACGTCGTCGCTGACGTCCAGCCAGGACTTGTAGGTGATGCCTTCGCCAGCGACGGCCCAGCGCCGGGCGACGTCGGCGTCGTCGCTCAGCAGGGTGCCGCCGACCTGTACCGTCTCCGCGCCCAATCGCCACTTGTCGTAGAGGCGGCCCTGCTGCATGTACAGCAGGCACTGGTGGTCGCGCAAATCCTCGGGCGCATGCGGCTGCCCGTGGCGCGCCAGGTAATGTGGCGAGGCCACCAGCACCTTGCGGTTGCGCGGCGCCAGGGGCAGCGCGACATAGGAGGCATCGACGTCCAGGCCATAGCGAATGGCGATGTCCACGGGATCGCGGAACAGGTCCACGCGCTGGTCCGACAGCAAGAACCTGAGATGCAGCAGGGGGTGCTCGCGGCGAAAGTCCGTGAGCCAGGGCAGCAGCAGGTTGCGTCCCAGGTCGGAGGGCGCAGACAGTTGCAGGGTGCCTTGCAGCTGCGCCGGATCGCGTCGCAGGTCGTCGCGCCCGCGCTGGAGGGCCTCGAGCGCCGTAAGGGCCGAAGGCAGGTACTGTTCACCCTCGGCGGTCAGGCGCAGGCTGCGGGTGGTGCGGGCGAACAATCGTACATCCAGTTCGCGCTCCAGGCGCTTGACCGCTTCGGCCGCTTGGCCAGGCAGCAAGCCGGCCTCCAGCGCTGCTGCCGTGAAGCTGCCGAGCGCGGCGCTGCGAACGAAGATTTCCAGATCGTTGAAGCGGATCATTGTCATTCCCGGTGTGAAAGTGTTTGCGCCTCTGGCGCCTGTTTGACGAGCGACCTGGCAGTCATACTGCGTGGGTCAATCACATCACATTCAGCGACGAGTGCCTATGAAAGCCATCAGTTTCACCCAGCACGGCCTGCCCATCGAAGACCCTGAAGCTCTGCAGGACATTACGCTGCCCATGCCGACACCTGGCCCACGCGATGTGCTGGTCGAAGTGAGCGCGGTGGCGGTCAACCCGGTGGACACCAAGGTGCGGGCCGGTACTTTCACTCAAGAGCCCAAAATACTTGGCTGGGACGCGGCGGGCATCGTGCGTGAGGTCGGCGCCGAGGTGACCCTGTTCGTGCCGGGCGATGCCGTCTACTACGCAGGCTCGATCGCCCGTCCCGGCAGCTACAGCCAGTACCATGTGGTCGACGAGCGCATCGTCGGGCATCAGCCGCGTACCCTCGGCGCTGCCGAAGCCGCCGCGCTGCCACTGACCTCGATCACCGCCTGGGAGTTGCTGTTCGATCGCCTGGGCGTCGCCGAGGGCGGTGGGGAAGGGGATGTCCTGTTGATCATGGGCGCCGGCGGTGGCGTCGGTTCGATGCTGGTGCAACTGGCCCGACAGCTGACCCAGCTGACGGTCGTCGGGACGGCGTCGCGTCCACAGACCACCGAGTGGGTCCGCGAGCTGGGCGCCCACCACGTGATCGACCATGGCCAACCCCTGCTTCCCCAATTGCAGGCGCTGGGCATCGAGCACGTCAGTCACGTCGCGAGCCTGACCCATACCGACTACTACCTGCCGCAACTGATCGAGGCACTGCGCCCACAAGGTCGACTCGCAGTGATCGATGACCCGCAGGTGCTGGATGTCATGCCGCTCAAGCGCAAGTCGCTGTCGCTGCACTGGGAGCTGATGTTCACCCGCTCGCTGTTCGAGACGCCGGACATGATCCAGCAGCATCATCTGCTCGAGCGCGTGGCACAGCTGATCGATCAGGGTATCCTGCGCACAACGCTGGGCGAGCACTTCGGTGCCATCAATGCCGCCAACATGCGCCGCGCCCATGCGGTACTGGAAAGCGGCAAAGCGCGCGGCAAAATCGTGCTCGAAGGTTTCTGAGTCCAGAATGCGGCCTGGCTGGCGCCCTCGGCTCCGTCAGGTCTCACCTCGCTCGGCCCATAGAATCGAAGGAGTCTGCATGACCGAACACACCTCATCCATCGTGCTGCTGGCCACGCTCACGGCCAAGGCCGGACAGGCCGACGCACTCAAGGCCGCCTTGCTGGCGCTGGTCGAGCCGACCCGCGCCGAGCCCGGCAACCTGGATTACATGCTGTTCGAACGCCAGGATGTACCTGGCTGTTTCTACATGCGCGAGGCTTTCCTGCATCAGGAGGCCTTCGACGCGCACGTGGCCTCCGAGCATTTCCAGCGGTTTCTTGGGTGCAGTGAGGCGTTGCTGGCGGAGCCGCCGCACTTGGCCTTCCTGAATCCCGTGTCGTCACCGGTTCCCGCGCGTCCATGAAGACGGCGAATCTGTCGGTGCGACCTGCGGCTGCGAGCGTGTTCCCATGACCTTCATCATCGTTCTCTTGGCAGCCCTGGCGTTCGCGCTGGTGTGGTGGGGGCTCGCCGCGTCGCTGCGCCGGTCCGGGCGAGGGTTCGTCAGGCGTCATGTGATGGGCTGCCTGGCGGGTTGGATGGTGGCGTTTCTCGTGCTCGGGGTGGCCAGTCACCTGGGGGTGCTGGTGCTAGAGCCACCGGCTGTCGAAGCGTCCGGCCCCGAGGCTCCCTGAGGCTCGACGGCAGCCGCGCGAGCTGCCCCTTGCCAGCGGCCTGGAAACTGATAGATTCCGACCGTTTGAAATGCCGGCCCCAGGCCGGCCACAGGGGACTCACATGGACATCACTCAAGACACCAAGGCCTTGGCACTGCGCCGCTTCGCCGAAGCCCATCCCCAGTTGCGCGAGGAGATCGCCCAGTTGGACGCCCAAGAGCAGGCTCAGCAGATCGAATGGGCCTTCGAGGATGCTGCGGCCGAGCAGGGGCTGGAGCCGTGGGAACTGACCCTGCAACTGATCGCAGAATCGCCCGAGCAGCTGCAGGCCCTGCGCCTGAGCGTGCACCGTGAGGTGGCCGAGGCCCTGGGTGTCGACTGGGAAGCCTACTGCGAAGCCAATGACCTGGACTCGGTGGCGCCCTGACAGAACGGCCCGTCAGGACGACCTGTTCTGGGCGGGGCTGGCAAATGACTTCCCATGCGTTTCCTGTCGTTTCGGATGGGGTGACTTCTGGTTCGCGAGTCACTAGAATGCCTGCCCTTGATTCTGGAGTCGGGCTATCGCCGGCTAACGTCTGTGCAACGAGGAATATCCATGCAAGTTTCTGTTGAAAACACGTCTGCGCTCGAGCGCCGCATGACCATCGGCGTGCCTGCCGAGCGCATCGAGACCGAAGTCAACAAGCGTCTGCAGCAGACTGCCCGTCGCGCCAAGGTGCCTGGTTTCCGTCCAGGCAAGGTGCCGATGAGCGTGATTCGTCAGCGTTACGAAGAGGCCGCGCGCCAGGAAGCCCTGGGCGACCTGATCCAGGCCACCTTCTACGAAGCCGTGGTCGAGCAGAAGCTCAACCCCGCCGGCGCACCTGCCGTCGAGCCCAAGGTCTTCGAGAAAGGCAAGGACCTGGAATACATTGCCACCTTCGAAGTGTTCCCCGAGTTCACCGTTGCCGGTTTCGACTCCATCAACGTCGAGCGCCTCGAGGCCGAAGTGGCTGACGCTGACCTGGACAACATGCTCGAAGTGCTGCGCAAGCAGAACGTGCGCTTCGAAGCGGTCGAGCGCGAAGCGCAGAGCGAAGACCAGCTGAACATCGATTTCGTCGGCAAGGTCGACGGTGAGGCCTTCGCCGGTGGTTCGGCCACCGGTACCCAGCTGGTGCTGGGTTCGGGCCGCATGATCCCAGGCTTCGAAGACGGCCTGGTCGGCGCCAAGGCCGGTGAAGAGCGCGTGCTGAACGTGACCTTCCCCGAGGACTACCAGAACCTCGACCTGGCCGGCAAGGCTGCCGAATTCACCGTCAAGGTCAACAGCGTCTCCGCCCCTCAGCTGCCTGAGCTGAACGAAGCCTTCTTCGCCCAGTTCGGCATCAAGGAATCGTCCCTGGAAGGCTTCCGCGCCGAAGTTCGCAAGAACATGGAGCGTGAGCTGCGTCAGGCGATCAAGACCAAGGTCAAGAACCAGGTCATGGACGGCTTGCTGGCCGCCAACCCGGTCGACGTACCGAAGGCGCTGCTGGAGAACGAAGTCAACCGTCTGCGCGTGCAGGCCGTTCAACAGTTCGGTGGCAACATCAAGCCTGAGCAACTGCCGGCTGAACTGTTCGAAGAGCAGGCCAAGCGCCGCGTGGTCCTGGGCCTGATCGTCGCCGAAGTGGTCAAGCAGTTCGAGCTCAAGCCTGACGACGTTCGCGTGCGCGCCATGATCGAAGAGATGGCTTCGGCCTATCAGGAACCAGAGCAGGTCATCGCCTGGTACTACAAGAACGACCAGCAGATGAACGAAGTCCGCTCGGTTGTGCTTGAAGAGCAAGTTGTAGATACTGTCCTGCAGAAAGCTACTGTGACCGACAAGTCGGTCTCGTACGAGGAAGCCGTCAAACCAGCACAGGCACCTGCCGACGCTGAGTGATCGCCTTCTTTGTAGGAAGTCCACACAAGCCAGCCTTCGCGCTGGCTTGTGTGTTTTCAAGCCATGACTATTTGGGAGCGAGCGCAGGACATGTCCCGCAATTCTTACATTCAGCAGAGTTCTGACATCCAGGCCGCCGGCGGCCTGGTCCCGATGGTTGTCGAGCAATCCGCTCGTGGCGAGCGCGCCTACGACATCTACTCGCGCCTGTTGAAGGAGCGAGTGATCTTCCTGGTCGGCCCGGTCGAAGACTACATGGCCAACCTGGTGGTGGCGCAGTTGCTGTTCCTTGAGGCGGAAAACCCGGACAAGGATATCCATCTGTACATCAACTCGCCGGGCGGTTCGGTGACCGCAGGCATGTCGATCTACGACACCATGCAGTTCATCAAGCCTGACGTCTCCACCATCTGCATCGGCCAGGCCTGCAGCATGGGCGCCTTCCTGCTGGCGGCCGGTGCCAAGGGCAAGCGTCACTGCCTGCCCAACTCGCGGGTGATGATCCACCAGCCCCTGGGCGGTTTCCAGGGCCAGGCCACCGACATCGAGATCCATGCCCAGGAAATCCTCTCGATCAAGGCGCGCTTGAACGAGCTGCTGGCCTATCACACCGGCCAGGACCTGGAGACCATCAAGCGCGACACCGAGCGTGACAACTTCATGAGCGCCCAGCGCGCTGCCGAGTACGGCCTGGTCGACTCGGTGTACGACAAGCGACTGCTGGCATCCTGATCCCGGATGTCGGAGCGGGCAGGCGGTCCTCGCCTGCCTGCGGACTTGAAAAAGCCCGCAATTGCCTTCATCTTGTGTTGCAAGCCTACCGGATTGGATCGATCGAATGACTGACACCCGTAACGGCGAGGACAACGGCAAATTGCTCTATTGCTCCTTCTGCGGCAAAAGCCAGCACGAAGTACGCAAACTGATTGCCGGGCCCTCGGTATTTATCTGCGACGAGTGCGTCGACCTGTGCAATGACATCATCCGCGAGGAGGTGCAGGAAGCCCAGGCCGAGAGCAGCGCGCATAAATTGCCTTCGCCGAAAGAAATCAGCTCCATCCTGGACCAGTACGTCATTGGTCAGGAGCGAGCGAAGAAGGTGCTTGCCGTAGCGGTGTACAACCACTACAAGCGCCTGAACCAGCGTGACAAGAAAGGTGACGAGGTCGAACTCGGCAAGAGCAACATCCTGCTCGTGGGGCCTACTGGCTCAGGCAAGACGCTGCTGGCCGAGACCCTCGCGCGCCTGCTGAACGTGCCGTTCACCATCGCCGACGCCACGACCCTCACCGAAGCGGGCTACGTGGGCGAAGACGTCGAGAACATCATCCAGAAGCTGCTGCAGAAGTGCGACTACGACGTCGAGAAAGCCCAGATGGGCATCGTCTACATCGACGAGATCGACAAGATCTCGCGCAAGTCGGACAACCCGTCCATCACCCGCGACGTGTCGGGGGAAGGCGTGCAGCAGGCGCTGTTGAAGCTGATCGAAGGCACCGTAGCGTCCGTACCGCCGCAAGGCGGTCGCAAGCACCCGCAGCAGGAGTTCCTGCAGGTCGATACGCGCAACATCCTGTTCATCTGCGGCGGTGCGTTCTCAGGCCTGGAGAAAGTCGTCCAGAACCGTTCTGCCAAGGGTGGCATCGGTTTCGGCGCCGAGGTGCGCAGCAAGGAAGACGGCAAGAAGGTCGGTGAGTCGCTGCGTGAAGTCGAGCCCGACGATCTGGTGAAGTTCGGCCTGATCCCCGAGTTCGTGGGTCGCCTGCCGGTCCTGGCCACCCTCGACGAACTCGACGAGGCTGCCCTGATGCAGATCCTCACCGAGCCGAAGAACGCGCTGACCAAGCAGTACGCCAAGCTGTTCGAAATGGAAAGCGTCGATCTGGAGTTCCGCAGCGATGCCCTCAAGGCCGTCGCGCGCAAGGCTCTGGAGCGCAAGACCGGCGCACGTGGCCTGCGCTCGATCCTCGAAGGCATTCTGCTCGACACCATGTACGAGATTCCTTCGCAGAAGGATGTCAGCAAGGTGGTGATCGACGAGAGCGTCATCGAAGGCACCTCGCAGCCGCTGCTGATCTACGAGAACAGCGAAGCGCCTGCCAAGGCGGCACCAGACGCCTGAGTTCGTTGCATGCAGTGATAAAAAAGGGGCCTTCGGGCCCCTTTCTGCATTTCCTGACCAGAACGCTTGTAATTTTGCAGGGCTACCCCCACATTAGCCCCAAGCATCATTTCCACCGGATTCCGGCCGCAAGGCCGCTGTAGAGGCGCACTCATGAAGACAACCCTCGACTTGCCTCTCTTGCCATTGCGCGATGTCGTCGTGTATCCGCACATGGTCATCCCGCTGTTCGTGGGGCGCGAGAAGTCCATCGAAGCCCTCGAGGCGGCGATGACGGGCGAGAAGCAGATCCTGCTGCTCGCTCAGAAGAACCCTGCCGACGATGATCCGGGCGAAGACGCCTTGTACCGTGTGGGTACCGTCGCCACGGTCCTGCAATTGCTGAAATTGCCCGACGGCACTGTCAAGGTGCTGGTCGAAGGCGAGCAGCGTGGCGCCGTGGAGCGCTTCACCGAAGTGGACGATCACATCCGTGCCCAGGTCAGCCTGATCGACGAAAGCGAGGCTGCCGAGCGTGAATCGGAAGTCTTCGTGCGCACCTTGCTGTCGCAGTTCGAACAGTACGTCCAGTTGGGCAAGAAGGTACCTGCCGAGGTCCTCTCTTCGCTCAACAGCATCGATGAACCAGGCCGGTTGGTCGATACCATGGCCGCGCACATGGCATTGAAGATCGAGCAGAAGCAAGAGATCCTCGAAATCGTCGACCTGTCCACCCGGGTCGAGCACGTGCTCGCGCTGCTGGATGCCGAAATCGATCTGCTGCAGGTCGAGAAGCGCATCCGCGGCCGCGTCAAGAAGCAGATGGAGCGCAGCCAGCGCGAGTACTACCTGAATGAACAGATGAAGGCCATTCAGAAAGAGCTCGGCGATGGTGACGAAGGTCACAACGAAATCGACGAGCTCAAGAAGCGCATCGAAGCGGCCGGCCTGCCTAAGGACGCCTTGGCCAAGGCCCAGGCCGAGCTGAACAAGCTCAAGCAGATGTCGCCGATGTCCGCCGAGGCGACCGTGGTGCGTTCGTACCTCGACTGGTTGGTACAGGTGCCGTGGAAGGCTCAGAGCAAGGTGCGCCTGGACCTGACCCGTGCCGAAGAGATTCTCGATGCCGACCACTACGGCCTCGAAGAGGTCAAGGATCGCATCCTCGAATACCTTGCCGTGCAAAAGCGCGTGAAGAAGATCCGTGGGCCGGTGCTGTGCCTGGTCGGTCCGCCTGGCGTAGGCAAGACGTCGCTGGCCGAATCCATCGCGACCGCCACCAACCGCAAGTTCGTGCGCATGGCGCTGGGCGGCGTGCGTGACGAAGCCGAGATCCGTGGTCACCGCCGTACCTACATCGGTTCGATGCCGGGCCGTCTGATCCAGAAGATGACCAAGGTCGGCGTGCGCAATCCGCTGTTCCTGCTCGACGAAATCGACAAGATGGGCAGCGACATGCGCGGTGATCCGGCGTCGGCGCTGCTCGAAGTGCTCGATCCCGAACAGAACCACAACTTCAACGATCACTACCTGGAGGTCGATTACGACCTGTCGGATGTGATGTTCCTCTGCACCTCGAACTCGATGAACATCCCGCCGGCGCTGCTCGATCGGATGGAAATCATCCGTCTGCCGGGCTACACCGAAGACGAGAAGATCAACATCGCGGTCAAGTACCTGGTGCCCAAGCAGGTCAAGGCCAATGGTTTGAAGCCGGCCGAGCTGAGCATCGACACGACGGCGATCCGCGACATTATCCGCTACTACACCCGTGAAGCAGGCGTGCGTGGGCTGGAGCGCCAGATCGCCAAGGTCTGCCGCAAGGTCGTCAAGGAACACGCCGGGCAGAAGCAGGTCAACGTCACCGTCACCGGCGAGCAGCTCGAGCACCTGCTGGGCGTGCGCAAGTTCCGTTACGGGTTGGCCGAGCAGCAGGACCAGATCGGTCAGGTCACCGGTCTGGCCTGGACCCAGGTAGGCGGCGAGTTGCTGACCATCGAGTCGGTGGTCATCCCAGGCAAGGGCCAGCTGATCAAGACCGGTTCGCTGGGCGACGTGATGGTCGAATCGATCACCGCCGCGCAGACCGTGGTCCGCAGCCGGGCGCGCAGCCTCGGTATCCCCAGCGACTTCCACGAAAAGCATGACGTGCACATCCACATGCCCGAAGGGGCAACGCCGAAGGATGGCCCCAGTGCCGGTATCGGCATGTGCACGGCACTGGTGTCGGCGCTGACCCAGATTCCCGTGCGCGCCGACGTGGCCATGACCGGGGAAATCACCCTGCGCGGCCAGGTGCTGGCCATTGGCGGTTTGAAGGAAAAGCTGCTGGCAGCGCACCGCGGTGGCATCAAGACGGTGATCATTCCCGAGGAGAACGTGCGCGATCTCAAGGAAATCCCGGAAAACATCAAGGCCGATCTGCAGATCAAACCGGTCAAATGGATTGACGAAGTCCTGCAAATTGCGCTGCAATACGCGCCCGAGCCGTTGCCGGACGTGGCTCCCGAGATTGTCGCGAAAGACGAAAAGCGCGACAGCGATGCTAAGGAACGCGTCAGCACGCATTGATAAAGCTTCGAGCCGGATGACCTTCCCTGTGGCGAACCGCCCAGGTCGAAGAAGTGACATTTCAGTGTTCCAGGGTCATCCGGCGTCCGTGTATTCCATGCTTTCTTTACATACTTAGAAACATACTCATTAGAGAGATAAAGGGGATTTAGAGTGAATAAGTCGGAACTGATTGACGCTATCGCCGCCTCCGCTGATATTCCGAAAGCCGTCGCCGGTCGCGCATTGGACGCGGTCATTGACTCGGTCACCGGTGCCCTGAAACAAGGCGACGACGTCGTCCTGGTGGGCTTCGGCACCTTCTCCGTCAAGGAGCGTGCAGAGCGTACCGGCCGTAACCCGCAGACCGGCAAGGCGATCAAGATCTCCGCTGCCAAGGTGCCAGGCTTCAAGGCGGGCAAGGGTCTGAAAGACGCCGTCAACTGAGCCACGCCGCTCAAGGGGCCTGACCCGATCAGGCCCTGTCGCGATGCCACTCGGAGCATGATGCCGGGTAGCGCGCACGCTTCGAGAAGGCGCATCTTCGGATGCGCCTTTCTTCTATCAGGACTTTACCTTCACTCCACGGTCGTCAACGCAGTGGAACGGCCGTTTTGGGGGACGCATGCTGCAGAATATCAGGGACAATTCACAAGGTTGGATTGCCAAGGCCATCATCGGTCTCATCGTGGTGCTGATGGCACTGACCGGGTTCGATGCCATCTTCCAGGCCACCAACCACAGCCAGGATGCTGCCAAGGTAAATGGCGACACCATCAGCCAGAACGCACTCAGCCAGGCAGCCGACATCCAGCGTCGGCAGCTGATGCAACGCATGGGCAAGGACTTCGATCCGGCTCTGCTGGACGAAAAGCTGCTCCGTGAAGCCTCCCTCAAGGGGCTGATCGAACGCACGCTGCTGCTGCAAGGCGCACGCGACGCCGGGTTCTCCTTCACCGACGCAGCGCTCGATCAGGTCATCCTGCAAATGCCCGAATTCCAGGCCAACGGTGTCTTTAGTGCGGAGCTGTTCGACCAGTTCGTCCGCCGTCTGGGCTACACGCGCATGCAGTTCCGCCAGATGCTGGCCGAAGAGCTGCTGATCGGTCAGCTGCGCGGTGGGTTCGTCGCCACCAGTTTCGCGACTGCACCGCAGGTGGACGCGTTCGCACGCCTGGAGAACCAGACGCGCGATTTCGCCTCCGTGACCTTCAAGGCCGATCCTGCTGCCGTGCAGGTATCGGACGAGCAGATCAAGGCCCACTACGATCAGCACGCCAAGGAGTTCATGACGCCCGACCAGGTGGTGATCGACTACATCGAGCTGAAGAAGTCGGCCTACTTCGACCAGGTCAAGGTCGACGAAGACCAGCTCAAGGCCGCGTACGAGAAAGAAGTCGCCAACCTGGCCGAACAGCGCCACGCCGCCCACATCCTGATCGAAGTCAACGACAAGGTCAGCGACGAACAGGCCAAGGCGCGCGCCGAAGAGATCGCCGAACGCTTGAACAAGGGCGAGGACTTCGCCGCCCTGGCCAAGGAGTACTCTCAGGATCCGGGCTCGGCCAACAATGGGGGCGACCTGGGTCTGGCCGGTCCGGGCGTCTACGATCCTGCCTTCGAGGATGCGCTGTACAAGCTGTCCGACAACCAGGTCTCGGCGCCTGTGCGCACCAGCTTCGGCTACCACCTGATCAAGCTGCTGGGTGTCGAGGCGCCGGACGTGCCGACCTTCGCCAGCCTGCGTGACAAGCTGACCCGTGACTTGAAGTCCCAGCAGGTCGAGCAGCGTTTCGTCGAAGCGACCAAGCAGTTGGAAGACTCGGCGTTCGAGTCGTCCGACCTGGGCCAGCCTGCCCAGGACCTGGGCCTGAAAGTCCAGACGTCCGCGCCGTTCGGTCGCGAAGGCGGCGACGGCATCACGGCGAACCGTCAAGTGGTGCAAGCGGCCTTCAGCGAAGAAGTGTTGCAGGAAGGCAGCAACAGCAACGCCATCGAGCTGGACCCGGAAACGGTCCTGGTGCTGCGGGTCAAGGAGCACCGCAAGCCGGAGCAACTGCCGCTGGAGCAAGTCGCTGGCAACATTCGCGACCGCCTGGCCAAGGAGCAGGCGATCGCCGACCTCAAGAGCAAGGCCGATGCCCTGGTCAAAGGGTTGCGCGACGGTTCGATCAAGGCCGACGCGCCGCTCGAAGGGCAGACCTGGAGCGTGCGTGAAGCGGTCACGCGTAACCAGGAAGGCATCGACCCTGTCGAGCTGCAGGCGGTCTTCCGTCTGGCCAAGCCACAGGACAAGGCGAAGGCGGTCTTCGGCAGTGTCGTGCTCAACGACGGTCGCCTGGCCGTGTTGCAGCTCAAGGGTGTCAACGAAGGCGCTGCACCGACCGAGGCCGAGAAGACGCAGATGCGTCGTATCCTGGCTTCGCGTGCCGGTGAGCAGGACTTCGCGGCCTACCTCAAGCAGCTGGAAGCCAAGGCGGATATCAAGCGTTATTGAAACCGCGTTGTGACTGACTCAGGCCGCTCATGCGGCCTGAGTCGTTTCTGCCGTCAGTGCTGGGGACGTTCATGGGCATCCAGGCTGTCACGGGCGATCTGCCGGCCGAGGGCGATCAGCTCCGGTGCCTTGTAGAACTCGAAGAAGCGACAGACACGCCGGGGCACGTCGATCACCACGTCAGGCGGATAGCCGGCCATCTTGTACTGCGCCAGCGACGTTTGCATGACCTCGAAGCTCTGGTTGATCAAGTCCAGCAGGGAAGCCGGCCCCACGGCATCGACGACGAACGACCCAGTGGCCGACTTGGGCGCGCCTCGGTCGTCGCCGCTCGACGTCCGTGTGGCGACCCGACCTTCGGCCAGCCAGGGGTTGGTCGCTGCCAGGCCTTCGGCGATGATCTCGCGCTCGATCTGGATCAACTGCTCGGCCGGTTTGCGCCGGAAGGGCAGACGCGCGCCCAGCGACGTGACCAGGCTGTCGAAGCGTTGCCTGAAAGCCGCCGGTCGTTCGATGACCGGCAGTTGATAGGACGTGGGGTGGGTCGCGTTCAGATTGACAGCCACGATCAGGTCGCAATGGCTCGATACCACCGGCACGATGGGCAAAGGGTTGAGGATACCGCCATCGACCAGTACGCGGTTGCCCTGCACGACGGGTGTGAACAGGCTGGGGATCGCGGCTGAAGCGCGCATGGCCTGGTGCAGGCAGCCTTCCTGGAACCAGACTTCCTGTTGATGGGTCAGGTCGGTGGCCACGGCGGTGTAGGGGATGCGCAACTGTTCGATGTCGAGCTCGCCGACGATCTTGCGAATCTGGCCGAACACCTTGTCGCCGCGGATCGCGCCGAGACGAAAGCTCACGTCCACCAGGCGCAGCACGTCCAGGTAGTCCAGGCTTTCGATCCACTGCCTGTAGACATCGAGCTTGCCCGCTGCATAGATACCGCCGACGACGGCCCCCATCGAGCACCCGGCGATGCAGGCGATCTCATAGCCGCGTCGTTCGAGTTCTTCGATGACGCCTATATGGGCATACCCCCGGGCACCGCCAGACCCCAATACCAGTGCTACACGTTTGCCCATGTCCGCTCCCCACCCTGGTGTTTTTATGCACAATGCACCGCCGGTCGAGGCGCTTCAATCCCGATGTGTCTCAGCCTGTGAAAAGGCACTTTCCCGGCCTGTGGCCGTCGAACAGCCATCCACCCCAGACACCCGAGGACCCACCCATGAAAGCCTGGATCTGCTTGCCGCTGCTGGCCTTGGCACTGACCGGATGTGCCGGCAAGACGGCATACCGTGACAGTTGCGCCACCCAATTGGATGCGGCTTGGAAAGAGCTCGACATCGCCAAGGCCGAAGGGCTGGCGGGCACGGTCAGCTACTCCAAGGCGCTGTCGCTGTTGACCGGGGCCAAGACCCAGCAACAGTTCGAAGCCTTCCGCGGTTGTTCGCGCAAGGCCGAGAAGGCGCGTTTCTACATCCGTGAGTCCCGTGCAGGGCGTTGAGCCCAGGAGAGAATGCCATGTCTGCGATGCTCGATCATGTAGTGGCCCGTGTGCTTGCCGTGCACGTGCGCCTGCACGCCTGCCGGCAGCGTCTGCGCGCCGATACCGACAGCGAAGCCCTGCACGACCTGCGCACCAGCGTGCGTCGCCTGCGCAGCCTGTTGCGTCCCTTGCGTGGCTTGCCAGGTGTGCAGGAGTTGGAAGACGCTGCCAAGGCGCTGGGGACGTTGACGACGCCGCTGCGTGACCGCGAAGTGATGGGCGCAGAACTCATCGAACGAGGGCATCTGGCCGCCGGGCAGCGCCGCCTGGAGGGCAGGGCGCGGACATTCGCCAGCGTCGCCGACAGCGCGCCGTTGACGCGCACGCTGGCGATTCTGGATGCCTTTCCAGGTTTCCTGCGTGCCGCAGACCGTGAAGGCGTGGTCAGTGGCCTGCATCGACGGGTGGATGAGCGTCTGCGCAAGCAATGGCGCAAGCTCGAGAACGCCGTGCAGGATCCTGCCCATGATCGGCACCGCGTGCGCTTGTTGATCAAGCGGGTACGCTACGCCGAAGAGGCCTACCCGCAACTCGACCATGCAGGCAACGCACTGCGCCGTCTGCTCAAGCAGGGACAGCAGGATCTGGGGGAGTGGCACGATCGCGTGCAGTGGTTGCTCCAGGCAGACCAGCAGGCTGACCTGACGATGCTCAAGGCAGATTGGCAGCAGGAGCTGGAAGCGGCGCAACGGCGCGCGGATAAGACACTGATGCGCTTGGGCAAGGCCCTGAAAAAGCGTTGAGCGCAGCCAGCGGTTACCCTGGCTAGGCAGCTATCGGCACGCTACGGATGAGCGCCTCGGTCAGATGAGTGCTCAGCGGCGCTGCAGGGCCCAGCCAGCGCCCAGAGTGATCGCGCCCAGTGCCCCTTGCGAGGCGTCCATTCCCAATAGGCCGCTGAGGGCTAGCAGCGCACCGATCACGAACAGGGGCACGGCGATCTGGTGGGGGGCAGGGCTGACTGCCTCAGGTCGTGAATCCAGGCGTGCGTGCCAGCCGGCAAGTTCGAGCAGTCGTTTGGTCATGGGCATCTCCTCAAGGTTACCTGTTCAGCCTAGTGCGGTGCCTTGAGTCAGGCCAATCGAGCGTGGCTATGGCCGTTATAGGGTGAGTCGGCCGATGGCCTGGTGCAGCGTGCCGGCCAGGTCGGCCAGCGCCACGCTGTCGGTGGTCGAGGTGGTGGCCTGGCGCGTCGTGTCTTCGGTCACGTCACGGATACTGACCACCGCACGGTTCATCTCTTCTGCGGCCTGGCTCTGCTGCGCGGCGGCCACCGCGATCTGCGTGGTGTTCTCGCGCATCTGGGCCACGGCCCCGGCGATCTGGGCGAGGGCCGAACTGGCGTCCTGCGCCTGACGCACGCAGTCGTCCGCCTTGAGCGAGCTTTCCTGCATGAATTCCACCGCATCGCGTGTGCCTGCCTGCAGGGTGAACACCATGCCGGTGATCTGGTCGGTCGAGGCTTGCACACGTTTGGCCAGGTGGCGCACTTCGTCGGCCACCACGGCGAACCCACGCCCCAGGTCGCCTGCGCGTGCGGCCTCGATGGCAGCATTGAGCGCCAGTAGGTTGGTCTGTTCGGCGATGCTGTGGATGACGCTGACCACACCGTTGATCGTCTGGCTGTCATCGGCCAGTCGTCGAATCGTCTCGGCGGTCTGCTGCACACCGCTGGACAAGCCGGCGATCGCATCCTGCACACTGTCCACCACGGCCTTGCCGTTGACTGCCAGGGTATCGGTGGACTGCGACAGATCGCGGGTGGCCCCGGCATGCTCGGCAATGTGATGCACGGTCGCGGACATCTGATTGATGGCAGTGGCTGCCTGGTCGGTTTCGCCCTGTTGCCCCAACATGCCCCGACGCACCTCCACCATGCTGTCCGCGAGCCGCCTGGCGTTGGCGTCCAGTTCGCGTGCGGTGTGCGCGACGGTGCCGACCACCTGGTGATAGCTCGCCTGCATGGCATTGAAGGCCGCAGCCATCTGCCCGATCTCGTCACCGCCCGCCACCGGCACGCGTGCGCTCAAATCGCCCGTGTGCTGGGCCTGCAGCATGACGGCCTTGAGCGTGTCGAGTCGCCCGAGCAGGAAGCGGATCAGCAGTTGCGAAGCGGCGAGCATGACCAGCATCAGCAGGGTGACACACAGCGCATACTGCCCGGCGCGCGCCATCAGCAACTGACGCAGGCTCGGTACGTCGGCCAGCCAGGCTTGACAGCGTTCGTCCTGACACGTCACATAGGCGCCGACGTGCGGGTGGTTGCCCAGTACCCAGGCGCTGGGCAGCGTGACCCAGCCTTGTGCGGCAGTGGGCAACGCCAGTGTGCGCCCGGCCAGCGTCGGGGTTTCGCCTGTCGTCCAGACGACCCGACCGTGCTGCTCGGGCAGTGGCTGACCACGGGGCCATTGGCTCGCCAGCTCGGCCTGGGCATGCAGCGCCTGACGCAGCGAATCGATACGGCCTTGCTGCTCGGTATGGAGCGCGAACAGCACCAGCAGCAGCGTGGTAAAGAACGCCACCGCGTTGACGGCCCAGAATTTGTATTTCAAGGAAAGGTTGTCGAGCCGGACACGCATGGCAGGGGGTCTCTGAAGTGACGACAAGAGTATGGGCAAGGTGCCATCATCTTGCCCAAGCCCTGCGCCCTGGGCGTTGACCTGAATCAATCGATAGCCGGCAGCCCAAAGAAGGCGCGGGCACACGCGGTGCTCCGTTGGGCCAGTCGGGCAGGGGATTCACCTCGGTGACGCGCCACTTCATTGAGCACCTCCGGGAGAAAGGCCGGCTCGTTGCGTCCATGCTTGGGCTTGGGGCGCAGGCTGCGTGGCAGCAGGTAAGGCGCATCGCTTTCCAGCATTAACCGATCCTGGGGAATACTGCCGACCAACGGGTGCAGGTGCGTGCCACGGCGCTCGTCGCAGATCCACCCAGTGAGGCCGATGTGCAGGTCCAGGTCCAGGTAGGCGAACAGCGCCTGCCGCTCTCCGGTGAAGCAATGCACCACGGCGGCCGGCAGGTGGTCGCGATAGGCCTTCAGGATCGCCAGCATCCGTGCGCTGGCATCGCGTTCATGCAGGAAAACCGGCAAGCCCAGCGCCACTGCCAAGGCCAGTTGGGCTTCGAAGGCTTTCTCCTGCTGTGGCCGCGGTGAAAAGTCGCGGTTGAAGTCCAGGCCGCATTCACCGACCGCCTTGACCCTGTCGTGCTGCAGCAGTGCCCGCAGTCGACGCTCGCTGTCGACCGTCCACTCGCTGGCCTCATGGGGGTGGACCCCTGCCGTGGCGAACAGCCGTTGGCCGGTCTCGTCCCAGCGTTCGCACAAGGCCAGCGACTGTTCGCTGACCGGAAGGCTCGTCCCCGTCACGACCATTTGTACCACGCCCGCGTCGAGCGCCCGCTCCAGTACCTCGGCGTGGCGATCATCGAAGCTGCTGTGGGTAAGGTTGACGCCGATGTCGATCAGTTGCATGAATCCAGGCCTTTGAGAAGAAAAATGCGTGCGGGAACCGCGTTAGGCTAAGCCGCAAAGGGGCTTGTCGACAACCTGCGGACCCCGCCGCACACCTTCCCAGTGACGCACCGCGTGTCGGGTAACCTGAACCCGTGGGTGCAGATCCTCGAACTTGCTGGCATTGCCGAGGTCTCTTAGCCTTCATTCGACGACAATGGTCGCTTATGTCCGGGAGTTCGCGCCGCTGGACCTGTGAGTCACCTGCCACTGCCCTGCGAGGCGGTGTGTTCGCCGTGCTCATGGCGCTGATGGCGTTCCCTGCGCTGGCCCAAGTCAGTGGTCCTGCTCAGCACGCGACGCCCACCAAGGCGCGTGACCTGAAACAGGTGCAGACGAGCCAGGTCTTGCGTGTGCTGGTGAACCAGAGCCGCAACAGTTCAGGCCAGGTCAAGGGCGAGCCCGTGGGGGTCGAGTACCATCGGCTGCGTGCACTGGAGCACTACCTCAACGCGCGTCAGCCGGCAGGCCGTCCCGTCCACGTGAAAGTCATTCCGCGTGCCAAGGAGCAGCTGCTGGCTGCCCTGAAGCGCGGCGAGGGCGATCTGGCCGCGCCGGGTGAACTGCTCGATCCCACCCTGAGCCAAGGCCTTGCCGCGACGGTGCCTGTGACCGACGGGGTGATCTTGCAACTGGTCGGGCGCAAGGGTGGGCGCAGCTTCACACGTCTGGATCAGCTGTCGGGCAAGACCATCGCCTTGACCACCGGCAGTGCGGCAGGTCCCGTCCTGCGCGCGATCAACCAGGACCTTGCCAGGCGCAAGCGCGCACCCATCAAGGTCGAATGGGTCGACCCGAGCCTGGCGGTGGAGGATGTGCTGGAAATGGTTCAGGCGGGCATCTACCCGTTGACCATCGTCGAGCGCCCCATCGCGCAGCGGTGGGCACGGGTGATGCCTCGCCTGCGCCTGAACGGACGGCTGAAACTGGCGCCACCGCGCGCCATGCGCTGGTACGTGCGCCAGGATGCACCTGCCCTGCAGGCGGCGGTCGACGGCTTTCTGAAGGGCTACCAACCGCCCAAGAACCGGGATGCGTTGTTCGAGCGTCTGTACAAGCGCCAGTACCGTGTGCACGACCCACTGGCCCAGCGCCGTCGGCTGGAGACGGTACGTCCGGTGTTGCAGAAGCATGCGGCCGCCCAGGACATGGACTGGCTGAACCTGGCCGCCCTGGCCTTCAAGGAATCGACCCTCAACCCCGCCGCACAAGGGTCCGGGGGCGCCCATGGCCTGATGCAGATCACGCCGTCCGCCGCGCGACGGGTAGGGGTGCGCGACACCGCCACGGTGGATGGCAACGTCAAGGCCAGTGCGCGCTACCTCGCGTTGCTGCAGCGCACGTTCTTCTCCAGCAAACAGCTCAACGAGCGCGAGCGCATGGCCTTCACCCTGGCGGCCTACAACCTGGGTCCTGAGCGCGTCCAGGCCATGCGCGCCGAAGCGCGCCGGCGTGGGCTCAATGGCAACCAGTGGTTCTTCCAGACCGAGCGCATCGCCATGGAGCAGGTCGGCATGGGGCCGGTCAACTTCGTCAACAGCATCAACAAGTACTACCTCGCCTTCGATCGCGAGCGCTCCTCGCTCGAGCGCACCGTGCGCCGCTGAGTCAAGGCTTGTAAACCGTCGCAGGTCGCTCTAGCATAGCGATCGCGCCGATTTAAACAGCTACTTGCGGGGCGCGGGACACGCCACGTGCCAGTCCGAAATACCGCTAAAGCGCTGGTTCGGTGACGCCTCCCACCGCTGCCCAGCGAGATTGGCGAGGCGGAGAACGCATCATGAGTCATTCATCCAGCTGCCCACGCACCAGCGTCTGCCTGAGCCCCCTGGCCAAGGCCTCTCCCACGCGCACCCCACGTATCCTGTTGGGCGGCCATCACCAGCCGACCTTGCTGCGCCACCTCGACGGTCTGTCCCGGCGCAAGGGCCAGGCACGGGCGTTCCTGATCCAGTTCGCCGACGTCGGGCAGGACTTGTCCAGCCATGCGGACGATCAGTTCGACCTGGCGGTGGTGCAGGCGCCCGTGGGCCGCGAGGCCGGCGAGATCATCGGTCACCTGACCCGTATCGCGCGGCAAGGGTTGATCACCCGCGGCTGAGCCCGGTCGCGACTGTAAGGAGCCCTGTGTGAGCACCAACATCATCACCACCGCCGGTCATCTGGCCCTCAAGCAGGAGCTCGACCACCTGTGGCGCGTGTACCGCCCCGAGATCACCCAGAAGGTGGCCTGGGCCGCCTCGCTGGGCGATCGCAGCGAGAACGCCGACTACCAGTACAACAAGAAGCTGCTGCGCGAGATCGACCGCCGGGTGCGCTACCTGCGCAAGCGCCTGGAAGACGTCAAGGTGGTCGCCTACGCGCCGGAGCAGGAAGGCAAGGTCTACTTCGGCGCCTGGGTTGAGATCGAGAATGACGAGGGGCAGATCCTGACCTTTCGTGTCGTCGGCTACGACGAGATCCACGGGCGTAACGACTACATCTCCATCGACTCGCCCATGGCCCGTGCGCTGCTCAAGAAAGGGGTGGACGATGAAGTGGTGGTGCAGACCCCGACCGGGGAGGCGACTTGGTACGTCAATCGGATCTGGTACGACGTGCCATGAAGCGACGGTGATGCACACTGGGCCTCGGCGCCCAGCGTGCAGAGGGCTGGCGTCGCCCCTCAGGATTCTCGCAAGACGGTCAAGGGGCTGGCCGTCAATGCCCGTCGCGTGCCCACGATGCCCGCGGCGCCGACCAGAAGCGCACCGAACAGCGGCAGCGCCAGCAACCCCGGGTGCGGTGCCCAGGGCAGGGCGAAGGCGAAGCGGTACAGCACCAGGGTGATCAACTCGCAGCCGAGCGCCGCCAGCAGGCCGCTCACGGCGCCCAATAGTCCGAACTCGATGCGCCGAGCGGTCACCAGCAGCGTGCGTCTGGCGCCCAGAGCGCGCAGCAGGGCGCCCTGGCGAATGCGTTCGTCCAAGGTCGCTTGCAGGCCCGCGAACAGCACGGCCAGCCCGGCCGCCAGGACGAACAACAGGACGAACTCCACGGCCAGCGTCACCTGCTTGAGGATGCTGCGCAACTGCTCGAGCAAGGCATCGACTTGCAACAGCGTGACCGCCGGGAAGGCGCGCGACAGCGTCACCACGGCCTGATCGTGCCCGGGCGCCAGGTGGAAGCTGGTGAGGTAGGTGGCAGGCAGCCCTTGCAGGGTGTCGGGCTGGAAGATCATGTAGAAGTTGGGCTGGAAGTTGTCCCAATGCACCGAGCGCATGCTGCTGACCTGGGCCTGGCGCAGCTCGCCACCGATGTCGAAGCGCAGCACGTCGCCCAGCTTCAGCGCCAGGCTGCGGGCCAGTTCGGCTTCCACCGACACGCCAGGCACCGCGCCAGGCATCGGCGCGGCCTGCCACCACTGGCCTTCGGTCACTTCATTGCCGGCGGGCAGGTCGGCGGACCAGGTCAGGCTCAGATCGCGTTGGACGGCACGTCCGCCCGTGGAGTCCTCGGCCACGCGTTCGCGTACCGGCTGATCGTTGATAGCCACCAGGCGTCCCGGCATGACCGGGTAGAGCGGGGCAGCCGTGGCGCCGATGGAGGCCAGGTGCCGGACGAAGGGTTCGCGCTCTTCCGGCAGGATGTTCAGCGCGAAATGGTTCGGTGCGTCTTCAGGCAACTGCGCCTGCCAGTTGTCGAGCAACTCGCCACGCAGCAAGGCGACCAGGGCCATGGCCATCAGGATCAATCCGAAGGCCAGGGCTTGTCCGGCGGCCGACAGGGGGTGGCGCAGCAACTGGCCCAGGCCCAGTCGCCAGGCCAGCGGCGCATCGCCTAGCAGGCGACGTACACCGCGCAAGCCCAGCAGGAGCAGCCCACCGAGCAGCCCTGCCGCGACCAGGCCGCCCCCTAGCAGCGCGAACGTGAGCAGCAGGTCGAGGCTCAGCCGCCACATGATCAGGCCCAGGGCCAGCAGCGCCGTGCCGTACACCAGCCAACTGCTGACCGGCACCGGCAGCAGGTCACGGCGCAGCACGCGCAGGGGCGGGACGCGGCCCAGGGCAGCCAGGGGCGGCAGGGCGAACCCCGCCAACGCCACCAGCCCCGTGCCCATGCCTGCCAGGGCAGGGGCCAGGCCACCGGCCGGTACGTCAGGCGGCAACAGCCCTTGCAGCAATCGGAACAGTCCCAGTTGCGCCAACCAGCCGAGGAGGGCGCCTGTACACGCCGCCACCAGACCCAGCACGGCCAACTGCAGGCAGAACAGGCTCAACGCCTCACGACGCGAGAGCCCCAGGCAACGCAGCAGGGCACTGGCGTCGAGTCGTCGCGCCGCATAGCGGCTGGCCGACAGGGCGACGGCCACGCCTGCCAGCAAGACCGCCACCAGGCTGGCCATGTTCAGGTAGCGCTCGGCCTTGCCCAGGGCGCCGCCGATCTGCTGATTGCCATCGCGCGTATCGCGCAGGCGCTGGTTGGCGCCCAAGGTCGGTTCGAGCTGGGTACGGTACTGGCTCAGCGCCGTTGGGTCGCCACGCCACAAGTCACGGTAGGTCACACGGCTTCCGGGCTGGATCACGCCCGTGGCCTCGAGGTCCTTCAGATTGATCAGTACGCGTGGCGTCAAGCTATAGAAGTTGCCTGCGCGATCCGGCTCGTAGGTCAGGACCCGCGCAATGCGCAGCGTCTTCTGGCCAACGTCGATGCGCTCGCCGATGGCCAGGTCCAGGGCCGCCAGGAGACGGGCTTCCACCCACGCTTCGCCCGGCGCCGGGCCGCCCCCCGGCGTCTCCGGCGCATAGGGCGCTGCAGCACTGCGCACCTGGCCACGTAACGGGTAGGCTTCATCGACGGCCTTGATGCTGGACAGCTGAATACCCTGGTCCGAGGCCACCACGCTGGCGAACTCGACCACCTGGGCAGCGGTCAGGCCCGACGCACGCCCGATGCCCTGCTGTGTCTGCGTCGCTGGCGAAGACCCTTGCAGCACCAGGTCGGCCCCCAGAAACTCGGTGGCGCGCAGTTGCATGGCGCCATTGAGGCGCGCGCCGAAGTAACCGATGGCGGTGCTGGCGGCGACGGCCACCAGCAAGGCGAAGAACAGCACGCGGACCTCATGGGTGCGCGCATCGCGCCAGACCTGGCGCAGGGCCAGGCGGCACAGTCGAGAAAACGGAACCCCGCTCATCGTGGCGCCTGCTCGGTGACCAGTTGGCCGCCTTCCAGACGAATCGAGCGTCGGCAGCGTTGCGCCAGCCGCCCGTCATGGGTGACCAGCACCAGGGTCGTGCCGCGCTCCTGGTTGAGCTCGAACAACAAGTCGCTGATGCGTTCGCCCGTCTGGCTGTCCAGATTGCCGGTCGGCTCATCGGCGAACAGCACCGAGGGCTGTGCCGCGAAGGCCCGTGCAATCGCCACCCGTTGCTGTTCGCCTCCCGACAGTTGGCGGGGCGAGTGGGTCAGACGCTGCCCCAGGCCGACGCGCTCGAGCAAGGCGCGGGCCTGTTCGCGTGCGTCGCTGCGGCCTTCGAGCTCCATGGGCAGCATGACGTTCTCCAGCGCGTCGAGGCTGTCGAGCAACTGGAACGACTGGAACACGAAGCCGACATGCTCGGCACGCACCTTGGCCCGCTGGTCCTCGTCGAGCGGCCCCAGGTCATGACCGGCCAGCACCACCGTGCCGCTCGTTGGCTGGTCGAGGCCGGCCAGCAGCCCGAGGAGCGTGGATTTGCCCGAGCCCGAGGCCCCGACGATGGCCAGGCTGTCGCCCTGGTCGAGCGACAGGGACAGCGCGTGCAGAATGGTGAGGTCGCCTTCCGCGCTGGGGACCACTTTGCTAAGGTGCTGGGCAACGAGAATGCTGGGGACCATGGAGATTCCAATGCGAAGGTGGTGGATGAGTATCGGTCTTGCAGCGTGCTGCCTGGCCCAGAGCGCGATGGCCGGCACCGTCCTGGTGGTCGGTGACAGCATCAGTGCCGGCTTCGGCCTGGATCCTGAACACGGTTGGGTGTCCCTGTTGCGACAGCGGGTGCAGGCCGAGGGTTTCAAGGACCAGGTGGTCAATGCCTCGATCAGCGGTGACACCAGCGCTGGCGGGCAAGCGCGTCTGCCAGCCCTGCTGTCCAGGCATGCGCCGACCCTGGTGGTGGTGGAACTGGGCGGCAACGATGGCCTGCGTGGGCAGCCGCCCCGGCAGCTGGAGAAGAACCTGGGCCACATGATCGATGCGGCACGTGCCGCGGGCGCCAAGGTGGTGCTGCTCGGCATGCGTCTGCCGCCCAACTATGGCGTGCGTTATACCACGGCCTTCGCACGGGTCTACGAGGACCTGGCCCGGCAGAAATCGGTACCGCTGGTGCCGTTCTTCCTGGAAGGGGTCGGCGGGGTGCCGAGCCTGATGCAGGCCGATGGGATTCATCCTGCCCAGGGCGCTCAGCAGCGGCTGCTGGAAAACGCCTGGCCGGTGATAAAACCGCTGCTCTGACGCTTTTATCGGGGGCGGCTTTCGGCTAATGTGGCGCCCCCCGCTCTGGAACACCTTGATGCCGCGCCCTGCCTGGTCCCTTCATGCCTACCAGTTGATCGAGCCTGACGATCAGCTCGACCTGTTCGCTTGTCAGGAAGTGCGCGTGCACCTCATCGCTCGCCAGCTGGAACTGGGTGCACCGGTCGACCGTACGTTATGTGGAGGGCTGCTGCCAGCGCAGCCGCGTTGGTCGTCCGTCCCCCCGACGGTACACCGTGACAGCCGCCTGTGTCCGCTGTGCAAGGCCATTCTTGACGCCCAGCGGCGAGGCACGCGACCCGTCTGGCCGGAACTCTGACCGCCGTTGATCATCTCAATGGCTAACCTGGCCGTGTTCCATGCCGAGGGCTTGTACGCCGGTATACAATCGACGCTCTTGCCCTCCCTGACGAAGGATTTACCGGATGTTGCAGCAATTTCCCGCCGTCGCGCGTTGCCTCTCCCTGGCCGCCTTGCTGGCCACAGGACCTGCGGTGGCGTTGGAGTTACCGCTGCCGCCGCCTGGTGAGGACATCGTCGGCCAGGTCCAGGTGATCAAGGCCAAATACGAAGACACGTTCGCCGACCTTGGGACGGCCAATGACCTGGGCTACCTGGAAATGATCGCGGCCAACCCGGGCGTGGACCCCTGGTTGCCGGGCGCCGGCACTGAAATCGTGTTGCCGACGCGTTTCATCCTGCCTCCAGGGCCACGGGAGGGCATCGTGATCAACCTGGCCGAGTACCGTATGTACTACTTCCCCAAGGACGAGCCCGTCGTGCACACCTACCCGCTGGGGATCGGGCGCGAAGGATGGGGCTCGCCGATCGCGACGACCAAGATTATCGCCAAGACGCCCAATCCGACCTGGACCCCACCGGCCTCGATTCGCGCCGAACATGCCGCCGACGGCGATATCCTGCCGGCCGTGGTGCCGGCAGGACCCGACAATCCGCTCGGACCGTTCAAGTTCACCCTCGGGTTACCCGGTTACTTGATCCACGGTTCCAACAAGAAGTTTGGCATCGGCATGCGCACCAGCCATGGCTGTTTCCGCATGTTCAATAATAATGTACTGGAACTTTCCGAACGCGTACCGGTCGGCACGCCGGTGCGTATCATCAATGAGCCTTACAAGTTCGGCAAGCATGCAGGCGCCGTGTACCTGGAAGCGCACACGCCGCTGGATGACCATGGCGATCCTTCGGTCGTCGACACGCACACGGCATTGGTCAACACCTTGCTCAAACGTGACGACCTGACCCAGCACGTACGCATGGACTGGGACAAGGTGAGGGACGTGCTGGCTGCCGAAGATGGTCTGCCGGTCGAGATCGCCACACCCCTCGATGCCTCGCAGTCGACGGCGAAGGTATCGGACATACCTGACGAGCTACGCTGAAGGCGGTGTCGGTCCCTGGCGCTTGTCGGCGTGTGAACAGGTCGGCAAGCGATCCCAGTCGGCATGGCCTGGTCGAACGAGCCCAGGCCCGCCATGAAAAAAGGCCGGCCCCCTGTGGGGGTCGGCCTTTTTTCAATCCCTGAGGATGCTTACTTGCGGCTGGCTTTGTCCAGCATGCGCAGGGCGCGCTCGTTGGCTTCGTCAGCGGTCTGCTGAGCTTTCTGAGCAGCAGCCATGGCGTCGTCGGCTTTGCGGTAGGCTTCGTCGGCACGTGCCTGGGCGCGAGCGGCAGCGTCTTCGGTAGCGGTCAGGCGGGCTTCGCTTTCTTTGGTGTGGCTGCTGCTGCAACCGGTTGCCAGGACGGCGGCCAGAGCCAGAGCAGAGAATTTCAGAGCATTGTTCATCGTGTTCCCCTCAAGGACTTTAATCTAGTAAGTAGCCATCTCTCGCAAAAGAGAAACTGGCCGTCGTACATACTACTCATTACTTGTAGTAAGTAAACGGACATTGCGCAAGAAATGTGAAAAAAAGGGTATGTCCTCCAAGGCCTGTGTCGGTCACTCTTGGGGTGCCATGGTCGACGTCAAAAGCGTGCATAAAAACGCAACTTTTCCTGGAACCAACTTGCTCATTTCATGTCGGGTTTTGTTGGTCTTCCTACTGTCACTTTCTTTTCGTCTACATGGCCTGTTGATCGCACGGCTGACGTCATTCTGTCATTTCGAGAGGTTGCCGCTTGAGCAACCTCGTCCCACGCGCTTACTATCAGGAAAGCTTGCCCACTGCTGCTGGAACGACGCCTGTACGAAGCGTGATTTCCCGAGTGTGGTGCAGGTCGAATGCACAGTCGATCAAGAAAAGGTCTAGGCAAGGGCCTACTAGGAGTTGCAATGAACGAAGCGCTGACCATTCACCATGACCAGGCCGGTCATCAATTCGAAACCAGCGTGGACGGTCATCGTGCCTACCTGACGTACATGGACCTGGGCAAGCAGACCTTGGACATCTACCGGACCTTCGTGCCCAACGCGTTGCGCGGACGCGGCATCGCAGCGGCCCTCACCGAGCAGGCGTTGGCCTACGCCGAGCAGATGGGTTACACCGTCATTCCTTCGTGTTCGTACGTCGAGCGATACATGGAGCGGCATCAGCGCCAGGTGCACAAGACCTGATCGGCGCTGGCGTGACCTGAGCGTCCTCCAAGGCGCCCGGCAGGGCCGGACGCCTTCGCGCTCATCGGTATCAATCACTCACCGCGCTGACGATGCGGCAGTACATCCTTGAGCTTGTCGCGCATGCTGCGCAAGGCTTTTTCCGTCGCGGACCAGTCGATGCAGGCATCGGTCACCGACACGCCATACTGGAGCTCGGACAGGTCCTTGGGGATCGACTGGCAGCCCCAGTTCAGGTGACTTTCGACCATCAAGCCGATGATCGACCGATTGCCTTCGACGATCTGGTTGGCCACGTTGTCCATGACCAGTGGCTGCAAGGCCGGGTCTTTGTTGGAGTTGGCGTGGCTGCAGTCGACCATGATGTTGGCCTTGATCCTGGCCTTGGCCAGGTCCTGCTCGCACAGGGCGACGCTGACCGAATCGTAGTTGGGCTTGCCATTGCCGCCACGCAGCACCACGTGCCCGTAGGCGTTGCCCTTGGTGGTGACGATCGAGACGCCACCTTCCTGGTTGATGCCCAGGAAACGGTGCGGTTTGGAGACCGACTGCAAGGCGTTGATCGCCACGGTCAGGCCGCCGTCGGTGCCGTTCTTGAAGCCCACCGCCGAAGACAGACCCGAGGCCATCTCACGGTGCGTCTGCGATTCGGTGGTGCGGGCGCCGATGGCCGACCAGCTGATCAGGTCCTGCAGGTACTGCGGCGAGATCGGGTCAAGCGCTTCGGTGGCGGTCGGCAGACCTTTCTCGGCCAGGTCGAGCAACAGCTTGCGTCCGATGTGCAGGCCGTCCTGGATCTTGAACGAGTCATCCAGGTACGGGTCGTTGATCAGGCCTTTCCAGCCGACGGTGGTGCGCGGCTTCTCGAAGTACACACGCATCACCAGGTACAGCGTGTCGGATACCTCGTCGGCCAGCACTTTCAAACGTTCGGCGTACTCGTGCGCCGCGTCGATGTCGTGGATGGAGCAAGGGCCCACGACCACGAACAGGCGATGATCCTTGCCGTCCAGAATGTTGCGCACCACGTCGCGACCGGCCGTCACGGTCTGCAAGGCGCTGGCGCTGAGGGGGAGCTCCCGCTTGAGCTGATCGGGGGTGATCAGCGTCTCGTTGGAAGCGACGTTAAGGTCATCGATCGGTAAATCAGCCATCGTGTTACTCGTCAGGTCACGGGCGTCGGCCGCCAGCAAACCCCGTGCGGCCCAGCCGCTGGATTGTTCGAGGCGGGGAGCCGAACCTTATCGCGTTATACAGGGCGGAACAATGCTTCCAGGCACGGCGGCTGCGTTTTAGACGCATGGCCTTGCAGGCCTTGGCAGCCCGATCACTGCCTGGGAGCTACCCGCGTAACGTTCGGCGTGCATTGCCTGGCACGCGCATGCCGACAGGCCAAATGTCGACCCTGCGTCTACGCTCAAGCGTGCCCTGCCCAAGCGGCAGTCGAGGAGGTCGCATGGTCCGCTCCCTGCTGTACGCTACCGACCTGGGGGCTTACGCGCCCCTGGTGCTGCAACACGCACTGGCCCTGGCACGTGCATTCCAGGCCGAGTTGCATGTGGTTCATGTGGTGGAACCGATGGGGCGGTTCGCCGAGTCGCTGTTGCAGAGTTATCTGGATGAGCGCACCTTGGATCGGCTGCACAGCCAAGGCGTCGGTGTGGTCATGGCGAACATCGAGCAACAGGTGCTGGACACCTTCCGGCAGGAACTGGGCGAGACGGCCGACCTGGCGTTGATCAGGGCCGTGCGAGTGCGGCAGGGCGATCCGGCCCATGTCATTCTCGATCAGGTTCAACGTCTTGGCGTCGATCTGCTGGTGTTCGGCAGTCATGCCCAGCGCGACGATGGCGACGTTCCGGTCGGACGGACAGCTGCCCGGCTGGTGCAGCTGTCGCCCGTGCCGGTGTACATGGCGCCGCTGATGCGCCAGGTCGACCGTCGCATGGACCCACATGAACCGCCTGCTTCGCCGCCGACAAGAAAATAGTTCTATGTTGGCAGCGTTATCCCCTAATATGGTTATAAATCGTTGCCGGCAGCACGGCGGAGCACCGCCGATCCGAGGGATCTCTATGAAGCTTCAACAATTGCGCTACATTTGGGAAGTGGCGCATCACGACCTCAACGTCTCCGCGACTGCGCAGAGTCTCTATACCTCTCAGCCGGGCATCAGCAAGCAGATCCGTCTGCTCGAGGATGAACTGGGGGTGGAAGTGTTCGCGCGCAGCGGCAAGCACCTGACACGGGTCACGCCGGCCGGTGAACGCATCATCACCACGGCAGGCGAAATCCTGCGCAAGGTCGAAAGCATCAAGCAGATCGCCCAGGAGTTCTCCAACGAGAAGAAAGGCACGCTGTCCATCGCCACCACCCACACCCAGGCGCGCTATGCGTTGCCGTCGGTGATCAGTGGTTTCATCAAGCAATACCCGGACGTGGCGCTGCACATGCATCAGGGCTCGCCCATGCAGATCGCCGAAATGGCCGCCGATGGCACCGTGGATTTCGCCATCGCCACCGAAGGGCTGGAGTTGTTCGGCGACCTGATCATGATGCCGTGCTACACGTGGAATCGCTGCGTGGTGGTGCCGCAAGGGCATCCGCTGGCCAAGCTGCCGAAGCTGACCCTGGAGGCCGTGGCCGAGTACCCGATCGTGACCTACGTGTTCGGCTTCACTGGGCGTTCCAAGCTGGACGAAGCGTTCAGCCACCGAGGGCTGACGCCGAAAGTGGTGTTCACTGCCGCTGATGCCGACGTGATCAAGACTTACGTGCGTCTGGGGCTGGGCGTGGGCATCGTGGCCGGCATGGCCGTCGACGCCAAGCTCGACAGCGACCTGGTGGCCCTGGATGCGAGCGAACTGTTCGAGCCGAGCGTCACCAAGATCGGCTTCCGTCGCGGCACTTTCCTGCGTGGCTTCATGTGCGATTTCATCGAGACGTTCGCCCCGCACCTGACCCGCGAGGTCATGGCCAAGGCGATCCAGTGCCATAACAAGCAGGAGCTGGAGGCGCTGTTCGCGGGGGTGGAGTTGCCGGTGCATTGAGAGGGGCAGGCTAGACGCCGTGAGCTGTCGGGGCTGAACCCGCTAGGCGACAAGGGGGGCTTGTAGGGCTGATTTCATGGGCCCTGCGGGCCCAATCGCGGCCGGTCCGGCGCCCCGGCAGGGGCCGCTCCACCTGTACCGCATCGCCGATCTGCCAGCGTAGCGCAGTCTTTTGCAAGAGCGGCCCCTGCCGGGTGCCGGACCGGCCGCGCTGGGCCGCAAAGCGGCCCTGAACATCGCAACATCAGCACGGCACTCTGAACCTTCCAAAACCTCTCCACCCAATGCCGCTTGCCGCTTGCCGTCAGCTCCTGGCAATCAGGTTGCCCGCATGCAACCCGCACTCTTTCTGCGTCGACTCCTCCCACCACCAGCGGCCTTCACGCTCGTGCTGGTTGGGCAGCACGGGGCGGGTGCACGGCTCGCAGCCGATGCTGATGAAGCCCCGCTCATGCAGGCTGTTGTAGGGCAGCTCGAGCATGCGGATGTAACCCCAGACCTCGGCACTGGTCATCTGTGCCAGGGGGTTGAACTTGTACAGCGTGCGCTCGGGGGTGGAAAACGCCGCGTCGATCTCGATCACCGGCACATGGCTGCGGGTGCCAGGACTCTGGTCGCGGCGCTGCCCGGTCGCCCAGGCGCTGACGGTGGACAGCTTGCGGCGCAGAGGCTCGATCTTGCGGATCCCGCAGCATTCCCCGTGGCCATCGCGGTAGAAGCTGAACAGCCCCTTTTCCTTGACGAAGGGATCGAGCACGGCGCGGTCCGGGCTCAGGATATCGATGGACAACGCGTACTGCTCGCGAACCTGATCGATGAAGCGGTAGGTTTCCGGGTGCAGTCGACCGGTATCCAGGCTGAACACCTTGACCTGTTTGTTGAGTTTCCAGGCCATGTCGAGCAGCACCACATCTTCGGCGCCGCTGAAGGAGATCCACAGGTTGTCACCGAAATGCTCGAAGGCGAGCTTGAGGATGTCCTGGGGGGACTTGTCGGCATAGGTCGCGGCCAGGGCAGCGACGTCGAGAGGTTGGCTCATCAGGCGGTTTCCATGCGTGTAATGGCGCTGTGCGCTCGTAGTGCGCAAATGGTAACAAAATTACGCACGACGATGGACCCATGCCAGGCCCTACCTTGGTCTTCATGCCTGTCCTACAGGCCTTGCAGCGTCTCCATCAGCACGCGGACCTTGGCGATGGACTCCTCGTACTCGTCCTCCCAGCGCGAGTCGTCCACCACCGCGCCGCCGCCCCAGCAATTGACCTGGCCGTCCTTGACCAGCAGGCTGCGAATGGCGATCGAGCTGTCCATCTCGCCACGCACATCGAGGTACAGCAGGGAGCCGCAGTACAGCGCCCGGCGGGTCGGCTCCAGCTCGTCGATGATCTGCATGGCGCGGATCTTCGGCGCGCCGGTGATCGATCCACCGGGAAAGCTGCCGGCGATCAGGTCCAGCGCGTCGTGGCCGACGGCCAGCTGGCCCGTGATGCTGCTGACCAGGTGGTGGACGTTCGGGTAGCTTTCCAGGCTGAACAGCTCGGGGACCTTGACCGAGCCGACTGCACAGGTACGCCCGAGGTCGTTGCGCAGCAGGTCGACGATCATCAGGTTCTCGGAACGGTCCTTGAGGCTGGCCTGCAGCTCGGCGGCGTTGCGTGCGTCCTGCGCCGGGTCGGCCGCGCGTGGACGCGTGCCCTTGATGGGTCGGGTTTCCACTGCACCCGCGCTGACGCGCACGAAGCGCTCTGGCGAGAAACTCAGCAGCGCGCTGCCATCAGGCAGCCGTCGGTACCCGGAAAAGGGGGTTGGGCAGGCCCGGCGCAAGGCTTGGTAGGCGTGCCACGGATCCCCTTCGCAGGGCGCGCGAAAACGTTGGGTCAGATTGATCTGGTAGCAATCGCCGGCCTGGATATAGGCCTGCACCTGCTCGAAGGCCTGGCGGTACTGGTTGGCCTGAAGGTCGCCACGCATGGGCGCCAACAGGCGGAAGTGGCTGGGCGTCTGCGCAGCAGGCGTGTCGAACAGATCCACCAGCCGTTGGCGTTCCCGGGGCGCCATGCACGGGTGAAAGACCAGGTGGGTCAGGCGCCGCTGGTGATCGCTGACCAAGGCCCAGGCATACAAGCCGAGGTCTGCGTCAGGCAAGCCCAGATCGTCTCGGGCCAGTGCCGGCAACCGCTCGAGACGCCGCCCGAAATCGTAGCTCAGGTAACCGATCAGTCCCCCGACGAAGGGGGATTCGCAGCCCTCTGGCAACTGCGCGGGCCCCAGGGTCTGCAAGGCCGCGCGCAGACGCGCCAGGAAGGCATCGCCGTGTTCGTCGGCCAGGGGCTGGAACTGCTCCACGGGCCAGGCGCTGGCCAGGTCGAAGCGACCGCGTTCCGCGCCGGGGCGCGCACTGTCCAGCAGGATCGCCCCAGGCGCCTCGCGCAAACGGGCGAAATACACGGCAGGGTCGGGCTGGTAGGGCAGGGGATGAAGCGTACAGGTCGGCATGCGGATCGAAGGCGCTGAAGTCGAGGCAGCGATTGTAGTCGGCCCCGCCGTCGACGCCTAGGGCTGGCTCACAGGTCGATAGAGGGCACGTCGCGCGTTGGAGTGCAGCAGTCCAGGGCCTGAACCCGTCACGCCGGGTTTCTCCGACCGCAGAGCCTGTGGGAGCCGGCTTGCCGACGATGACGGCGGTGCAGACACCGCCATCGTTGCAGTCGCTGGGCAAAGCAGCTTTCGGACTGGGGCGCCACAGAGGCTCTGCTCAGGCGTGCGGCAGATGGCCGAACAGATTCTGCGCCACCTTCACCCGCTGCGCCGCATCCTCGTCGATACCGTCCCTGGCCAGGGCCTCGATGTGCGCCTCGATGGCATGGGTGCGCTGGGTCAGGCCGCAATCGTTGGCGATCTGGATGTTCAGCCCAGGCCGCGCGTTGAGTTCGAGGATCAACGGCCCCTTGTCCTGGTCCAGTACCATGTCCACGCCGATGTAGCCCAGCCCGCACAGCTCGTAGCAGCCTGCCGCCAGCTTCATGAAACCGTCCCAGTTGGGCAGTTGCACCCCGTCGACCGCGTTGGTGGTGTCCGGGTGCTTGCTGATGATGTTGTTCAGCCAGGTGCCGCGCAGGGTCACGCCCGTGGCCAGGTCCACGCCCACGCCGATCGCCCCCTGGTGCAGATTGGCCTTGCCGCCGGACTGCCGGGTCGGCAAGCGCAGCATGGCCATCACCGGATAGCCCATCAGCACGATGATGCGGATGTCGGGCACGCCTTCGTAGCTGATGCTCTTGAAGATCGGGTCGGGTGTGACCCGGTACTCGATCAGTGCACGGTCCCGATGGCCGCCCAGCGAGTACAGGCCGGTCAGGATGCTCGAGACCTGGTGCTCGATCTCTTCGTGGCTGATGATCTTGCCCGACACTGTCCGGTAACGGCCTTCGAAGCGGTCGGCGATCACCAGGATGCCGTCGCCCCCTGCGCCCTGGGCCGGCTTGATCACGAAGTCGGTGCGCCCGCCGATGATCTGGTCGAGCTTGTCGATGTCCTTTTCGGTCTCGATGACGCCGTACATCTCGGGCACATGAATGCCCGCGGCGAGCGCTCGCTCCTTGGTGATGATCTTGTCGTCGACGATCGGGTACAGATGGCGCTTGTTGTACTTGAGTACATAATCCGCGTTGCGCCGGTTGATACCCATGATGCCCCGGGCCTCCAGGGCTTTCCAGGTCTTGATCAGTCCGAACATCAGCTGTCAGCCTTTTTCAGGAAGGCCTTGAAGCGTACCAGCTCGGTCAGGCGGTAGCCGCGGTAGCGACCCATCGCCAGCATGAAGCCGACCAGGATCAGCAGTACCGCCGGGAAGGTGAAGACGAAGTAGACCAGCTCCGGCACCATCATCAGCAGGTGCGCCAGCGACGCGGCGAACAGCGTGCCGATGGCGACCTTCATGGCATGACCGCCGCCACGCTCTTCCCAGGTGATGGACAGGCGCTCGATGGTCATGGTCAGGATCACCATCGGGAACAGCGCTACCGACAGTCCGCGCTCCAGGCCCAGCTTGTGGCTGAACAGGCTGATCGCGGCGATCAGCACCACCACGAAGGTCAGCACCACCGACAGCCTGGGCAGCATCTGCAGCTTGAGGTGTTCGAGGTACGAGCGCAGCGACAGGCCCAGGGCGGTGATCACGGTGAACAGCACGATGCCGAAACCGAGCTGGGTCTCGCGGAAGGCCAGGGCGATCAGCACCGGGGTGAAGGTCCCCAGGGTCTGGAGGCCGATCAGGTTGCGCAGCACCAGGATCACCAGCACGCCGATCGGGATCATCACCATGATCATGAAGGTCTGCTGGGTCTGCAGCGGCAGCCCGTACAGCGAGTATTCGAGGAAGTCCGCGTCGGTGTTCTCGTCGGTCACCTTGGCCAGGCGGATGGCGTTCATCTCGCTGCTGCTCAGGCTGAAGGTGACGTTGACCTTGCGCCCGCCATCGACGGTGATCAGGTTGTCGTCACCGGTCCACCACAGCAGGCGGTCGCTCGGCAGGCCCTGTTCGCCAGTGTCGGGGTTGAAGTACAGCCAGTCGTTGCCGTTGAAGCTGCGCAGCCACAGCTCGGGCGTCTGGGGCACGTCGGCGACCAGGCGCACGGTGTGGACCTTTTCCATCGGCACGTGGGCGATGGACAACAGCAGGTCGATCACCTTGGCCTTGTTCAAGGGCGAGGTATCGCCGGCCAGCAACAGCTTGACGTTGTCGTCGTTGAGGTTGTTGACCCGCTTGATGGTTTCGCTGACGAAGGTCTCGACGTCGGCCGAATGCTGGCGGATCGGCGCCATCAGCGCTTCTGCGGCGATCTTCTCGGGGCCGTCCACCGCCAGGCTGTCACGGAAGGTCGGGCCTTTGGCAGTGGCCTTTTCCGTGCTGTAGCGCTTGGTCAACACCAGCCGGTAGTACAGCGTCTGGTTGCCGCTGGCACGGCGTGCCGACCAGGTCACCTTGCGGTTGCCGTCGGCGCGATTGACGCTGAACCCGTAATTGTTGGAGATGAAGCTTTCGGTGATGCTGACATAGTCGCGGTTCAGCGGCGGCACGAACATCTGCACCTTGACCGGGTCCTTGCTGCTGGCGACGAACTCGACCTTGGCGTCGATGTTCCACAGGTCGTCGGTCTCGTCTTCGGTCACCGGGATGCCGAGGACGAAGATCTGATAAGCCGTGACCGCCACGCCCAGCAAGACCAGGACGGTGATCAGGACTTTCAAGTGAAGGGTAAGAGAGCGCATCGGAATTACTCGGCGGTAGGAGCGACGATGGCACAGGCAGGTTTGCCGGCCGCGTATTTGAGGCTGGGATCGACCAGGGCATCGAAGTGCTTGAGCGCCTCGGCACCGATCAGCAGGGGGAACTGGAAGGCGCTACGGTCGGTGAGGTTGACCTCGATGGTGCGCCGACTGCGCCCCATGCACATGTCCAGTTCGATGACCGGCCGGGCGGTGTAGGCCTTGCCTTGCTCGGCGTCATAGTCGCCGGCCCGGCGCTTGATCTTGCTGACCCGCGCCAGGGGGCGCTCGATCGGGTGTGAATGGGCCGTGTCGATGGCCAGGTAGAAACGCACCCAGCTCTCGCCATTGCGCTTGAAACGCTTGATGTCACGGGCGCTGAGCGAGGCGGTCTTGGCGCCGGTGTCGAGCTTGGCGGCCACTTCGAGGTCGAGATCGAGCAGGCGGGCGTATTCGTTCAGACCGTAGACGGTCTTCTCCGCAGCCTGTGCCAGGGCACTGGGCACGATCAGGCAGAACAGCAATAGATAAGGCGTGAGTCTCATAATCCTGGCGCAATGCAATGCAGTGTTCGAATCAAGGCGAATGGCATGACTGCGCAAGCTCCTTCGTAGGTCCGTGGAGGCCTGAGGCTTCGACGAACGCTTCATCCCTAGACAGTAGGAGGCACGGCATTCTAGCACGCCGGTTTCAGGGCGCCAGCCGCGCGGCGTTCAGACCTTTACCGCAGGCGTAAGTTCTGTGTCCTGGAATTGTCGACAATGTTCTGGAGAGCTTTGACGAATACCTCGTATTGCGCTAGTTTCAAGGCATCTGTGATCCATGGTGTCGACACTATGTTGCAAACCGCGTCCCCCCACGTGCCTGACACGGAACAAGCCGAGACCTTGTCCGAACACGTCTTCCGGCGTATCCAGGCGGCGATCGTGCAAGGCGAGATCGCCCCGGGCAGCAAGATCTCCGAGCCTGAGCTGGCCCGTACCTACGGCATCAGCCGTGGCCCCCTGCGCGAGGCCATCCACCGCCTGGAGGGCCAGCGGCTGCTGGTGCGCGTGCCGCACGTGGGCGCGCGGGTGGTGTCGCTCGACCAGGCCGAGCTGATCGAGCTCTACGAGATCCGCGAGTCCCTCGAAGGCATGGCCTGCCGACTGGCGGCCGAGCGCATGAGCCAGGAGGCGATCGACGCGCTGCGCCAGGTGCTCGACACCCACGAGCGCGATGCCGCGTTCCAGGCCGGCCTGGGCTACTACCAGCAGGAAGGCGACTTTGACTTCCACTACCGGATCATCCAGGGCAGTGGCAACCAGACGCTGGTCAAGCTGCTCTGCGGCGAGCTGTACCAGCTGGTGCGCATGTACCGCATCCAGTTCTCGTTCACGCCCAACCGCCCGCGTCAGGCCTTCGCCGAACACCACCGCATCCTCGATGCGATCGCCGACCGCGACGGCGAACTGGCCGAACTGCTGATGCGCCGCCATATCGGCGGCTCCCGGCGCAACATCGAACGGCACTTCCAGAGCGCCGATACCCCGTCACGAGGTGAGTCATGAGCACGAAGCACACGCCCGGCCAACGCTTTCGCGACGCCGTCGCCGCCGAACGTCCCCTGCAGGTGGTCGGCACCATCAACGCCAACCATGCGCTGCTGGCCAGGCGCGCCGGTTTCCAGGCCATCTACCTGTCCGGCGGTGGCGTGGCAGCCGGCTCACTGGGTCTGCCGGACCTGGGGATCAGCGGGCTGGACGACGTGCTGACCGACGTGCGTCGCATCACCGACGTCTGCGACCTGCCGCTGCTGGTGGATGTCGACACCGGCTTCGGCGCCTCGGCGTTCAACGTCGCGCGCACCGTGCGCTCGATGATCAAGTTCGGCGCCGCTGCCCTGCACATCGAAGACCAAGTCGGTGCCAAGCGCTGCGGCCATCGGCCCAACAAGGCGATCGTGCCGCTGCAGGAGATGGTCGACCGGATCAAGGCAGCGGTCGACGCGCGCACCGACGACAGCTTCGTGATCATGGCACGCACCGACGCCCTAGCCGTCGAGGGGCTGGAGTCGGCCCTGGACCGTGCCGCCGCGTGCGTCGAGGCCGGCGCCGACATGGTGTTCCCTGAGGCGATCACCGAACTGCCGCTGTACAAGGCCTTCGCCGATCGGGTGCGCGCGCCGATCCTGGCCAACATCACTGAGTTCGGTGCCACGCCGCTGTACACCACCGACGAGCTGGCGTCGGTCGACGTCTCCCTGGTGCTGTACCCGCTGTCGGCCTTCCGGGCCATGAACAAGGCGGCCGAGAACGTCTATGCCGCCTTGCGACGCGACGGCACCCAGAAGCAGGTGCTCGACACCATGCAGACGCGCATGGAGCTGTACGACGCCATCGGCTACCACGCCTTCGAGCAGCAGCTCGACGCCCTGTACGCGCCGTCCGAAGACCGTTGAGCCCGATCCGCCACGATTCGCCTGTCATCCATAACAAATCCAACAATGGAGAACGTCCATGGCCGAAGCAAAAATACTCAGTGGGGCTGGCCTGCGCGGCCAGGTCGCCGGGCAGACGGCACTCTCGACCGTCGGCCAGGCCGGCGCTGGCCTGACCTACCGCGGCTACGATGTCCGCGCGCTGGCCGACCACGCCGAATTCGAAGAAGTCGCCTACCTGCTGTTGTATGGCGAGCTGCCCACCCAGGCCGAGCTCGACGACTACAAGCACGCGCTCAAAGGCCAGCGTGACCTGCCCCAGGCGCTCAAGGAGGTGCTCGAGCGTCTGCCCAAGGACACCCACCCCATGGACGTGATGCGCACGGGCTGCTCGGTACTCGGCACCCTGGAGCCTGAACGTACCTTCGATCTGCAGCACGACCGCACCGACCGGCTGCTGGCCGCGTTCCCGGCGATCCTGTGCTACTGGTACCGCTTCACGCACCACGGCACGCGCATCGACTGCACCAGCGACCAGGACACCCTGGCCGGCCACTTCCTGGCGCTGCTGCATGGCAAGGCGCCCGACGCGCTGCACGTCAAGGTGATGAACGTCTCGCTGATCCTGTACGCCGAGCACGAGTTCAACGCGTCGACCTTCACCGCGCGCGTCTGCGCCTCGACCCTGTCGGACCTGTACTCCTGCATCACCGCGGCCATCGGCACGCTGCGCGGGCCTTTGCACGGCGGCGCCAACGAGGCGGCCATGGCGTTGATCGAACGCTTCGCCTCCCCCGAAGAGGCGCGTGCCGAGTTGCTGAAGATGCTCGAGCGCAAGGACAAGATCATGGGCTTCGGGCATGCCATCTACAAAGAGTCCGACCCGCGCAACGAGGTGATCAAGGGCTGGGCCGAACGGCTCGCTGCCTCGGTGGGCGACCGTGTGCTGTTCCCGGTGTCCCAGGCGATCGACGCGACCATGTGGGAGCAGAAGAAGCTGTTCCCCAACGCCGACTTCTACCATGCCTCGGCCTACCACTTCATGGGCATCCCGACCAAGCTGTTCACCCCGATCTTCGTCTGCTCGCGCCTGACTGGCTGGGCGGCGCACGTGTTCGAGCAGCGCGCCAACAACCGCATCATCCGTCCTAGCGCCGAATACACCGGCGTCGAACAGCGCACGTTCGTGCCAGTCGAGCAACGCTGAGCCTGAGGGGCGCCGACGCCAAACCTGTGGAAGCTGGCTTGCCAGCGAATGCGCAAGCGCGGGCATCTCCGTGTCCAGCACCGACGCATTCGCGGGCAAGCCCGCTCCCACACGTGCGGCGCACGCCTTCCGATTACTGTGAGCGAGCCTGATCCCGCATGAATACCCACTACCGCAAGCACCTTTCCGGCACCGACCTTGACTACTTCGACGCCCGTGCTGCCGTCGAGGCGATCCAGCCCGGCGCCTACGCAGGGTTGCCCTATACCTCGCGCGTGCTGGCCGAGAACTTAGTGCGCCGATGCGCCCCAGCGACCCTCGAGGCCTCGCTGCGCCAGCTGATCGAACGCCGTCGCGACCTGGACTTCCCGTGGTACCCGGCACGCGTGGTCTGCCACGACATCCTCGGCCAGACCGCCCTGGTGGACCTGGCCGGCCTGCGTGACGCCATCGCCGACAAAGGCGGCGATCCTGCGCAGGTCAACCCGGTGGTGCCGGTGCAACTGATCGTCGATCATTCCCTGGCGGTCGAGTGCGGCGGCTACGACCCGCAGGCGTTCGAGAAGAACCGCGCCATCGAGGACCGCCGCAACGAGGACCGCTTCCACTTCATCGACTGGACCAAGCAGGCATTTCGCAACGTCGAGGTGATCCCGCCTGGCAACGGCATCATGCACCAGATCAACCTGGAGAAGATGTCGCCGGTGATCCACGCCGAGCACGGCGTGGCCTATCCCGACACCTGCGTGGGCACCGACAGCCATACGCCCCACGTGGATGCGCTGGGCGTGATCGCGATCGGCGTCGGTGGCCTGGAGGCCGAGAACGTCATGCTCGGGCGGGCCTCGTGGATGCGCCTGCCGGACATCGTCGGGGTCGAGCTGGGCGGGCGCCTGGCCGAAGGCATGACCGCCACCGACCTGGTGCTGGCGCTCACCGAGTTCCTGCGCCAGCAGAAAGTGGTCGGCGCCTACCTGGAGTTCCACGGCGAGGGCGCGCGGGCCTTGACCCTGGGCGACCGGGCGACCATTTCCAACATGGCCCCGGAGTACGGCGCCACGGCGGCGATGTTCGCCATCGATCAGCAGACCCTGGACTACCTGCGCCTGACCGGGCGCGAGGAGGCACAGGTGGCGCTGGTGGAAACCTACGCCAAGGTCGCCGGCCTGTGGGCTGACACCCTGAAGGACGTCGTGTACGAGCGCACCTTGCGCTTCGACCTGAGCCGGGTCGAACGCAACCTGGCCGGCCCGTCCAATCCCCATGCCCGTGTGGCCACCCGCGACCTGGCCGCCAAGGGCATCGCCGGTGCCTGGAGCGACCAGCCAGGGCAGATGCCCGATGGCGCCGTGATCATCGCTGCCATCACCAGCTGCACCAACACCAGCAACCCGCGCAACGTCATCGCTGCCGGGCTGCTGGCGCGCAATGCCAATCGTCTGGGGCTGACCCGCAAGCCCTGGGTCAAGTCCTCGTTGGCGCCCGGCTCCAAGGCGGTTCAGCTGTACTTGCGCGAAGCCGGACTCGAACACGAACTCGAACGCCTGGGCTTCGGCATCGTCGCCTTCGCTTGCACCACCTGCAACGGCATGTCCGGGGCGCTCGACCCGGTGATCCAGCAGGAGATCATCGATCGCGACCTGTATGCCACCGCCGTGCTGTCAGGCAACCGCAATTTCGATGGACGCATCCATCCCTACGCGCGCCAGGCGTTCCTGGCCTCACCGCCGTTGGTGGTGGCCTATGCGATCGCCGGCACCATCCGCTTCGACATCGAAAAGGACGTGCTGGGCGTGGTCGACGGTCGGCCGATCCGGCTCAAGGACCTCTGGCCCAGCGATGCCGAGATCGACGCGGTGGTGCGCGCGGCCGTCAAGCCCGAGCAGTTCCGTCAGGTCTACATCCCCATGTTCGCCGTCGAGTCGTTCAGCGGCCCGGCCGTGGCGCCACTCTACGACTGGCGACCGATGAGCACCTACATTCGTCGACCGCCCTACTGGGAAGGCGCCTTGGCCGGGGAGCGCACGCTGCGCGGCCTGCGTGCGCTGGCGGTGTTGCCGGACAACATCACCACCGACCACCTGTCGCCGTCCAACGCCATCATGGCCGACAGCGCGGCGGGCGAGTACCTGGCGCGCATGGGCGTCCCCGAAGAAGACTTCAACTCCTACGCTACCCACCGCGGCGACCACCTCACCGCGCAGCGCGCCACCTTTGCCAACCCCAAGCTGTTCAACGAGATGGTACGCAACGCCGACGGCAGCGTGCGCCAGGGCTCGCTTGCGCGCCTGGAGCCGGAAGGGCAGGTGATGCGCATGTGGGAGGCGATCGAGACCTACATGCAGCGACGCCAGCCGCTGATCATCATCGCCGGTGCCGACTATGGACAAGGCTCGTCCCGCGACTGGGCGGCCAAGGGTGTGCGCCTGGCCGGCGTCGAGGCCATCGTCGCCGAAGGCTTCGAGCGGATTCACCGGACCAACCTAATGGGCATGGGCGTGCTGCCCCTGGAATTCAAGCTGGGCGTGGACCGCAAGACGTTGGGCATCGATGGCAGCGAAACCTTCGACGTGCTCGGCCAGCGTACGCCGCGCGCGACGCTGACCCTGGTGATCAACCGCAAGACCGGCGAGCGCCTGGAGGTCCCCGTGACCTGTCGGCTGGACACCGCCGAAGAAGTCTCGATCTATGAAGCGGGCGGGGTGCTGCAGCGCTTCGCCCAGGATTTCCTGGAGGGCAATGCATGACTTACCCGGCGCAGTTGAAGATTCCCGCCACCTACATGCGCGGCGGTACCAGCAAGGGCGTGTTCTTCCGCCTGCAGGACCTGCCCGGGCCCGCGCAGCTGCCCGGCGCCGCGCGTGACGCCCTGTTGCTGCGGGTGATCGGCAGTCCCGACCCCTATGGCAAGCAAATCGACGGCATGGGAGGGGCCACCTCCAGCACCAGCAAGGCGGTGATCCTCTCGCCTGGCAGCCGCCCCGACCATGACGTCGACTACCTGTTCGGCCAGGTCTCGATCGACCAGGCCTTCGTCGACTGGAGCGGCAACTGCGGCAACCTGTCGGCGGCGGTCGGGGCCTTCGCTATCAGTGCGGGCCTGGTCGATGCCGCGCGCATCCCTCGCGACGGCATCGCCACGGTGCGCATCTGGCAGGCCAACATCGGCAAGACCATCGTCGCCCACGTGCCCATGACCCAGGGCGAAGTCCAGGAAACCGGCGACTTCGAGCTCGACGGCGTGACCTTTCCGGCAGCCGAGGTCCAGCTCGAATTCCTCGATCCTGCCGCCGACGACGATGGCCAGGGCGGCGACATGTTCCCCACCGGCAACCTGATCGACGAGCTGGACGTGCCGGACCTGGGGACCATCAAGGCCACCCTGATCAATGCCGGCATTCCGACCATCTTCATCGAGGCGGGCGAAGTCGGCTACACCGGCATCGAGCTGCAGGATGCGATCAATGGCGACGCCGACGCGCTGGCCCTGTTTGAGACCATCCGCGCCTGCGGCGCGGTGCGCATGGGGCTGATCGGCAAGATCGAGGAGGCCGCGAGACGCCAGCACACCCCCAAGGTGGCCTTCGTCGCACCGCCGCTTGGTTATGTAACCTCTAGCGGCAAGACCGTGCAGGCCGACGACATCGACCTGCTGGTGCGGGCACTGTCGATGGGCAAGCTGCACCACGCGATGATGGGGACCGCGGCGGTCGCCATCGGCACTGCTGCGGCCATCCCGGGGACGTTGGTGAACCTGGCGGCAGGCGGTGGGGAACGCAGCGCCGTGCGCTTCGGTCATCCATCCGGGACCTTGCGCGTCGGCGCCCAGGCACGCCAGGAGAACGGCAAGTGGAAGGTCACCCGGGCGATCATGAGCCGTAGCGCCCGCGTGCTCATGGAGGGCTGGGTACGTGTGCCTAGGGAGGGTTTGGCGGCGAGTGAGTAAGCGCACCACATTTGGATACGTTCGACACTCCGTACAGAAGATGATCGCTGTTCCTGTGCGAGCAAAGGGTGTCTGACGCTTCTTCGACCAGCTCGGCCAAATTCGATGCTGGGCTTGGTCGTCGCGGTTTTGCCTGATACAGGAAGGCATACCCCCCAAAACGTGCCCACGACCCACAATCACCTCCGCTTTCGCTTGTGGAGCGCTTCCGGGTGGTTCGGTTGTATCACTGTCCGGCAGGTGATCGGCAGTACGCGCTTCCTAGGCGTGATCTCCCGGAAGGCAGGCGTTTGGTAGCTTTGGCCAGCGTCATTCCACTTCAGCATCTCGAGCGCGAACACCTCACCCTCAATGGGCGATTCCTTCAGGCATGAGAAGGTTGCTGCGCGCCCGTGCAGCTTGTTGTACCGGCATGCCCCGGAGAACGGAATACTCCCACTTTAAATTAGTTGAAGGACTACATCTGTTTCGGAAGTTTTTCTCAAACAGCAACATCCACATCCTACCGATCGCGCAACGTTGATCCGCTAATGTCTACCCGCTAGGCCTGAGCTGACTGACAGCTTACAAAGCAATGCATATCTGCATAAATGGAGACGTGGCTGATGAAGAGGGAATTTACATCCGAGGACGTGAGGGTTTTGGAAAACGCTATTACGCCCAAAGAGCAAGTCAAGCTTGACGAAGCGTTCGCATGTGCTCTCTGGCGATATGACTGGCCGGTGAGTTCTACGCCTTTCGCGCGCCCCTGTTGGCACTTCTTTATTGCGGGTAGTAAGCGAGAATCATTGGCATGCTGTGAGGAGGAGTTGGAGGCAAATGAACGTTGGAGATTTCTTCTCGGCATCTGGAGGCGTCTGTGTGCTGTACATATGAATAACGTCAGGTTGATTGGCGTGTATGCGAATGGCCAGAGCTTTGGGCAAGACAGTCCGATTCATCGCGACAACTTGCCAAGCGAGCCGGGACAGACCGCAGTCCTTTTTTGCAACGGCTACTGGGCTACGACATGGGGAGGCGAGCTCGTGTTCTGCAATGATGCAAAGACTGACGTAAGTGCTGCAGTGCTACCAAAGCCAGGTCGGATTGCAATCTTCAATGGTGAAATGCCACACCGTGCGAAATCCCCAACCATAGAGTGTGATCGTCTTCGCATCACCATTGCATTCAAGACAGTATGTAAGGATCTCCGTCATGAGTGATAGGGTTGAGCTATTCGTCGCTGTAGTGGATAGGGTTGGACGGCCTGGGTTTCAAGCAGGCGCCGCCGCCGCAGTACATGATCAATTCAATACTGACAGTCAGGGCTTTTCACTGGTGGTACAAGGCGCTCAGACCACCAGTGCCGTCGCGGCTGTATTGTCGGTTGCGCAGATGACTGCAGGTGCGGTGCCATTTATCAATATCGTGACCAATACCCTTGCGGGCACAGTGACGTTCTTGAAAGTTGTTGCCGAGTACACGTCCAGTGAAAAGCTAAACGTAGGGGATGTTGTCAGCCTTGTAGGTAATGTTGCTGGTGTGGTTGCGAGTTTCGCAATATTGGCGGGTGCGCCTGGGGTTGCAGGTTTTTTTACGGTGGTAGCATTAGGCGCAACATTGGTTGGGGTGTACAATTCGGAACTCGCAAAGAATATTCGAGATGCAGTGGCCCCGATAATCGATTCTCTGAAGAATCACGATATGGCAAAAGAAGTCTCGACACCCGTGCTCGCGCCCAACCTCACTGTTACTGATCCGCAGTCCATAAAACATCATTTTAATGGGCTGATACGGGTCGTCACATGGCACCCCGAAACCATGGAAATAAAGTTAGATACTAGAGTGCTGGAGTCATATGTCATTAGCCCGCCGGCCATACCGCATGGCGGGATAAATATACCTGTAGCGCCACCTCTTGCCAATGGAGGAGGTAATACGATAACGATAGGCATCGAAAGCATCAACGGGCAGCCATCGGTCGGGCCAATGCCTTCAATCACTACTGTGGTAGGTGGAGGTCAAGACATGTATGCCTGCTGCTCTGCTCCTCAGCAAGATAAATACCGCTGAGTAAAATTCCATCAGGAGTGGCTTGTTGATGTTGACGTGGAAAACCTGGATTAAGATGATGCAGGCGTTAGAACCGCATAAGCGGGTCAGGTGCATGTTTTTTGCCGGTTGTGCTTTTCTTCTTTTCATACCTTTGTATTGGATGAACTGGGAGGAAGAGTCCGAGCCGATCGTTGCACCTTTGATGCGGATTTCAGCTGCTCTTGCATCTAAACCTGAAAAATGGGAATACGACAGGTCGATTCACACATTCAGGATTGCTTACAAAGATCCAGGTGGGCACGTGGTCAAGCGCCGAGTGTATGTGCGCAAGGGGCGTTATGATGCAGCCAATATCAATGCGGCTACGCCTTTGTTTGTGGAAGTTGAAAATGCACTGTCCGGACCAGTAGTCAGGAGCTTGTCGACAAGTGATGAAATATTGTATGACTCTGCGCTCAGGCAGTATGTGAACGAAACGATAAACTGGAAATACCTTGAAGGGATTGTGTTGTTTTCCTTGCTAGGGTTCGCTTCATTCGTCGCAGCGGGTGTGATGCATTGGCAAAACCGAAGACAGAGAGAGCAGTAGTCAGTGCTCGGCTCATAGCCCAGTGCCAGCCATTCAGGCCAATTGGGGCTGCTTTGCAACCCAGCATAGCTGCAAGCATGAACTCCGATAATCCAGGCTGACAAAAAGCCCCGGCATCGCTGCCGGGGCTCTGGTCTTGCAGGCTACGGCTTATGCCTGGACAACCGGGATGTTGGCGTTAGCTGCCGCCTCGCGGAACTCGGCGATCTGGTCGAAGCTCAGGTAGCGGTAGACGTCGGCTGCCATGCTGTCGATGTCCTTGGCGTACGCCATGTACTCCTCGACGGTCGGCAGCTTGCCGGTGATCGACGCGACCGCGGCCAGCTCGGCCGAGGCCAGGTACACGTTGGTGGCATCGCCCAGACGGTTGGGGAAGTTGCGCGTGGAGGTGGAGACCACGGTCGCACCGGTCTGGACCCGTGCCTGGTTACCCATGCACAACGAGCAGCCTGGCATTTCCATGCGTGCGCCGGCCTTGCCGTAGATGCCGTAGTAGCCTTCTTCGGTCAGCTGGTGGGCGTCCATCTTGGTCGGCGGAGCCAGCCACAGGCGCGTTGGAATGCCGCCCTTGACCTTTTCCAGCAGCTTGCCGGCGGCGCGGAAGTGACCGATGTTGGTCATGCACGAACCGATGAACACCTCATCGATCTTCTCGCCTTGTACCGAGGACAGCAGGCGCGCGTCGTCCGGGTCGTTCGGCGCGCAGAGCACCGGCTCCTTGACGTCGGCCAGGTCGATTTCGATGATCTCGGCGTACTCGGCATCGGCATCGGCCGACAGCAGTTCCGGGTTGGCCAGCCAGGCTTCCATGGCCTGGGCGCGACGCTCCAGGGTACGTGGGTCGCCGTAGCCTTCGCTGATCATCCAGCGCAGCAGGGTGATGTTGGACTGCAAGTATTCGGCGATGGCCTTTTCCGGCAGCTTGATGGTGCAACCGGCGGCGGAACGCTCGGCCGAGGCGTCGGACAGTTCGAACGCCTGCTCGACGGTCAGCTCGTCCAGGCCTTCGATCTCCAGGATACGGCCGGAGAAGGCGTTCTTCTTGCCCTTCTTCTCGACGGTCAGCAGGCCTTGCTGAATGGCATAGTAGGGGATCGCATGGACCAGGTCGCGCAGGGTGATGCCAGGCTGCAGCTTGCCCTTGAAGCGGACCAGGATCGACTCGGGCATGTCCAGCGGCATGACGCCGGTGGCAGCGGCGAAGGCCACCAGGCCGGAACCGGCCGGGAAGGAGATGCCGATCGGGAAGCGGGTGTGCGAGTCACCGCCGGTGCCGACGGTGTCGGGCATCAGCATGCGGTTCAGCCAGCTGTGGATGATGCCGTCGCCTGGACGCAGCGACACGCCGCCACGGGTGCGGATGAAGTCCGGCAGGGTGTGGTGGGTGGTGACGTCGATCGGCTTGGGGTAGGCCGCGGTGTGGCAGAACGACTGCATGACCAGGTCGGCGGAGAAGCCCAGGCACGCCAGGTCCTTCAGCTCGTCGCGGGTCATCGGCCCGGTGGTGTCCTGGGAGCCGACAGTGGTCATCTTCGGTTCGCAGTAGGTGCCAGGACGCACGCCCTGGCCTTCCGGCAGGCCACAGGCACGGCCGACCATCTTCTGCGCCAGGGTGTAGCCCTTGCCGGTGTCGACCGGTGCTTCTGGCAGCTTGAACAGGTCGGTGGCGCCCAGGCCGAGTTCGGCACGTGCCTTGTCGGTCAGGCCGCGGCCGACGATCAGCGGGATACGGCCGCCTGCGCGGACTTCGTCGAGCAGCACTTCGGTCTTGAGGGTGAAGGTGGTGACCAGCTCGTCGCTGTCGTGGCGACGAACTTCGCCCTTGTACGGGTAGACGTCGATCACGTCGCCCATGTTCAGGTCGGTGCAGTCGAACTCGATCGGCAGGGCACCGGCGTCTTCCATGGTGTTGTAGAAGATCGGTGCGATCTTGGTGCCGAAGCAGAAGCCACCGGCGCGCTTGTTCGGCACGTAGGGGATGTCGTCGCCGAAGAACCACAGCACCGAGTTGGTGGCGGACTTGCGCGAGGAGCCGGTACCGACCACGTCACCGACGTAGGCGACCGGGAAGCCCTTGGCGCGGACCGCTTCGATCTGCTTGAGCGGACCGACCGAACCGGGCTGCTCCGGCTCGATGCCGTCGCGGGCCATCTTCAGCATGGCCAGCGCGTGCAGCGGGATGTCCGGGCGCGACCAGGCGTCCGGGGCCGGCGACAGGTCGTCGGTGTTGGTTTCGCCAGGCACCTTGAACACGGTCAGGGTGTACTTGTCGGCGATGGCCGGACGCTTGGTGAACCACTCGCCGGCGGCCCAGGATTCCAGCACGGCCTTGGCGTGGGCATTGCCCGCCTTGGCTTTTTCGGCGACGTCATGGAAGGCGTCGAACATCAGCAGGGTGTGCTTGAGCTGTTCGGCCGCGACGGCGCCCAGTTCGGCGTCGTCCAGCAGCTCGACCAGCGTGGCGATGTTGTAGCCGCCCTGCATGGTGCCCAGCAGCTCGGTGGCGCGCTTGCGATCGATCAGCGGCGAGGCGGCCTCGCCCTTGACCACGGCCGACAGATAGGCGGCCTTGACGTAGGCGGCTTCATCGACCCCTGGCGGAACGCGGTGGGTGATCAGGTCGACGAGGAAGGCTTCTTCGCCAGCAGGCGGGTTCTTCAGCAGTTCGACCAGGCCTGCGGTCTGTTCGGCGTTCAGCGGCTGGGGCACGATACCCAGGGCGGCACGCTCTTCGGTATGTTTGCGGTAGGCTTCAAGCACAGTTATTTCCCTCATCAGTGGCCCCATCTGGGGGACCGGGACGCTCATCCGGGGTGTCCGGCGACCTTGCGCAAGACGGCCTTCTGGGCCGTGCAGCCAGGGCGGCAGGACACCCTCGCGGAAGCTGTTTTCAAAGTTTTACGCCTGCAGAACGGGGAGCTGATGAGGGCTGGCCCTGGACACGCCTGAGGTGCATGACCGGGCCAACGCCGTTCTACCGGATGACTGTGCTCGTGACGCTTTGAAAACAGCTTCCAACGGACATTGGTGCCTGGAAAAGGCGAATGGATTCTACGGTAAAAAGCGCCACAAGGTAAGGCGCAGCGCTCGACTTTAACCCGTGACCCCCGTTAGACAAAGGGCTAACATGGGTCGGTGTCCCGTTCTCAAGCCGTTGTCCTGCGATGTCCAATCAATCCATCAAGACCCCGTGCGTGGGGCTGTGCTCCACCGTCTACGGTGACCATGTGTGCCGTGGCTGCAAGCGTTTCCATCACGAAGTGATCCACTGGAACGGTTATGACGACGAGGCCAAGCGGGCGGTGTGGCTGCGTCTGGAAGCCTTGCTGGTGCAGGTGATGATGGCCAAGCTCGAAGTGTTCGACCGCGAGCGTCTGCGCGAGCAGCTCGAGCAGCGTTCGATCCGCTTCGTCGCCCACCAGTCCGAGTATTGCTGGGCCTACCAACTGATCGCCCGCGGGGCGCGGATGATTCGTGACCTGGAAGCCTATGGCATGGCGTTGCTGCCGGAGTTTCGTGACTGGGAACTGCCACGTCTGCGCGATGCCATCGACCGTGAGTTCTTCCTGTTGTCGGAGGCGCACTACGATCGCTACATCGCGCCGCTGTTCCTGCGCAACGAGGAACGCTAGCAGGCTTTTCCCCCTGCACTGGTTCGCCAGGCGCGCCTAGAGTCACTGCCCCTTCAGGCGATACGGTGCAGTGTCATGAGCGAATACGTCTTTGAACCCTTGCTGTGCTTCAATGCCAAGTGCTACTGGCAATTCGGTGAAGAGCCGCTTGGCGACCGCGAATTGCTCAAGTCGCGCGGCGAGCGGGTCAAACCTCTCTGGGTCGAGTTCAACGACTGGAACGGCGACGATGGCTGGCTGATGTCTGGCCGTGACTACCAACCAGAAGAAATCCAGTCCTTCCTGCACGATCAGTTGCCGTTCTTCGGTCCGCGTCAGCGCATCTACTGCGAGTATTTCTGGTTCGGCGTGTACAGCATCGGCGAGCTCTACGCCTATGAGATACGGCCTGCCTATGCGGGCATCAACATCGATCGCTGGCCTGAGCTGGAATATGTGCTGGACGTGAGCCGCAACGGCTACCTGGGGATGTATCCCACCGACACGCCGGCAGGTCGCTCGCCGTTGCACACGCCCCCCCAGGTCGAGGTGGCGATGCCGGACCCGCTGCCCCATGCGGGGCTCGATCTGCTTACCGATCCGTTGGTGGAAGGTCGGGGGCTGCTGTTCCTCTACCGCAAGGGCAAGGTCACGCCGCTCTGGACCCTCGATGGCCTGGACCCCAGTACACTTCAGGCCGGCGACGTGCGTACCGGACTCGAACTGTACGGGCCGACGGGACGGATCGTGCGACGGCTGATCGAGCAAGGCAGGGCCTACCTCAACGACCGTCGAGGCCACCGAGGCCGCCTGGCGATCCAGGTGATTCACGCAACCGTGCCGCCGCACCCCAAACCGGCAGCCGGCGTAGCCTGAAGATCGTGCGTTCAGTCGCCGGTGTATTCACAACCGCTGGTGCAGGTTTCATGGATCCTGACCTTGGACAGCTCCGGCAGCAGCGGTTTGACCTGGTGCCAGATCCAGTGCGCGATGACTTCGCTGGTGGGGTTTTCCAGGCCAGGGATGTCATTGAGGTAGTTGTGGTCGAGCTGCTCGTAGATCGGCTTGAACACCGCCTTGATCTCGGAGAAGTCGCGGATCCAGCCGGTGTGCGGATCGACCGGCCCGGTCAGGTGCAGGGCGACCTTGAACGAGTGGCCGTGCAGACGGCCACATTTGTGCCCCGCCGGCACGTTGGGCAGGCGGTGGGCTGATTCGAACGTGAATTCCTTGAAGATTTCCAAACTCGTAGACTCTGTAGAACCCATACGGGCGTGCAGTCTACCAGCATGACGGCTACAAGGGGCGCAGCCGGTCCCCGAGTCGCCCGGTGGCGATGAGCTCGAGCAGCTCGTCGCCCAGTCGTCGGCTCTCGTCGATGGCGGTGTACCAGTAGCGCTTGCGGCTCGCCGGATCGCCCATGAAGCGCTTGAAGTCGCTTCGGTCCGGCAGCTTGCCGAAGGGCAGGCGGGCCAGGTACTGCGGCGACGGCGTCAGCAGCACGACATTGCGTAGCCGCCAGGCGTCGCCCTTGCGCCACGGCAGGCCCTTGTCGAACCAGCCAGGGACGACCTTGTCGGTGAAGTGCGGGTAGAGCACCAGGTCGTCGCCCCGATAGGGCAGGTCCAGGTGATAGTCGAGCAGGCCGCCGTCACGGTAGGTCCCACTGCCGGCACCTGGCAGGTCGCGTACGCCTTGCATGACCATCGGGATCGAGCCTGAGGCCAGCAGGGCCTGGCGCAGGTTGGCCGGACTCAAGGGTACGCAGCGTGAAGGGAAATCCTCCAGGGCCTCCAACGGTGGCAGGGCCCGGCTGTCGTGCAGCACCAGGCGCTCGAAATGCCGCGCCAGACGCCCGCGCGCCAGCAGGTTGTCCGCCAGCACCGAGGACAGGCCCATGCCAAGCCGGGCGCGATGATCGTCGGCCAGCAGGCCATGGCTCTTGACCACCAGCACGTTGAGCCGGTAATCGGCATTGCTCAGGATGTGTCCGTCGCCGCCTTGCAGCAGCGCCTCGAGCATGTCCTCGCAGCGTCGACTGACCTCGGCGGGGGTGGTGCCTTTGGCGAAATCCAGTTCGGTGTACAGCGTGGCAAGTCGGCGCAGCCCTTCGACGGGGTCGACGAGGCAGGCGCTGGCGAAGCGCCAGGCGCCAATCGAGGCGCCGATCAAGGCGCGCGGGCGGGGCGCCGAAGGCAGCCAGTCGCCGAACAGCGCCAGGTCCAGGCCCTGGATGCCGAGCGGCTTGGGCCCGCCTGCAGCACCTGGCACGGTACCGACATCGCCTGCCCGCAGGCCACGTTCGCGAACGTGCGCCAGGGCACGCTGGCCGGCTTTGATCGTCAGGGCAGGGTAGGGGATGTGGATGGCGCTCATGGCAGACCTCGCGTGCAACGGGGTGGCCATTATAGGGAAGCCGGGCGCTGACGGCTGCGTTATCATGCCGCCGCTCGCTTCAGGTTGAGTTAAGCCGCAAGCCATAAGCTTGAGTCGTACCCAACACGAAGACCTCGATGGAGAGACCCATGAAAACGCTGACTGCCCTGCTGACCGCCGCCACGCTCGCCCTGGGGGCCAATGCGGCCTTGGCCAAGGACGTCCAGCCCGACGAAGTGGTCAAGCTGGTCAATGGCAAGACCGTCAAGTCGCTCGACGAACTCAAGGCGACGGCGATCGCCAAGCACCCCGGCTCGACGGCCACCGATTCGGAGCTCGAGAACGAATACGGCCGCTACATCTACAAGGTCGAATTGCGCGACGCCCAAGGCGTGGAGTGGGATGTCGACCTGGATGCCCGCACCGGTGACATCCTGAAGGACGAACGGGACAACTGATGAACGATCTGTCGCTGACGGCGCGCTGCCTGGTGCTGGCGCTGTCGGCTTGCTGCTCGCTGGCGGTGGCCCGCGACCTGGATCAGGACGAAGCCCTCGAGTTGCGACGCGAGGGCGTCATCCTGCCGCTGGAAAAGCTGCTCGAAGCGGCCCTCGCGCGCCACCCCGGCTCACGCCTGCTCGAAGCCGAGCTGGAAAAGGAGCATGGGCGCTACGAGTACGAGGTGGAAATGCTCACCCCCGAAGGTGTGGTGCGCGAAATCAAGCTCGATGCCAGCACGGGTGCGTTGCTCAAAGACGAGGAAGATGACTGAATGCGCTTGTTGTTGGTGGAGGATAACGTCCCGCTTGCCGATGAACTGACCGCGAGCCTGCAGCGCCAGGGCTACGCGGTCGACTGGCTGGCCGATGGTCGCGACGCGGTATACCAGGGCCAGAGCGAACCCTATGACCTGATCATCCTGGACCTGGGCCTGCCGGGCCTGCCGGGCCTCGAGGTCCTGGCGCAATGGCGTGCCGGCGGCCTGCTCGCGCCGGTGCTGATCCTCACGGCGCGTGGTTCCTGGGCCGAGCGCATCGAAGGGCTCAAGGCTGGCGCCGACGATTACCTGAGCAAACCCTTTCATCCCGAGGAATTGCAGCTGCGCATCCAGGCGCTGGTGCGCCGTGCACGCGGGTTGGCCAATCAGCCGCGCCTGGAGGCTGCCGGGCTGCACCTGGACGAGACGCGCCAGTGCGTGACCCGCGATGGGCTCGATGTCCAGCTGACCGCCGCCGAGTTTCGGTTGTTGCGCTATTTCATGCTGCACCCGCAGCAGATCCTGTCCAAGGGGCACTTGGCCGAACACCTCTATGACGGCGAGACCGAGCGCGATTCGAACGTGCTCGAGGTGCACGTCAATCACTTGCGGCGCAAGCTGGGCCGCAGCGTGATCGAGACCCATCGCGGTCAGGGCTACCGCTATGCCGGACACCGCGAATGAAGTCCATCCAGGGGCGTCTGAGCCTCGGGCTGGTCGCAGTGCTGGTGGTGGTGGGGCTGGGGTTCGCGCAATTGGGGCTATGGCTGTTCGAGGTCGGCTTGCAGCGTTACCTGGAGGCGGGCCTGCGCAAGGAAAGCGAGAACCTGCTGGTGGCCCTGATGCGTGGCCCGAATGGCCTGCAACTGGATGAGCGCCGGGTGTCGGCGGCGTACCAGCGCCCGCTGTCAGGCTATTACTTTCGCATCGATTTCGAGCAGGGCAGTTGGCGTTCGCGCTCGCTCTGGGACCTGGAGATGCCCAAGCCGGCTCAGCCGGGCCTGGAAAGCGGCCATCAATTGGCGCCGGAAGGTCAGCAATTGCTGGTGCTGCGCGCGGACTATCGGCGGCTGGGGCAGGACATCTCGATCAGCGTGGCGCAGGATTATTCGCCGGTGCGCGATGGGTTCAGGCGTCTCGAGCAGATCGGGCTGGGGCTGGGACTGGTGGCGCTGTTGTTGATCCTGGTGCTGCAGCGCGTGACCGTGACCCGCTCGCTGCGCCCGCTGGAGCGCGCTCGCCGACAGATCGCCCAGTTGCAACAGGGACGGCGCTCGCAGCTGGACGAGCAGGTGCCCAGCGAACTGGAGCCACTGGTGGCACAGATCAACCACTTGCTGGCCCACACCGAAGACAGCTTGCGGCGGTCCCGCAATGCCCTGGGCAATCTGGGCCATGCCTTGAAAACGCCGCTGGCGGTGCTGCTCAGCCTGGCGAGCAGTGAACGCCTCAAGGACCAGCCCGAGGTGCGTGCACAACTGCAGGAACAGCTCGAGCAGATCCAGCAGCGCCTGGCGCGCGAACTCAACCGCGCACGCCTGGCGGGCGATGCGCTGCCAGGTGCGCAGTTCGACTGTGACGCGGAATTGCCAGGGCTGCTCGCCACGCTGGGCATGATTCATGGTGAAGGGCTTGTCTTGTGCAGCGAGGTACCGCCTGGCCTGCTGCTGCCCTGGGACCGCGAGGACCTGCTCGAGCTGTTGGGCAACCTGCTGGACAATGCCTGCAAATGGGCCGACAGCGAGGTACGGCTCGCCATTGCACAGACGCCCGAAGGTTACCGGTTGTGGGTGGACGACGACGGCCCCGGCATCCCTGAAAGCGCGCGTCAGAGCGTCCTGGAGCGCGGGTCGCGCCTGGACGAGCAGGTCGATGGTCACGGGCTGGGTCTGGGGATCGTTCGCGACATCGTCGACGCCTGGGGCGGGCAGCTGACCTTGCAGGAAAGTCCACAGGGCGGATTGCGCGTGGACGTGCAGTTGCCCAGGCGGTAGCGGGGCTGTCTTCGGTGCTGCCATCGCTGGCGCGCCCCAAGGCGTCGTGGGCCTTTCAATGTCTTTGGAAAAAGCCCTGAGACAGGGTCATGGTTACATCCACAGCTTCACCGGCATGAGGCAGGCAAGCGCAGTCCTCCTGTGGGAGTCCGCCCGCCGCCTTGGCGCCGCGCTGTCGCGCAGAGAACATGGTGATGGTCGGCAGGATCCAAGGCTTTATTGCTAACCGAGTTTAGGGCCGCTTCGCGGTCGGTCCGGCCGCATCGCTGCAAGAAAGTTGCAGGCCAAGCGCATTTTTTTGAATTGGTCAGTGTCCAGGTGCGTTAGGCACAATGGCCTGCCGCGCTGCTGCAGCCTCCAGGGCGTCTCGGTCAAACTTCGTCAGGTAGTCCCTTCCTCCATGTTCTCCAGAACCTCAAACACCCGCTGGCAGCTGCCGCCCTCCCTGAATACACCGCCACGCGAATGGCTGCGTGCAGGTCTTGGCGCCGTACTGGGCCTGTTCCTGGCCGGCTGGTCATGCAGTCTGGCCTTCGGCCCCTCGATCGCCTTGCACCTGCTCGGCCCGTTGGCGGCATCGGCCGTGCTGGTTTTCGCCGTTCACTCAGGCCCTCTGGCCCAACCTTGGCCGGTGATCGGGAGCTATGCGCTGGCCGGCCTCGTCGGCCTGGCCATGCGCCAAGGCCTGGGCGATGCGCTCTGGGTCGCCGCCGCTGCGCTGGGCGTATCGATCCTGGTGATGTGCCTGCTGCGCTGCCTGCATCCGCCGGGCGGCGGGGTGGCAGCCAGCCTGGTGCTGGCCGACCCTGGGCTGGTGGCGATGGGTGATCGGGTGCTCGAGCCGGTCCTGCTCAACGCCGTGATCCTGGTCACGGTCGCGGTGCTCTACAATCGCCTGACCGGCGTGCGTTACCCCAAGGGCGCGGCGCCGCGCAAAGACCTTCATCATACCCACGACCCCCTGCCGACCGAGCGTGTCGGTGTCAATGCCGAGGACTTGGATCAGGCCCTGGAGGCGCTGGGCGAGTTCGTCGATGTCACCCGCGATGAGCTGGAACGGATCATCCTGGCCACCGAGCGACAGGCGCTGCAACGTAGCCTCGGCGGGCTCACGGCCGCCTCGGTGATGTCCCGTGACATCCAGGTCGCCACCCCTCGGACCAGCCTGGAAGAGGCCTGGCGGCTGCTGTCGAGCCACCGTCTTCACACGTTGCCGGTGCTCGATCAGGGGCGTCTCGTCGGCATCGTCAGTCTCAGCGATCTGGTCGGGCCCGCCATGGCTCGGGGCCGTTTCAGTTGGCGCGGCCTGCTGACGCGCCGTTCGGTGCGCCTGGCGCACATCATGAGTCGCCGGGTCGTCAGCGTCAGTGCCCAGCAGCCTTTGGCCTACCTGCTGCCACTGCTGTGCGAGCAGGGCCTGCATTGCCTGCCGGTGCTGGAAGGCGATGCGCTGGTCGGTGTGGTGACCCAGACCGACCTGATCGCTGGGCTGGAACGTCGTCTGCTCGATGCGCCGGCCCAGGTATCAGGCGAGCGGATCCCAGCGCTGTGACCAGTCGCTGGTGTCCTCGGCCACCTGGTGTCGCAGCAGATTCAGCGCGCACTGCAAGGCGTCGCTGTCGCGCTCGCGGGCATGCACCAGAAAGGTGGGGTAGGTGAACTCGGGTGCCTGCACGACCCGTTCGAACACACCGCTGTCCAGGTAGGCCTGCACCACGCGCGTACGAAAGTAACCGCTGCCACCCTGGTCGAGAATGAACTGCAAGGCCAGCGGTCCCAGGTTGAAACTCACGTCTGCCCGTGCGCATTCGGGCAGTGCGGCATCGTGCTGGCGGCGAAAGGCTTCGCCCCAGTCGACGTAGACATAGGGCGCCGGCCGGTCCTTGCGCTGAATCCGGACCAGCTTTTCTTCCATCAGTTGCTCTACCTGCAAGCCGGGTGCATAGCTCGGCTGATAGACCAGCACGGCATCGAGCAAGCCCATTTCGACCTTGCGCAACAACGACTCGCCATCGCTGACTTCGCTGCGAACCGCATGCTCCGGCAGCGCCTGACGCACTGCGCAGACCCATTCGAGCATCAAGGGTGTGCCCAGGCTGACCTCGCCGCCGATGTTCAGCACCGGTTGTCCGCCCGGCGCGCGTGGCAGGTCTCGGCGCGCGGCGTCCCACGTCTGGACCAGTTGATTGGCGTAACTCAGGAAGGCTTCACCGTCTGGCGTCAGGCGAGCGCCGCTGCGGCCCCGCACGAACAGTTGACAGGCCAGTTGCTGCTCCAGGCGCTGGACCCGTGCACTGATCGCGGTCTGCGACACGCAGAGGCGATCGGCGGCGGCGACCAGGCTGCCGCAGCGCGCGATTTCGAGGAAGGTCCGGGCTTGATCGATGTCCATGCTGAAGCTCGACGAGAGGGTTAGGAAGAAGGAGGGCGGCATTCAGGTGCTGCGGCCCCCGTTCGGGGTCACAGGCGCGCCGCCACCTGCTCGAAGGAGGGGCGCGAGGCGACCGCTGGCTGCTGGCAGTCCTGGGCCAGCTGACGCAGGTCGGGCGCCTCGGCGCCGGCCTGTTCGAGCAGTTCGTCGAGCAGGATGCCGAAGGCGCGGACTTCGAGACGTTCCAGGCCGTCGGCCAGGCCGTGTGGCGAGAACGCCGCCGCCCCGAAGTCGCCCAGCAGGCCTTGGCCTTCGTCATCGCACAGGATGTTGTGCGCGTACAGGTCGCCGTGGTTGAGGCCGCGGGCATGCAGGTGTGCGCCAGCCAGGGCTATGGTACGCGCCAGCCGGCGTAGGGCCGGCAAGCGCAAGGGCGGCCGGGCCGGGTAGCGATCACGGGTGCAACTGTCGAGGCTGGGCGGCCCGGCAAGGTTGAACCAGGCAGGGTCGATCAGCGGCATGACCAGCGCCGGTAGCCCCGTAGGGTGGTCATCGATGCGGCCGAGCAGGCCGGTCAGGCCTGCATGTTGCCCTGCCGCCAGGCAGGCCCGGACCTCGGCCAGCGGCGCGCCGTCACTGGTCAAGGCGCCTTTGAACAGTTTCACGGCGACTGGGGCTGGATCGTCGTCGAGGTGAGCGCGATGAATGACGCCCGAGGCGCCTCGGCCCAGCTCTTCCTCCACGGTCACACGATGCCAGCTGACCGAGCGACAGGCCTTGAGATCTGCCAGGGGCTCGGGTTCGCAAGGGTTGCCCGAGAACGCCAGCCAGGCGAGCCTGGGCAGGCCCAGCAGCCAACGGGGCAGGGCCGTCAGGCGGTTGCTGGCCAGGCGCAGCAGCTCGAGATGTTCGCAGCGTACCAGGGCCTCTGGCAGCTGGCTCAGGCGGTTGCCCGAAAGCATGAGCTTTTGCAGGTGCACGCAGTCACCCAGCGCGTCAGGCAGGGCCTCGAGCCGGTTTTCGGTCAGGATCAAGGCGCGCAAGGCGGGTGGCAGCGCACGACCGTCGACGTGTTCGATGAGGTTGTTGCGAAACCCGACGGTCTCGAGTCGCTGGCACTGGCCAACGCCCAGAGGAAGCTCGGTGAACAGGTTGTCCGAGCAGAACAGCACCTTCAAGTGCGTCAGGCGGTGCAGGTCGTGCGGCAGGCGCCTGAGCCGGTTGTTCGAGAGGTTCAGCACCTCCAGGCTGTCGGCCAGGCTGAAGATTTCCTGCGGGCATTCATCCAGGTCTTGGCTGAGGTCCAGGCGGGTCAGGCCGCGCAAGCGTCCGGCCTTGAGGTCGTCGAGGGTATGCATCGCCAATCATGTGCCATTCAATGCGAAGAGGCAGGCGATGATAGCGGCATTCGCTCGCGAAGGGGCAGGCAGCGCATGGACGGCAGGCGAGCCGGAGGTCGCACCACGGCCGCAGGTGGCGTAGGCTGAGGGCTTGTGCACACGGAGCCGACCCATGTCCGACCCTTACTCTCTGAACCGTTTCGTCGAAGCGCAGCAGCCGGTCTACGCACGCGTATTCCAAGAACTGCAGGCAGGCCACAAGCGCAGCCATTGGATGTGGTTCGTCTTTCCTCAGCTACAAGGGCTGGGGCGCAGCGAGATGGCTGCGCGCTATGCGATCTCAGGGCTGGAGGAGGCGCGCGCCTATCTGGCGCACGAGGTGCTCGGTCATCGTCTCAAGCGTTGCGTGACGACGTTGCTCCAGCACACCGACAAAAGTGCTCGACAGATCCTGGGTACGCCCGACGACCTGAAGCTGCGCTCGTGTCTGACGCTGTTCGACAGCGCCGACCCGGACGAGCCGCTGTGGCAACTGGCCCTGATGCAGTTCTTCGACGGCACGCCGGACGCCGCCACGCTGGGACGACTCGGTCGTTGAGTGGCTCAGGCCCTGCGTTCCAGTTGACGCTCGATCAGGTACTTGACGCTCAGGCGACGTTCCTTGAGGTGGCGAAGCGCCTCGTCTTCGTAGTTGCCCGCTGAAATCGATTCGGCGGCCAGCACCTGGTTGTCGATATCGATGTAGTCGTCGAGCAGCCGGTCCAGTTCCTTGTCCGTCTGACGACGCTGTTGCACGATCTCGCGAGGGTAGTGCAGGTCCTGATACAGGTCATGTGAAACCGGCATGGCAGTGCTCCTTGTGCGAATGACTGGGTTACCGTTTGAGCAGGCTACCTGGGGCGAGTTGAGCCAACCTGCCGCTGGACGCGACGAACGGTTGCGAGGGCACGCGTCAGGCCGCCAGACGATGGGAACGTCTCCCGCCGAAGATGGGAGGGCGCTGGGGCCTGCCCCTTTCATCCGGCATCCGTGAAGCGCGGCGGCGGACTAAGCCGCTGTTTTAAGAGATTTTTTTCGCTTGAGGGGTTCCCATCGCCCGATTTCCTTGGTACATTGCCGCTCATTCCCGCACAGCCAGTCACACATCGGTTGTCGGTGGATACAGGGGCGTCGCCAAGCGGTAAGGCAGCAGGTTTTGATCCTGCCATGCGTTGGTTCGAATCCAGCCGCCCCTGCCATTTTTTCTCCCTCTCGCAATTCTTTCGTTTCATACGTGAAGGCGTATCGAGACGTTTTGTCGTGTCTGCGATTCGAGTCAGGCAAGGTCGACGCCACGTCCGCCTGGCGTCGATGCCTGCGCTACCGAGGTAGCGCACCTTTCAGCCGCCGTGAGTCCCGAGCAATTCGCCGAGCGCCTTGGTCAAGGTGGTCGGTTGCACGGGCTTCTGCACCACCAGGCTGCCAGGCAGCTCCAGCCCTTCGAGATCGGCGTACCCCGTCAGGAACACCACAGGCAGGTGGGCATACCGTTCGCGCGCCGCTTGCGCCAGCTGGGCGCCGTTGAACTCGGGCATGGCGAAGTCGGTGAGCAGGACATCGATCTGCTCATCGAGCAGCGTCAGCGCGTGTTCGCCGCCTGTGGCTTGGCGCACCTGGTAGCCGTACTGGTGGAGCATTTCGCCGATCAGCTCGCGTACCCGATCGTCGTCGTCCACCAACAGGACCGTCCGGTCGCTGCCGATGAGGCTGGGCGCCAAGGTCGTCGCTGGGCCGCTGACCGGGGCGGCCTGTGGTTGCTTGACTGCCGGCAGGTAGACCGTGACCTCGGTGCCCTGGCCAGGCGCGGTGACGATGCGCACCCCACCGCCCGACTGCTTGGCGAAGCCGAATACCTGGGCCAGGCCCAGGCCCGAGCCCTTGCCGATGTCCTTGGTGGTGAAGAAGGGTTCGAAGACCTTGCCGACGATCTCTTCGCTCATGCCGAAGCCGGTATCGCGGATCGACAGGCTCACGTATTCCCCAGGCTCGGGTTCTTCGGGGCGTTGCGGCAGCGCCTCGATGTGCGTGTTGCGGGTGCTGAGGGTCAGCTGTCCCCCCTCGGGCATCGCATCGCGGGCATTGATGGCCAGGTTGAGGATGATCATTTCGGTCTGGGTCGGATCGGTCAGCGCCTGCCACAACAAGGGGTCGAGGTCGAGGCGAACCGAAATGCTGCCGCCGAGGGTCCGGCGCAGCAGCTCTTCCAGGCCGGCGAAGGTGTGGTTCAGGTTCACCGGTATCGGTTCGAGCCGTTGGCGTCGGGAGAAGGCCAGCAGCTGGGCGGTCAGCTTGGCGCCGCGCTCGCCGGCCTCCCGGATGTGCTGCAGGCGCGACATGGCCTTGGCCAGGTCAGGCTTGGCCAGGTCACGTTCGAGGAAGCTGGCGCCCGTCAGGATGACCGTCAGCAGGTTGTTGAAGTCATGGGCGACGCCGGCCGTGAGCTGGCCCACGGCCTCCAGGCGCTGCATCTGTTGCAAGGTCGCCTCGATTCGCTCGCGCTCGGCGATCTGCTCGCGCAGTCGCCGGTTGGCCTCGCCCAGTTCCAGAGTGGCTTCGCGTTCGCTGGTGATGTCGCGCGCCACGACATAGAGCAGATCGTCGTCCTGCACCACCACCCACGACAACCAGCGCTGCTGGCCGCTGGCGTGCTGCACGGGGCCGACGAAGCGCGCGCTGCCATTGCCTTGGCTGAGCGCGGCCAGCTCGGACACGAACATCTCCCGCGCGGATTCGGGGAGCACCGTCAGCAGGGAGGTCTCGGACAAGTGCGCGCGGGTGAGGCCGAGCACCGTTTCCCAGGCCGGGTTGAGCGCCACGGGCGTCAGGTCCTGCTTGAGCACCGCCGACAGGTCCTGGGACAGGTCCCACGCACGGTCGCGCTCACGGGTCCGGCGCTCCACGCGCTCACCCAGCATTTCGTTGAGCTGCTTGAGCGCCTGGGTGGCCAGGTGCTGCTGATGCACATCCTGCAGCACGCCGGAGAACCGCACGCACTGGCCGTCGACGAAACGCGACTGCCCGGTGCTCAGCAACCAGCGCGGCTCGTGCCCGCCATGCCCCATGACGCGGAATTCCACGCGGTAGCGCCCGCTGCCACTTGGTTGCAAAGCCTGCTCGACGGCCTGGCGCACGTGGGGCAAGTCCTCAGCAAACAAGCCTGCGTAGAACACCTCCAGGTTCACCGGTGCATCCAGTGCCAGGCCGAACAAGGCCCGGCAGCGGTCATCCCAGATCAGCTGATCGGTCTCCGGACGGAAGTCCCAGGTCCCCATGCCCGCGGCATCGATGGCGATCCGCGCGCGTGCCTCGACATCGGCCAGGGCTTGCTCGGCATGACGACGGCGTTGGCGCTCCTGCACTTCGGTCATCGCACGCCTGACAGCCTTGGGCAGCAGCGAGAGGTTCTTCTTCAGGACGTAGTCGGTGGCGCCGAGGCGGATCATTTCCACCGCGTGCTCTTCACCGTAGATCCCCGACAGGAAGATGAAGGGCACGTCGGGTGCCAGACGCTGAGCGATGGCCAGCACCTCGGTACCGGACGAGCTAGGCAGCACGCAGTCGCACAGCACCATGTCGAAGATGTCTTCGCGCAACGCACGCTCGGCGCCGACGTGGTCGAAGACGTGTCGAGCCTGGACCTGCAGGCCGTTTCGCTCCAGGCGCATCAGCGTCAGTTCGGCGTCCATCGAGCTGTCTTCGACCATCAACAGCTTGAGTGGCACCGACTGCGTGCCCACCGGGCTCAGTTGGGACCCCGACGCGGCAGGCGCAGCGATCCGGGAGGCGGCTCGTTGAGCACGGCCCAGAAGAGGCCCAGGTCGGAAATCGCCGCGACGAATTCCTTGAAGTCGACAGGCTTGACCACGTAGGCGTTCACGCCCAGCTCGTAGGCGCGTTCCAGGTCGGGCTCTTCGCGTGAAGAGGTCAGCATGACGGTCGGAATGCTGCGCAGCGCCGGCGTCTCGCGGACAATTTTCAACACTTCCAGGCCGTCGACCTTCGGCAGTTTCAGGTCCAGCAACATCACGGCGGGATTGCCGGGGTCACGGTCCGCGAACGCGTTGCGCTGGAACAGGTAGTCAAGGGCATCGGCGCCATCGCGAATGACGATGACTTCATTGGCCAACTGACTGCGTTCCAGCGCCAGCAAGGTCAACTCCAGGTCTCTGGGGTTGTCTTCGACCAACAGGATCGGTTTGAGCATGATGATGCGGTGTCCTCAAGCGTGCAGCGGTTGTCGGGGCAGCGAAAAATGGAACGTGGCCCCCTTGTCGATCTGGCCTTCGGCCCAGACCTCGCCATCGTGGCGTTCGATGATGCGCCGGACGCTGGCCAGGCCGATGCCCGTCCCCTCGAAATCTTCCATGCGGTGCAGGCGCTGGAAGACCCCGAACAGCTTGTTAGCATAGGTCATGTCGAAGCCTACGCCGTTGTCGCGGATGAAGAGCTCGGTATGGGTCGCACTTTGCCGATAACCGATCTGGATACGCGCCGGGGTGCGGCCTCGGCTGTATTTGACGGCGTTGGCGATCAGGTTCTGCAAGACCATCTTCAAGAAGGCCGGGTCGGCGATGACCTTGGGCAGCGAAGCGATCTGCCAGTCGATCTGACGGCCTTCGATATCGGGCGCCAGCTCGGCGCGGATGGTTTCGATCAGCGCATTGGGGTCGACGTCCGACAGGCGCAGGGCAGAGCGGCCCATCTGCGAGAAATTGAGCAGGTTGTCGACCAGGGTGCCGGCGAAGCGTGCCGCCTCCTCGATGTGCTGCAGGAAGCGCTGGCCGCGTTCGGTCAAGGTCTGTGCTTCCATCTCGCCCAGCAGCTCGGTATAGCCGGCGATGTGCCGAAGGGGCGCGCGCAGGTCATGGGAGACACTGTAGGAGAAGGCCTCGAGTTCCTTGTTCGAGCGCTTCAGCTCGCTGGCCAGCTGAGCCAGCTCCTCGGCCTTGCGCAGAACGATGCCGAGCACGGCGTTGCGCAGCTCCAGGCTGCTTTCAAGCACCAACGGATCCCACGGCTTGCTGAAGTCACGCACCTCTTCCTGCCAGCGCTCGAAGCTGTTGCGCGGATCCAGCGTGCCCTGCGGGCTGAGGTGTTTTTCCGGGCGTCCGGCCCATTCGACCGTACGTGCCTGCTCGGGCCTGAACCAGACCAGGTAGTGTGAGTGGATCTGCGAGATGGCCAGGGCCAGCACGCCGGCGGCATGCTCGCCCAGCTCTGGCAGCTCTTCGATGTCGCGGCGTACGTTGTCGGTGTGGAAGACGTTCTCGTCGCCTCGGCGCGACAGCCAATGGACCAGGGCGGTGATCTGCGCGGTGGGCGGCGTCTGCCCGACGACGTCGCAGCGGTCGGCGCTGATGATCGCGGCGCCCGAGGCGTCGGCGAACGCCAGCAGCACTTCGGGCAGCTCCAGCAGGCCCAGGGCCACGCTGTCATGGTCGGCCATGGACGACAGCATCTTGACGATGTGCTGGCGCAAGTCGAGCAGCTTGCGGGTGTTGGTGTGCGATTCGCGGGACTCGATCTGCAGCGACAGGACGCTGGCCAGCAATTCGCAGGCAGTGCGCGTCTGGAAATCCACCGTCCGCGGTTCATCGTGGTGACAGGAGATCAATCCCCACAGCTTGCCCTCCACCACGATCGAGAGCGACATCGACGCCAGGGTGCCCATGTTGCGCATGTAGTGCAGGTGCACGGGCGAGACGCTGCGCAACGAGGCGAAGCTGAGGTCGAGCGGCTTGCCGGTGCGTGGGTTGTTTTCAGGTACCAGGCGAGCGGGTTGGTAGTTGGCATCGCCGATCAGGCGGATCCGGTTGATGCGATACAGCTCGCGGGCCTGGCGCGGAATGTCCGAGGCCGGAAAGCACAAGCCCAGGTAGCGTGGATAGCCGGGTTCGGCTTCTTCGGCCAGGACCAGGCCATTGCCTTCGGCATCGAAGCAGTAGGCCTTGACCCGGCCAAAGCCGGTCAGGCGCTTGATTTCCTGGACGCTACGCGTCAGCAGGTCATGGGTGTCGCCCACCTGGTGCAGGCTGCCGACGAAGGCGCGGATCAGCCAATAGTGGCTGTTCTGCGAGACCATGCGCTTGCACGGTTCGAACTCGGCCAGCAGGACCTGGTCATGGCGATGAACCAGCAATTGCAGGAGATCGCCCGAGGCGCCCTCGGCGCACAGTCGCACGTTGCTGATGTGGAAGGGGAAGTTTTCCTGTTCCGGCATCTGCTCCAGGTTCAGCTCAAGGTCGAATTCGGCATCCAGAAACTGGCGTGCGTCCCGCCCGATCAGCGCGTGCGCCGACAGGCCCAGCCAGCGCTCGGCATTCTCGCTGGCTTGCAGAATGCTGAAATCGCTTTCGTCCAGCACGAGCAGGAAGCCTTGGGGCTGAATGCTGCCAGGTACGCGAATGGGCTCTTGGGCGCAGCGTTCGATGGCTTGCTGGAGAGAAGGGTCGGCGATGGTCAACGGTAACGCTCCCGGTCCGTCATACGAGATCGGACGTGTAGGCACATGGCATAAGGCTGTCTACGGTAGCAGAAAAGGGTCGTGATTACCGGCCCGGGATGCATACGAAAGCAAAAGCCTTCGCGGGTTTCATCGCTGCGCGCAGCGGTGCGCCCGAGGCGTGACGATCGGGCGCGAGGGCACTCCAGACATAGCTACCGCCCGGGCCCGGAAAGGGCTGCCCAGACTCGGCTCTCCTTGTACATGAGAGGCTTCGCCATGTCCGACCATCTTGCCCCGGCCACCAGTATCGATACCCTGATCGCCCGTCAATTGCCCGCCTGGTTTCGGTCGGCCTCGGCCGAGCAGCGCGCCGCCCTGCGCACGCACCTGCTTGCGCAGCAGCGGGCCCATACTCGGGCACGGCAGGTACTCGCGGCCATTCCCGCCTTGCCGGTGTTCGCCGAGGCCTTGCTGGCGCCGGTGCTCAAGCGTGAGCTCGAATGCCAGCTGGACGTGCGTACCAGCCAGATCAACGTGGTGGCTTACCTGCCCGAGGCCAGTGCCAGCCTCGGTCTGGCGCAGACCTACAAACGTCATGTCAGCCAGCAGAGCCTGCTGGCGGCGGCCTTGCACAACTTCGAGGCCAGCGAAACGGCCTCGGCTGCCTTCTCGTCCGAGACCCAGATCGTCGATGCGGCCCGCCAGCCTGTTGCCTTGAAGCCTGAGCGCTTCGCGCACTTGTGTCGAACGCTGGACATCGGTGGTCAGTACCAGCGTCAGATCAAGGCGGTGTTGACGCCCCAGGGCGCCGCGCGAGAGGGCGTCGAGCAAGTGCTGGAGGAGGCTTTCCGAACAGCCCTCGTCGCGGATGCCTGCCTGGCCCGGCTACGCGGTGGCCTCGATCAGGACAACTACCGACGCTTGTTGGCGTGGGCGGCATCCACGCCCGTGGTGCCGCCTGACGCCTGCGTACTGAAGGCACACGAGATACGGGTACTGGGTAAGCGGATCAACGGTGTGCTGGCCATCGAGGTTCGATCGGATGCCTCGCCAGACGCCCGCCTGGAGGCCATCATCGCCTGGATACCAGGCGATCCCATCGCTACCGTGTCCATGCATGCCTCCTGGCGTGCACTGTCGATCGCCCTGGCCGGACGCCTTGCGGTACCAGGCTATTCGGCGTTCTTCGAGCAGTTGCTGGGCAAGGAGGATCAACTGGCATTCGGCCGTACGCTGGCGCGCCTGTTGCGCGAGGAGACGTCCAGTACGCCTGCCGAGATCGATGGCAGGCATGAAGCGATCGCCGGCAATGCGTTCGTTCACTTGCGCCAGCGGCAGGTCGCTGCAATCCTGGCCGACGCCAAGGTGCTGGCCGTGCCGACCGGTGAAGAAGACCGCAAGGCCCGCGCCGCTCGACTGGAGAGCTATGTCGACGCCGGGCTCGATCTGCTGGGGCTGGCCAGCCTGTTCGTGCCAGGGATGGGCGTGGTGATGCTGGGCGTCGCGGCCGTCCAGTTGGCCAGGGACGTGTACGAAGGCTACGAGGACTGGGCGCTGGGTGATCGTGAGGCGGCCATGTCGCACCTGTTCAACGTCGCCGAGAGCCTCGTGAGCAATGCGCTGATCGCAGGTGCCTCTGTCGCCGTGGCGCGAGTGGCCCAGCGCGTGCGTTTCGTGGATGACCTCGCTCCTGTCGTTGGCGACTCTGGCGCGCTGCGCCTGCTTGATCCGAGCCTTCCCGGCTATGCCATTCAGGGGGCCGAAGCGGCGCCACACCACTTGCATGTGCGTCATGTGAGCACGCAGGCGGGCCTGCTAAGGCTCGAGCGTTCGCACGAGCAGGCGCACTGGCGAGTCGTCCACCCCCGGCGCAAGGGTGCCTATTCGCCACCGGTGGAGGGCAATGTGGCGGGTGGCTGGCGGCATGCGCTGGAGCAGCCCCAGGCGTGGAGCGATGTCGGTGAACTGGTGCGCCGCCTCGACAGCGAGGCGGCCCGGGCCAGCGACGAGGCGGTGCGCTTCGCAGTGCGTGTCACCGGCATGACCGAGGATCAGCTTCGCGGCCTGCACCTGGAAAATGCACCGGCACCTGCGCGGCTGCGTGACGCGTTGCACCGGTATGACGTGCACCTTCGATTCCCCGACGAGCGAGGTGCTGCGCTCGAAGCGCAGATAGCCGCGAGCCAACCGGTGGTGCAGGCTGCCGCACAGGTGCTCCGGCGTGACTTCCCAGGGCTGACGCCGCGATGCGCCAATGAACGGGTCGAACATGCGACCCAGGCACAGGTGCAGCGCCTGATGGACGAGCGACGTGTGCCGTTGGCGCTGGCCCAGCAAGCGCGTTGGGCGCTGCACGATGCGCGTCTGGACCGTGCGTGCGCAGGGCTGCTGATCCTCCAGATGGCGGGGCAGGACACGGAAAGGTTGGCATTGGGCCTCATCGAGGCGGTGGCGCCGTGGCCGGAAGGCATACGGATAGAGATTCGTCAGGACGCGCCGCATGGCGCCGTGATTGCCCAGTCGACCGCGACGGTCGACGCCGAGGCGAAGGTGATCGTCAGCAAGCAGGGCCGGTACGCGTGTGTGGATGCCCTGGGCGGCCTCGTGCCGGGCAGTCGCCAGGATGGCACGTTGAACGAGGCGCTCTTGCTGAGGCTCGACCCCTTGCAGAAGCTGTTGCTCGGCAAGGCCGATCTGACGGCGCCAGAGCTGGGTGAGCGTCTGGCCGAGCAGGCCAGCCGGTCACGTCTCGACGCGGCACGAGCGCTTGGCCTGGTGACCGAGCGCCAGAGGCTCAGGTCGCCGTCGCGGCTCGGCGACGGACGCGTCGGGTATCCGTTGAGTGGACGGGGTGAAAGCAGTCAGCAAGCGTTCGGCCGCGGCTTGCGCCAGCTTTACCCTACGTTTTCCACGGCGGACGTCGACGCGTTTCTGCACGAACTGCGCGGGCGGGGCATCGACCCCTGGAACTACCTGCATGAACTGCACCAGCAACTGGCCACCCTGCGTGCGGCCCTCGAGGCCTGGCAGGCCGAGCCTGGCACCTCGCTTCAAGCCCTTCGGCGGCATGAGGTGGCCGCGCGCATTCGTCGCTGCTGGCGACGCAAGCGTGGCGGTTACGATGGGGCACGGCTGGTCATCGAAGGCGAACGCGTCGGTGGTCTGCCGGCGTTGCCAGAGAGCGTCGACTTCGGGCATGTGCACGAGCTGGTACTGCGTGACATGGGCCTGACCCAGCTCCCTCCCTCGTTCCTGAGTCGCTTCACGAACCTGCGAATACTGGATGTACGCCATAACCGGTTGACGCGTTTGCCCGAGGGGCTCGACACGCTGGTGCACCTGAGGGAGCTGAGGCTGGGGAACAACCGGATCGTCTGGGACGCCGAAAGCGACCGGCGGATCGCCCTGCTGGCCCAGCTCCATCGCCTTGAGCTGAGCGGCAATCCGCTGGGGGTCATGCCCAGCCTTGCTGCCCTGCGCAACCTGCGCGATGTGTCGTTGCGCGATACCTTGACCGCACAGATGCCCACCTGGCCACGACAGCGGCCCTTCGTCGAGCAGGTCGACCTGCGTGACAACGCCATTCAGCAGTTGCGCACGTCATGGTCGCAATTTTCCCTGCGGCGTCTGTTCATGCACGACAACCCGCTCGACAGCGCCAGCATGGTCGAGATCAATCGAGCCAGCCAGGAGGGACAGGCCACGTCCGAGGCTCCGGATAGTGTCCAGGCCCATGTGCCTGTCAATGCAACCGCGCGCGATCACTGGCTGGGCGACTGGTCAGGCAGGGAGCGTGCCGAGCACCAGGGCATCTGGGACAGGCTGGAGGCTGAGCCAGGCAGCGAAGACCTGCTGCGCTTTTTCGCCGATCTGGGCCAGTCCAATGAGTTCAAGCGACAACCGAAGCGGTTGCGCGCGCGTGTGGCGTATCCTGCGTGCCTGCGAACGTGACAGCCAGGTCAGGGAAGCGCTGTTCCAACAGGCCGCCGGCCCTCGCACATGCGCTGACCGCGCACTGCTCATTCTCAGTCAGCTGGAGGTGCATACCCTCGTGGCCGAGTGTACGCAGGGTCAGACCGGGGCGCTGGCCACGCGAGCGCTGCTGAGGCTGGGGCGCTCGCTGTATCGACTCGACGAAGTGGACCGCATGGCGGCCGCTCATATCCAAAGGCTGCGAAGCGAGCCCTCGCCACGGCCCGTGGACGACACCGAAGTCATCATGGCTTACCGGGTCTACCTGGCCGGACCGCTCGGATTGCCCGAGCAGCCAGACTACATGTATTTCGGCTCGCACAGCCGAGTCACTGCGTCCGATATCAATCTGGCACGTACGACCATCCTGGCCACCGAGACCCACCGTGCGGTCGCAGAATCCCTGGTGCAACGCGATTTCTGGGTAGACCATCTGCGCCAGCGTTTCGGGCATCTGATCGAAGAGATGAACAGGCCGTTTCACCTGCGGCTCGAAGGGCTCGAGGGCTGGAGCACGCTGTTCGGCGAGCAGGCCTATCTGGACAAGGCCGAGCAGCTGGCTGGCGAGCGCCAGCAGGCCGAGCACAGGCTGTTGCTGACACTGACGCTGGAGGAACTAGAGCAGGCCCCACGCTGAGCCCCGTCGCTGCTTCGGCGCAGCGTCGTGCGTGCTGCGCTGGCGCGAAACGCTGAAGCCGTTGGAGGCGTGTCTGGATAGGCGTGGCCTCTGCCGTCAGCGGGCGCTCGAGGCGGCAGCCCTGGGGCCACGGTGGCGGCCCCAGGGTCATGTCAGCGACGACGGAACAGAGGCAAAGGCTCGTCGGTCGCGGCCTGGTAGGTCACCGAGAAATCCTTCAACCCTTCGAGCGCGGCCTCCGGATCCTTGTCGGCGCGTATCGCGAACGCATCGAACCCGCAGCGCGCCATGTAGAACAACTGGTCGCGCAACACGTCGCCGATGGCGCGCAACTCGCCCTTGTACTGATAACGGTCGCGCAATAGGCGGGCGTTGGAGTAGCTGCGTCCGTCCGTGAAGGCCGGGAAGTTCAGGGCGATGACCTGGAAGTGGTGCACGTCATCGCCGATCTCCTCGGCCTGTTCGTCGCTGTCCAGCCAGATGCCGAGGCCGCCGTCACGGGCTTTCAGGGCGTGGCCGTGGTCGCGCCACAGCTGCAACGGCACGATGTAGTCGTCGCAATTGGTCAGCTCGTCGAACGAGGCCTCCTTGGGCAGCAGGTGCCAGGTTTCGTCGACGATCTGCTGGTGCTTAATGATTCGCTGCATAGACGCGCTCCTTGAAGGGGTCGATGCCGATACGCTGGTAGGTATCGATGAAACGCTCGTCTTCGGTGCGTTTCTCGACGTACACGCCGATCAGCTTCTCGATCACGTCGGCCATTTCGTCCTGGGCGAAGGACGGACCGAGGATCTTGCCCAGGCTCGCATCGCGTGCCGCATTGCCGCCCAGCGAGACCTGGTAGAACTCCTCGCCCTTCTTGTCCACGCCGAGAATGCCGATGTGGCCGACATGGTGATGGCCGCAGGCGTTCATGCAGCCCGAAATGTTCAGGTCCAGCTCGCCGATGTCGAACAGGTAGTCCAGGTCGTCGAAACGGCGCTGGATCGATTCGGCGATCGGGATCGACTTGGCGTTGGCCAGCGAGCAGAAATCGCCGCCTGGGCAGCAGATGATGTCGGTCAGCAGGCCGATGTTCGGCGTGGCGAAGCCTTGTTCGCGCAGCTCCAGCCAGAGCGCGTGCAACTGCCGCTGCTCGACGTCGGCGAGGATGATGTTCTGCTCGTGCGAGGTGCGCAGGAAGCCGAAGCTGTAGCGCTCGGCCAGGTCGGCCACGGCATCGAGCTGCTTGTCGGTCAGGTCGCCCGGAGCCACGCCCGTGGGCTTGAGCGACAGGGTCACGGCCACATAACCGGGACGCTTGTGGGCGCGCGTGTTGCGTGAGCGCCAGCGGGCGAAACCGGGGTGTTCCTGGTCCAGCGCGGCGTAGTCGACGTCGCCCAGGGCCTGGTAGGCCGGGTCGACGAAGTGACGCGAAACGCGCTGCACTTCCGCTTCGGTCAAGGTGGTGGCGCCACCCCGCAGGTGGGCCATCTCGGCTTCGACCTTTTCGGCGAAGACTTCCGGTGTCAGGGCCTTGACCAGGATCTTGATGCGCGCCTTGTACTTGTTGTCACGGCGACCGTAACGGTTGTACACGCGCAGGATCGCGTCGAGGTAGCTGATCAGGTCCTGCCAGGGCAGGAACTCGTTGATGAACGCACCGACCACTGGCGTGCGGCCCAGGCCGCCACCGACCAGGACCCGGAAGCCCAGCTCGCCGGCGGCGTTGTAGACCGGCTCCAGGCCGATGTCGTGGACTTCGATGGCCGCACGGTCTTGTTTCGAACCGTTGATGGCGATCTTGAATTTGCGCGGCAGGAAGGCGAATTCCGGGTGGAAGGTGGTCCATTGACGGACGATTTCGCACCAGGGACGCGGGTCGACCACTTCGTCCTGGGCGACCCCGGCGAACTGGTCGGTGGTGGTGTTGCGCAGGCAGTTGCCGCTGGTCTGGATCGCGTGCATCTGCACGGTGGCCAGCTCGGCGAGAATGTCGGGGATGTCTTCCAGCGCCGGCCAGTTGAACTGCACGTTCTGCCGGGTGCTGATGTGGGCGTAGCCCTTGTCGTAGTCGCGGGCGATTTTCGCGAGCATGCGTGCCTGGGTGGCATTCAGCTGGCCGTAAGGCACGGCCACGCGCAGCATCGGGGCGAAGCGCTGGATGTAGAGGCCGTTCTGCAGGCGCAGAGGGCGGAATTCTTCTTCGCTCAGCTCACCGGCCAGGTAACGGCGGGTCTGATCACGGAACTGCTTGACGCGGTCCTCGATGATCCGCTGATCGTACTCGTCATATACGTACATAAAAGTCCTGTCTCAGGCTGCAGGCAGCTAATCGCGCGCACGGCCGCGCACTCCCGTTCGGAGCGGCGGGAAGATAGCATTTTGCGGATATGCGCTAAAGGGATGTTTTGGTATATGGAAAGAACCTTCAGGACTAAGGGAGGGGCGAGCGAGTTGCAAGTGGCTAGCTGCAAGTTGCAGGCAGATCGTCGGGGCTTGTGGGTAAGGTTCAGGTGAGAAGGTCGCCGTAGCGTGTAGCGTGCAGCTTTCTCCACCTCAAAAGACCTTGCTTGAGAAGTGGGCATTGTTGAACTTAACTCCCAGGGGCATGCATTCATACAATCACGAGAGGCAATGCCATGGGACATCCGACCAAGATGCGCAAGCCTGGAGCCAGTGTCGATACGTGGGCGATCGTGTGTTTGATCGTACTGGTGGTGGTGGCAGTGGTGTACTGGTTGAATTGAGCGAAGGCGTGGCGCACGGGCTGGACTGCACGATTGGCTGACAGATCAACGCAAACCCTTTGTGAGAGCGGGCTTGCCCGCGATGGCGTCCGGACCGTCGCCGCCTGCATCGCGGGCAAGCCCGCTCCCACAGGTCCGTGATCGCCTGTACTACTGCGATGTAACTACGGTGAGCGGCCCTAGTGTCGCGATCGGGTCTGAAGGGGCCATAGAGCCCCCTCGATACACCGTGCAGCTCCTGTCATTCCTGACGCTAGTTACCCTTCATACCCCAGGTTAGGCGCCAGCCACCGCTCGCTCACGCTCACGTCCTGCCCCTTGCGTGCGCTGTAGCGTTCGATCTGGTCCTTCTCGACCTTGCCCACGGCGAAATACTGCGCCTGCGGGTGCGCGAAATACCAGCCACTGACCGCCGCCGCCGGGAACATCGCGAAATGCTCGGTCAGGAACACGCCACTGGGGCCTGTCTCGCCGATCCCGGTGCCGTCGAGCAGGCGGAACAGGGTCTCCTTCTCGGTGTGGTCCGGGCAGGCCGGGTAGCCGGGCGCCGGACGAATCCCGCTGTACTGCTCCTTGATCAGCGCCTCGTTGTCGAGCTGTTCATCACGGGCATAACCCCAGTGTTCCTTGCGCACCCGCTCATGCAACCACTCGGCGCAGGCTTCGGCCAGACGGTCGGCCAAGGCCTTGACCATGATCGAGTTGTAGTCGTCGCCCTTGTCCTGGTAGGCCTTGGCGACCTCCTCGGCACCGATGCCTGCCGTGGTGATGAAGCCACCCACGTAGTCGGTGACGCCACTGTCCTTGGGGGCGACGAAGTCGGCCAGCGACAGGTTCGGCTTGTCGTCGGGCTTGATGGTCTGCTGGCGCAGGTGGTGCAGCGTGGCCAGGGTCTGGCCCTCGGCACCGTAGACCTCGATGTCGTCATCGGCGACCTGGTTGGCCGGCCAGAAGCCGAAGACCGCGCGGGCACTGATCAAGCGCTCGTCGATCAGCGTGTCGAGCATCTGGCGGGCATCTTCGTAAAGCGCCGTGGCAGCTTCGCCCACCACCTCGTCGGTCAGGATGCGCGGGAACTTGCCGGCCAGGTCCCAGGAGATGAAGAACGGCGTCCAGTCGATGTACTCGGCCAGCACCCGCAGGTCGATGTCGTCCAGGACGTGTACGCCAGTGAAGGTCGGTGCGACCGGCGCATGGTTCGCCCAGTCGAACCGGGGCTTGCGGGCGACGGCCTGGGCGTAGCTCAACCGCTCGGTGCGTGCACTGCGGTTGGCGGTGCGCTCGCGCACCTCCTGGTAGTCCAGGCGGGTCTTTTCGATGAAGCCCGGCTTGAGTTCCTTGGACAGCAGCTGGGTGGCCACACCGACGGCGCGCGACGCATCGGTCACGTAGACCACCGCATCGTTGGAATACTTGGGTTCGATCTTCACCGCCGTGTGCGCCTTGGAGGTGGTCGCGCCGCCGATCATCAGCGGCAGGTGGAAGTCCTGGCGCTGCATCTCGCGGGCCACATGGACCATCTCGTCGAGCGACGGGGTGATCAGGCCGGACAGGCCGATGATGTCGCATTTCTGCTCGCGTGCGGTCTGCAGGATCTTCTCGGCCGGTACCATCACGCCCAGGTCGACGATGTCGTAGCCGTTGCAGCCGAGCACCACGCCGACGATGTTCTTGCCGATGTCGTGCACGTCGCCCTTGACCGTGGCCATCAGGATCTTGCCCTTGGCCTCGGGCTTGTCGCCTTTTTCGGCTTCGATGAAGGGGATCAGGTGGGCCACCGCCTGCTTCATCACCCGCGCCGACTTGACCACCTGCGGCAGGAACATCTTGCCCGCGCCGAACAGGTCACCGACCACGTTCATGCCGCTCATGAGCGGACCTTCGATGACTTCGATCGGGCGCGCCGCCTGCTGGCGGCACTCCTCGGTGTCCTCGACGATGTAGGCGGTGATGCCCTTGACCAGCGCATGCTCCAGTCGCTTGCCGACCGGCAGCGAACGCCACTCCTCGTTCTCCACTTCCTTGGCCGCGCCGCCGCCCTTGTAGTCGTCGGCGATCGCCAGCAACGCATCGGTGCCTTCCGGCGTGCGGTTGAGCACCACGTCCTCGACGCGCTCGCGTAGCGCGGGTGGGATCTCGTCGTAGATTTCCAGCTGCCCGGCGTTGACGATGCCCATGGTCAGGCCGTTCTGGATCGCGTGGTAGAGGAACACCGAATGGATCGCCTCGCGCACCGGGTTGTTGCCCCGGAACGAGAACGACACGTTGGACACACCGCCCGAGGTCAGCGCGTGGGGCAGGTGGTCGCGGATGTAGGCGCACGCCTCGATGAAGTCGACCGCGTAGTTGTTGTGCTCCTCGATGCCGGTGGCCACGGCGAAGATGTTCGGGTCGAAGATGATGTCTTCCGGCGGGAAGCCGACTTCATTGACCAGGATGTCGTAGCTGCGCTGGCAGATCTCTTTCTTGCGCGCGGCGGTGTCGGCCTGGCCGACCTCGTCGAAGGCCATCACCACCACGGCGGCGCCATAGCGCTTGCACAGGCGGGCATGGTGCTTGAACTGCTCGACGCCTTCCTTCATGGAGATCGAGTTGACGATGCCCTTGCCCTGGATGCACTTGAGACCGGCCTCGATCACCTCCCACTTGGAGGAGTCGATCATGATCGGCACGCGCGAGATGTCCGGCTCGCCGGCGATCAGGTTGAGGAAGCGCACCATGGCCGCCTGGGAGTCGAGCATCCCTTCGTCCATGTTGATGTCGATCACCTGGGCGCCGGCCTCGACCTGCTGCAGGGCTACTTCGAGCGCTTCGGTGTAGTTCTCTTCACGGATCAGCCGGGCGAACTTGGCCGAGCCGGTGATGTTGGTGCGCTCGCCGACGTTGACGAACAGCGACTGGCGGTCGATGGTGAACGGTTCCAGGCCCGAGAGGCGGCAGGCCTTGGGAATGTCCGGAATGGCTCGTGGCGCATGGCGACCCACGGCCTCGGCGATGGCCTGGATATGCCCGGGCGTGGTGCCGCAGCAGCCGCCGATGATGTTGAGGAAACCACTGGCGGCGAACTCCTCGACCACTGCGGCCATTTCCGCCGGCGTCTCGTCGTATTCGCCGAAGGCGTTCGGCAGGCCGGCGTTGGGGTGGGCCGAGACATGGGTACCGGCCTTGGTCGACAGCTCTTCCAGGTAAGGGCGCAGGTCCTTGGCACCCAGGGCGCAGTTCAGGCCCACGGAAATCGGGTTGGCGTGACGCACCGAGTTCCAGAACGCTTCGGTGGTCTGCCCGGACAGCGTACGGCCGGACGCATCGGTGATGGTGCCGGAAATCATGATCGGCAGCTCGATGCCGTCCTCCTCGAACACCTGCTGCACGGCGAAGATCGCGGCCTTGGCATTGAGGGTGTCGAAGATGGTCTCGATCAGGATCAGGTCCGCGCCGCCCTCGATCAGGCCACGGGTGGCCTCGATGTAGTTCACCACCAGTTCGTCGAAGGTGACGTTGCGATAGCCCGGGTCGTTGACGTCCGGCGAGATCGAGCAGGTGCGGCTGGTCGGCCCGAGCACGCCGGCGACGAAGCGCGGACGGTCCGGGGTTTCCAGGGTCTTGGCGTCGGCCACCTGGCGGGCGATGCGCGCACCCTCGACGTTGAGTTCGTACACCAGCGATTCCATGCCATAGTCGGCCTGGGAAATCTGGGTGGCGTTGAACGTGTTGGTCTCGAGGATATCGGCCCCGGCGTCCAGGTAGGCCTTCTCGATGGCCGCGATCACATCGGGCTGGGTGAGCAGCAACAAATCGTTGTTGCCCTTCACGTCGCTTGGCCAATCGGCGAACCGCGTGCCACGATAGTCGGCTTCCTCCAGGCGATAGCTCTGGATCATGGTCCCCATGCCGCCGTCGAGGATCAGGATGCGCGTCTTGAGCGCGTGCTGGAGGGCGTGGTAACGAGCGCTGCGGTCGGACATGGGAACTACCTGGTCGGGCAAATATCAGAGGGGGCGGATCATAACAAAGGTGCGCGGTTTTTAGACGCTCCGCGCCTTTGTATGAATTGCGCTCATGTTCGACCGCTGTCATCCAGAGTCTTTTCTACCGTCATAATCTTTTTTTCAACAGGATGCCGGCCCATGGCGCACCGTTTACTTGTTCTTGCGCTGGCAACCCTGCTCAGCGGCGCCGCATTCGGACAAGCCCCTCAATCGAGTCCCACCATTTCCTACACCCGCGACATTCAACCGATCTTCACCGAGAAGTGCGTGGCGTGCCATGCCTGCAACGACGCGGCGTGTCAGCTGAACCTGGGGAGCGCCGAGGGCGTCGAGCGCGGCGCGTCGAAAATGCCGGTCTACCAGGGCGAGCGTAGCCAGGCGGCGCCGACCACGCGGTTGTTCGAGGACGCCCACGGTGAAGAGGCCTGGCGGCGCAAGGGATTCTATTCGGTGCTCGACGCCCAGGGTAGCCAGGCGGCATTGATGGCGCGGATGCTCGAGCTCGGACACCAGACGCCCCTGACCCCCAATGCCAAGATCCCCGATGACATCGCACTGGGGCTGAACCGGGAGAACATGTGCCCGATGCCGGTGGAGTTCGACGGTTACGTCGCCTCCCACCCGCGGCAGGGCATGCCCCTGGCCGTCACCGGTCTGAGCGACGCCGAGTACCAGACCTTGCAGCGCTGGCTGGCCGCCGGGGCACCGATCGACCACGATGCCATCGCGCCCAGTGCCATCGAGGCCCGGCAGATCGCGCAATGGGAAGGCCTGTTCAACCGCCCTGGTGCCCGCGAGGCGTTGGCGGCGCGTTGGCTCTACGAGCACCTGTTCCTGGCGCACGTGCATTTCGAGGGCGGTGAACCCGGCCATTTCTTCCAGTGGGTCCGTTCGCGCACGCCCAGTGGCCAGCCGGTCGATCCCATCGCCACGCGACGGCCCAACGACGCACCCGGCACCACGTTCTACTACCGGCTGCGACCGGTCCAGGGCGTGATCGTGCACAAGACGCACATCACCTACCCGATGAGTCCGGCCAAGCTGGCGCGGGTCGAGGCGTTGTTCTACGCCGGCGACTGGCAGGTCGACAGTGTGCCGGGGTACGGGCGGCAGCGCCGCGCCAACCCGTTCGAAACCTTCGCCGCGATTCCGGCGCGGGCGCGCTACCAGTTCATGCTCGACAACGCCGAGTACTTCGTGCGCACGTTCATCCGCGGGCCGGTCTGCCGTGGGCAGATCGCGACCGACGTGATCCGCGACAACTTCTGGGTGCTGTTCCAGGACCCGAACCAGGACCAGTACGTCACCGATGCCCGCTACCGGTCCCAGGCGACGCCCCTGCTGGCCATGCCTGGGCAGATCGACAACGTCACCAGCGTGCTGTCGCTGTGGCTGGCCTACCGTGACAAGCGCAACGCCTACGAGGCACTGCGCCGCGACACCTATGCCACGCTGCCTGCACCGGACTGGAACACCTTGTGGCGAGGCAACGAGGATGCCTTGCTGAGCATCTTCCGGCATTTCGACAGCGCCTCGGTGACCAAGGGGCTGATCGGTGACGTGCCGCAAACCTTCTGGCTGTTCGACTATCCGCTGCTCGAGCGCACGTACTATCAGCTGGCGGTCAACTTCGACGTGTTCGGCAACGTATCGCACCAGTTGCAGACGCGCTTGTACTTCGACCTGATCCGCAACGGCGCCGAGGTCAACTTCCTGCGCCTGATGCCGGCCACGAGCCGTGCCGACATGTTCAGCGACTGGTACCAGGACGGCGGCAAGGTGAAGAGGCTGTTCGACTACGAGGGCATCGACACCCAGACGCCGAGCGCACTGCACCTGCGAGCCCAGGATCCACGTCGCGACTTCGGCATGCAGCTGCTGCAGCGTTACGCGGCCATCGACGCCTCGCCCGACCCGATCAACCGGTGCCTGGGTGCGGCGTGCTACCGGCCTGGCATCGGCAAGGATTTCCAGTACGCCGAGCAGGCGCTGAGCCGCCTGGCATCGCGACCAGCCGGTGGGCTCAAGGTCATCGAGCGACTGCCGGAGGCCACCTTGCTGCGCGTCGAGGGGCAGGGCGGCCAGCGTGAGGTCTACAGCCTGCTGCGCAACCGCGCGCACACCAACGTGGCGTTCCTGCTGGGCGAGAGCTACCGCTACCAGCCAGCGCTGGATACCCTGACGATCTACCCTGGCGTCATGAGCAGTTACCCCAACTTCATGTTCAACGTGCCTGCCGACCAGGTGCCGGCCTTCGTCGAGGCCATGGAGGCAGCACGGGACGATGCCGGCCGGTTCGAGCGCATCGTCGAGCGCTGGGGCATCCGCCGCAGTCACCCCGAGTTCTGGCGCTATTTTCACGACATGGATCGCTACATCAAGGAGGTCGCGCCATTGGAGGCAGGGGTGCTGGACATGAACCGCTACGAGAACCTTTGATCGGTCCGGGGGAGCTTTTCGGGCAAGGCAGAGTCCCTAGAGGCGGGCGGCCTCTCTGGCGTCGGTAGGAACAGCGCCAGAGAAGGCCTGAATGCACCGACCTCAACGGGACATTTCATGCTGTATTCGCTTCAGGCTCTCCGGGCATTCGCCGCCTGGGTCGTGGTGTGCCATCACTTCATGCAGATCTTCTTCGATTTCCAGCCCAGCGGCCCCATGGGGCGCTTCTTCACCGAGCGCGGTGCGGTGGGCGTCGACATCTTCTTCGTCATCAGTGGGCTGGTGATCTACCTGTCGACCCGCGACAAGCCCATGGCCCCGCAACGGTTCATGCTGCTGCGCGTCCTGCGCATCGTGCCGGCCTATTGGTTCTACACCGGGCTCATGGCCCTGCTGTTGTTCAGCGCCAGCCGCTGGATGCCTCACCAGGTCTTCGACTGGCAGCACCTGGTGCTGTCGCTGCTGTTCATCCCAGCGGAAAACCCAGGGGGATACGGGCTGTACCCGACCTTGAACGTGGGCTGGACGCTGAATTTCGAGATGTTCTTCTACCTGCTGTTTTCCCTGGTGTTCCTGGTCCGTCAGCGCCTGCACCTGGTGCTGGTGGGCCTCGCCTTGCTGGTCGTCAGTGAGGGGTTGGCCCGGGCGGGCCTTGTGAGCCGGTTCTACAACAACGACATCATCTACGAGTTCCTGCTCGGAATCGGTATCGGTGTGCTCTATCAGCGTGGGCTGATTCGTCAGGGGGCGTGGTGGCCGCTGGCGGTCCTGACGGTCGCGTGCTGGGCCATCTATCACTTCGACGCCTCGCGGCGTCTGATGCATTGGGGGGTACCGAGCGCCCTGGTGGTGCTGGCCTTCATCGGGCTGGAGCGCTACTTCAAGGGCAGTCAGGTGCTCAAGGCGTTGGGAGATTGCTCCTACTCGGTGTACCTGATCCACGTGCTGGTGCTGTGGTCGGGCTGGTTCGTCAGCCAGCGGTTCGGCATCGATCCGTACCTGACGTTCGCCGTCTGCGTGCCATTGATCGGTGCAGCCTCCTGGTTGAGCTACCGATGGCTGGAATGCGGGGTCTATCGGCGAAGCAAGGCTTGGTGCGAGGCGCGTTTGCAGCCGACCGACGCCTTGGCGCTTTCCCGAGTCAAATACTAGGACTTTGTTGCATCGCCAGGTTGGCGTACACTGGAACGCAAGTCTGTGAGGAACCTACATGAGCGCAATAACCATTACCGACGCCGCCCATGACTACCTGGCCGATCTGCTGTCCAAGCAGAACACGCCCGGCATCGGCATTCGCGTCTTCATCACCCAGCCAGGCACCCAGTACGCCGAGACGTGCATCGCCTATTGCAAGCCGGGTGAAGAAAAGCCCGACGACGTCGCCGTGGGCTTGAAAAGCTTCACCGCGTACATCGATTCGATCAGCGAGCCGTTCCTGGAGGACGCGCTGGTCGACTACGCCACCGACCGCATGGGTGGGCAGTTGACCATCAAGGCACCGAACGCCAAGGTGCCGATGGTCAATGAAGACAGCCCGCTCAACGAGCGCATCAACTACTACCTGCAAACCGAGATCAACCCCGGTCTGGCCAGCCACGGCGGCCTGGTGAGTCTGGTCGACGTGGTCGAGGACGGCATTGCGGTTCTGCAGTTCGGTGGCGGCTGCCAAGGCTGCGGCCAGGCGGACGTGACCCTGCGTGACGGGATCGAGCGGACCTTGCTCGAACGCGTACCGGAACTCAAGGGCGTACGCGACGTGACCGACCATACGATGAAAGAGAACGCGTACTACTGAGTCTGTCGGCGCGGCACAGGGTCGCAGCCGGCGGCGAGGGGCGCACGTTCATGCAGTGCCCGCGCCGATGCCCGCTCGCCAGGTGCCTCACGTCCTGCATGGGCCTGGTAGCGCCAACGGGCCTGGTATCAAGCGCTTGCAGCGGCCCTGCGCGTGGTCTGTGGCATGACGGTGCCGCCTTTTCGAGCCCGCGTCAGCCTCAGCCCCCACGTGCTGGCGCGATGGCACAGGCATTGATCGGACAAGATTTTAATGAACCCTCGGCGTGTGCGGAGAACCAAAGAGGTACACGTACACCGGAGACTCATTCATGGAAATCGGAACGATCTGGATCATCCTCGCTGCGGTTCTCATCCTGCTTCAGATCTGGGCGATCTGGCACATCATCGGCAGCGATCGTCGCGCGGAGCGCAAGATGCTCTGGGTGGTGTTCGTGGTCTGGCTGCCCTTCATCGGTTTGATCGCCTGGGCCATTCGCGGCCCGCGCGCGGTCAAGGGCAAGGATGTGCTGGAAGAGAAGTAACCTCCATCCCGGGGCCGCGTCGCGGCCCTTCGTGTCTCTACCGTTCCGACGTTCCGACCATGGCCAGGGCCTTGGTCGCGATGTCGCGTGTCAAAGCATCGGCGCTCAGAGAGCGACCGAGCCGCAGCGCCTGGCCTGCCCACAGGTTGCCGAAGTCGCTGTTGCCCTGGGCATCGCCTGCGACGCGCAATGGCATCAGTGCGCCACCCGCCAGGGGAAACGCCGGTGCCAGCGGGCTCATGGGGCCCAGTTCGCGCATCACGCGATTGACGATGCCGCGTGCGGGGCGGCCGGTGAACAGGTTGGTCAACGCCGTCTCACTGGCCGAGGCACTGTCCAGTGCTCGACGGTGGGCCGTCGACACGTTCGCCTGCGGGCTGAACAGGTAGGCGGTACCGATCTGTACGGCCGAGGCCCCCAGCGCCAAGGCAGCGACCAGGCCGCGGTGGTCGGCGATGCCTCCGGCGGCGATGACCGGGACGCTCACTGCATCGACCACTTGAGGTACCAGGGCGAAGGTGCCGATCTGGCTGTTGACGTCTTCGCTCAGGAACATGCCCCGATGCCCACCGGCCTCGTAGCCCATGGCGATGATGGCATCGCAGCCATGGGCCTCGAGCCATCGTGCTTCCTCGACCGTCGTGGCGCTGGAGAGCACCTTGGCGCCCGTGGCCTTGACGCGCTGCAGCAAGGCAGGTGCAGGGAGGCCGAAATGGAAGCTCACGACCTCGGGACGGTGCGCTTCGATGACGGCGCAGCTGGCCTCATCGAAAGGCGCGCGGCTGGACACGGGCGTCGCGGCCGAGAAGTCGAGGTCAAGCTCTTCATAGTAGGGCTTGAGCGCCTGCTTCCAGCGCGCCTCGCGCGCCACGTCTGCCGTTGGCGAGCGGTGGCAGAAGAAGTTCAGGTTCAGCGGGCCCTGGCAGGCCGCCCTGAACGCGTCGATCTCCTGCTCGATCAGGGCCGGGCTCAGCATCGCGCAGGGGAGTGCGCCCAGTCCGCCGGCGTTTCCCACCGCGATGGCCAGTGCCGCGCCGCTCGCTCCGGCCATGGGCGCCTGGAGAATGGGCACATCGATGCCCAGCTGGTCGAGAAGACGGTGGTCTGGCCAGGTACGCATGGCAGGCTCCTCGCGTGATTACAGGGCCTTGCTGACGACGATGTCGCTGATCTGCTCGGCCTCGTCGCCGTGCAGCTTGCGCAGCGCTTCACGGGCCTGCTCGAGCGAGGCGTCGGTCATCAGCGCGAAATCCCAGCGGCGCATGCCGTCGAGCGTGTACTTGATCACATACTTGGTGGTCTGGGTCATGAGGCGTTATCTCAGTTGCGACGAGGAGCGACGGACGATCTTGATCTTATGGGTGAACGCCGGCTTGCGGGTTACCGAGATCGGCCGGGTGGTGACGGTGTCCAGGGTGATGTTCCAGAAACCCGTGCTCGGCACGGTGATCTTCGCCGGGAAACGATCGAACGCGCCACCGTGATAGGTATGACGGCCGCCATTCTTGAAGCTGCGGAAGTTGGCGTCGTTCATCAGGCGAATGTTGCAGCGCTGGGAGCACTCGATGACGACGATGTCATCTTCGTTGAGGTGCTCGCGCTGGTGGATGAATTTCATGAAGGGCTCCGCAAGGTAAAGGTTCTGCAAGCGCGCACGATACCACGATGTGCCGGGCGGTTGCCCTGCGTCATGGCAGGCGGACAAGTATCTGTGGCAGCGCCGGGAGCAAAACCGCCCGGTCACGGTCATAAGGGTTTTTGCGGAGAACTCGAATCCCATGAAGTGGATCGTCGCCGGTTTGGCACTCGCGCTGGGCGGATGCGCCAGCGTCTCGGAACTCGAACAGTCCCATGAAACGATGGACGTCATGTCGGGCAAGACGCCGCGGCAGTACGCCGAGTGCGTCAAGGCGCACCTGGCCAATGAACGGGGCCCGTTGCAGGAAGAGGTCAGGGGTGAAGGGCTGCGGCTGATCGTGCCACAGAAGCTCGCCGCGGGCGCAGGACCGGCTGCCTTGCTGGACATCGACAAGAAGGGTGAGGGCAGCAGCATCAAGGTGCACGAACGGCTGAGCAATTTCCCGCTGCGGCCCGGTGATGTGCGTCACGCGGCCACCGAGTGCATCTCGGGCACGTGACCGATGAGGGTACGCGCGTACCGGGTCGACCGAGACGCGCGAAAATATTTGCGCGCCCTAATGTTCAGCGGCCCATGGAACTATCTACACTACCAACGCCTCTATCACGAAATCGAACGAGCGCAGCCAGGCATCGTAGGGCGACCGATGCCTCATGAGACTGCGCCGATTTCACACCGCCGAGCCCCACTAAGGACGTATATGATCAAGAAATGCTTGTTCCCGGCTGCCGGCTACGGCACACGCTTCCTGCCTGCGACCAAAGCCATGCCCAAGGAAATGCTGCCGGTGGTCAACAAGCCGTTGATCCAGTACGGCGTCGAAGAAGCACTGGATGCCGGGTTGAACGAAATCTCCATCGTCACCGGTCGCGGCAAACGTGCCCTGGAAGACCACTTCGACATCAGCTACGAATTGGAAAACCAGATCAAGGGCACCGACAAGGAAAAATACCTGGTCGGTATTCGTCGCCTGCTCGACGAGTGCTCGTTCTCCTACACCCGTCAGACCGAGATGAAGGGCCTGGGCCATGCGATCTTGACCGGTCGTCCGCTGATCGGCGACGAACCCTTCGCCGTGGTCCTGGCCGACGACCTGTGCGTCAACCCAGAAGGCGATGGCGTGCTGACCCAGATGGTCAAGCTCTACAACCAGTTCCGCTGCTCGATCGTCGCCATCCAGGAAGTCGATCCGCAGGAGACCCACAAGTACGGCGTGATCGCCGGCGACATGATCCGTGACGACATCTTCCGCGTCACCAACATGGTCGAGAAGCCTAAGCCCGAAGACGCGCCGTCGAACCTGGCGATCATCGGCCGCTACATCCTGACCCCCGACATCTTCGACATCATCGGCGAAGTCGAGCCGGGCAAGGGCGGCGAGATCCAGATCACTGACGCACTGATGAAGCAGGCCCAGAACGGCTGCGTGATCGCCTACAAGTTCAAGGGCAAGCGGTTCGACTGCGGTGGCGCCGAAGGCTACATCGACGCGACCAACTTCTGCTTCGAGAACTACTACAAGACCGGCAAGGCTCACTGAGCCGGGTCGGGCAGCGGGTGAGGTTCGCCCGCTGCACCCAGTGACAACACACGCCACCTTCGGGTCGAGAAGAGGCGGTTCGGGCAAGAGGCAGTCGCGCGGGTCAAGGCCGGCGTGTACCTCGGGCCTTGCAACTGCCCACTCGATGACCCAAGGTGGCGTTTTCGTGAGAGGTGAGACGTGGCCTACGATTTTGATCTGTTCGTGATTGGCGCAGGGTCCGGTGGCGTGCGTGCCGCACGCTTCGCCGCCGGGTTCGGCGCCAAAGTGGCGGTGGCCGAGAGCCGCTACCTGGGAGGTACCTGCGTCAACGTCGGGTGCGTGCCGAAAAAACTGCTGGTGTATGGCGCCCATGTCGCCGACGAGCTCGAGCAGGCCGCCGGTTATGGCTGGACGCTCGAGGAAGGGCACTTCGACTGGGGCACCTTGATCGGTAACAAGAACCGCGAGATCGAGCGGCTCAACGGCATCTACCGCAAGCTGCTGGTCGACAGCGGCGTGACCTTGCTCGAAGGCCATGCCCGCCTCACCGGGCCGCACGAGGTGGAGGTCGACGGCCAGCGGCACACGGCCGAGCGCATCCTCATCGCCACCGGCGGGTGGCCGCAGATGCCCGACATCCCGGGCAAGGAACTGGCGATCAGCTCCAACGAGGCGTTCTACCTCGACACGCTGCCCAAGCGCGTGCTGGTAGTGGGCGGTGGCTACATCGCCGTGGAATTCGCCGGCATCTTCCATGGCCTGGGTGCCCGGACCAGCCTGCTCTACCGGGGCGAGCTGTTCCTGCGCGGGTTCGACGGCTCGGTGCGCCAGCACTTGAAGGAGGAGCTGGAGAAGCGCGGCATGGACCTGCAATTCAACAGCGACATCCAGCGCATCGACCGCCAGCCCGACGGCAGCCTCAAGGCGACCCTGAAGGATGGCCGGACGCTGGAGGCCGATTGCATCTTCTACGCCACCGGCCGCCGGCCGATGCTCGACAACCTGGGCCTGGAACACACCCAGGTCGAATTGGACGAGCGCGGCTACGTCAAGGTCGATGAGCAGTACCAGACCACCGAACCGTCGATCCTGGCGATCGGCGACGTGATCGGGCGCGTGCAGCTCACGCCCGTGGCCCTGGCCGAAGGCATGGCCGTGGCGCGTCGTCTGTTCAAGCCCGAACAGTACCGTCCGGTCGACTACCGGGGCATCCCCACGGCCGTGTTCAGTCAGCCACCGATCGGTACCGTCGGCCTGACCGAAGAAGAGGCACTGGACGCCGGACATGCCCTGAAGATCTACGAAAGCCGGTTCCGACCGATGAAGCTGACCCTGACCGACGTGCAGGAAAAGACCCTGATGAAGGTGGTGGTCGACGCCGAGACCGATCGGGTACTGGGTTGCCACATGGTCGGCCCGGATGCCGGCGAGATCATCCAAGGCCTGGGCGTGGCGCTCAAGGCTGGCGCGACCAAGCAACAGTTCGACGAGACCATCGGCGTGCACCCGACCGCAGCGGAAGAGTTCGTGACCTTGCGTACCGCTTCCCGCGAAGTGGGTGCCTCGAAACTGGCCTGAGACTCGCCTCGGTTGCCGGGAGTGAAAGGACGGCTCACCCATGACTACACCGTCGTGAGACTGGCTGTACGACCCTGTGGGAGCAACTGTCCGACCGCATGGGCTGATGTGTGGGCCCTGCGGGCCCAATCGCGGCACTGGGGCCGCTCCACCCGTAGTCACACCGCGATAAGGCAGGGCATTGCGGTCCGTGTGGGAGCGGGCTTGCCCGCGATGGCGTCCGATCCGGCGCCGCCTGCATCGCGGGCAAGCCCACATTCGCCGCGATTGGGTCCGCAGGGCCCGCGAAGGCTGTAAACCATGTCCTTCAGCATCAGGGAGGGGGTCTACGAAGAAACGGCCCGTGCGAAAGTCTCTCTGAAACGTTGCATGTCAGTGTCGTCGCCAACGCTGACACGCATCCAGTGCCGCCAGCTGGGCCAGACACGGCCCACCATGACACCTGCCGCTGCCAGGCGCTCGACCACCGGTTGTGCCGGCTGGCGCAGGTCGATCATGAAGCAGTTGGCCTGCGAAGCCGTGCAGCGCCAGCCTCGCTCGCCCAGCCAGGTAATGGTTTCTTCGCGCAAGCGCGTGTTGAGCGCCTTGCGCGACGGGACCAGCGCCTCGTCTTCCAGGGACGCTTGCCCTGCCAGCAGCGCCGATACGTTGGAAACGTTGTAGCCATCGTGAACTTCCAGCCGCTCGAGCAAGGGCGTTTGCCCGAGGGCCAGCCCCAGCCGTGCCCCGGCCAGGCCGTAGAGCTTGGAAAAGGTCTGAAGCACCAGCAGCTCCGGGTGGCGCGCGATCAGGTCGACGCAACTGAGGGCATCGCTGAAATGGATGTATGCCTCGTCGACCACCACCACGCACCCTTCCGGCTTGTCGCGTAGCAGGCGTTCGATGTCGGCGCGGGGCGTGAGCGTGCCGGTGGGGTTGTTGGGGTTGCAGACATAGATCAATCCAGCCTGGGCATCCGCTGCCAGCATCGCATCGACGTCATGCGCGTGCTGTCGGTTCAGGGCAACGGCATGTACCGTGGCGCCATGGCGCGCGGCGGCCTGGGCGGGCTCTTCGTAGGACGGGTCGGCCATCACCAGGCTGCGGGGTCCGGTGAACGCCAGGACGGCATGCTGCAGCGCCAGCCGGGAACCGCCGAAAACCTGCACCTGGCTGGCCTCAAGGCCCTGCTGTGCGGCATAGATGTCGATCAGCCGATACTGCGCGCCGTACGGGTAGCGCCCTGCCTGGACGATGCCGTCTTGCATGGCGCGCCGCGCCGCCGCGCTCGGGCCCCAGGGGCTTTCGTTGTAGTTGAGCAGAACCGGCGCAGACGGGCGCCTGTCGACGGACGGCGCCGACCAGGCCAGGCGCGGCAAGGTCGGCAGTACCAGGCCGAGCCCCATCAATGAGCGGCGAGAGAGGAAGGCCATGGTGCGCGTCCTTGTGTTCATGGGCTTACCCAGAAAACGAGGCAGGACGCGCTGGATTTAGGCACGGTCACGGTGCCGTCGACGTGGCATCCTCCTGGGCCGTGCCAGTCGCATGGCTGTTACCAGGATGCGCTCACGGTGCGTCGGCGCGCGTGTCCGACAAGGACGGTACCTCAGGGTGCAGCCGTGGCAGGGTGAACCGGAACGTGCTGCCCAGGCCGGGCAGGCTGCTGGCTTCGATGCTGCCACCATGGGCTTTGATGATCCCTTGGGTGATGTAGAGCCCCAGCCCCGTACCGTTCGGATTGCCCTCGCGGCCCGTCCAGTAGCGGTCGAACACGTACGGCAGCTGATCGACCGGTATGCCACGGCCCGTATCGCGCACGGTGAACGCGACGACGTCGCCGCTGGCCACTGCGCTGACCTGCACCACGCCTTCGGCATCGGTAAACTTGATGGCATTGCCCACCAGGTTCGACAGCACCTGGAACAAGCGCTCGGGATCGGCATCCACCCAGAGCCCTGGCTCGGCCTCGAAGGTGACCAGAACCGATTTGAGCACCGCCAGGGGCGACAGCAGTGTCTGCGCTTCCTCGAGGATCTGCGTGACGTCCAGCGCGGCCGGCGTGATCACGTAGCGCCCTGCCTCGATCTTCGAGGTGTCCAGCAAGTCGTCGAGCAGGGCGTTCATGCGGCTGGTGGCCTGTTGCATGGTGCCGATCGCCGAGGTGATGCGCCGCGAGGCATTGGAGCCGTCGCCGCTGAAGGCCTTCTGCATCATGCCGCACAGCATGCCGATCACCGTCATGGGGTTGCGCAGGTCATGCGAGACCACGGCCACCAGGTCATCGCGGGCGCGCACTGCCGCCTGCTCGCGCAGCACTTGGTGCGACAGGTCGATCTCCAGGGCCCAGCGACGCAGTTCGTTGGCGGCGAATCGATCGCCGTGGGACCACATGCGCGAAATGCCTTGCATCTCCACCTTCCACAGCTCGAACGACGTACGCGGACGCAGGCGTAGCGTGCCGTCGGACGGATCCAGGTGCATCGGCTTGCTCGGGTCGCCGCTCCAGGACAGCGTCTCCTTGACCTCCGGGCGAAACCAGAGGATGCCATTGGTGACGGGCTTGGGCAGGGTCAGGGCCAGTACGCCACTGGCTTGAAGCCGGTAGGCCCTGGCCGGTGCGAAGTGGCTGCCCAGCTCGTCGGTGTCGAACACGGGCATGGCCTGCTGCGCGATCCACTGGTGCAGTTCCCGGACCAGGGCCGGCTCGGGGCAACGCCCGGCCATGTGCAACTGCTGGTCCTCGATGATCGCCACGCCGTCGGCATCGACCAGTGCCATCAAGGCCTCGGTATGCTCGCCCAGCCCCTCGAACACCGTACCTGCGCTGTGGCGCATGGCCTGGGTCAACCCAGCCAGGTTATCGAGCTTGGACTCGCGCTCGGCGGACAGCTGCAGCGCCTGCATGGCACTGATCTGCAACGACAGCACCTGACCGATGGTCTTGCACGCGCCACGCAGGTCGCTGGGCACGTGCAGGGGGGTACGGTGGCCACAGGTGATCAGGCCCCAGAGACGACCTTCGCAGATCAGCGAGATGCTCATCGACGAGAGCACGTCCATGTTGCGCATGTACTGGCAATGGATGGGCGACACGCTGCGCAGCGTCGCGAAACTCAGGTCCAGAGGGGCCTCGGTGTCCGGCCTCAGGGCGGGCAGGACAGGCACTGGCGTGTAGTTGGCGTCCGGAATGATGCGCAGCCAGTTGCTCAGGTACAACTGACGGGCCTGGGCTGGAATGTCCGAAGCCGGGAAGAACAGGCCCTCGAACAGCTCCATGCCGGGCGAGGACGCCTCGGCAATCACCTGCCCATGGCCTTCGGCTTCGAAGCGGTAGATCAGCACGCGGTCGTAGCCGGTCAGTGCCTGCACCTCGTTGACCGCCAGTGCGTACAACGCGTCCAGGCCAGGGGCGGCGTGCAAGCGCTGCAGCAGGCGGTCGAGGTGGTGGTGTGGGTCACGTTTGCCCGGGGCCAGCACTTCGAGTTCGAGGATCAACAGGCCGTCATGGCGATGGACGAAGCCTTCGAAGCGCGTGCCGTTCACGTCCATGCGCAACGGTTGCAGGCGCTCGGCCAGGTTCAGCGCGACCAGCTCACGCACGTCATCGGCCAGCACCGGGCCAAGCACCTGGGCCAGTGGCCGGCCCAGAGCCTGGTCCACGGGAACGCCCAGCCGTGCCTCGACGTTCGCGCTGATCTGCACGATGTGCAGCGCAGGCTCGCTGAGCGTCATCAATACGCCGTGAGGCTGGATGGCGCCGGGGTACTGGATAGGCTCGTTGGCGCAATTGGCCAGGGCTTGTTCGAAGGAAAGGTTGTCCAGAAGGCTCACCGTGCTGTTCTTTCGGCCCTGTTCAGGGACGTGGGAAGAGTAGGAGGTCATGGTCGAAGGCGGAGTGCACATGAGCGCCTTCTCTCAAGGGTGTCGGGCAGTGGTAGGCATGGTGACGTGAACGGTCTTGCGCGAAAGGGCAAAAGCGTCGGGGACCGTCCTGGCTGACCTTGGCATCGTACAGCAATGTCGCCCATGATCAGATGCTTTTTCTGACGGCGTATCACAGGTCGTTTCTGCCCATGGCACACTGTCCCTCCCTCCCAC
>NZ_JAAMQJ010000015.1 GCF_013523125.1 Pseudomonas entomophila | reverse complement strand
GGGAGGGGAAAAGCGGAAGGGCGAGCCGCAAGTGGCAAGTGGCAAGCTGCAAGAAGAGGCCAGAGGGGTAGCGTGGATGCGTGAGGGGAAGCGTGATTTTGCTTGCAGGGTTGAACCGAAAGCGGCAAGCGGCGCTTACTTGCCGCTTGCCGCTTGCCGCTTGCCGCTTGCCGCCTTACGCCAGCGCTTTGGACGCCAGCCAGAACAGCCCGGCAGCCAGGCCCATGGAGGCCGGCAGGGTCAGGACCCAGGCCATCAGGATGGTCTTCACCGTGCCGCCTTGCAGGCCGCTCTTGTTCGCCACCATGGTGCCCGCCACGCCGGAGGACAGGACGTGGGTGGTCGAGACCGGCAGACTGAACACGTTGGCCATGCCGATGGCACAGGCCGCGGTGATCTGGGCGGCCATGCCCTGGGCATAGGTCATGCCCTGCTTGCCGATCTTCTCGCCCACGGTCAGCACCACACGCTTCCAGCCGACCATGGTGCCCAGGCCCAGGGCCAGCGCGACGGCCACGATCACCCAGAACGGAGCGTACTCGGTGGTCGCCGTCAGGTCCTTGCGCAGCTTCTCGAGGTCGGACTTCTCGCGTGCGTCGAGGCCTGGCAGCTTGCCGACCTTCTTGGCCGTGTCGTCCAGGCACAGCAGGTAGCGGCGGACTTCGACGCGCTGCTCGGACGGCAGTGCGTGATAGTCGGTCACGCCCTTGAGCGTGCGCTGCAAGGCGGTGATGGTCGGCTCGGTCTGCTGGGGGTCGCAGCTGAACTGCTCCGGCAGATCGCCCGTCTTGGCCTTGCCCAGGGCCAGGAACTCACCCAGCGTCGCTTCGTTGCGCTGGTAGAACTGGCTCAGGTGCAGCGTGGCGTCACGGGTGCGCTCGATCTGGTAGGTACTGCTGCCCAGGTCGAGCACGAACTGCGCCGGCACGATGCCGATCAGCACCAGCATGATCAGGCCGATGCCTTTCTGGCCATCGTTGGAGCCGTGCACGAAACTCACGCCCATGGCCGAGATGACCAGGACTAGACGGTTCCAGAACGGCGGATGCTTCTTGTCGTCGAGCTTGCGGCGCTGCTCCGGGGTCTTGTGCATCTTCGACAGCGGGCGCCACCACTTCAGGCCGATCAGCACCAGGGCCGCGACCGCGAAGCCCGCCACGGGCGACACCACCAGGGAAAGGGCGATGTCGATCGCCTTCTGCCAGTTGACCCCATCGCCCAACGGAATGTCGTTGATCAGGGCATTGGCCAGACCTACGCCGAGGATCGAGCCGATCAGCGTGTGCGAGCTGGAGGCCGGAATGCCGAAGTACCAGGTGCCCAGGTTCCAGGTGATGGCTGCAGCCAGCAACGAGAAGACCATGGCCAGGCCGTGCCCGGTGTTGACGTTGATCAACAGCTCGACCGGCAGCAGGTGGACGATGGCATAGGCCACGCCGACGCCGCCCAGCAGCACGCCCAGGAAATTGAAGACACCGGACAGGAACACGGCCAGGTGTGGTGGCATGGCCTTGGTGTAGATGACGGTGGCTACCGCATTGGCGGTGTCATGAAAACCGTTGATGAACTCGAAGGCGAGCACGAAGGTGACGGCGAGTACCAGGCTCACCAGAACCCAGGCATCCAGTCCGCTGAATAAATCGATCATGAAGTTTGTCTGGCGGTCGTAGGGGGGGCGGATTATGCCAGAAAACCCTGGCAATCGATCCCCCCCTGAAGCAACCGGCGACGAACCGAGGCCTGGGGGCTGGGTAGGTCACGGGTCTTCGGTTCAGGCCGATCGCGCCATGAGTCGTTTCGATCGCCAGCGAATGTGTCGCCAAACGGAGCAAAATGAACTACTGGGACAGCGCCGAAAAAAGACATGAAATTTGTCAAATTACAGGTCAGCCCTGCACGAAGCGCATGCTCGAAAGGGCCATCGAGCGATGCGTTACGGGAAGGGCACCTTCAGAGCTTGTCGTCCCGTAACTCTTTCTCCATCTTCTCCAACTCTTGAGCGAAGACTTGGTCCTGGACCGTGGAGCGTTTGCGCCACGGTTTGCGCTCAGGTTCCGGTTGAGCGGCATAGGTGGTGACTTCGCCACCGTACACATCCTTGTAACGGTCGGCCTGACGCTCGAGTTCGGCGCGCAGTTCATCTTTCGTCACAGTAGTATCCATCGATCATTAATGAAGCCTGGCGACTGCATGCAGACGGCATGCGGCTACGTGGCCAAGGCAAACAACGTGTCGTAGCAACTCGGTTCAAACAAGATTGGAGGCGGCAGGCGCCTCTCGACAGGGCGCTGCGTCGAGCGTCCGAACGATTGGATTGGATCCAGGCATTCAAGCGTCATGGCAAGGCGCGCTGGCGATTATAGCCACTCTGCCCACCGCTGTTCCATGAAGGTCTTCATTGTATCGGGCCAGCGGCGAAGTTGAGGGCTCGACAGTCTGCAATCAATCAATCGCTCATGATCATATGAGATGTTGTTTGTAGGAAAGTTCTGAAATAGCAGAAGAGAGGGTGAGACGGCCTCGCCACGGAGCAAGGCCGTGCCTAGGGACTTCCACGGTGGGTACCTGACCAGTCTCTCCAAAGAAGCCACATGGGCCCACTCAAGGTATAAGCAAATGTATCGCCGGTCAATTGCGATTATCGGTCGATTGTCCGATAATCGCACAAACCAAGCGCTTCGAGGTGACGCATGAACGAACAAGAGCCGGCCATCCCCTGCGATCCGGTGCCGCAGGCGCCTCCCGTGGCGGTTGGGCTAGCCCCACCGATCGTCGCTTCGCCCGCCAAGCGGATCCAGGCCTTCACGGGCGACCCGGATTTCATGACGTCGCTGGCCCGCGGGCTGGCGGTGATCCAGGCCTTTCAGGAGCGTAAGCGTCATCTGACCATCGCACAGATCAGCCACCGGACCGAAATCCCGCGCGCGGCCGTGCGACGGTGCCTGCACACCCTGATGAAGCTGGGGTACGCGACCACCAACGGGCGTACCTATTCCCTGTTGCCCAAGGTACTGACGCTGGGCCATGCCTACCTGTCGTCGACCCCGCTGGCCGTCTCTGCGCAGCCCTACCTGGATCGCATCAGCGAGCAATTGCACGAAGCGGCCAACATGGCCACGCTCGAAGGCGACGACATCCTCTATATCGCCCGGTCGGCCACCGTCGAGCGGCTGATCTCGGTGGACCTGTCGGTGGGTGGGCGGTTGCCGGCGTACTGCACGTCGATGGGGCGTATCATGCTGGCCGCGCTGGACGATGCCAGCTTGCAAGAGTATCTCGAGCGGGCCGACATGAAGCCGCGCACCAGTCGCACCCTGCACGAGCCTGCTGCATTGCTGGCGTGCATTCGACAGGTCCGCGAGCAGGGCTGGTGCGTGGTCGATCAGGAACTGGAGCAAGGCCTGCGTTCGATTGCCGTGCCGGTGTACGACGCCTCCGGGCAGGTGCTGGCCGCGCTCAACGTCAGTACCCATGTCGGGCGTGTGACGCGGGGCGAACTCGAGCAGCGGTTCCTGCCCATCCTGCTGGCTGCCAGTCGCGACCTGTGCGCGCAGCTGTTCGCCTGAACGGCAACCGGGAGCGGCCCGAGCGTCTTACGCTCGCTTAGGGGTAGAAGCGCTGAATGTGTTCGGTAACCGCCCACAGATGCGGTGGCTGGATTGTAGCGCTCGAGATCCTCTCACTATTCTGCTGTCCATCTGGCCTCATGGCCGACAGGCAGGAGAAGCACGATGCGCGATGTCTTCATGTGCGATGCGGTCCGCACCCCGATCGGCCGCTATGGCGGGGCTCTGGCCGGCGTACGCGCCGACGACCTGGCGGCGGTGCCGCTCAAGGCTCTGGTCGAGCGCAACCGGTCGGTGGACTGGACGCAGCTCGACGAAGTCTTTCTCGGCTGCGCGAACCAGGCAGGCGAAGACAACCGCAACGTGGCGCGCATGGCGTCGCTGCTGGCAGGCCTGCCCGAGTCGGTGCCCGGGGTGACGCTCAATCGTCTGTGCGCCTCCGGCATGGAAGCGATCGGTACGGCGTTTCGTGCCATCGCCAGTGGCGAAATGGAACTGGCCGTTGCTGGGGGGGTGGAGTCCATGTCCCGGGCGCCATTCGTCATGGGCAAGGCCGACAGCGGTTATGCGCGCACCCAGCAGCTCGAGGACACCACCCTCGGCTGGCGCTTCGTCAACCCGGCGATGCGTGCGGCGCATGGGGTCGATTCGATGCCGCAGACGGCCGACAACGTCGCCGAGGAGCATCGCATCTCGCGCGCCGATCAGGATGCCTTCGCTCTGCGAAGCCAGCAGCGTGCGGCCGCCGCCCAGGCGGCGGGCTTCTTCGCCGAGGAAATCGTACCGGTGCGCCTTGTGCACAAGAAAGGCGACACCTGGGTCGAGCGTGACGAACATCCGCGTGCCGACACCACCCTCGAGGCGCTGGCGCGGCTCAAGCCGGTCAATGGGGCTGACAAGACCGTCACGGCAGGCAATGCCTCGGGCGTCAACGATGGCGCCGCCGCGATGATCCTGGCGTCGGCCGAGGCCGTGCGGCGGCATGGGTTGACGCCACGGGCGCGGGTGCTGGGCATGGCCAGTGCCGGCGTGGCGCCGCGAGTGATGGGCGTCGGTCCGGTGCCGGCGGTGACCAAACTGCTCGAGCGGCTGAAGCTTAAGGTCTGCGATTTCGACGTCATCGAGCTCAACGAGGCGTTCGCCAGCCAGAGCCTGGCGGTGCTGCGCGGGTTGGGATTGGCGGACGATGCGCCTCAGGTGAACCCCAATGGCGGCGCCATCGCCCTGGGTCATCCGCTGGGCATGAGCGGCGCACGGTTGGTCATGACGGCCTTGCATCAGTTGGAGAGGAGCGGCGGGCGCATGGGCTTGGCGACGTTGTGCGTGGGCGTGGGGCAAGGGTTGGCGCTGGCCATCGAGCGGGTATAGGTCCCTGCCCTGCGGAACGGTGTTGTTACTAGTTATGTCTAGACTCACACTATAATTATTCGGGAGCACCCCACCATGACTTCAATGCCTTATTCCCAGGACGAGCGCCGCAAGCGCATCTTCGCGATCGTGGGCGCCTCGTCGGGCAACCTGGTGGAGTGGTTCGACTTCTACGTCTATGCCTTTTGCGCCATCTACTTCGCGCCGGTGTTCTTTCCTTCGGACAACCCGACCGTGCAACTGCTCAACACCGCCGGCGTATTCGCCGCCGGCTTTCTGATGCGTCCGATCGGCGGCTGGATCTTCGGGCGGCTCGCCGATCGCCGGGGGCGCAAGCATTCGCTGATGATTTCGGTGCTGATGATGTGCTTCGGCTCACTGGTCATCGCCTGCCTGCCGACCTACGCCAGCATTGGGGCCTGGGCGCCGCTGCTGCTGTTGGTGGCGAGGCTGATCCAGGGTCTGTCGGTCGGCGGTGAGTACGGCACCACCGCCACCTACATGAGCGAGGTGGCCCTGCGCGGGCAGCGCGGCTTCTTTGCCTCGTTTCAGTACGTCACCTTGATCGGCGGGCAGTTGCTGGCGGTCCTGGTCGTGGTGATCCTGCAGCAGGTGCTCACCGAGGACGAGCTGCGGGCCTGGGGCTGGCGCATCCCCTTCGTGGTCGGGGCCATCGCCGCGCTGATCTCGCTGATGCTGCGCCGCTCGCTGAAGGAGACCAGCAGCGCGGAAACCCGGCAGAGCGCCGAAGCCGGCAGCGTCGCCGGCCTGTTCCGCAATCATGGCGCCGCGTTCGTCACGGTGCTGGGCTACACCGCGGGCGGCTCGTTGATCTTCTACACCTTCACCACCTACATGCAGAAGTACCTGGTCAACACGGCAGGCATGCACGCCAAGGACGCCAGTTTCGTCATGACCGGCGCGCTGTTCCTGTTCATGTGCCTGCAGCCGCTGTTCGGCATGCTCTCGGACCGGATCGGCCGGCGTACCTCGATGCTGCTGTTCGGCGCATTGGGCACCGTGTTCACCGTGCCGTTGCTGATGGCGCTCAAGACGGTGAGCAGCCCGTTCATGGCCTTCGTGCTGGTCAGCCTGGCGCTGTGCATCGTCAGCTTCTACACCTCCATCAGCGGCCTGGTGAAGGCCGAGATGTTCCCGCCGCAGGTGCGTGCACTGGGTGTCGGGCTGGCCTATGCGGTGGCCAATGCGATGTTCGGCGGGTCGGCCGAATACGTGGCGCTGGGGCTCAAGTCCCTGGGGATGGAGAACACCTTCTACTGGTACGTCACGGCAATGATGGCGATCGCCTTCCTGTTCAGCCTGCGGCTGCCCAAGCAGGCCGAGTACCTGCACCACGATCATTGAGGTGCAGAGTACGGCTCTGAGCGGCACGGGGCTGCCTTGCAGCCCATCGCGGGCAAGCCCGCTCCCACATGGACGTGCGGCGGCCTATCCTTCTGCGGCGCAGCTCATTCATAGGTGGGGGCTTGCCCGCGATACAGGCGACGCGTGGTCGGATCCTGTCGCTGAAGGATCCGGCCCGCTTCCTACCTCAACCCTTCTTCTCGGCATGCATCACTCACCCGCACGCCACGCCGCCAGACAGGTGTCCAGCATCCGGTTGGAGAACCCCCACTCGTTGTCGTACCACGCCATGACCTTGAGCATCCTGCCACTGATGCGGGTGTGATTGGCGTCGAAGATCGACGACCGAGGGTCATGATTGAAATCGCAGGACACCAGCGGCAAGGTGTTGTAGCCCAGCACCGGCGAATGCTCGCTGGCTTGTTTCAGCGCCTGGTTCACCGCGTCGACCGTGGCCTCACGCTCCAAGGTCACGGTCAGGTCCACCAGCGACACGTTGATCACCGGCACGCGCACCGCCATCCCGGTCAGGCGTCCGGCCAGTTCCGGCAGCACCAGGCCCACCGCTTCGGCCGCCCCGGTCTTGCTCGGGATCATCGACTGGGTGGCGGCGCGGGCACGGTAGGGATCCTTGTGGCTGACATCGATCAGCACCTGGTCGTTGGTGAAGGCATGGATGGTGGTCATCAGGCCATGCTCGATGCCGAATTCGCGGTGCAGCACCTGGGCCACCGGTGCCAGGCAGTTGGTGGTGCAGGACGCGTTGGAAATGATCTGGTGCGAGGCGCGCAACTGGTCATGGTTGACCCCGTACACGATCGTCGCATCGGCGCCCTTGGCCGGTGCCGAAACGATGACCTTGGCTGCCCCGGCAGTCAGGTGCGCCGCGGCCTTGTCACGGTCGGTGAACAGCCCGGTACATTCGAACACCACATCGATGCGTTCGTCGCGCCATGGCAGTTCGGCCGGGTTACGGATGGCGCTGAACGCGATGCGATCGCCATTGACCGTCAGGCTGTCCTGCTCGACGTGCACCTCGGCGTCGAACAGGCCGTGTACGCTGTCGTGCTTGAGCAGGTGGGCATTGACCGCGAGGTCGCCGAGGTCGTTGATGGCGACCACCTGCAGGTCCTGGCGGTAGCCCTGGCTGTAGAGTGCGCGCAGGACGTTGCGTCCGATACGACCGAATCCGTTGATGGCAATGCGAAGGGTCATGGGCGATACCTCTGGCGAAGGGAAGAAAGCTGTGACAAGAATGTCGCGTCACTGAAACGATTTTGTTGTTGGAATTACAAGATTATTCGTTCAATGATAGAAAACAAGCCCCGGTAGTGGCAGAATTTTTATCAAACCTACAACGAGCAGTCGAGCACTTCAGGCTTACCGATGGTCCGGGCATGTGCTTCTCAGCCCTGACGATGTGCGAGCCGGACGCTCAAGACCGCCCCTGAACGTCAGCCTGGAGTCGAGTCATCATGCACCCGCGCATCCTTGAGGTTACCGAGCGACTGATCGCTCGCAGTCGTCGTACGCGTGAGCGTTACCTGTCGCTGATCGATGCCGCCGCCAGCGATGGCCCGGTCCGCGCCAGCCTGCAATGCGCCAACTTCGCCCACGGCGTGGCCGGGTGCGGGGGCGAGGACAAGCAACGCCTGCGGCTGATGAACGCCGCCAACGTCGCCATCGTCTCGGCCTACAACGACATGCTCTCGGCGCATCAGCCCTACCAGCACTTTCCCGAGCAGATCAAGCAGGCCCTGCGCGACATTGGTTCGGTCGGCCAGTTCGCCGGCGGCGTGCCAGCGATGTGCGACGGCGTGACCCAGGGCGAACCGGGCATGGAGCTGGCGATCGCCAGCCGTGAAGTCATCGCCATGTCCACCGCGATCGCGCTGTCGCACAATTTGTTCGACGCCACGTTGCTGCTGGGCATCTGCGACAAGATCGTCCCCGGCCTGATGATGGGCGCCTTGCGCTTTGGGCACCTGCCGACGGTCTTCGTTCCAGGCGGTCCCATGCCCTCCGGGCTGTCCAACAAGGAAAAGGCCGACGTGCGTCAGCGCTACGCCGAAGGCAAGGCCAGCCGTGAAGAACTGCTCGAGGCGGAAATGCAGTCCTATCACAGCCCGGGCACCTGCACCTTCTACGGCACGGCCAACACCAACCAACTGCTGATGGAAGTGATGGGCCTGCACCTGCCTGGCGCCTCCTTCGTCAACCCCTATACACCGTTGCGCGACGCGCTCACCGCCGAAGCCGCGCGGCAGGTCACGCGCCTGACCAAGGCCGGTGGCACGTTCACACCCCTGGGCCGGATCGTCGACGAGAAGTCGATGGTCAACGCCATCGTCGCCCTGCATGCCACCGGGGGCTCGACCAACCATACCTTGCACCTGCCGGCCATGGCCCAGGCGGCCGGCCTGCAACTCACCTGGCAGGACATGGCCGACCTGTCCGAGGTGGTGCCGACCCTGGCCCACGTCTACCCCAACGGCAAGGCCGACATCAACCATTTCCAGGCCGCCGGGGGGATGGCCTTCCTCATCGGCCAACTGCTCGACGCCGGTCTGTTGCACGACGACGTGCAGACCGTGGTCGGTCCGGGCCTGCGTCGCTACACCCAGGAGCCGTTTCTCGACGAAGGGCGCCTGGTCTGGCGCGACGGGCCGCGGGACAGCCTCGACGAGAGCATCCTGCGCCCGGTGGCGCGGCCGTTCTCCGCCGAAGGCGGGCTGCGGGTGATGCAGGGCAACCTGGGCCGGGGCGTGATGAAAGTATCGGCCGTGGCGCCTGAGCACCGGGTGGTCGAGGCCCCGGCGCGGGTCTTCCACGATCAGCAATCGCTGGCCGACGCGTTCAAGGCCGGCGAGCTGGAGTGCGACTTCGTCGCCGTGGTGCGCTTCCAGGGGCCGCGCTGCAATGGCATGCCGGAACTGCACAAGCTCACCCCGTTCCTCGGTGTGCTGCAGGACCGCGGCTTCAAGGTCGCGCTGGTGACCGACGGGCGCATGTCCGGCGCCTCCGGCAAGATTCCGGCGGCGATCCATGTCTGCCCGGAAGCCTATGACGGTGGCCTGCTGGCAAAAGTCCGCGATGGTGATAGGGTGCGCGTAGACGGCGCCGAAGGCACGCTGCAGGTCCTGGTGTCGGCCGAGGAACTGGCCGCACGCGACATGCCACCCGCACCCACCGGGAACGACCTGGGGTGCGGGCGCGAGCTCTTTGGCTTCATGCGCGTGGCCTTCAGCTCGGCGGAGCAGGGCGCCAGCGCCTTCACTTCGGCCCTGGAGAATCTGGAATGACAGCCCTGCTGGTAGGCGACATCGGAGGGACCAACGCACGTTTCGCGCTCTGGCAAGATCATCGACTGCACGCGGTGCAGGTGTTTCCGACCGCCGAACATGACAGCGTCGAGGACGCCATCGAGCTGTACCTCGAACAGCAGGGCATTGCCCGCGGTGGCCTGGCGGCCGTGTGCCTGGCGGTGGCCGGGCCGGTCGAAGGCGACGAATTCCACTTCACCAACAACCCCTGGCGCATCCAGCGCGATGCCTTCTGCACGCGCCTGGCCGTCGAGCACTTGCTGCTGATCAACGACTTCTCGGCCATGGCCTTGGGCATGACCTGCCTGGCGCCGGACGAGTACCAGTCGATGCGTGACGGCCAGGCCGACCTGACGCGACCGGCGCTGGTGATCGGGCCAGGTACCGGCCTGGGCGTGGCCGGCCTGCTGCACCTCGACGGGCGCCGCTGGCTGGCGCTGCCTGGCGAGGGTGGCCACGTCGACCTGCCGGTGAGCAACGTGCGCGAAGCGGCGATCCATCAGCAGCTGCACGCCAGCCTGGGTCATGTCAGCGCCGAGCACGTGCTCAGCGGCGGTGGCTTGGTACGCCTGTACGAGGCGATGTGCGCCCTGGACGGCGACCGGCCCCGGCACGACTCGCCTGCCCAGATCACCGATGCCGCGCTCGGGGGTGAGCCCCGGGCACTGGCGGTGATCGAGCAGTTCTGCCGCTTCTTCGGCCGGGTGGTCGGCAACCATGTGCTGACCCTCGGCGCCCGCGGCGGGGTGTACATCGTCGGCGGCGTCATCCCGCGCTTCGTCGAGTTGTTCCGCCAGAGCGGCTTCGCCGACAGCCTGTGCGACAAGGGGGTGATGAGCGATTACTTCGATGGCATCCCGATCTGGCTGGTGACGGCGCCGTTCTCCGGTCTGCTCGGGGCCGGCGTTGCCTTGCAACAATCGCTCGAACACGGATTACAGCGGGCGTAGACCCGCGTGCTTGTCAGAGGGAATTACCGTTGAGCACTGCCGGACATTCGATTCTGCTGGTCGATGACGACCAGGAGATTCGCGAACTGCTGCACACCTACCTCAGCCGCGCCGGCTTCGAGGTGCACGCCGTCGCCGATGGCCAGGCCTTTCGCCAGGCCCTCGACACGGGCCACTGCGACCTGGTGATCCTGGACGTGATGCTGCCCGACGAGGACGGCTTCAGCCTGTGCCGCTGGACGCGCCAGCATCCTCGGCGCGGCCAGGTACCGATCATCATGCTGACCGCCAGCTCGGACGAGGCCGACCGGGTCATCGGCCTGGAGCTGGGGGCCGACGACTACCTGGGCAAACCCTTCAGTCCGCGGGAGTTGCAGGCGCGCATCAAGGCCCTGCTGCGTCGTTCGTCGTTCGCCCGCGACACCGGCTCGGCAGTGCTGATCTTCGACGACTGGCGCCTGGATACGGTCAGCCACCGGTTGTTCCACCGCGATGGCGAGGAAGTGCTGCTGTCCGGGGCGGACTTCGCCCTGCTCAAGCTGTTTCTCGAGCGCCCGCAGCAGATCCTCGACCGCGACACCATCGGCAACGTGACCCGTGGCCGCGAGCCGATGCCCCTGGACCGCGTGGTCGACATGGCCGTGCGCCGCCTGCGTCAGCGCTTGCGCGACGTGGACCGGCCGGCGCGGTTGATCCGCACCGTACGGGGGAGTGGCTACCTGCTGGCCGCGCATGTCAGCACCGGTCGCTGAGCGTCGCTGGCGGCTGCTGCCCCGCTCGCTGCTGGGGCGCATGCTGTTGCTGACGCTGCTGGTGGTGGCGCTCGCCCAGGCGCTTTCGAGCCTGGTCTGGGTCTCGCAATGGCGCGCCAGCCAGGTGCAGGGTCTGCAGGCCAGCGCGGGCAGCCTGGCCCATTCCATGGGCGCCAGCGCCAGTTACCTGCGTTCGCTGCCGGTGGCCTATCGGCCGATGGTGCTGGACCAGCTGCGGCACATGGGCGGCACACGCTTTTTCGTCTCGCTCAATCAGCACGCCTTGCAGATGCGCACGCTGCCAGCGACGCCGCGCAAGCAGGCCGTGATCGACGTGTTTCGCCAGGTGCTGGGCCAGCGCCTGGGCGAGGGCGTGCAGTTCGAGGTGAATTTCGTCAGCCCCGGCGAGCTACGGATCTTCAACAGTGGCCTGCGCCTGGACGAGCTGCCACGCTCCTGGGCGCACTATTCCCTCACCCTGGAACCGCTCGATCCGCCCGTGCTGGTCACACAGATCCGCCTGGCCGAGAACGAATGGCTGTACATCGCCTCGCTGCTGCCGGCGCCCTACACCGAGCCGGAGCCTCCCGAGCTGCCGCGTCAGCAATTGCTGTTCATGGGCATCACCAGCGTGCTGCTGTTGCTGTTCATCGGCCTGCTGGTGCACTGGCAGAGCCGTCCGCTCAAGCGGCTGGCCCGCGCGGCACGGGACATGTCGCTCAGCGGCGAGGTGGCACCGGTGCCCGTGGGTGGGGGCAGTGAGGTGGCGGACGTGGCACGCGCCTTCAACAGCATGAGCGAACGCATCACCCGCTACCTGACCGAGCGGGGCCAGTTGTTCAGCGCGATCTCCCACGACTTGCGCACACCGATCACGCGTTTGCGGCTGCGCGTCGAGCTGCTCGAGGACGAGCAGGTGCAGGCGCGCTTCACCCGTGACCTCGACGAGCTGGAACTGCTGGTCAAGGGCGCGCTGCAATGCGTGAAAGACACCGACATCCATGAGAACGTCGAGCCGGTGGACCTCGACCACGTGTTGCAGCTGCTGGCCGAACCCTACCTGGAGGACGGCCGTGTCACCCTGGAGGGGCGCAGCCTGTCACCGTATCCTGGCAAACCCCTGGCCCTGCGCCGCTGCATCGGCAACCTGATCGACAACGCCATCAAGTACGGCGAGCGTGCTCACCTGCGAGTGCTCGACAGCCCCAGCGGGTTCGTCCTGCAGGTCGACGACCAGGGGCCAGGCGTGCCGGCCCAGCAGCTGGAGCAGGTCTTCGAGCCCCATGTCCGCCTGGGCCAGCAGCAGCAAGGCTATGGGCTGGGGCTGGGCATCGCGCGCAACATCGCCCACAGCCATGGCGGCGAAGTCAGCCTGCTCAACCTGCGCCAGGGCGGCCTGCGTGTGACCTTGAGCCTGCCCCGGTGAGCCCTGCGGCCATTGGCCATGCAATGTCACCATCCGGTGACATTTCTCCAACCTTTCGTGACCTGCCAGGCCTGAAGGTCTGGTTAGACTCCTTGCCCAATACCGGCCATGCCGTCATTGGCCAGGAATCGTTCGCTCGAAACGACTTCGCATAACAACAACAAGGTATTGCCCATGACTACGTTCACACGTATCGCCACTGCCATTTCCCTCGCTTCGCTGATGCCCCTGGCGGCGTTCGCCGACGACAAGGGCACCGTCGAGGTGCTGCACTGGTGGACCTCCGGGGGTGAAGCCGCCGCCGTCAAGACCCTCAAGGATCAGATCGTCCAGGACGGTTACACCTGGAAGGACAATGCCGTCGCCGGCGGCGGCGGTGCGGCGGCCATGACCGTGCTCAAGACCCGCGCAGTCGCTGGCAACCCGCCTGCTGCCGCCCAGATCAAGGGTCCGGACATCCAGGAGTGGGGCGCCCTCGGTCTGCTCACCGAACTGGACGAGGTCGCCACGGCCAACAACTGGGACGCGCTGCTGCCGGCCAAGGTCGCCGACATCATGAAGTACGACGGTCACTACGTGGCCGTGCCGGTGAACATCCACCGCGCCAACTGGCTGTGGATCAACCCGAGCGTCTTCGAAAAGGCCGGCGCCCGCGTGCCGACCACCCTCGACGAACTGTTCGCCGCCGCCGACAAACTCAAGGCCGCTGGCTTCCAGCCGCTGGCCCACGGCGGGCAGCCCTGGCAGGACAGTACCGTATTCGAGGACGTGGTGTTGAGCGTGCTCGGCCCGGTCGGTTACCACCGTGCCTTCGTCGACCTCGATCCAGAGACCCTGACCGGCCCGGACATGGTCAAGGCCTTCGGCGTCCTGCAACGGCTCGGCACCTACATGGACCCGAACCGCGCCGGGCGTGACTGGAACATCGCCGCCGCCGAGGTCATCAACGGCAAGGCCGGCATGCAGATCATGGGCGACTGGGCCAAGAGCGAATGGACCGCCGCCGGCAAGGTGGCGGGCAAGGACTACCAGTGCGTACCGTTCCCGGGTACCCAGGGCAGCTTCACCTACAACATCGATTCGCTGGCCATGTTCCAGCTCAAGGACGAAAAAGACATCGCCGCACAGAACGACCTGGCCAAGGCCGCCCTGGAGCCGGCCTTCCAGACCGCCTTCAACCAGGCCAAGGGCTCGTTGCCGGTACGCCAGGACATGGCCATGAACGCCTTCGACGCCTGCACCCAGCAGTCCTCCAAGGACTTCAAGCAGGCCGAGCAGGGCGAGGGTCTGCAACCGAGCATGGCGCACAACATGGCCTCCTCGCTGGCCGTGCAGGGCGCAATCTTCGATGTGGTCAGCAACTTCATGAACGACCCCAAGGCCGACCCGGCCAAGGCCGCTCAACAGTTGAACGCGGCGATCAAGGCCGCGCGCTGACGCTTTCGCGTGACAGGTGCGTGGCGGTCTGACGCCGCGCACCCTGCCTCTCGCCTCTGGAGACCCAAGCATGACCACAGTCGCCGCCCCGTCGCGGGCCGCACCCCTGGACGCGTTACAGCGCTGGCTACCGAAACTGGTGCTGGCGCCGAGCATGCTGATCGTCCTGGTGGGCTTTTACGGTTACATCCTCTGGACATTGGTATTGTCCTTCACCCGCTCGACCTTCATGCCCAACTACCGCTGGGCCGGATTCGAGCAATACATCAAGTTGCTGGGCAACGACCGTTGGTGGGTCGCCAGCAAGAACCTGCTGGTGTTCGGCAGCCTGTTCATCGGCATCAGCCTGGTGATCGGCGTGGTCCTGGCCGTGCTGCTGGACCAGCGCATTCGCCGCGAAGGCTTCATCCGCACGGTGTACCTCTACCCGATGGCGCTGTCGATGATCGTCACCGGCACCGCTTGGCAGTGGCTGCTCAACCCCGGCCTGGGCCTGGACAAGCTGCTGCGCGACTGGGGCTGGGAGGGTTTTCGCTTCGACTGGCTGGTCGACCCGGAGCGGGTCATCTACTGCCTGGTGATCGCGGCGGTCTGGCAGGCGTCGGGCTTCGTCATGGCGCTGTTCCTGGCCGGTCTGCGCGGCGTCGACCCGTCGATCGTGCGTGCGGCCCAGGTCGATGGCGCCAGCCTGCCGCGCATCTACCTGCGCATCGTCCTGCCGAGCCTGCGTCCGGTGTTCTTCAGCGCGGTGATGATCCTGGCGCACATCGCCATCAAGAGCTTCGACCTGGTCGCGGCGATGACCGCGGGCGGGCCGGGCTATGCCTCGGATCTGCCGGCGATGTTCATGTACTCGTTCACCTTCAGCCGGGGGCAGATGGGCATGGGCTCGGCCAGCGCGATCCTGATGCTCGCCGCGATCCTCGCCATCCTCGTGCCGTATCTGTACTCCGAACTCAGGAACAAGCGCCATGACTAGTCCTCGCTGGTACGCGCCCAGCCGCCTGGCCATTCACGCCACCTTGCTGGCGGCCTGCGCCCTCTACCTGGTCCCGCTGGTGGTGATGCTGCTGACCAGCGTCAAGTCGCCCGAGGACATCCGCACCGGCAACCTGCTGAGCTGGCCTGACGTGATCACCGGGATCGGCTGGCTGAAGGCCTGGGACGCGGTGGGCGGGCATTTCTGGAATTCGGTGAAGATCACCGTGCCTGCCGTGCTGATCTCCACGTTGCTCGGCGCCTTGAACGGCTATGTGCTGTCGATGTGGCGCTTCCGTGGCTCGCAGCTGTTCTTCGGCCTGCTGCTGTTCGGCTGCTTCCTGCCGTTCCAGACCGTGCTGCTGCCGGCGTCCTTCACCCTCGGCAAGCTGGGCCTGGCCAGCAGCACGCTCGGGCTGGTGCTGGTGCACGTGGTCTACGGTTTGGCCTTCACCACGCTGTTCTTTCGCAACTACTACTGCAGCGTGCCGCTGGCCCTGGTGCAGGCGGCGCGGCTGGATGGCGCGGGGTTCTTCACCATCTTCACGCGCATCCTGCTGCCGATGTCGCTGCCGATCATCATGGTGTGCCTGATCTGGCAGTTCACCCAGATCTGGAACGACTTCCTGTTCGGCGTGGTATTCGCCAGTGGCGATGCGCAACCGATCACCGTGGCCTTGAACAACCTGGTCAACACCAGCACCGGGGTCAAGGAATACAACGTCGACATGGCAGCGGCACTGATCGCCGGGTTACCGACCCTGATGGTCTACGTCGTGGCTGGCAAATATTTCCTGCGCGGCCTCACCGCCGGCGCGGTCAAGGGGTGAGACATGGCACGGCTCGAATTACGCAACGTCAACAAACACTACGGTAGCGGCCTGCCGGACACGCTCAAGGCGATCGACCTGGCGATCGACTCCGGCGAGTTTCTGATCCTGGTCGGCCCGTCCGGCTGCGGCAAGTCGACCCTGATGAACTGCATCGCCGGGCTCGAGGACATCAGCGGCGGCGCCATCCTGGTCGACGGCGCCGACATCAGCGGCATGAGCCCCAAGGACCGCGACATCGCGATGGTCTTCCAGTCCTATGCGCTGTACCCGACCATGAGCGTGCGCGACAACATCGCCTTCGGCCTGAAGATCCGCAAGCTGCCCAAGGCCGAGATCGACGCCGAGGTGGACCGGGTCGCCCGGCTGCTGCAGATCGAACACCTGCTGGCACGCAAGCCCGGCCAGCTGTCGGGCGGCCAGCAGCAACGCGTGGCCATGGGGCGTGCCTTGGCCCGTCGGCCGAAGATCTACCTGTTCGACGAACCGCTGTCGAACCTGGATGCCAAGCTGCGGGTGGAGATGCGCACCGAGATCAAGCTGATGCACCAGCGGCTCAGGACCACTACGGTCTATGTGACCCACGATCAGATCGAGGCGATGACCCTGGGCGACAAGGTGGCGGTGATGAAGGATGGTATCATCCAGCAGTTCGGCACGCCCCGCGACATTTATACCAACCCTGCCAACCGCTTCGTGGCCAGCTTCATCGGCTCGCCGCCGATGAACTTCATTCCGGCGACCGTCGTCGAGCGCGACGGCCTGGCGTTGGCACGGTTGGACAGTGGCCAGGGGCTGCATGAACTGCCACTTGGGCGCATGACGCCCGAACTACGAGAACGAACGGTCACCTTGGGTATCCGCCCAGAACAGATCAGCACCCGCCTGGGGCAGGGCACTGCACTGCCCGGCATTCGCGCGCGCGTCCAGGTCACGGAGCCGACCGGCCCGGACCTGCTGGCGTTCGTCACGCTCAATGACACCAACGTCTGTTGTCGCCTGGCACCGGACGTGGCCTGTCGGGCGGGCGATGACGTGGACCTGGCGCTCGACGCCAGTAAGGTATTGCTGTTCGACAGCGCGACCGGCGAGCGCTTGCGCCATTCGCCCGTGCTGTCGGCCGAGCAGGGCGCGGCCCCGTTGGAGCAGGGCTGCTGATACGTGTTGGATACCCATAACAAGAAGAGGAAACACATCATGGAGCAGTGCAAACGCATGGGCGCGCTGGGAGCGCTGGGTCTGCTGGGCGTCATCGCCAGCGGCGAAGCTCAGGCATTCGAACCGTTCGCGACGGATTCACCCTGGATGAGCGGGGATTGGGGCGGCACCCGCACCGAGCTGATCGAGAAAGGCTACAACTTCAGCCTGCAGTACGTGGGCGAGGCGGCGACCAACGTGCATGGCGGCTACGACCATGACCGCACGGCGCGCTACAGCGACCAGTTCGCCTTCGGCCTGCTGACGGACCTGGACAAGGTGCTGGGCTGGAAGAATGCCGAGTTCAAGATCGGCATCACCGAGCGCAGCGGGCGCAACCTGTCCAATGACCGCATCGGCGACCCGCGTGCCGGGCACCTGAGCTCGGTGCAGGAAGTCTGGGGGCGTGGCCAGACCTGGCGCCTGACGCAGTTGTGGCTCCGCCAGACCTACCTGGATGGCGCCCTGGACCTCAAGGTCGGCCGCTACGGCCCGGGCGAGGAGTTCAACAGCTTCCCGTGCGAGTTCCAGAACTTGGCGCTGTGCGGCTCGCAGGTCGGCAACTGGGTCGGTGACATCTGGTACAACTGGCCTGTGAGCCAGTGGGGCGGGCGCCTGAAATACAACGTCTCGCCCGAACTGGCGGTCCAAGTGGGAGTGTTCGAGCAGAACCCGTCCAACCTGGAAACCGGCAACGGCTTCAAGCTGAGCGGCAGCGGCAGTCGCGGCACGATCGTGCCGGTCGAACTGATCTGGTCCCCGCGTCCGGGTGGGCTGCCGGGTGAGTACCGCCTGGGCTACTACCGCAGCAGCGCGTCGGCGGACGATCTGCACAAGGACGTCGACGGTCAGGAGCAGGCCCTCACCGGCAAGGCCTTCAAGTCCCATGGCAGCAAGCATGGGGCCTGGCTGGTGGCGCAGCAGCAGCTGACCTCCCGGGCGTCGGACGCTAGTCGAGGCCTGAGCGTGTTCGCCAACGCCACCGTCCACGACAAGTCGACCAACCTGATCGACAACTACCAGCAGCTCGGCGTGCTCTACACCGGCGCCTTCGATGCCCGTCCCAAGGACGTGATCGGCCTGGGCGTGGCCCGTATCCATGTCAACGAGGACGTGCGCAAGCGGGCTACGCTGCTCAACACCCTCAGCGGCATCGACGACTACGACAACCCCGGGTTCGTCCCGCTGCGCGGCAGCGAATACGACGCCGAACTCTACTATGGCGTGCACGTCACAGACTGGCTGACCGTGCGCCCCAACGTGCAGTTCATCAAGCGTCCCGGCGGTGTCAGCCAGGTCGATGACGCCTGGGTCATGGGCCTTAAGGTCTCGTCAACCTTCTGAGTCGGTCGGCCTGACCTTTCAACCCAGGTCGCTATCCTCGACGGGATAGCGACTGGCGTTGAGGCTTTCCTTGATCTTGCGCAGGTGTGGCTGGAAATCCACGCCACGGCGCAAGGTCATGCCGGTGGCCAGCACGTCGAGCACGGTCAGCTGGATGATGCGCGAGGTCATCGGCATGTAGATATCGGTGTCCTCGGGCAGCGGGATGTGCAGGCTCAGGCTGCACGCCTGGGACAGCGGCGAACCGGCCGCGGTCAGGCCCAGCACCGAAGCGCCGTTTTCCCGGGCGAGCCGCGCCACGTCCACCAGCTCGCGCGTGCGACCGGTGTAGGAAATGATCACGAACAGATCCCCCGTATGTGCCACCGACGCCAGCATTCGCTGCATCAGCACATCGGCATGTGCCGACACCGCCAGGTTGAAGCGGAAGAACTTGTGCTGGGCGTCCAGGGCGACCGGCGCCGAAGCCCCAAGGCCGAAGAAGTGGATCTGCCGCGCCTGGATCATCATGTCCACCGCACGACTGACCTGCTGCGGGTCGAGTTGCTGGCAGGCACTGTCGAGCGACGCGATGGCGCTGCCGAAGATCTTCTGGGTGTACGCCGCCGGATCGTCGTCCTCGGCGACCGCGCGGCTCACGTAGGCCGCGCCGCTGGCCAGGCTCTGCGCCAGTTGCAGCTTGAGTTCGGGGTAGCCGCTGACGCCGAACGAGCGGCAGAAACGGTTGACGGTCGGTTCGCTGACCTTCGCCGCCTGGGCCAGCGCCGCGATGCTGAAGCGCGTGGCCTGCTGGGGGTTGAGCAGGATGACTTCGGCCACCTTGCGCTCGGCCTTGTTCAAATCCTCGAGGCGTCCCTGGATCTGTTCCAGGAGATTTCGCACACGGTCCATGGGGTGTCCTTGAGTCAGGGGGGCGACCGGCTGGCGAAGCAGCGGGCCGTTTGTGAGGTCTATCCTACTGGCAGCTGTCGTGCGCGCACCACCTGTATGCACACGCTGCCCGATAATGTTGTGTTTATTACTACATATTCCCTTGAAAAAAAGCCAATGAACCGGTATTCCTAGGGTCAATTTATGAAAGAACCCAACATCATGCCTGCGATCAGCGTAGAACCCTGTACCTTCGGCCTGTTCGGCGCCCTTGGCGATCTGGCGCTGCGCAAGCTGTTCCCGGCGTTGTACCAGCTCGACCGAGCCGGTCTGCTGCACCCGGATACCCGGCTGCTGGCCCTGGCTCGCGAGGCCGGCAGCGACGACGCGCACCTGGCCTCGATCGAGAGCCACCTGCGGCGCTACCTGCCGGCTAGCGACGTGGACGAGACGGCCATGCAAGGGTTCATGGCCCGCATCACCTACCTGCACCTGGATTTCCTCGAGCGCGACGGCTATCGCCGCCTGGCCGAGGCGGTCACGCCTGATCAGCCGCTGATCGCCTATTTCGCCACGGCCGCTGCCGTGTACGGGGCCATCTGCGAACACCTCGATGGGGTCGGCCTGGCCGAGCGCACCCGTGTGGTGCTGGAAAAGCCCATCGGCCACGACCTGGAGTCGTCGCGCCGGGTCAACGATGCCGTGGCCCAGTATTTCCCGGAAAGCCGCGTCTACCGCATCGACCACTACCTGGGCAAGGAGACCGTGCAGAACCTCATCGCTCTGCGCTTCGCCAACAGCCTGTTCGAGACCCAGTGGAACCAGAACTCCATCTCCCACGTGGAAATCACCGTGGCCGAGAAGGTCGGCATCGAAGGCCGCTGGGGCTATTTCGACAAGGCCGGCCAGTTGCGCGACATGATCCAGAACCACCTGCTGCAGCTGCTGTGCCTGATCGCCATGGACCCGCCGGGCGACCTGTCGGCCGACAGCATCCGTGACGAGAAGGTCAAGGTGCTCAAGGCCCTGGCGCCGATCACCGGCGAAGGGCTGGGCAGCCGTGTGGTGCGTGGCCAGTACATCGCCGGGCACAGCGATGGCCAGCCGGTGCCAGGGTACCTGGACGAAGACAACGCCAACAGCCAGAGCGACACCGAAACCTTCGTCGCCCTGCGCGCCGACATTCGCAACTGGCGGTGGTCGGGCGTGCCGTTCTACCTGCGTACCGGCAAGCGCATGCCGCAGAAGCTGTCGCAGATCGTCATCCATTTCAAGGAACCGACGCACTACATCTTCGCCCCGGAGCAGCGCCTGCAGATCGGCAACAAGCTGGTCATCCGCCTGCAACCGGACGAAGGCATCTCCTTGCGGGTGATGACCAAGGAGCAAGGGCTGGACAAGGGCATGCACCTGCGCAGCGACCTGCTGCAGCTGCATTTCTCCGACACCTGGCGCCGCAGCGCCCGTATCCCCGACGCCTACGAGCGGCTGTTGCTGGAAGTGATGCGCGGCAACCAGAACCTGTTCGTGCGCAAGGACGAGATCGAGCACGCCTGGGCGTGGTGCGATCAACTGATCGCCGGCTGGAAGCAGGCCGGCGACATGCCTCGGCCCTACGCGGCCGGTTCCTGGGGGCCGATGAGTGCGGTCGCCCTGATTACACGCGATGGGAGGTCATGGTATGGCGATATCTGAACTGCGACTGCCAGCCAACGTGCAGGCACACACGTTCACCGAGGCCCGTGCATTGGCCACCGGTCTGGCCCAGGATGTGGCCGAGCGGCTGCGCCAGGCCATAGACGCCAAGGGGCAAGCGACCGTGGTGCTGTCCGGTGGGCGCAGCCCGGTGCCGTTTCTCGAGGCCTTGTCCAGTCAGCCGCTGGACTGGTCCAAGGTGGTGGTGAGCCTGGCCGACGAGCGCTGGGTGCCGGTGGAACATGCCGACAGCAATGCCGGACTGTTGCGCCAGCATCTGCTCAAGGGGGAGGCGGCCAAGGCTCGCTTCGTTGGCCTGTACCGCCCGGCCGACACCTTGGACGCCGCTGCCGAAGCGGCCGACCGCGCCCTGGTCGATCTGCCGCCGATCGATGTGCTGGTCCTCGGCATGGGCGACGACGGTCACACCGCTTCGCTGTTCCCGGCCAGCCCGCAGGTGCGCGCCGGGCTGCAGCGCACCGGCGAGCACCGCTGCCTGCCGATGCTTGCACCCAGTGTGCCCCATCAACGCTTGAGCATGACCCGCGCGCTGCTGGCCACTGCCGCCTTCACGGCTTTGTCCGTGCAAGGGCAGGGCAAGCTCGCGACCCTGCGCGAGGCACTGGCCGGCGATGATGCCGCGTTGATGCCGATCCGCGCATTTCTTCAGGACCCGTTGCATCTGTACTGGTGCCCATGAGCCAAGGATTCCCAGCCATGCCCACGCTTGAACGCCCTCAGCCTCTGCTGACCATGCCCGAGAAGGTGGCGCGCATCGACGCCTTGTGCGAGCGCGCCCGCATTCTTCCGGTCATCACCATTGCCCGCGAACAGGACATCCTGCCACTGGCCGACGCCCTGGCCGAGGGCGGCATTCGTACGCTCGAAGTGACCTTGCGTTCCGAGCATGGCCTCAAGGCCATCGAGGTGCTGCGCGAGCAGCGGCCCGAGCTGTGCGTGGGGGCTGGCACCGTGCTCGATTGCACGATGTTCGCTGCCGTGCAGGCTGCCGGTGCGCAATTCGTGGTGACCCCGGGGATCACGTCGGAGCTACTCAGGGCCGGTGTGGACAGCGACATTCCCCTGCTACCAGGCATCAGCACGGCTTCGGAGATCATGACCGGCTATGCGCTGGGCTACCGCCGCTTCAAGCTGTTCCCGGCCGAGATCGCTGGCGGCGTCGCGGCGATCAAGGCCTTCGCCGGCCCCTTCGGCGACATTCGTTTCTGCCCGACGGGGGGCGTGAACGCGAGCAACGCACGCCACTACATGGCCTTGCCCAACGTCATGTGCGTGGGTGGCACCTGGATGCTCGACAGCAGCTGGATCAAGAACGGCGATTGGGGTCGCATCACCGAGTGCAGCGCCGAGGCGATGGCACTGTTCGACTAAGGGCAAGGTGTCGAGCGCTCGGTCTGGAGGGCGCTCACGCAAACCCGCGCGCTCGAGCTGCCAGAAACAAAAAAGCCCGCATCCTGGATGCGGGCTTTTTTCATGCGTCAGGCGCTCAGGCCGCCTTGGCGTTCTGTTGGCTCAACGAACGGTTCAGCGCACTGAACAAGGCCTTGAAGCTGGCCGTCGTGATGTTTTCATCGATGCCCACCCCGTGGACCGGACGTCCACCCGCCACGCGCAGCTCGATATAGGCGGCGGCCTTGGCATGAGTGCCTGCGCCAATGGCGTGCTCGTTGTAGTCCATGATCTCGACCGCCACCGGCAAGCCGGCGACCAGCGCCTCCAGGGCGCCGTTGCCCTTGCCGGACCATTTCAGGGTGGTCTCGCCTTCACCCGCGACGTCCACTTCCACGGCGCTGTGGCCGTTCTCTTCCCGCAGGCGGTGGCTGACCAATGCATAGGGCGTATTGGCTTGCAGGTATTCCTTCTGCAGCAGGCTGTAGATCTGCTGAGCCGTCATTTCCAAGCCCAGGCGGTCGGTTTCGCCCTGGACCACCTGACTGAATTCGATCTGCATGCGGCGCGGCAGGCTGATGCCGTACTCCTGCTCGAGCAGGTAGGTGATGCCACCCTTGCCCGACTGGCTGTTGACGCGGATCACCGCCTCGTAGTTGCGACCGATGTCGGCCGGGTCGATGGGCAGGTAGGGCACCTCCCACAGTTCGCCGTCCTGCTGTTTGCTCATGCCCTTGCGGATGGCGTCCTGGTGCGAGCCGGAGAACGCGGTGTGGACCAGATCGCCCACGTACGGGTGGCGGGGGTGGACCGGCAACTGGTTGCACTCCTCGACGACCTTGCGCACGCCGTCGATGTCCGAGAAGTCCAGCTGCGGGTCGATGCCTTGGGTGTAGAGGTTCAGGGCCAGGGTCACCAGGTCGACGTTGCCGGTGCGCTCGCCATTGCCGAACAGGCAGCCTTCGGCACGGTCGGCACCGGCCATCAGGCCCAGCTCGGTGGCGGCGATGCCGGTACCACGGTCGTTGTGGGTATGCAGGCTGATGATCACGCTGTCGCGACGGTTGACGTTGCGGCAGAACCACTCGATCTGGTCGGCGTAGACGTTGGGCGTCCCCACTTCGACGGTGGCCGGCAGGTTGAGAATGATCTTGTGCTCGGGCGTCGGGTTCCACACCTCGATCACCGCGTCACAGACTTCCTTGGCGAATTCCAGCTCGGTGGCGCTGAAGGTTTCCGGCGAGTACTGGAACGTCCAGCGTGTCTCGGGTTGCTGCGCGGCGTACTTGACGAACAGCTTGGCGGCGTTGACCGCGATGTCCTTGACGCCTTGCTTGTCCTGGTTGAAGACGATGCGGCGGAACGACGGGCAGGTGGCGTTGTACAGGTGAACGATGGCCTGCTTGGCGCCGCGCAGGGATTCGAAGGTCCGCGCGATCAGGTCTTCACGGGCCTGGGTGAGCACCTGGATGGTGGTGTCGTCCGGGATGTGGCCGTCTTCGATCAGCGTGCGCACGAAGTCGAAATCGGTCTGCGAGGCGGAGGGGAAGGCGGCTTCGATTTCCTTCACGCCCACGTGCACCAGGGTCTGCCAGAAACGCAGCTTCTTCGCCGAGTCCATCGGTTCGATCAACGACTGGTTGCCATCACGCAGGTCGGAGCTGCACCAGATCGGCGCCTGGGTGATGGCCTTCGACGGCCAGGTGCGGTCGGGCAGGTCGATGGTCGGGAACGCGCGGTACTTGCGAGAAGGGTCTTTGAGCATGGACATGGTGCAATCCTTTAATGAGCGGCCGTGATCGGGCCTGCCAGACGATAACCGGTCGAAAGCGGGGTAACGCGGCTCAACCCGATAGTCGTGCGCTGACCAGGGAAAGGCTGCGATGCTGGCGGAGCAGAATGAGGGTGAGTGGAGTCGTCATGCATCCAACCCTAACCACAGGTGCAAGGAATGGCAAGCATAGTAGAAAAATTGAGAGGAATGATCATAAAGGCAGGTCAGGGGTAACCTGACAGGCGCTTTTAGAAAAAAAGCATGCATTTTATTGCGCGAGGAAAGCATTGATCGAAAGAGGGGCCAGACTGGCGTGCCCACGTCCCTGGTTTCACCACCGGCGCACGCTCGAAACCTGTCCACCCACCGGGTTCAGGGTTGGAATGCGCCGATGAAGATCGCCGGGTCCACCCGTGCATCGTTCAGGCTCACGTTCCAGTGCATGTGCGGCCCCGTGGCGCGCCCCGTCGAGCCGACCCGGCCGACCACCTCGCCGCGGCGCAGGTCCTGGCCTTTCTTCACGTCGATGCGCGACAGATGGCAGAACATGCTGATGAACCCCTGGCCGTGATCGACGAACACCGTCTGGCCGTTGAAGAAGTAATCACCGATGAGAATCACCTTGCCATTGGCCGGTGTCTTGATCGGCGTGCCCGCCGGCACCGCGAAATCCAGACCGGCATGGGGGTTGCGCTCTTCGCCATTGAAGAAACGGCGTACGCCGAACTTGCTCGACAAGGGACCGTTGACCGGCTTGTCCAGCAGCAGGTTGCTCGGCAAGACCGGGCTGAAGCTGCGGTAGGCGGTGGTCTGTTCGGCCAGCTCGCGTTCGATGCGCTTGAGGTCGTCGGGCTCCGGGTTGACCTGGCGCTTGTTCTTCAGGGTGATGTGCTGTTCAGGGTACTTCTTGCTGCCGACCATGAACGGCAGGCTGCGCGAGCCTTGCATCACCACCGCCTGGCCCGGCTTGTGGGTCAAAGGGATGCCAACGATCGCCAGCCAGGTGTCCTGTTCCTTCACCACCAGCACCGGCTTGCCCTCGAAGCGCGCGCTGGGGGGCTGTGCCGAAGGGCCGAGGTCGACCACCGCCACGCCGCCCGGCACCGGCTTGTTCAGCTGGCGGGTGATGTAGCTGGCCTGGGCGCAGGTGCCGACCAACAGCAGGGTAAGGGCTAGCAGGGGAGCGATGAACCTTGGCATGGGTCAGTCCAGAAGGGAGAGGGTGACGGGCGTCTGGTGGTTGTCTTCGACACGCACCTTCAATTCGCCATCGTTCAGGCGAGCGGTCAGGCGCTGGCCGGTGTGGGTGTCGGCAGCGCTGCGGATGGCATGGCCCTTTTCGTCGAGCAGGATGCTGTAGCCGCGTGCGAGGGTCGCCAGCGGGCTGACCACTTGCAGGGTCTGCACCTGGGCCTGGAGCCGTTGGCGGCGGTCCTTGAGCAGGTCGCGCATGGCCCGCGGCAGGCGCTCGGCCAGGGCGTCCAGGCGGTGGCCGAGCAAGGTCAGCGTGCGCCCCGGATGCTGCGCGCCCAGGCGTGCCTGCAGCCGCTCCAGGTGTTGCTGGTGCTGGCGCATGTGCAGCGTGAAGGCCCGGCGCAGGCGCATGTCCAGGTCATCCAGGCGCTGGGCCTGCTGGCGCAGACGCTCGCCCGGATGGCGCAGGCGCCGTGACAGGCCATCCAGCCGCAGGCGATCGTGGGCCAGACGGTTGCGCAGGCGCAGCAGCAGGCGCCGCTCCAGGCTCTCGAGGGTCTGGCGCAGCCCGCTGCTGTCGGGCGCCAGCAGTTCGGCCGCCGCCGACGGCGTCGGCGCCCGCACGTCGGCCACGAAATCGCTGATCGAGACGTCCGTCTCATGGCCCACGGCGCTGACGATGGGCGTGGCGCAGGCAGCAATGGCCCGGGCGACGGCCTCTTCGTTGAAGCACCAGAGGTCTTCCAGCGAACCGCCGCCACGGGCCAGGATCAGCGCATCGAAGCCTTGCGCATCGGCCCGCTGCAGCGCCTTGACGATTTGCCCGATGGCGTCGCGACCCTGCACGGCGGTGGGGATCAGGTTCAGCTCCACCTGCGGTGCACGGCGGCCGAACACGCTGATGATGTCGCGAATCACCGCGCCGGTGGGTGAGGTGACGATGCCGATGCGTCGGGGGTGAGCGGGCAAGGCGCGCTTGCGGTCTGCACTGAACAGCCCTTCGGCACCGAGCTTTTCCTTCAAGGCATCGAACGCCAGACGCAGCGCGCCGTCACCGGCCGGCTCGAGCGTGTCGAGGATCAGCTGGTAGTCGCCGCGCCCTTCGAACAGCGAGACCTTGCCACGCACCCGCACCGCCAGGCCGTCACGCAGCGCCTGCCGTACCCGCGCAGCGTTCTGCCGGAACAGTGCGCAACGTACCTGGGCGCCGCTGTCCTTCAGGGTGAAATAGAGGTGCCCGGACGCCGGCCGGGCCAGGTTGGAGATCTCGCCCTCCACCCAGATGGAGCGGAACACGTCCTCGAGCAGCACGCGTGCGCGGCCGTTGAGCTGGCTGACGGTCAGGACTTCACGGTCCAGACCAAGGCGTTCGAAAGGGTCTTTGATCATGGAGGCATCATAAAGGACAAGTCCGTCGGATGCACCGGTGCAGGATCACGGGAAGCGTCCTACCTTTCGCGGCGAAATGAAGGGCTTATCCGCCCATGAGCGCGCGCCTAGCCTGAGCGCTTCCCGTCCCGAGGAGGTGCCCCATGTACGAGGTCGATTCCACCACTTACCGCGCCAAGGCCTTCAATCGGCGCGTCCGCTTTCTGGTGTTCCACTACACCGCCATCCACTTCAATGGTTCGGTCAATGCCCTGGCCAAGGGCAACGAGGTCAGCGCGCACTACCTGCTGCCCAATCCTGCCGATCCGACCTATCAGCGTGCAGGCTTCGGTCGGCTGCGCATCTTCAACCTCGTCGACGAAGGCGAGCGTGCCTGGCATGCGGGCAGCAGCGCCTGGGCCGGGCGCAGCCACCTGAACGACACGGCGATCGGCATCGAGCTGGTCAACGAGGCGACGGCGAGCAACGGGCAATTCACCTTTCCGCCCTACCACCCCGAACAGATCGATGCCCTGATCCAGTTGAGTCGAGACATCCTGCAGCGGTATCCGGACATCACCCCGACCCACGTCGTCGGCCACAGCGACATTTCCATCGGCCGCAAGAGCGACCCAGGCGCGGCGTTCCCCTGGCAGCGCCTGCATGAGGCGGGTATCGGGGCCTGGTACGACGAGACCCGCAAGGCACAGTTCCTGGCGCAGTTCGCGCGCGCCTTGCCGGCTGCCAGGGAAGTTCAGGCCCAGCTGCGTGCCTATGGCTACGAGGTGCCGGCGCAACCGAATGCAAGCCAGATGCGTGCGCTGCTCAGGGCCTTTCAGCTGCACTTTCGTCCGTCCGATTACCGGGGCGTGCTGGATGCCGAGACGGCGGCGATTCTCTATGCGCTGGTCGAGCGCTACAAGGCCTGAGCGTGACGGGTCGCGGGCCGGGCTGCGGGGCGCGCGGCTCGGTCGCTACCTCGGCGCCTGCGCAGGCGCTAGAATGAGCCACCCCCGCCGTCCAGGTTCGTCTTGCCCATGAGTACCCAGCGCATCATCGTCCCCAAGCTGTCCACCGTGCCGTTTCACGAGGCCCGTGCCCGGGCCATCCTGCGCTGGCTGGTGCGGGAGAAGGTGGTGGAGGAAGCCTTGACCACCTGCGGCCGCACCGGCAACCATATGGGCCATGCCCTGGCAGAAGGCGCGCGCAAGTACGCCTTGCACCCTGAGCAGTTGCCATTCGGCGAACAGGCCAATGGTCTGGAGGTCGTGCTCAAGCGCTGCATCTATACGCCTACCGACGGTTTTCTCGAGGAGGCCGGCTGCCCTGAATGCCGCCGTGAAGTCGGGGAACCGCTGTTCGACAGCCTGGAAGAGTGGATGCCCGGGGTGAGCGACAACTTCACCTGCCCCTTGTGCGGGTTCGAGGACGACATCAATGGCTTCCTGTTCCTGCAGCCGTGTGCCTTTTCCAACCTGGGCTTCATCTTCAATGGCTGGGGTGGCGCGGGCTTCACGCCAGCGTTTATCGAACAGTTCGCCGACTGGCTCGACCAGCCGGTGGCGGTAGTGAGCGTGGGGCAGTAGGTGGGGGAGGGCCCACCGGCACGGTCGATCCACGAGCGCAGGAATTGACAGAAAAAGTCAGCGTTGCGCCCCACCACTCGGCATTTCGCGTTGAGCAACGGCCCCGGCATGAGTATAATGGCGCGCTTCCATTTTTCCCGCCCGGGAGCATCCGCGATGCTGCGTATCAGCCAAGAAGCACTGACCTTCGACGACATCCTCCTTGTACCTGGCTACTCCGAGGTACTGCCCAACGAGGTCAGTCTCAAGACCCGCCTGACCCGCGGGATCGAGCTGAACATCCCCCTGGTCTCCGCCGCCATGGATACCGTGACCGAAGCCCGCCTGGCCATCGCCATGGCCCAGGAAGGCGGCATCGGCATCATCCACAAGAACATGACCATCGAACAGCAGGCCAGCGAAGTACGCAAGGTCAAGAAGTTCGAGGCCGGCGTGGTCACCGACCCGATCACCATCGACGCCGACGCCACCGTGCGCGACCTCTTCGAACTGACCCGCTTGAACAACATCTCTGGCGTGCCGGTGCTGGAGAACGGCGACCTGGTCGGCATCGTCACCTCCCGTGACGTGCGCTTCGAAAGCCGCCTGGACGTCACCGTGCGCGAAGTGATGACGCCCAAGGATCGCCTGGTCACCGTCAGCGAAGGTGCCAACAAGGAAGAAGTCCGCGAGCTGCTGCACAAGCACCGCCTGGAGAAGGTCCTGATCGTCGATGCCGCCTTCAACCTCAAGGGCATGATGACCGTCACCGACATCGAGAAGGCCAAGGCCTACCCGCTGGCCAGCAAGGACGACCAGGGTCGCCTGCGCGTCGGCGCCGCCGTCGGTACCGGCAAGGACACCGGTGAGCGCGTCGCTGCCTTGGTCGCTGCCGGCGTCGACGTGGTGGTGGTGGACACCGCCCACGGTCACTCCAAGGGCGTGATCGACCGCGTGCGCTGGGTCAAGGAAACCTACCCGCAGGTACAGGTGATCGGCGGCAACATCGCCACCGGTGCCGCGGCCAAGGCCCTGGTCGAAGCCGGCGCCGACGCCGTCAAGGTCGGTATCGGTCCAGGCTCGATCTGCACCACCCGTATCGTCGCCGGTGTCGGCGTGCCGCAGATCAGCGCCATCGCCAATGTCGCCGAAGCCCTCGAAGGCACCGGCGTGCCGCTGATCGCCGACGGGGGTATCCGCTTCTCCGGTGACCTGTCCAAGGCCATCGTGGCCGGCGCCTCGTGCGTGATGATGGGTTCGATGTTCGCCGGTACCGAAGAGTCGCCAGGCGAGATCGAACTGTTCCAGGGCCGTTCCTACAAGGCCTACCGTGGCATGGGCTCGCTCGGTGCGATGGCCCAGTCGCAAGGTTCTTCGGACCGTTACTTCCAGGATTCCTCGGCCGGCGCCGAGAAGCTGGTCCCCGAAGGCATCGAAGGTCGTGTCGCCTACAAGGGCGCCCTGGCCGCGATCATCCACCAGCTGATGGGCGGTCTGCGTTCGTCCATGGGCTACACCGGCAGCGCGAACATCGACGAGATGCGTACCCGTCCGGAGTTCGTGCGCATCACCGGTGCCGGCATGGCCGAGTCCCACGTGCACGACGTGCAGATCACCAAGGAAGCGCCGAACTACCGCGTAGGCTGACGGCCCGCTTCGAGCGGCACGCTGCAAGCGGTAGCCACACGAAACAGTACGGCGGTCAGTGCGCCTGGCGCGGTGACCGCTTTGACACAGCAGCTTGCCGCTTGCCGCTCACCGCGTGCAGCTGCTCTTCCCGTTTCCCCGATCAACTTGCGGCCTGGGGCTCGATGCCTCGGCTGCACCAGAGAGTTCCCCATGGCCCTCGACATCCACGCCCACCGCATCCTGATCCTGGATTTCGGTTCCCAGTACACCCAGCTGATCGCCCGCCGCGTGCGCGAGATCGGCGTCTACTGCGAACTGCACCCGTTCGACATGTCCGACGAGGCGATCCGCGAATTCAACCCGCGTGGCATCATCCTCGCCGGCGGTCCCGAGTCGGTTCACGAAGCCAACAGCCCGCGCGCACCGCAGGCCGTCTTCGACCTCAACGTCCCGCTGCTGGGCATCTGCTACGGCATGCAGACCATGTCCGAACAACTGGGCGGCAAGGTCGAAGGTTCCGAGCTGCGTGAGTTCGGCTACGCCCGCGTCGACGTGGTCGGCAAGAGCCGCCTGCTCGACGGCATCGAAGACCACATCGACGCCGACGGCGTGCTGGGTCTCGACGTCTGGATGAGCCACGGCGACAAGGTCACCCAGCTGCCGGCCGACTTCCACGTCCTGGCCAGCACCCCGAGCTGCCCGATCGCCGGCATGTTCGACGATGCCCGTGGCTACTACGGCGTGCAGTTCCACCCGGAAGTGACCCACACCAAGCAGGGCGGTCGCATCCTGTCCCGCTTCATCCAGGACATCTGTGGCTGCGAAGCCCTGTGGACCCCGTCCAACATCGTCGAAGACGCCATCGCCCAGGTGCGTGAACAGGTCGGTTCGGCCAACGTCCTGCTCGGCCTGTCCGGCGGTGTCGACTCCTCCGTGGTCGCCGCGCTGCTGCACCGCGCCATCGGCGACCAGCTGACCTGCGTATTCGTCGACAACGGCCTGCTGCGCCTGCACGAAGGTGACCAGGTCATGGCCATGTTCAAGGAGAACATGGGCGTCAAGGTGATCCGCGCCGACGCCGAAGCCCAGTTCCTCGACAACCTGGCCGGCGAAGCCGACCCGGAGAAGAAGCGCAAGATCATCGGCCGCACCTTCATCGACATCTTCGATGCCGAAGCCAGCAAGCTCGAGAACATCCAGTTCCTGGCCCAGGGCACCATCTACCCCGACGTGATCGAGTCGGCCGGCGCCAAGAGCGGCAAGGCCCACGTGATCAAGTCCCACCACAACGTCGGCGGCCTGCCCGAGGAAATGAACCTCAAGCTGGTCGAGCCCCTGCGTGAACTGTTCAAGGACGAAGTGCGCAAGATCGGCCTGGAACTGGGCCTGCCGTACGACATGGTCTATCGCCACCCGTTCCCGGGCCCGGGCCTGGGCGTGCGCATCCTGGGTGAAGTGAAGAAGGAATACGCCGACATCCTGCGTCGCGCCGACCACATCTTCATCGAAGAGCTGCGCAAGGCCGACTGGTACCACAAGACCAGCCAGGCGTTCGTGGTGTTCCAGCCGGTGCGTTCGGTCGGCGTCGTCGGCGACGGCCGCCGCTACGCCTGGGTCGTGGCCCTGCGTGCGGTCGAGACCGTGGACTTCATGACGGCCCGTTGGGCGCACCTGCCGTACGAGCTGCTGGAAACGGTCAGCGGTCGCATCATCAACGAGATCGAAGGGATCTCGCGGGTGACCTACGACGTGTCGAGCAAGCCGCCAGCGACGATTGAGTGGGAATGATTTTGTAGCGTGAAAAAACCGGCTCCGGCCGGTTTTTCTTGTCTGCAAAGAGCAGACGGATACATGCTGGCTTATCTCTGTACGTCTAGCTAACGATGCCTGCTTCGTGAGGGCGGGGGTCGTTGACGCAGGCAGACCAACATCGCCCCACGAAACCAATGCCCACTTCCCTACCTATCAAACCTAATCAGCCCCCCGACTCAACCCCCCCAGCCGCGCCGAAATCGACTGCATCCCCCTACCCAGCTCCCGAAGCGTGTTCGCATCCCGCGCACCTTCCTCACTCGCCGCATGGATACGCACCGCTAGCTCGTTGATTTCCTGTGTCACGTGACTCTGCTCCTGGGCCGCGACGGCAATCTGCTGGGCGCGCTGGACGATGTCATCGAAACTGCCCACGGTCGTGCCCAAGGTGGCGGCCACACCGATCGCCTGCTGCACGGACTCGCGGGTGCGGTGGGCGCCGTTCTGCATGGTGGTGACGGCAGACGTCGAGGCCTCACGCAACTGAGTGATCATCTCCTGGATCTCGTTGGCAGACGTCTGTGTGCGGCCTGCCAGTGTCCGCACCTCATCGGCCACCACCGCAAACCCCCGACCTTGTTCACCAGCGCGCGCGGCCTCGATGGCCGCGTTGAGCGCCAGCAGGTTCGTCTGCTGGGAGATCGACTTGATGACCTCCAGCACGCTGCCGACGCGCTCGATGTCTTCACCCAGCTGAGTGATCGCGGTGGCCGCGCCCGAGATGTCGGTCGCCAGGCTTTCAATGGATTCACCGTTGCGGTTGACCTGCTGCTGACTCTTTTGCGCCTCTGCCAGCGAGCTGCGTGCCGTGTCCGAGCAGTCGCTGGTGTTGTGTGCGACCTCATGGGCACTGGCCGACATTTCGGTGATGGCGGTGGCGAGCAGGGTGTTGTCCTGGCGTTGCGCTTCTGCTCGTTCCGCTAGGCCGTTGGACAGTTGCGCCAGCTCGTTGGCCTGGGCTTCCAGGGACACCGACTCATCGGCAATCTGTCGCAGCATGGTCCGCAAGGAGCCGGCGTAATGGTTGACGGCGCTGCGCAGCGCACCCAGCTCATCTGACCGCAGAATCTCCAGTTGAGCACCGGCTTGACCGCCTTGGCCGAGCCGTTCGATTTGCGTGGTGGTTTCCTCGATCTGGGTGAGCAGTCGTTTGCCCGCCAGCCAGGCGAGCCCCAGCAAAATGCCCAGCAGCGGCAGCAGGAACAGCAGGATCTGCCCGGTCAGTGTGTTCGCCAGTCCGACCACGCGGGCCTCGGGCGTGACCAGACCAATGCGCCAACCAGTGCCTTCCATGGTCGCCAAGGTGACGTAGGCCGGCCCGTCCAGGCGCGCATCGTTTTCCAGGTGCAGCGTCGTCGTGCCAGTGGAATGGCTCGACAGGCTGTCGACGACTGGCTTGAGCCACGGTTGCTCCTGGCTCAAGTTGGCCAGGGTCGGCAGGCCCTTCGTGCTTTTCGCTTCGGGGAAGAACAGCAGGTTCCCTGAACCGTCGACGGCGAACGCATAGCCGTCGGTGACGTTGCCATTGGCCTCGAGAAACGCGGCCAGGCCGTCGAGCTTGAGGTCGATCGTCGCGACTCCGGCGAACGTGCCCTGTGCCTGGTAGGGCACGCTGCAGGTCGTCATGGCCACGCCACTGACCGGATCCTGGTAGGCGTCCGACCAGACGCAACGCCCCGGTGGCGCGGTTTTCGCGCCGGTGTACCAGGATTCAGCCTGGTACGAGGGGGTTTGCGCGGCATTGTATTCGTCCGAATACACCAGCCCATTGCTGGCGTTGCGGGCCCAGAAAAAACTGCGCCGATCCGTTCCGGCCGTAAACGCGTTGGGTTCTGGCCACAGCCCGCCGCCTGCAATGGCGGCATCGCCCTGGCTGTCGATCACGTTGGGCAGAGTGGCCTTGAGCAGGGCCTCGTCGTGGGGCAGGGTTTCGGCCAGGTGCGCCATCGCCGTCGTGGTGCCCTCGATGCGGTTCACTTGCATGGCGAGCTGGCGGGTCATCGCATTGGCCGATTGTTCCGCGGCCTCGGTACCCGCAGCGACCAACCGGGGCTTGCCGCCCAAGGTCATGACGGCGTAGATCGCCAACGCGGTCAGCACCAGCAGCGTCAGGATGCCCAGCGTCATTCGGCCTGAGAGGCGGTCGGGAAGTAGTGACATGCTGAGGCTCCGTAAAATGAGGATCGACTGTTATTGGTTACGGCAGCCAAGCCCGATAGTTGAGGCGCTGTCCGAGGATTTGACCGATGGGACGAAGGGTAGCCAAGAAAACGCGGTTGACTACGTCACGCATGCGTCAGCCCCGTCAATGTATCGGCAAGGGTCTTGGTCCGCTGGGCCGTGCCTTCCGTCGCCCGGCTGGACGCCTCCAGCGTGTCCAGCATTTCTCGTAGCGCACCCACCCCGGTCGATTGATCCTCGATCTGCTGGGCCACCCGCTGGATCTCCCCCGACAGCACCTCGATGTCCGCGCCGATGTCCGCCGCATTCTTGCGTGTGATTTCCGCCAGCTTGCGCACCTCGTCCGCCACCACCGCGAAGCCCCGGCCCAGGTCGCCCGCGCGTGCAGCTTCGATGGCCGCGTTCAGCGCCAGCAGGTTGGTCTGCCCGGCGATCTGCTGGATCACCTGCACGATCGACTGGATCCGCAAGCTCGACCCTGCCAGCGCGCGCGCACCTTCCACCGCGGTCTCTGCCTGGCTGGACAGCCCCTCGACCGTGGTCCCGGCCTGGACGGACACCGTATTCTGCTGGCCGATCGTGCCCACCAGTTCGTCCATCGAGGCATGCAGTTCACCGGAGTACTGCTTGAGCTGCGACGCGATGTCTTCCTGTTGGCGCTCGGCCTGGGCCAGCACCTGGCCCAGGTCGGTCAGGCCTTCGAAGACGGGCAGGATCGTGCGGTCCAGGCCACGGGTATTGAAGGTGTCGGTGAAGTCGTTGTTCTTGAACGCGGCGATCTGCTTGACCACCACATGGTTCAAACCCGCCAGCTTCTTCACCTGGCGCCGCAGGAAGAAGGCCTTGAACTCGCCGTAGTGGGCGATGAAGTTGTCCACGTACTCGGCCGTGAAGCTCGCGCCTTTGGCGACCCGGAAGAAAAAGATCGCCGTCAGCGTCTGGTTCAGGTTCAGGCCCAGGATCTCGCCGAAGGTCGAAAACCCGGTCAACGGCACATCGCCGAACACGCCGGTCATGTTGCCCAGCTCGGCGCCGTTGTTCAGCCGGCGCAGAATGCAATCGTTGAGGATGCCCGCCACCGGCTGGCCGCCCTTGTCCCGCAGGAACTGCTCGTAGTCCAGGCGCGTCGCCTCGCGCAAGGGGGTGCGCCGTACCATCACCAGCTCTTCGCCCGGCGCCACGTCACAGAACAATTGCACGATCTGCTGTTCGTAATCGATACGCGCGATGGACCGCACGAACAGCTCACTGCCGACCCGAATCGCGAACGAGTAGTCCGCCAGCTTCGATTCCAGCGCCTGTGGTGCACACCCGAACGCGTCGCACAGTGCCTGCACCATGCTATTGATGTTGCCGCTGCCGTCGATCACCTGGTCGATCGTGCGGTCTTCCACCGAAGCCGTCAGCACACTGAAGGTCAGGTTCTCTGCCTTGAAGTTCTGGCTCTTGAACACGTCGAACCGCACGTTCGCCGCCGTCTTCAGGAACACCATCTGCACGTGGTTCTGATAGCTGCGCTGGCCGTCATGGATCAGCGTCTTCTGGAAGTCCGACGTGCCCCCGGCCGACCCGCCCACGAACAGACACGGAAACCGCCCGGACTCGTACAGCGCCTCCATGAAGAACGACTCCGACGCCGACAACCCGTCGAACACCACGTACGCCAGCGTATCGCGGTGATCGATCGAGGTGCGTACCTGCGTTCGCTTGATGTTGGCCACCAGCTTGGCGATCCGCTCCTGCATTCCCAACCGCTTGCCACCGCCACGAATGTCCTCGCACTCCAGCGGCACCATCACCACTTCGGCCGAGGCGATCAGGCTGTCGTCGAACAGCTGCAGCACGATCCGGTCCCAGTGCTCGCCCGTGGCGCAGTACAGCGAACGGGGCGCATTGCACAGCTCGCCCGCGGTGGTGCACAGGCTGATGCTGGCGTGGGGAAAGCGGCGCCTGAGCGTGGCGGCGATGGCGTCGATGTTCAGGTGCGGCGACAGGAAACCGGTGATCAACGTGGGGGTGATGCGCAGGGCGGCGAGGGCAGCCTCCAGGTCGTTGGCGGTGCTGGTGAGCGTGGCGGTGCCCGGGCGCGAGGGGCGGGATTTTTTCAGGAAGGCGAGTGGGTTCATGGGAGCTCGATCGGAAAAGGGCAGCGTACGGTTAGTAGGACTATCGGCGGGTTGCAGGGGGGCTGGAGGGGATGCGACGGATGGACGCGTTCCCCGTCTCGACAGGCGGCTTGCGGCCCGTAGGGGCTTTCACGGGGGCTGCGGCATCGGTCGCCGTGCGCGCGGTGACGCGGCGACTGCCGAAGGAATGAAAGCGCGCCTCGCCGTTTGCCAGCAGTCCTGAAAGAGCGGCTGCTTGCACCGGCGGTTTACACTGCCTGGACCTTGGCCAACGGCTCGCCTTCGAGCCAGGTGCTGATCTCGCTGGCGCGCATGGGCTTGGAGAACAGGTAGCCTTGGGCCAGGGTGCAACCGAGGGTTTTCAAGGCGCCCAGTTCGTCAGCGGTCTCCACACCTTCGACGATGCATTCCAGCTGCATGTCCTGGCACAGGGTCACCAGCGACTTGACGATCTTGGAGCTGGCTGGGTTGAGGTGGATGTGGGTGACGAAGGTGCGGTCCACTTTTAGTTTGGTCAGCGACAGCGCATGGATCTGGCTCAGGCTGGAATAGCCGGTGCCGAAATCGTCGAGGGAAATGCCGCAGCCCAGTTCGCGAAACCGGCTGATCGCGCGCTGGGCCTGTGGCAAGTCCTGGATGACAGCGGTTTCGGTGATCTCCAGGTCCAGACAGGTCGGGTCGAAACGGCTGCGCTGGATCAGCTCGACGATCTGCTGGGCGGCATCCTCCGACCCGCAGTCGTGGGCGGACAGGTTGAACGACAGGCGAATCCCTGCCGGGAAGTTCGCGGCAGCGTCCAGCGCCTTGCTCAGCAGCGGCACCGTGAGCTGATTGACCATGCCGATGCGCTCGGCGATCGGGATGAAATCGCTGGGCGGCACGTGGCCCAGTTCCGGGCTTTCCCAGCGGGCCAGTGCCTCGAAGGCGACGGTGTGCTCGCGGTAGATGTCCACGATGGGCTGGAACACCATGTAGAACTCGCGATCCAGATCGGCCCTGCGCAGCGCCTGTTCGGTCAAGCCTTCGCGGTTGAGCTGCTGGCGATGGGCGCCGCTGAACAGGCAGACCGTGCCGGGGCGGTGGCGCTTGCTCTGGTACAGGGCATAGTCGGCGTATTCGTACGCTTGCGTGGCGCAGGACGCCTGGTCCGGGAAGGTCGCGATGCCCAGTGAGCCACTGATCTGGATCGGGATGTCCACCAGCAGGAACGGCTCGCGCAGGCGGTCGCAGATGTTCTCGCCGAACGCCCGCAATTGATCGTCGCCCATGGCCCGCGTGATGATCAGGCCGAACTCGTCGCCCCCCAGGCGGGCCAGGTGCACCCCGTCGTCGAGCAGCCCGGTCAGGCGCTGGCCCACCTGATAGAGCAGCTTGTCACCGATGCTGTGGCCGTAGAGGTCGTTGACCGGCTTGAAGCCGTCCAGGTCGATCAATCCAACGGCCAGACGAGCCCCCTGCTCCGGGGCGTGGGACAGCAGGGTCTCGAGACGGGAAAAGAACTGCCGCCGATTGGCCAGCCCGGTCAGGCTGTCCTGATTGGCCAGGTGAAGGTTTTCTTCGCTGAGCTTGGCCGTCTGCGCCTGCATGTTCACCAGGCGGGTGAAGTCGGCGTACTGCGCCTTGAGGATGACCAGCATGGCGATGGACACCAGCAGGACATCGATCGCCGTGGCGATGAAGGTCGGGATGGTGGTGGAAGCAAAGAACACCACGAACGCCGTGTTCACCACCGCCGTGGTGGCCAGGGCCGCGGGCAGCAGGTGCATCATGCAGAAGATGCAGCCGATGACGGTGATCGCCATGTAGAAGGCGACATGCGCCTGAGTATAGCTGTTGCCATGGGGAAACAGCGCCAGGGACCAGGCGGTGAACGCCACGGCCACGAAGGGTGCGAGCATGTTGGTGCGCCTGAGCGCTGCCAGCATCTGTTCTGGCGTGCGGGTGCGCTTGCGCGTACGCACCCATTCCACCGCGCGGACCACACCGAACAGCGTCATGATCGACGGGCAGTACACCACCAGCCAGCGCGGCGCGAGCGCAAAGTGGGTGCCCGCCAGCATCAAGGTGTTGATCAGCAGGATGAAATACATCATCGGCAACTGGCGCGACAGCGAGATGTATTGCGCCTTGACCAGGCCAGGGTTGTCCTTGGGCACGGACATCGACGCTCGAAGACCGAGCAGTATGTTCTTCATTAGGCGATGCTCTGAAAAGACGACCAGGTGAACGACCGACTGGATGGCCCTTTCCAGCCTGGACCGAGCGGGGCTGAATGCATGTTCCCAGGAGGGGTATCGGCCGATCCTGGGATTTCTACAGCGTCTACGACTAGTGGCACTTTGACTTCGTTCCGTCAGCCGGTCGCTTTCGCTCCCTGCAGCGTGCATGCGCACTGCGTTTCTGGCGGCGCACCCGTGTCGCCTGCCGTGTTACCTTGACCCGAACCTGGCAGTCCGGCCGCTTGCCAACCCTCACGCCACCCACACAGTTCACCTGCCCATGCCTGTGCGTCCTTCGTCCACTCCGCGTTCCGATACCCTCAGCCTCCGTCGACTGCTGGGCTATTACACCCTGTCCATGCTCGGCATCGCCCTGTTCGCCGCGGCCCCCTTGCTCCTGGCGATCGGCGCAGGCACGGTGGCCAGCCAGTTCGGCTGCCAGGTGGACGAGGGGAGCCCGCATGCCTGCTGGATCCTGGGCTGGGACGCCGGCCCGACGTTCTATCGGCTGGGCGTCATGGGCTGGTACATGTTGGTCACGCTGCCAGCAGGGGCCGTGTCGATGCTCGTGGCAACAGGGTTGCTGGTGGTGCACCTGATCCGTCGAGTCCAGGTCGGCGCTTCTCGCTGAGGTCCTGTGGGCTTTACGCACCAGCGTCCTGAGCACCTTGAACAACGCTTGCGCCGACGCTTGTCACCTACGTTGCAGCCCACCTGCCCGCGATCGTGAGGTAGGCTTGTCTCGTTTTTCTTACAGCTAAAAGGACTTGCATGTCTTCTCGTCATTCTGCCGAACCTCTTCACGCTGTCCAACGACCCCCAATCGTGCAAGACCTGCTCGAAGCGCGCTTCGACGCCCTCGATGACCGTTTGCAGGGTCTGCTGTCGGCGGGCGACAGTGCCAGCGAGCAGGCCCTTGGCACCCACTGCGCGACGCTTCAGGCCTTCGCCGAGGGCTGCCAGCACTACGTCGAACAGTTGCCCGTGTGGAAACGCCAGTGTCCGGACAGCGTCTGGCCGGACGTCGTCGCCTGCCTGTTGTGGGAAAAGGCTGCCAGCGAGACGCGCGGCCAGGGCTTGGCTGAAGACGTTAGCGAGGGGCAATGGCAACAGGCCCATCTGGCCTGCGATGCGCTGTTTCTTCAGGCGTTGGACGTGGCCCAGCGTCAGCCTCTGCCCTGGGTGATGACCGTGAGCCTGATGCGCTCCGTGCTGGTGTTCGGCGAACCCGATTGGCTGATGCCCTGGCTGACAGGCCAGTCGAGCGACGCCGAGCTGGCCGCGTTGCATCAGCGTCGGCAGGCGGCGCTCGCCCACTGGCCGAACCTGCCACCCGTGCCGGCGCTGCCTGCCGTGCCCCCGACCCGCCTGGTGGCTGCCTTGGCCGCTTACCCCCGTCGCGAAGGTGAGCCGCAAGGGTTCTTCTGGCTGCATCAGGCGCTCCAGGCTTCGCCAGTCGGCGCCTGGGCCTTGGAGCTGTATGCCTTTTTGCGCACGCCGCGCTGGGGCGGCAGCCATGAGGAGATCCTCTGGCTGGCCGATTCGCCGCTGGCCGCGCGTCTGGATGAATCGCAGCGCAACGCGATCCGCCTGGTCGCCTGGCTCGACGACCTCGATGCCGACAGCGTGGACGTGGAGGACGACGCAGCCTGTCAGGCCGCCTTCCAGCGGGGCCGGCACTTGCTGGAGCGACCGTTGCCGGCCTCGGCACGGGCCCGGGTCAGCCTGGCCTTGGGCGATCTGGCGTATCTGGCCGATCACATGGCGCACGCCCAGGCCTACTACGCGCAGGTGCTTGTCGATTGGCCCCAACTGACCGCAGCGGACGACGTGCTCTACCGCATGCTGTGTGTGGCGGCACACACCGGCATGGGCCCCTGGTTCGGCCAGGTGGTATCCCAGTCGCGTCAACAGTCGGCCTTCGCTGCGGTGCTCTATGGGCTGCTGTGCGACACCGGCTGGTGCGCCGTACCACGCGACCCTGCCCAGGCAGAGCACTGGTACCGACAGGCGCTTACGTATGGACCGATGCCGGAGCCGGAAGGCGAGTGCCCCTTCAATGACGTGTACTACGCCTTCGACGAAAGCCTGCACGGCACGGCGCTGCGGCACATGGTCGAGTACGCGGCCGCGCTGGGTGTGCCCGAGATGCAGTTCGCCCTGGCCTACCTGCACGAAGAAGATGACCCGGTGACGGCCCTGCACTGGTATCGCCAAGCGGGTGCTCATGGCTTTGGACGGGCGTTGTACAACCTGAGCGTGGTCTGCGACCGTGGCGTGGAGGAGGGCGGCCTGCCCGGCTGGGACGTGGAGGCCTTGCGCGAGCTGGGCAACGACTGCGAGGTGGCGTGCCTGGACGAGCTGGTCGACCAGCCGACGCTCACCCCTCGGGCGCTCAACCGCATTCCGAACTGCTTCATCGGTATTCACGGCTACCTGACCGGGCACAAGGTCGACTCCGAACGCGTGCGGCGCAATCTGGCAGTGCTGCGGCAGTATGCCGAGCGCGGCTGGGCCGATGCCATGTATGTGCTCGCCGAACACTACCGCGCCGAGGACTGCCCGCAAGGCCATGACTACCCGCAGGCGGTCTACTGGTGCGAACAGGCCTGTCGCCTGCAGCCGGACGATGCGCGCAGCGTGCGATTGCGCGAGCGCTTGAGCGAAGGGCTGATGGGCGGGATGCGCTACCGGCGGGCGTTGGCCAAGGCAGAAAAGCGCTAGGCGCACGTGCCTGGCGGCTCAGGTGGATCGCTGCACGCCGTCCACCTGAGCCGCCTTGGGCAGGCCAACATGACATTTCTTTCAGCTCCAGCCGTCACGCATCGCTTAATCTTTCGCAATTGCAGGTGTATCGTATTCGCCCTTCGCTGCCACGCTGTTGGCACAACGCTCCTGCATGACGAGGTACCCGCCCGATGTCCCTGACCCGCCGACAAATTCTCAAGGGCCTGACTGGCCTGGCCGTGGTCGGCCTGGGCGCAGGGGGCGCCACGCGCTATTGGCTAGGCAAGGTGGAAGACGAGAATGCCGGGCACGACTACGAACTGATCGCCGCGCCCCTGGACGTCGAGCTGGTGCCCGGCCACATCACCCCGGCCTGGGCATTCGGCCCCTCCGCGCCCGGCACCGAGCTGCGGGTTCGCCAGGGCACCTGGCTGCGGGTCCGCTTCATCAACCACCTGCCGATCGAGACCACCATCCATTGGCACGGCATCCGCCTGCCGTTGGAGATGGACGGCGTGCCCTACGTCTCCCAGCTGCCGGTCAAGCCAGGCGAATATTTCGACTACAAGTTCCGCGTGCCGGACGCCGGCAGTTACTGGTACCACCCCCATGTGGCCAGTTCCGAAGAGCTGGGCCGTGGGCTGGTCGGACCGCTGATCGTCGATGAGCGCGAGCCGACCGGCTTCCAGCACGAGCGCGTGCTCAATCTCAAGACCTGGCACGTGGACGAGCAGGGTGCCTTCATGTCCTTCAGCGTGCCCCGCGAGGCGGCACGCAACGGCACGGCTGGGCGCTTGATCACCATCAATGGCGACGCTGAATCGGTCACCGAGTTGCCGGCAGGGCAGGTGGTGCGCGTACGTCTGCTCAATCTCGACAACACCTGGACCTACCGGATCAACCTCAAGGGCAATTGCGAAGCCCGGATCTACGCGATCGATGGCAATCCGGTCCGGCCCAGGCCGCTGGAGAAAGAATACTGGCTGGGCCCCGGCATGCGGCTTTGCCTGGCCATCAAGATTCCCGAGGCCGGTGAGGAAATCTCGCTGCGCGATGGTTTCGTGCGCCTGGGCACCTTGCGCTCGGTCGCCAGCGACCAGCCTCCCGGCGAGTGGCCACCGGCCTTGCCGCCCAACCCGATCGCCGAGCCGGACCTCGAGAGCGCCGAGACGCTCAACTTCAACTTCGAATGGTCGGGCAAGCTGTCGACCGGGGTGGACGACGGCAAGCCGCCCAGCCTGTGGCAGATCAACGGCAAAGCCTGGGACATCACCGACAAGACCTGTGCGGACCGGCCTATCGCCACCTTGCAGCAGGGCAAGAGCTATATCTTCGAGCTGAAGAACATGACGCAGTACCAGCACCCGATCCACCTGCATGGCATGAGTTTCAAGGTGATCGGCTCCAATCGCCACACGATCACCGAGCCCTGGTTCACCGACACCTACCTGCTGGGTCGCAACGAGCGGGCGCAGGTGGCGCTGGTGGCTGATAACCCTGGCACCTGGATGTTCCATTGCCATGTCATCGACCACATGGAAACCGGCCTGATGGCCGCGATCGCGGTGGTCTGATGCGGCCACGGATCATCGATCGCAGTCGCGATCAGGCCTTCATGGAGCTGGCGCTGGCACTGGCGGCTCAAGGCGCAGCCTTGGGCGAGGTGCCCGTAGGCGCCGTGCTGGTCCAGGACGGGCAGGTGGTGGGCCAGGGCTTCAACCGCCCGATCCTCGACAGCGACCCGAGCGCCCATGCCGAAATGGTCGCCATCCGCGAGGCAGCGCGCATGGCAGGCAATTACCGGCTACCGGGCAGCACGCTGTACGTGACCCTCGAGCCGTGCAGCATGTGCGCTGGGCTGATCGTGCATTCACGGGTGGCACGCGTGGTGTATGGCGCGCTGGAGCCCAAGGCCGGCGTGGTGCAGAGCCAGGGGCAGTTCTTCGAGCAGGGGTTTCTCAACCACCGCGTGCTCTATGAGGGCGGTGTGCTGGGCGAGGCGTGCGGACAGATGCTCAGCGAGTTCTTCAAGGCCAGGCGGGGGCGCAAGGCCGGCTCGTGAGGCCGAGGCTCACTTCAGCGCAGCGCCCTCGGCCGGCTTGCTCGGGCTCACCGCCGGCACGTGCAGGTTGCCTTGCGCCGCCTCCCCTTCGAGCTGCGGCTGGGTCACCCAGGTGAGGATGTCGTAGTAGCGGCGGATGTTGGCGACGAAGTGCACCGGCTCACCGCCGCGCGCATAGCCGTACTTGGTCTGACGGTACCACTGTTTCTGCGCCAGGCGCGGCAGCATCTTCTTCACGTCCAGCCACTTGTTGGGGTCGAGCTTTTCGCGCTTGGCCAGGGTGCGTGCGTCTTCCAGGTGACCGCTGCCGACGTTGTAGGCGGCCAGGGCGAACCAGGTACGGTCCGGTTCCTGGATGCTGTCGTCGAGCTGCGCCTTGATCAGCCTGAAGTACTTGGCCCCGCCCTGGATGCTTTGCCGGGCGTCGAGGCGGTTGGACACGCCCATGGCCTGAGCCGTGCGCTGGGTCAGCATCATCAGGCCGCGCACGCCGGTCTTGGACGTGACTTCCGGCTGCCACATGGACTCCTGGTAGCCGATGGCCGCCAGCAGTCGCCAGTCCACCCCCTCGACCTTGGCCGAAGCCTTGAAGTGCTTCTCGTAGCGCGGCAGGCGTTGCTGCAGGTGCTGGGCGAAGGTGTAGGCGCCGACATAGCCCAGCACGTCCACATGCCCGTAGTAGCGGTCCTTGAGGCGTTGCAGCACGCCATTGCCTTCGGCTTCGTCGAGGAACGCGTTGACCTCGTTGAGCAGGCTGTTGTCTTCGCCTGGCGCCACGGCCCAGCGCTGGCTGCGTGCTTCGCCCAGGTCGAAGGCCACGCGCACGTTGGAGAAGTACACCTGGTTCATCGCCAGTTCATTGGAGTCCACCAGGGTCAGGTCGATCTGCCCTTCGTCCACCATGCGCAGCAGGTCGACGACCTCGACCGCATCGGATTCTTCGTACTCGAGCGCTGGGTACTGTTTCTTCAGGGCGGCCAGCTGCTCGGCGTGGCTGCTGCCCTTGAGCACCATGATCTTCTTGCCGACCAGCCCCTGGGGATCGGTCGGTCGCGACCGGCCGTTGCGGTAGATGACCTGGGGCGAGACCTCGAGGTAGGGGTGCGAAAAGCGCACCTGGGCGCTGCGCTGTTCACTGCTGACCAGCCCGGCCGCCGCCAGGACCGGCCCCGAGGGCGCACTCAGCTGGGCAAAGATGTCGTCGAGGTTGTCGGCGGTCTGGATCTCCAGTTTGACCCCGAGCTCGTCGGCGAAGCGCTTGACCAGCTCGTACTCGAAGCCGGTTTCGCCATTGCGGTCCTGGAAATAGGTCGCCGGACTGTTGCGGGTGACCACGCGCAGCACGCCGTCCTCCTTGATGCGCTCGAGGGTGCTGGGTTTTTCAACGCAGGCACCGAGCATGAGGAAGAGGGCGGTTGCGAGGAGCCATCTGGCGCAACGCTGGCGCAAAGCAATGGTGGCGGACATAGGGTGCAGTATACGCAAAGCATTGGCTGCGCCATATCTCGACAATCGACTAGGGCTCTGGTAGCGGCTGCGAGCTACAAGCTACAAGCGGGCGGCAGGGCGGACGGTCAGGTGTTCATGCAGCACTCAGGCAGCGCGGTATGCTTTTACTTGCAGCTTGCAGCTTGCAGCTTGCAGCTTGCAGCTCGACCCCACCGCCGACCGCTCGTTCCAACCGGGTGCCGATTCCCCGTGTTTTACGCTAGAATGCCCGGCCTCCAAGCACACCCCTTCTTGAGGCTGTCCCGACGATGTTGATCCTGCGCGGCGCTCCTGCCCTTTCTGCCTTTCGCCACGGTAAATTACTCGAGCAATTGAGCCAGAAAGTCCCTGCTGTTTCTGGTTTGTATGCCGAATTCGCCCACTTCGCCGAAGTCGATGGCGAGCTGACCGCCGAGCAGCAACAGGTGCTGGGTCGCCTGCTCGAGTACGGCCCGAGCGTACCGGTGCAGGAGCCTGCCGGTCGACTGTTCCTGGTCGTGCCGCGTCTGGGTACCATCTCGCCTTGGGCGAGCAAGGCCACCGACATCGCCCACAACTGTGGCCTGGACAACGTGCGCCGCCTCGAGCGCGGCATCGCCTATTCCGTCGCCGGCGACCTGTCCGACGCCGAGGTTGCACTAGTCGCCGCGCACTTGCACGACCGCATGACCCAGCGCGTGCTGAGCCAGCTGGAGCAGGCCGCCGACCTGTTCAGTCACGCCCAGCCACGCCCGATGACCTCCGTGGACATCCTCGGCGGCGGCCGCGCCGCCCTGGCCCAGGCCAACGTCGACCTGGGCCTGGCCCTGGCCGAGGACGAGATCGACTACCTGGTCCAGGCGTTCCAGGGGCTGGCGCGCAACCCGAACGACATCGAGCTGATGATGTTCGCCCAGGCCAACTCCGAGCACTGCCGCCACAAGATCTTCAACGCCAGTTGGGACATCGACGGCCAGGCCCAGGACAAGAGCCTGTTCGGGATGATCAAGAACACCTACCAGATGCACAGTGAAGGCGTGCTCTCGGCCTACAAGGACAACGCCTCGGTGATCGTCGGCCACGTCGCCGGTCGTTTCTACCCCAACCCCGAGACGCGCCAGTACGGTGCGGTGCGCGAGCCCGTGCACATCCTGATGAAGGTCGAGACCCACAACCACCCGACCGCCATCTCGCCGTTCTCCGGCGCCTCCACCGGCTCCGGTGGCGAGATCCGTGACGAAGGCGCCACCGGTCGCGGCGCCAAGCCCAAGGCAGGCCTGACCGGTTTCACCGTGTCGAACCTGCGCATCCCCGGCTTCGAGCAACCCTGGGAGCAGGCCTACGGCAAGCCCGAGCGCATCGTCGACGCCCTCGACATCATGATCGACGGCCCGCTCGGCGGCGCGGCGTTCAACAACGAGTTCGGGCGTCCGGCGCTGACCGGCTATTTCCGCACCTTCGAGCAGTCGATCCAGACCCCCCATGGCGAAGAAGTGCGCGGCTATCACAAGCCGATCATGCTCGCGGGCGGCCTGGGCAACATCCGCGAAGACCATGTGCAGAAGGGCGAGATCACCGTCGGCGCCAAGCTGATCGTGCTCGGCGGCCCGGCCATGCTGATCGGCCTGGGCGGCGGCGCGGCCTCGTCGGTCGACACCGGCGCCAGCTCCGCGGACCTGGACTTCGCCTCGGTCCAGCGCGAGAACCCGGAGATGGAGCGCCGTTGCCAGGAGGTCATCGACCGCTGCTGGCAGCTGGGCGAGCAGAACCCCATCGCCTTCATCCACGACGTGGGCGCCGGTGGCATCTCCAACGCCTTCCCCGAGCTGGTCAACGATGGTGGCCGCGGTGGTCGTTTCGAGCTGCGCAACGTGCCCAACGACGAGCCGGGCATGGCCCCGCACGAGATCTGGAGCAACGAATCCCAGGAGCGCTACGTGCTGGCCGTTGGCGCTGACGACTTCGAACGCTTCAAGGCCATCTGCGAGCGCGAGCGCTGCCCGTTCGCAGTGGTCGGCGAAGCCACCGAAGAGCCGCACCTGACCGTCACCGACAGCCACTTCGACAACACCCCGGTGGACATGCCGCTGGACGTGCTGCTGGGCAAGCCGCCGCGCATGCACCGCTCGGTCGCCCGCGAAGCCGAGCTGGGCGATGACTTCGACCCGAGCGCGCTGGACCTGGACGAAGCCGTGGAGCGCGTATTGCGTCACCCGGCCGTGGCCAGCAAAAGCTTCCTGATCACCATCGGCGACCGTTCCATCACCGGTCTGGTCGCCCGCGACCAGATGGTCGGCCCGTGGCAGGTCCCGGTCGCCGACTGCGCCGTCACCGCCACCAGCTTCGACGTCTACACCGGCGAAGCCATGGCCATGGGCGAGCGCACACCGCTGGCCCTGCTGGATGCACCGGCCTCCGGGCGCATGGCGATCGGCGAGGTGCTGACCAACCTGGCCGGCGCGCGCATCGGGAAGCTGTCCGACATCAAGCTGTCGGCCAACTGGATGTCGGCCGCTGGCCACCCCGGCGAAGACGCGCGCCTGTACGACACGGTCAAGGCCGTCGGTATGGAGCTGTGTCCTGAGCTGGGCCTGACCATTCCGGTGGGCAAGGACTCCATGTCGATGAAGACCCGCTGGAGCGAGGAGGGCGCCGAGAAGAGCGTCACCGCGCCGATGTCGCTGATCGTCAGCGGCTTCGCCCCGGTGGTGGACATCCGTGGCACCCTGACCCCGCGCCTGCGCATGGACAAGGGCGAGACCGACCTGATCCTGATCGACCTGGGCCGTGGCAAGGACCGCATGGGCGCGTCCATTCTCGCCCAGACCTACGGCAAGCTCGGTGCTCAGGCGCCGGACGTCGACGATGCCGAAGACCTCAAGGCCTTCTTCGCCGTGATCCAAGGCCTCAACGCCGACGGCCACCTGTTGGCCTACCACGACCGTTCCGACGGCGGCCTGGTGACCACCGTGCTGGAAATGGCCTTCGCCGGCCATTGCGGCCTGGACCTGCATCTCGACCCGTTGACCGACAGCCGCAGCGAAGTGCCGGGCATTCTGTTCAACGAAGAGCTGGGCGCCGTCATCCAGGTGCGCCAGGACGCCACCCCTGACGTGTTGACCCAGTTCAGCGTCGCGGGCCTGGGCGACTGCGTCGCGGTGATCGGCAAACCGATCAACAACGGCGAAGTGTCCATCAGCCTCAACGGTGAGGTGCTGTTCGACGATCAGCGCCGTCTGTTGCAGCGCCAGTGGGCCGAGACCAGCTACCAGATCCAGCGCCTGCGTGACAACGCCGACTGCGCCGACCAGGAGTACGAGGCGCTGCTCGAAGAGAACAACCCCGGCCTGGACGCCAAGCTGGGCTTCGACGTCAACGAAGACATCGCCGCCCCGTACATCAAGACCGGCGTTCGACCTCAGGTAGCGATCCTGCGCGAGCAAGGCGTCAACGGTCAGGTCGAGATGGCCGCGGCCTTCGACCGAGCGGGCTTCGCTGCGATCGACGTGCACATGAGCGATATCCTCGCTGGCCGTGTCGACTTCGCCGACTTCAAGGGCCTGGTCGCCTGCGGCGGCTTCTCCTACGGCGACGTGCTCGGTGCCGGTGAGGGCTGGGCCAAGTCGGCGCTGTTCAACCGTCGGGCCCGGGATGCCTTCCAAGGCTTCTTCGAGCGCAGCGACAGCTTTGCTCTGGGCGTGTGCAACGGTTGCCAGATGATGTCCAACCTGCACGAGCTGATCCCGGGCACCGAGCATTGGCCGCACTTCGTGCGTAACCGCTCGGAGCAGTTCGAGGCGCGCGTGGCCATGGTCGAGGTGCAGAAATCCAACTCGATCTTCCTCGAGGGCATGGCCGGTTCACGCATGCCGATCGCCATCGCCCACGGCGAGGGCCATGCCGAGTTCGCCAGCGAACAGGCGCTGATCGACGCCGATGCATCGGGTTGCGTGGCGCTGCGCTACGTCGACAACCATGGTCGCGTGACCGAAGCCTACCCGGCCAATCCGAACGGTTCGCCGCGCGGGATCACCGGCCTGACCAACCGTGACGGCCGTGTCACCATCATGATGCCGCACCCGGAACGTGTGTTCCGTGCCGTGCAGAACTCCTGGTGCCCGGACGACTGGCAGGAAGACGGTGCGCTGATGCGCATGTTCCGCAATGCGCGGGTTTGGGTGGACTGAGCGTGTACAAGCTCGCCTTCTTCGTCCCGTCCAGCCACCTGGACGTGGTCAAGGCCGCTGTGTTCGCCGCCGGTGGCGGACGCATCGGCGACTACGACCAGTGTGCCTGGCAGACGCTCGGCCAAGGGCAGTTTCGCCCGCTGGACGGCAGTCGGCCGTTCACCGGGCGGGTTGGCGAGGTCGAGCGTCTGGCGGAATGGAAAGTCGAGCTGGTCGTGGCCGACGAGCTGATCGCTCAGGTCGTCGGCGCGCTCAAGCAGAGCCATCCCTATGAAACGCCAGCGTATGAAGCCTGGCCGCTGGCCGATCTCTGACGCATGTCCTTCTGACCTCCGGCACGGCACGTGCCAGCGGGATCAGAAGGGTATGGAGATGGCCTCCGGTGCCAAGGTGACCTGGATCCAGCTGACCCCGGTCAGCTCTTCGACTTCCTGAATGTATTCGTTGTTCTTCTGGAGCATGTTCACGATACGCTCGCTCAAGGCATCCAGCTCACGGGCGTGCAAGACCCGTAACGTCTCGATGGACGTGCCTTGCTTGACCTTCTCCGGGTTTTCCTTCGCCCATTGAACGACCGTCTCCTCCCACCAGAGGTCGCTCCAGGGGTGCGCCATGAAACCTTTGGCAATGTCGACGGGGTCGTCCGCCCCCTCGACCTTGCCTGACCAGTGATCCCGCATCGCCTGGCCGACCCGCTGCACCGCGATCATGGCCAGCTGTATGGCCAGCGTATGGAACGGATGGGTGTCGTGGTCCTTGGACAGCTGCGAGTGCGTCAAAGGCGCGCTCGCCTCCTGGTTGGGGTCTTCGTGCTGAAGGACCTGCAAGGTGGCGACATGATCACCCGCCCATTTCATCAGGGGCTTCATGATGAAATTGCCGGCATAGTTCAGCGGCTTGAAATGGTGTTGCAAGGTGCTGACGGTCGCGTTATAGATTTTGTAGTAATAATTGTTGGCCAGCTCTCGGCGAGCCTTGACGTACAGCCCGTACAGCTGGATCAGCCAGGGCATGTTCTCTTCCTCCAAGATCGTCAGCACGATCTGGTCGAAGACCTCTTGTTCTTCCTGACTTTGCGACTCGTCGAGGTCGGTGGGGAAGAAATGGCTAGCCAAGGGGTCGATCAGGCTGCCGATCATGTCGAGCTGGCCGAACATGCCCGTCACGACGGGAAAGGCGTGTCCCTTCGGGTGCTTCTTCTCGACCGCTGTCGTCCAGACCAGTACGTCGTCGTGACCCACATGCTTGAGACACAGCTCGACGAAGTTCGAGTGGGCGAAATAGTCCTCCAGGACATGCAACGCCTCGCCCAGGTAACGCATACCGGTCAGTGTCGCACCTTCTCGCTGGGCAGCCCTCAGTTTGGCCTGTACATAGGCGATGGACCGGCGAATGTAGCGCTTGATCGAGCGCTTGGGCAGAAGGCCGAGTCGTACGTCGCCTGGAGAGGCCGGGGGTACGAAGTCAGGGTCGATCTGCCGAGGATCGGACGCGTTCGGATCGAGTTCCAGTGGGTTGTCGATGTGTTCGTGGTGCAAGTACACCCCCAGCATGGCAGGGGTCACTTTGTAGGCTTTACGGCCTTCAGGTGTGTTCTGCAGACTGGCGAACGCCCTCAGGGCCAGCAGGTCGACGATCGTTGCGAGGCGTTCGCGGGAAAATCGGACGTAGGCCGTCCCGACCTGCTTGAGCACATCAGGGTCGACGGTGGATTCATCGACCGGACGGACGAGTTTGGGGTCCACCAGTTGCGAATGGTCGCGCAGCCAGTTGCCGAAGTAGATGGCTTGGCACTGTTCGTCGCTGAAGCCTACCTCGCGCAAGGACTGTGTTATGGAGCCATGGCCGAACGACCCAGGTACATGGGCCTCGCCATAGCCTGCCGCGAAACGCTTGGTGCGGCGACGTGAGGTTCGAGACGGCTCGAGTGTGCCCAGTACGATGCTGACGGGAGGGGCATCGGCCTCGCGCTGGTAAGTCGCGAAGGCGGCGCCAGGCTGGATCGGCTCGGCATAGAACAAGAGCGTCTTGGTGAGGGCGACCGGTGTCTCAGGGGACATGGGGCCGATGGGAGAGGGCGCGTCGTCTTGCGCGAGTGCGTCCGCCCGTGGCAACACTTCACTGGCGACATAGAACGCAAAGGATTCGAGCAGGCTGGTCATCAGGCTGAAGCTCGCTTCCGGCGTCTGCAGCGCGTCGTCGATGATCGCCTGGCTGACATCGATGCTCTGGGTGGCGGCGTTATAGGCCGTTGCGCCTGACAGGCTGGGCACGAGGGTGTAGACCGGCGCGGCGAGCGTGTCCTGAAGAAGGGCACGCCTGAACGCCAGGAAGTCCTTCAACAGGCAATTGCGCCCTATCAAGGGCCTGAGCAACAGCACGAAAGATTGTTCGTCGACGCGCTCGGCCATCTGCTTGAGCAGGTCGAGCGGCAGGCGGCTGGTGAAAGAGGGAGTGGAGGATGAAGAGGTCATGGCGCCTTCTCTGCAATGATCGGGCGTCCAGCATGCCGATTGAACGGGTAGGGTTTAATCCGGGAGCATTACCTGCTGCTGCCATGTAACGGCGCGTTCGAGAGCGGCCATGCGGCAGTCGGTGGCGACAGAGGTCACCACCGACAGACGGCGCATCGCCTTCAGGCCACGCCGATCGGGCCACCGTCGTGGCGCTGGATCACCACGGTCGCCGAGCGAGGCCGTACACGCCGGGAGGCCGGCACGGCCTGGGTCGCATCATCGGTGAAAGGCCAATTGTCCGGATGCTGGATGTTGAGGAACAGTGTGGTGTGGTCCGGCGTGAACGCCAGGCCCGTGACTTCGCAGCCGTTGGGGCCGACGAAGAACCGGCGCAGATCGACCTGGTTGCGTGCATCGACCGGCACTTGCTTGCCACTGGCATCCACCAGTTGCGTGGGAATGACCGCCAGCAACTGATCGTTGGTGTACTCGGTCACCGAGGTCTCGCCATTGTCCGTCTCGAACCAGAGGATCCCGCGGCCATCGAAGCGCATCCCGTCCGGGCTGGCGAACTGGTTGAGTTCGGTGAGGCCCGAGCGATTGAGGTCCGGGCCGCCGCTGGCATTGGCCCCGAACACGAAGATGTCCCAGGTGAAGCGCGCCGGATCGTCACCATCGTGCCAGCGGATGATGTGGCCATGGCGGTTGGGACCGCGCGGGTTGGCCGCGTCGACGTTGGCAGGGGTGCGCACGCTGTTGTTGGTCAAGGTCAGGTAGACGTCGCCATTGAGCGGGTTGACCGCCGTCCATTCCGGCCGGTCCATCGGCGTGGCGCCCAGCGCGTCGGCCGCGCCCCGGGTGTGCAGCAGGATCCCGGCCAGGTCGCCGTACAGGGTACCCAGGGTCGCGCCGGACGGGATGACCGTCTCCGTGGCCAGTGGCAACCAGACGCCGCTGCCGTCGGCATCGAAGCGCGCGACGTAGAGCGTGCCGTTGTCCAGGTATTTGGCGCCGGTGGCCAGGCGATCGGCGGGTGAGGCGTCAGCAGGGTCCCAGGCGGCCGCGGACACGAATTTGTACAGGTACTCGTTGTTGGAATCGTCGCCCATGTACCAGACCAGCGGCTTGCCGGCGATCGGCAGGCCCGGGCAGCAGCCTTCGTGGCGGAAGCGGCCCAGCGCCGTGCGCTTGGTGGCGGGCGCCTGGGCATCGAACGGGTCGATCTCGACGATGTAGCCATAGGTGCTGGCTTCGTTGCGGTAGTCGTCGGTGGGGCTGTCGCCGCGCGGTGTCACGTCGAACCGGCCGAACTCGTCGTCCACTTCGCTGGGGTCGCCCGCAGCGGTTTCCCATCGGTGCTGGCCGCTGGCGGTGCCGATGCCCAGGCGCCGCTGGTCATCCGGCAAGGGAGCCTTGTTGACGAAGATGCCTGGCCAGTTCTCTTCGCAGGTGAGGTACGTTCCCCAGGGGGTGTAGCCATTGCCGCAATTGTTGTTGGTGCCGCGGGCCTGGGTGCCGTCGGGCGAGAAGCGTGTCCGGACGTGCGCCGAACCGCGCAGGGGGCCGGCGATGACCATCGGCGTGGCCGTGGTGAAGCGTCGATTCAGCGGATCGTTCTCGACCACCTGCCAGCGCCCGTTGATCTTGTCCAGGCGTACCACACCGGCGCCATGAGCGTTGATCTCCTTGCGCACTTCCTCGGCCGGGCGCCTGCCTTGGGCATCCTGGGTCGGGCCCGCCGGGTGCAGGGCCTGGGCGTCGATGTATTCGAAGTTGATCGCCAGCAGCCCGGCATCGGAGCGACCGTCGAGCGGGAAGAAATGCATGCCGTCATGGTGCATGCCCATGGCATTGGCCTGATCGGCGGCGCTGTTGCTGCCGTCGGCTTGCCAAGGGCGGGCCCGGTCGTTGAGCGGCGTGCCCCAGGGCGCAAGCACGTAGGCGCTGTAGCCGGCCGCGACGGTACAGGCATCGGTGCGCGAGCCGGGGATCGACTGGAACCCCAAGGCGAGCGGCAAGGACGCGGGCTCACCTGGCGGCGTGAGCGAGGTGGCCTGCGCGTCGTCCAGCCAACTGGCCAGGCCGGTGCCGAGCATCAGGGTGACGGCAGCCCCCAGGCCTCCTCGAAGCACCGTACGACGACTGAGGTAGACGTCCATCACGTGGGCCATCGACGCATGATCGCTCGGGTTGCGGTTCAGGTTGTCGCCAGAAGCTCGACTCATCGGGAAGTCCTTGCGGGTCGTAAGGGAAACGAACGGCGACTGTAGTGCGTCAGTGTGACGGTTGTTTTGCAGAAAGATGAACGCGCCTGCACGGGGCCAGGCTGCGCTTGAGCGAAACCTGCCCTGTGTACCAGGGCAGGCGTATCGGACCAGGCAGGCCGCGAGTGCCCGGCCGGTCTGGGTTCAGGTGTGCGTGTCAGCGATCGCCCTTGCCCTGGACCGTGGAGGTCCACTGCACTGGGGTGCTGTGCCCGCTGGTACGCAACAGCCCAAGGTCGAGGGCATTCTCGCCCGCGGCCGCCCCTACGCCCTGGCTGGCCTGAACGATGGCCGTGCCCAGGTCCACGGGGGCGTTCGAGGCATCCAGGCCAACGTCCCGACGATAGTCGTGCCCGCTGAGGCCCTCTTTGGACAGCGAAGCGGTACGCAGGTCGACGGCGCCATTGACCGATTGCAGGCGCGCGCCGATCAAGGTGGTGTCACCCCCCACGTTCAGGTCGATGCCGTTCTGACCGTTGAGCGAGGTCTGTCGAGCGACCGTGTCACGCTGCTGGTGCGACACCTCGACCTTGAGCGTGGGCGAGAAGCCGGGTTCGACCTTGCTCAAGGCCGGGCCGACCTTGTCCATGACCTTGTCGCTGGCAGGCCCTGTCACGGCGGCGACCGCATTGTTGTAGCCCTGCGGGTTCTTCTCGTGGCTCAGGCGTGCATCGGCCTTGATCGACAGGGTGTCGACGCTGTCCTTGCGGCTGGCCACGTGCAAGTCGCCGCCGACCTCACCTGCAATCTGCCCGGCCTGTACCTGTACGCCCTCCAGGCGGGTATCGCCCTGGCTGAGCAGGGTGAGGCGATCGGCACGCAGCTGGCTGTCGACCTGGACCTGGTTGTCACGCTTGTCCAGTTCGACCTGGACGCGACCGTGCAGCCCGCGGGTCTCGGCGTCCGGTGTCGCGGCCTTGCTCATGGCCAGGCCGGCGCCGCCGGTGACCTCGAGGTTGTCGCGGTGCTCGCGGCTGTCACCGGCTTCTACCCAAAGGCCGCCATTGGGCGCCTGAAGGGCGATCTCACCGGCCGTCATGTGTACGCCACGCAGATGGACCGCCTGATCGTCGCGGGCCTGGCCAGTGACGGCGGCCTTGCCGCGCGCGTGGACCTCGGCCACGACCGCGGTGGCATCGCGTTCGTCGACGCGGCCAGTGCTCAGGTGCCCACCTAGGCCACCGCCTGTGGTCGCACCCTGCTTGTAGGCCATTTCGCCGCCACCGCCCAGCATCGAACCGCTGGCCTCATGGGTATCGACCGCCGCGCCGATCGTGGCCACGCCGCCACTGCTCAGCTCGACGCTCGCCACCGGTCGTTCGCGCGTACCGATACGGAGGCCTTCCAGGCGCAGGTCGCCAGCGCTGGTGAAGCTCACGTCGCCGTCCGCCTGGGCCTGGGCGACCCGGGCTTGGGCGTCGGCGCGCTGCTGCTGCACCCGGTCGAGGTAGCCGCGTGCTTCCGCGCCCATGTGGGTCGGACGATTACCCCCCTTGGCCCAGGCATTGCCGCTGAGCTGATCGATCCGTTCGCTCTGGGTATCGTTGGCCTGCACCACCTCGAGCGTCCCTTCGCTACGTACCGTCACGCCGCCCTGGCCGCCCTCGAAGCCACTGGCTTCGTAGCGGCCGTTGCTGCCCAGCTGAATCTGCACGCCCTTGTGGCCCTGGAACGTGGCGGGGTGCGCCGTGCTTTGTTCGGTACGCTGCTCCAGCGAACCGCCCTTGCCGGCCAGACGCAGGTTGATGTCCTCGCCGGTGCTGCTGTCCACGCGTCCATCGCCTTCGACGGTCAGTTCGCTCACCTGGCGGCTGGCAGTATCCTGCGCTGCACGTGCCAGGTGATGCTGGGCCGCCAGGTCGAGCTGCCCATCCCCGGCCTTGTAGGCCGTGCCCTCGTCCAGCAGCGTGTCGGCCTCGACCGTGACCGTACCGCCCGTGTAACGGGCCACCTGCGCCTGGGTACTGTGCTCGCGGACGTCGCGGCCCAGGTGACCGGCCGTGACGTCGGCGCCCACGCTGGGCGGCGCCATGGCATCTTCCGGACCAGCCTGCTGGAAGCGCGCTGCTTCTTCACCGGTGACCAGGCGCTCGATCGGACGGGTCAGGTCGCGGTATTCCAGGCTGGCGCCCAACGTGCCCTGCCAGTCGTTCTGGCGCTGGGTATGTTCGTGGGTGTCGCTGACCGCCTGGTTGTCGACGGTCGTGGCCACGGCTCGCACCTGCTTGCCTGCGCTCAGGTCTGCCGCCTGGTTGATCAGGTGCGGCGTCTCGATCGTCAGGTCACCGGCCGAGGCGATCGTGGTGCGTGCCACCGTGGTATCGCGCACCTGATCGACCTGCTGCCGGCGGTGCCCTTCGAAGGCACTGTTGACCCGGTCGATGCCGGCGCCCACGGTCAGGCCGCCGCCGGTACGCGTGACCGTGGTTTCGGTGCTGCGCTCATCGTGGCTGGCCGCCAGCGTCACCTTCTGGCCCTTGAGCGTGACAGCCCCGCTGTCGGTGGTGAGCGTGGCGTTGTCGAGACGTACGTCGCGCGCGCTGTCGAGGACGATCTCGGCGCCTTTGAGTGCGCTACCCGTGTGGGTGATCGCTCGCGTCAGGGTGGTGGTGTCGTCGACGTCATAGCCGACGTTGGCCGCGTATTGCTTCGAGCCTGGCTTGCCGTCCTGCGCCCCGCGCGTCTGCCCCGCGCTGGCCGTGAAGCCCCGGTGTTGCGTGTCGTCCTGCTGTTCGTGCCTCTGGCGTTCGGGCGTGATGTCCAGGTCCCCTTTGGCGCTCAGCTCGAGACGCTGCCGGGCGTCGAGGCGGGCACCGCGGACCTGAAGGTCGGCGGCGCTGGCTAGGCGCAGGTTGGTGTCCGAAGAGACGTCGCTGACCAGTACGTCCTGGCGTTCTTCGCGGTTCTGGGTGCGGGTGCCGAGCAGCCCGAAGACCTGGCTGTCCTTCTGTTGCCGTTGCTGGCGCTGCGTATCGACGGCGGCTTCGACCGACAACGCGCCTTGGCGACTGTACAGCAGCGCGTCGCCTCGGCTGCGTACGCGGCTGCCCTGGATCCGGACCTGGTCAGCGGTGACCTCGAGCGTGCCATCGGCCTGGATCGTGCTGCCGAGCGTGCGTTCGCCTTGCGCATCCTCGCTGCCGCGCCCGCCGAAGAAGGTGCCCGACACCAGGTCGCCACGATAGGCGTGCCCGGTGTCGCTCTGGCGTACCTTCTGCCCGTCGACGGTGACCTGCCGGGCAGCGATGTGCATGTCGCCGCGGCTCGTCACCTGGCTGCCGGTCACGCTCAACGCGTCCTGAGCGGTGAGGCTCACGCGTTGGCCGACCAGTGTGGTCGGGTTGCCGGACTCCTGATAGCGATCGGTCTCGGTGTCGCCACGCCACAGGTGCTTGCGGTGCTGGATGCGTTGCTCGAGGCGTTGGCTGTCGAGGGTCGAGCCGAGGGTCAGGTTGCCAGCGCTGTCGGCGCTCACCTCGCCGCCTGCCTCGACGCGCGCGCTGCGCAGAGCGAGATCGCCCCCGGACTTCAACCGCACATTGCCCTGCGCCAGCAGCTCGGTACCCCTGTGCGTGCGTTCGGTGGTGGTCGTGTTGCTGTCGTAGGTTTCGTACGTGACGAACCAGGCCTTGTTCTTCCAGTGTTCCCGTTGCCGCTCGATGTCCTGCCGCATCTTGGCATCCAAGGTCAACGTTCCGCCGGCACTGAGGTCGATGTGCTCGGCGCGCGCCTTGACGTCGCGCAGGTACAGGTCACGGGTCGCCTCCAGCACCAGGTCGCCCCGTTCCGTGAGCAGTTGACCCTGTTCCTTCTGGCGGCCTTCGATCTGCAAGCCGCCGGCGGAACGCACGCTGATCCCATCCTGGGCCTGGATGTCGGTCCTGGCCATGCGTACCCCCGCACCTTCGGTGGTGCTGACGATGCGCACACGCCCGGCGCGCATGGCACCGAACAGCGTGGCGTCCAGTTCGGTGGAGGGCGCGCTGGCGTGTGGTGCGAGGCTGCCATCGACCCCGTCGACCCGGTTGCGACCGGCGATCACGTCCAAGTCAGCCTGGGCCTGCAGGCCGCCGAGGGCTTCGATGCGGGGCGCGATCAGGGCCAGGGCGCCCTCGCGGTTGGCGGCACCTTCCTTGAGCACGGTCAGGCTGCCTTCGGCGCCCAGGGTGTCGAGGTAACGGATCCGCCCGTCCTCGAGGATCGGCGTGCCGACCAGGAAGCCTGCCCGGGTGGTGTTGATGAACTGGCCACCATTGACGGTGATGCCATTGGGGTTGGCCAGCACGTAGTCGGCCGGGCGACCGAAGATCTCCTGCCGGCCTTCGATGAGCGAGGCATTGCGGCTGACCACCTCGTTGAGGATGGTCGACGCTGCCTGGCCCTGGAACTGCGGGTTGGCAGCCAGCGCGCCGGCCAGTTGCGAAGACCCGGCCTCCAGGGCGTTGTTCAGCACCAGGCCGGACGTGCCGACGTTGTACTCGAGAAACTGGTTGTGCGACAGGCCGTTGGCCGTGGGCGCCACGATGTCGATGACGGGCACGCCATGCGCATCGTTGATCAGCGGCGTACCCCCAGGGCCGGGTGTCGCTTGCAGAGGGGCGGCAGCCAGCGCAGGGCCGCTGCCCAGGACGGCCAGGAAGATGGCCCAGCGCAAGGTGTCGGGGCGCCGTGGGGACGTGTGAGCGTGCTGTTTCATGGGGTCTCTCTTCTTGTTGGATGAATCACAGGTCGATGCTCAGCTCGGCGACCCAGAACCCAGGTTCCAGGCGGCCCCGGCGCGGCCCTCGGGCGGACAGCGCACGCTGATGGTCCAGGCGCAGCCGCGCGTGCGGCAGGTCGAGGTGCAGGCCGAGGGCGCCGCCGACCAGGCGTTGCGACGGCTCGCCCTGGGCGTAGCGGCTCCAGCCGACGTCCAGCCCGGCCGAGGCACGCAGCTGCACGCCGTTGAGCGCGGGTTGCCAGAGGGGGTGGCTGAGCGTGTTGCGCCACAGGGCACCCGTGGCGCCGGCGACGTAGTGCTGGCGGAAGCCGCGCACGGCCAGGTCGTCGCTCAGCGCCAACTGTTCGAGGGCAGGCAGGTGATCGGCGCTGTACTGCAGGTTCACGAGGCTCTGCCAGCGCCAGTCAATGGGGTGTTGTCCCTGACGCAGGTGCAGCAGGCTGGCCCGGTACTTGCGAAAGTCCGGGCGTGGTGCCTGGCGTGAGAGCGTCGGGGCGTCGGCACCCAGGGAAGACAGACCTTGGGACATCCCCAGCGACACATTCCACAGGCCATCCTGGAGCCAGAGCATGTCCAGGCCGACGTCGAGCGTGGTCAGGCGCGTGCTCTGCAGCAGGGTCTTGCGTGCATAGAGACGATTGAGGGTGTGCTTCTGGTCGAGCCTCATCGACGCACCGAGCAGACCTTGCTGGTTGCGCCACAGCATCCGGTTCACGCTCAGCCCCTGGAAACGGCTTTCGCCCTCCGGACGCCCAGGTGTCCGTGGCGTGGCGTGATAGGTGATGCGGCTGGCCATGGCGCCGAGCGTCCAAGGTCCGTAAGGCACGCTGTAGTGCAGCGCCACGGCCTGGCTCTGGGCCCCGGTGCCCGGCAACGCGGTCGACAGCGCGACGCTGAGCGCGTCATTCAGGTGAGCGGGCGAATCCAGGCCGAACCGCAGGCCCAGACGGTGGCGCCCCACGGTTTCACTGGCCCGGTTGTCGAGCGTGCCCGACAGGTGCCAGCGCTTGCCGACCTGTTGCGGTTGCAACACCAGCCGTGTGCCTCCCGGTAGATCACCTGGCAGCAGGTCGGCCGACAGGGTGAAGGCCTGGAGACGGTTGAGCTGGTCGAGCCCCTGTTCGAGATCGGGCAGGCGCAGTGGCTCGCCGAGCATGTCCGGAAACGCGCCGCGCAACGACAAGGGCAGGCTGGGGTCGGCCAGGGCGATCGACTCGACGAAGCCTTCGACGATGACGACCTGCAGCGGCTCGCCCTGGCGTGGCGTACTGGCCAGATAGGGGCGCGCGGCAGGGTAGCCGGCCTCGACGTAGCGTTGGGTGATGCTGGCCAGCAGCCGGTTGATGTCGGCCACGCCCATGCAGGGGCGCAGGACCGGCTGGACCGCTCCCTCCAGCTCGGCGTTCGACAGGACCTGGTTGCCGCTCAGGCTCAGGCCAGGAAAGGGCCAGCATGCACGGGTCGCGTCGGCCGGCACCGTGGCTTCAGGCGCCGGCACCTTCTGCTCGCGCCGTTGCCAGCGTTGCAGGCGCTGCTGCTGTTCGAGGGTGCGGAAGTCCGATTGCTGTTCGCGCAACAGTTGGCTGGCCGGGTCGATGCCCAACGCCACCGAAGGCAGGGCCAGGCCGCTGACCAGGCACAGCCGCCGCAGGGCCGTGATAGGAGGGGACGGTGTGAGCAGGAACATGTCGCAGATACCCATCGTGGTGGATCTGCGACGACTGTAAAAAGCAGGGCGCGTGGGCGATGCCGTCCCTGGCCGAGAAGCGTGTCGGCCAGGGGCGAGGGATCAGGTAGGGGGGATCTGGGGACTTTTCCTACATCCTAGGACGTCAGGGGCGAATCTCGATCAGCGTCCCGTCCTTGACCAGGCTCCAGACCTCGCGCATGTCGTCGTTGCGCATGGCGATGCAGCCTTCGGTCCAGTCCAGGGTATGGAAGTACCATTCCGGGTAATGTTCGTCGATCGGCGTGCCGTGGATCATGATCATGCCGCCAGCCGGAACACCTTCGCGCGTGGCCCGGGCCGCGTCGCTGATGTTCGGGTAGGAAATGTGCATGGCCAGGTTGTAGCGGTCGCTGACCTTGCGCCAGTCGATCCAGTACAGCCCCTCGGGCGTGCGTTTGTCGCCTTCTTGCAGCTTGGGCCCGTTGGGCTGCTTGCCCAGCGAGATGCGGTAGGTCTTGAGCGGCTCGCCCCGGCTGATCAGTTGCAGGCGCCGCTCGGACTTGATCACCAGTACCTTGTCCACCACGCGCGGGGCGACCTGCGGGGGCGTGACGGCCGGTGCCGATCCTGGGGCCGACAGGGGTTTGCGGATGATGGTCTCGGTGTAGGCGGCCTGGGACAGGCTGGCGAAACCGAGGCAGAGCAGGGCGAGCAACCAGCGCATGGAGCGATCCTGTGGAACTAGCTATGGGGTGGGGCGAGCTGCATCGGCGGCAGGTATTCGTTGCCGATGGGATAGTGCTGCGCGAGGCGGTCACGATAATAGCATTGCAGGGTGCGTGTCACGGTGCGGAACGCCAGGTGCGACCAAGGGATCTCGTGCTCCTCGAACAGCCTGACGTCCAGGCTCTCCACGCCGATGGCGAAGTCGAGGTCGGCCAGCTCGGCCCGGAAGAACACGTGCACCTGGTTGATGTGCGGCAGGTCGAACAGCTGGTACAGCGTCATCTCGCCGACGCGTGCGCAGGCTTCCTCGACGGTCTCGCGACGCGCGGCCTGCTCAAGGGTCTCGCCGTTTTCCATGAAGCCGGCCGGCAGCGTCCAGTAGCCGTGGCGTGGCTCGATGGCGCGGCGACACAACAGGACGCGGCCTTCGTGGGTCGGCAGGACCCCGGCGACGATGTTCGGATTCTGGTAGTGGATGGTATGGCAATGCTCGCAGACATACCGCAGGCGGGTATCGCCCTCGGGAATGCACTGGATGACCGGTTGACCGCACGCGCTGCAGAAATTCATGTCTGGCTTCCTGATGGATGCCGTTATCTTGGCGTGCCGCAGCCGTGCGCTGCAAGTCGTGGCAGGGCTTGGGTTGCGTCATGGCTTTGGTGCATGATGCAGACAGGCCTTGATGCGAGACTGCGTGATGCTGGACGAGCTTGTTCGCCGGATGAGCACCCACACCCCCGGCACCCTGACCACCGACCGCCGCCTTCCGGAGGCTGCGGTGCTGCTGCCCATCACCCGTGGCGAGGAGCCGGAGCTGGTGCTGACCCTGCGTGCCAAGGGGTTGTCGACCCATGGCGGTGAAGTGGCGTTCCCGGGCGGTCGACGTGACCCCGAAGACCCGGACCTGATCTTCACCGCCCTGCGCGAGGCTCATGAGGAAATCGGACTGCCGCCCGGCCTGGTGGAGGTGCTCGGCCCGCTGAGCCCCTTGATTTCCCTGCACGGCCTGAAGGTGACGCCTTTCGTCGGAGTGATCCCCGACTACGTCGACTACGAGGCCAACGATGCCGAGATCGCGGCGGTGTTCAGCGTGCCGCTGGGGTTCTTCCGCGACCCGCCCCAGGAGCACACGCACCGGGTCGATGCCCAGGGTCGGCATTGGTACGTGCCCAGCTACCGTTTCGGCGAGTACCGGATCTGGGGCCTGACCGCGATCATGATCGTCGAGCTGGTGAACCTGCTCTTCGACGCCGACATCGGCCTGCACCGCCCGCCTGCGCACTTCATCGAGATTTGATCGACGTGTGCTTCCCTGGTCATTGCGAGGATTTTCCATGAACTACCGCCTTGGCGACCTGCGTGTCGACACCCATCCCAGCAGCTGGACCGCCCCAGGTGCCATCCTGATCGGCAAGGTCCGTCTGCAGGCGCAGGCCAGCGTCTGGTTCGGTGCCGTGTTGCGCGGCGACAACGAGCTGATCGACATCGGCGAGGACAGCAACGTCCAGGACGGCGCGGTCCTGCACACCGATCCGGGCTCGCCGCTGACCCTGGGGCGTGGCGTGACCATCGGCCACAAGGCCATGCTGCACGGGTGTCACGTGGACGACTACAGCCTGATCGGCATCAATGCGGTGATTCTCAACGGGGCTCGCATCGGCAAGCATTGCATCATCGGCGCCAATGCCCTGATTCCCGAAGGGCGGGAAATCCCCGACGGTTCGCTGGTGGTCGGCTCGCCGGGCAAGGTCGTGCGTACCCTGAGCGATGCCCAGATGCGCCTGCTCGAAGCCAGCGCCGCGCATTACGTGGCCAATGCCCAACGCTACGCGCGCGACCTCGCGCCCCAGGAGGACTGAGAATGGAGGTCAAGGAACGGCCGGTCGCTTCGCCCTGCGTGAGCATCTGCGCGCTGGACGAGCAGGACATCTGCACCGGCTGCCAGCGCAACGTCGATGAAATCACACGGTGGTCGCGCATGGACAATGCCGAGCGCCGCCAGGTCCTGGCCCTGTGTCACACGCGTGCCCTCGAGGCCGGGCTGATCCTCGGCTAGCCAGGCTTGGCCGAGGGCAGCGACTCACGTACCCTGTGCGACCTGCCCGACGGTCCTGCTCATGTTCTATCTTCTTGCCTATGTCAGCAGCGTGGTGCTGATCAACTACGCCTTCTCCAGTGCGCCGCACCTGGACGTCATCTGGTCCGCCTGGGGCGGGCTGGTATTCGTCCTGCGCGACATGGTCCAGACCCGCTACGGCCATGGTGCACTGCTGGCTATGCTGGCGGCGCTGGTGCTGTCCTACGTTACCTCCGAACCGGCCATCGCCCTGGCCAGCGCCACCGCGTTCTTCGTCTCCGAGCTGATCGACTGGCTGGTGTTCAGCGTCACCCGTCGACCCTTGCGCGACCGGTTGTGGTTGAGTTCGGCGTTGAGCATCCCGGTCGACACGGTCATCTTCTTCGGCATGATCGGCGCCCTGACGCCCGCAGTGGCCGGCACGGCACTGCTGTCGAAGTGCGCGGGCGTGACCGTCGTATGGCTGGCCATGGCCTGGCGAGACCGGCGCAGCGCCCTGTCCGGTGCCTGAGCTACAAGCTACAAGCTACAAGCTACAAGCTACAAGCTACAAGCTACAAGCTAGAAGCCGACCCCGTTCTGCTTTTGCTTGCAGCTTGCAGCTTGCAGCTTGCAGCTTGCAGCTTGCAGCTTGCAGCTTGCAGCTTGCAGCTTGCAGCTCCCCAAGCCCCCAAACTAGAACACCAGGTGTAAACTACCGGTCCTTTTCAGCGGCGGGTCCGAGTGGTCCGCCCCGCACCGTTCGAGGACCTGAGATGACGACCCGTATCGGAACCCCCTTGTCGCCTACCGCGACCCGTGTACTGCTCTGTGGCTGTGGCGAACTGGGCAAGGAGGTGGTCATCGAGCTGCAGCGCCTGGGCGTCGAAGTGATCGGTGTGGACCGCTACGCCGATGCGCCCGCCATGCAGGTCGCCCACCGTAGCCATGTCATCGACATGCTCGACGGCGCCGCGCTGCGCGCAGTCATCGAGGCCGAGAAGCCGCACTACATCGTGCCGGAGATCGAAGCCATCGCCACTGCGACGCTGGTCGAGCTGGAAAGCGAAGGCTTCAACGTGGTGCCCACGGCGCGTGCCACGCAACTGACCATGAACCGTGAAGGCATCCGCCGCCTGGCCGCCGAAGAACTGGACCTGCCTACTTCGCCGTACCATTTCGCCGACACCTTCGAAGACTATGCGCGTGCCGTGGCCGACCTGGGCTACCCGTGCGTGGTCAAGCCGGTGATGAGTTCGTCGGGCAAGGGCCAGAGCCTGCTGCGCAGCGAAGGCGACCTCGAGAAGGCCTGGCAGTACGCCCAGGAAGGCGGCCGTGCAGGCAAGGGGCGGGTGATCGTCGAAGGCTTCATCGACTTCGACTACGAAATCACCCTGCTGACCGTGCGCCACGTGGGCGGCACCACCTTCCTGGCCCCGGTCGGTCACCGTCAGGAAGGCGGCGACTACCAGGAGTCGTGGCAGCCCCAGGCCATGAGCCCCAAGGCCCTGGCCGAGTCCGAGCGGGTGGCCAAGGCGGTCACCGAGGCGTTGGGCGGGCGGGGGCTGTTCGGCGTCGAGCTGTTCGTCAAGGGCGACCAGGTCTGGTTCAGCGAAGTGTCGCCACGGCCCCATGACACCGGCCTGGTCACCCTGATTTCCCAGGACCTGTCCCAGTTCGCCCTGCATGCCCGGGCCATTCTTGGCCTGCCGATTCCGGTGGTTCGCCAGTTCGGCCCGTCGGCCTCGGCGGTGATCCTGGTGGAAGGGCAGTCGAGCCAGACGGCATTCGCCAACCTCGGCGCGGCCCTGGCCGAACCCGATACCGCGATCCGCCTGTTCGGCAAGCCGGAGGTCAAGGGGCAACGGCGTATGGGCGTGTGCCTGGCCCGGGACGAATCGATCGAGGCGGCCCGCGCCAAGGCGACCCGCGCATCGCAGGCGGTGTCCGTGGAGCTTTAAGAAGCGATCAGTGGGTGCCGGACGCATGAGCCGAGCATCCTGGCAGGCGGCACCCGCCGGGTTGGGTGAGCCTGCCCGCGATAGCCTCCCCCGAGTCACCGCCTGCATCGCTGGCAAGCCCGCTCCTATAGGTTGCCATCGTGCGACTGCCTGCTTGAAATGGGCACCTGTGGGAGCTGGCTTGCCAGCGATAGGGCCTGTTCATCCACCTTAGAGCTGACAGGCCAGCGTTCGAGCTGTCGGCCATGGGTCGGCGTTACCACCGCTATCGCGGGCAAGCCCACAGGCGGCTTTGTCATGTGGCTGCCTGCTCGAAATGGATATCTGTGGGAGTCTGCCCGCTTTGGCGCCGCGCTATCGCGCAGAGCACACGACGATAGCTGGCATGGCTCAGAGGCTTTATCTCTGATCGATTTCTGGGGCGGCTTTGCGGCCCATCGCGGCCGGTCCGACGCCCCGGCTGGGGCCTCGCTGCATCGCCAATAGACAGAGCGCCGACCTACTCACCTTGCAGGGACTGAACAGGCCCTATCGCTGGCAAGCCAGCTCCCACCCAGCCCGCATGAAGCCTGCCGGCATGTATCCGCTCGGACACCACCCTGTGGGGCTTGCCCGCGATGCAGGCGGTGATGGGCCGGACGCCATCGCGGGCAAGCCCCACAGGAGGGCTGCGCTTGCCTGCATCGTGCCGATGAACCTGTGGGTGCAACCATGACCCTGTCTCGGGACTTTTTCCAAAGACGTTGAAAGGCATGGCCCGCAGGGCCCACAAAGCAGTCAATGCGGTGGAGTAGAAAAAAACAATGGCTTCGCCCGCACGCCCGCACCCCCATTCATCCTGACAGCCCCTGCGAGAGGCCGCCTGACCCGCCTGCCGCTCAGAGCGCCCGATCCCGCGTTTCCTTCAGGCACATCACCGCCACCAGGCTGATTACCGCCGCGCCCGACACGTACCCGCCGACCCAGCTCAATCCGCCCAGGCTGACCAGCTTCTGCGCGAAGAACGGGGCCGCCGAGGCGCCGACGATGCCGCCCAGGTTGTAGGCGGCAGAGGCACCGGTGTAGCGCACGTGGGTCGGGAACAGCTCGGGCAGCAGGGCGCCCATCGGCGCGAAGGTCATGCCCATCAGGAACAGCTCCAGCGCCAGAAACGCGGCCACGCCCACGCTCGAACCGGAGGTCAGCATCGGCTCCATGGCGAAGCCCGAGGCGACCGCCAGCACGCCGCCGACCATCAACACCGGCTTGCGTCCGTAGCGGTCGCTGAGCCAGGCCGACAGCGGGGTGGCCAACGCCATGAAGACCACCGCGAAGCACAGCATCGCCAGGAAGCCCTCCCGGGTATAGCCCAGGGCCGAGACGCCATAGCTCAGGGAAAACACCGTGGAGATGTAGAACAGCGCATAGCACACCACCATGGCCATGGCGCCCAGCAGCATCGGTTGCCAATAATGGGCGAACAGCTCGACCACCGGCAGCTTCACGCGCTCCTGGCGGGCGACGGCCGTGGCGAACACCGGGCTTTCTTCAAGCTTGAGGCGCACGTACAGGCCCACCAGCACCAGTGCCGCGCTGAGCAGGAACGGGATGCGCCAGCCCCAGTCGCGGAACTGCTCGTCGCTCAGCACCAGGGCCAGCGTCAGGAACAGGCCGTTGGCGGCCAGGAAGCCGATGGACGGGCCCAGTTGCGGGAACATGCCGAACCAGGCGCGCTTGCCTGCCGGGGCGTTCTCGGTCGCCAGCAGGGCCGCACCACCCCATTCGCCGCCCAGGCCCAGGCCTTGGCCGAAGCGCAGCAGGCACAGGATCACCGGGGCCCACAGGCCGATGCTGTCATAGCCCGGCAGCACGCCGATCAGCGTGGTGGAGACGCCCATCAGTAGCAGCGAGGCGACCAGCGTCGATTTGCGTCCGATGCGGTCGCCAAAGTGCCCGAACAGCGCCGAGCCTAGCGGCCTGGCCAGGAAGGCGATACCGAAGGTCATGAACGCCGCCAGCATCTGGGCGGTGCCTGAGCCGGAGGGGAAGAACACCGGCCCGATCACCAGGGCCGCTGCTGTGGCGTAGACGTAGAAGTCGTAGAACTCGATGGCGGTACCGATGAAGCTGGCGGTGGCCACGCGGGCAGGAGAATTCACCGGCGCGGTCGGCGCGGTCGGCGCGGTGGAGGCGAACGTGTCGCTGGAAGTCATGGCATCGATCCCTGGCAGTCTGGTGCTTCATGGCCTGCGCAGGCGCGCAGGCTGGAGCCTGTTCTTGTGATTCGACGTCTCGACGGGCGGGGCCGGATGGGGCCGGGAGGGCAGCGCTCAGGATGGCGAGGCGATGCCGCAGGTGCGTCGAGCCGTGGACTGGCCGCTGGCCCCCAGGCGCGGGTAGCAGGGGATACGGCAGGGCTGGATAAGCGTGACCCGAGTATAGCTAGCGGTTCAGGGTCCAGACCAGCACCTTGCTGGCACGGTTGTCTTCGGTTTCCAGGATTTCCAGACGGTAACGCCCGACCTTCAGGCACACGGCGCTGGCGGGAATGCTTTCCAGTGCCTCGGTGACCAGCCCGTTGAGGGTCTTGGGGCCGCCATCGCAGGGCAGGTGCCAGCCCAGGCTGCGGTTGATCTCGCGCAGCGAGGCCACGCCATCGATCACGTAGCGACCATCGGCCTGGGGATGGACATGGGGGTTGTCCAGCCCTTGCTCGTCCTCGAACTCACCGACGATCTCTTCCAGGATGTCCTCGAGCGTGACCAGGCCCAGCACATCGCCATACTCGTCCACCACCAGGCCCAGGCGGCGTTGCTGCTTGTGGAAATTGAGCAGTTGCTGCTGCAGGGGTGTGCCCTCGGGGATGAAGTAGGGCTCATGGCAGGCCGCCTTCAGCTGCTCGACGGTCAGGCTGTCGGCCTTTAGCAGGTGTTCGAGGGTCTTGCGGTTGAGCACCGCCTGCACCTGGTTGATGTCGGCGTGGTAGACCGGCAGACGCGTATGACGGGTGCCCCGGAGCTGGGCGGTGATCGTCTCGATCGGATCGTCGAGGTTGATGCCATCGACGTCATTGCGCGGAATCAGGATGTCGTTGACGGTGATGCGCTGCAGGGCCCGCACACCTTCGAGCAGATCGGAGCGTGTGGGCGCGCTCCGAGGCGGCTCCTCGAGCGCATCGTGCTGCTCGACCTGCGCGGGATGAGCGACCGGACCCCGCTGGAAGGGGCGCAGCAACAGGCGTGCGCAGCCATCGAGCAGGCAGGCCAGCGGCTGGACGATCAGCAGCGGCGCGTGCAACAGGCTGTCGCCCAGGCTCAGCACGGCGCGGGGGTGGCGATGCGCCAGGCGACGCGGCAGGTAATCGGTCAGCACCAGCAGCACGAGGGTCGCCCCCAGGCCGGCCAGCCAGAAGCCGTGGACCGGTGCCTGGCGCTGGCCGATCAGCAACGCGCTACCCAGCACCAGCAGGCGACCCACCCCAGTGCACAGGATCAGCGCCCGCATGGAAAGCCGCGGCATGTCGGGATGGGCATCCGGCAGGGCCATCGTGATCTGCCGTTGCGCCGCTTCGACCGCACCGAACAGCATCGACCACAACAGGGCCAGGACCAGGAGGGCGATCAACGGATCGAGCGTGGGGGCGTCCATCATGATGAGCGATCAGATATGCAGGATGAATTCACGTACCAGCTTGCTCCCGAAGTACGCCAGCATCAGCAGGCAGAACCCGGCCAGCGTCCAGCGAATCGCCTTGTGCCCGCGCCAGCCCAGCCGGTGGCGCCCCAGCAGCAGGACGCTGAACACCACCCAGGCGATGCACGACAGCGAGGTCTTGTGCACCAGGTGCTGGGCGAACAGGTTGTCCAGAAACAGCCAGCCGGAGATCAGCGACAGTGTGAGCAGGCCCCAGCCGGCCCAGAGGAAGCCGAACAGCAGGCTTTCCATGGTCTGCAGGGGCGGGAAGTTGCGGATCAGTCCCGACGGATGCTTGTGCTTGAGCTGGCGGTCCTGCAACAGCAGCAGCAAGGACTGGAACATCGCCATGGTGAACAGCCCGTAGGCGAGGATCGACAACAGGATGTGCGCCAGGATGCCCGGTTGCTCGTTGATCAGCGGCACGGTGCCGGGCGGCGCGAACTGCGACAACAGCGCGGTGATGGCGCCCAGCGGGAACAAGAGCAGCAGCAGGTTCTCCACCGGAATGCGCAGGCAGGCCAGCAGGGTCAAGGCGATGACGGCGGTGGCGATCAGGCTGGCGGCACTGAAGAAGTCCAGGCTCAGGCCCAGCGGTGTGAGCAGCTGGAAGAACAGGGCGATGCCCTGGGCCACGACGGCGATGCCCCCCAGTGCGCCGAGCAGCCGTTTGTCGGCATGCGTGCCCTGGGCCAGGCGGGTGCCTTGATGGAACGCGGCGATGGCGTACAGGCAGGCGGCGATCAGATTGGGGATGAGGCTGGGTGAGGAGAGCATAAGTCCTGTTAGGCAAGCCCTAAAGGCCGGAGTTTGGCATAGAACGCGCTCGCCTAGGAAGCCTGCCGGCCAGCCGGCACCGGGACAGGCCACAGGGGTTGTTCGGCGGTGGCGGGGTGGCCGGGCAGGTGGGCGGCGGCGCCAGTCTTGGTTATACTCGCCGGCTTGTTGCGCCCCGCGCGTGTCGTCTGCCGCCCCGGCGCCTGAAAATCTCGGCTCGCCAGCCTGAAAGGATCACCATGTTCGAAAACCTGACCGACCGCCTGTCACAGACGCTGCGCCATGTCACCGGCAAGGCCAAGCTGACCGAAGACAACATCAAGGACACGCTGCGCGAAGTGCGCATGGCCCTGCTCGAAGCCGACGTTGCGCTGCCGGTGGTCAAGGATTTCGTCAACAGCGTCAAGGAACGGGCCGTCGGTACCGAGGTGTCGCGCAGCCTGACCCCGGGCCAGGCGTTCGTGAAGATCGTCCAGGCCGAACTCGAGAGTCTGATGGGCGCCGCCAACGAAGAGCTCACGCTCAATGCCGCGCCACCGGCGGTGGTGCTGATGGCCGGCCTGCAGGGCGCGGGCAAGACCACCACGGCGGGCAAGCTGGCCAAGTTGCTCAAGGAGCGCAAGAAGAAGTCGGTCATGGTGGTCTCGGCCGACGTCTACCGCCCGGCGGCGATCAAGCAGCTCGAGACCCTGGCCAACGACATCGGCGTGACCTTCTTCCCGTCCGACATCAGCCAGAAGCCGGTGGCCATCGCCGAGGCGGCGATTCGCGAAGCCAAGCTCAAGTACATCGACGTGGTGATCGTCGACACCGCCGGCCGTCTGCACATCGACGCCGACATGATGGACGAGATCAAGGCATTGCATGCCGCGGTCAAGCCGGTCGAGACCCTGTTCGTGGTTGATGCCATGACCGGCCAGGACGCCGCCAACACCGCCAAGGCCTTCGGCGATGCGCTGCCGCTGACCGGGGTGATCCTCACCAAGGTCGACGGCGACGCCCGCGGTGGTGCCGCGCTGTCGGTGCGGGCCATCACCGGCAAGCCGATCAAGTTCATCGGCATGGGCGAGAAGAGCGATGCGCTCGAGCCGTTCCACCCCGAGCGCATCGCCTCGCGGATCCTCGGCATGGGCGACATGCTCAGCCTGATCGAGCAGGCCGAGCAGACCCTGGACAAGACCAAGGCCGACAAGCTCGCCAAGAAGCTCAAGAAAGGCAAGGGCTTCGACCTGGAAGACTTCCGTGACCAGCTTCAGCAGATGAAGAACATGGGCGGCCTGGGCGGGTTGATGGACAAGCTGCCGAGTATCGGCGGCATGAACCTGTCGCAGATGGGCAATGCCCAGGGCGCGGCCGAGAAGCAGTTCAAGCAGATGGAGGCGATCATCAACTCCATGACCCCGGCCGAGCGCCGCGACCCCGACGTCATCAGCGGCTCGCGCAAGCGCCGCATCGCCTTGGGTTCCGGCACCCAGGTGCAGGACGTCGGGCGTCTGATCAAGCAGCACAAGCAGATGCAGAAGATGATGAAGAAGTTCTCCACCAAGGGCGGCATGTCGAAGATGATGCGCGGCCTGGGTGGGATGCTGCCAGGTGGCGGCAACATGCCTAAGCTCTGATCCCGATTCAGGCCGGTCGCGGGTGCCGCGATTGGCCGGAAACCCCGCCCTGGCGGGGATATTGCCGCCCTTACGAGCGGCGTAACCGGCAGATTCGAACGCAGGCGAACGGCCTTTTTCCAAAAGGCGTTTGCAAAAGCCCGTATATTCCTTGAGAATATGCGGCCTTTTGGGCACCCGTGCCCACTGTGCATTCAGATTTGCAGCACCGACTACAGGAACGATGTTCACATGGTAACCATCCGTCTTGCCCGTGGCGGCTCCAAAAAGCGCCCATTCTACCACCTGACCGTGACCAACAGCCGTAACGCCCGTGATGGCCGTTTCGTCGAGCGTATCGGTTTCTTCAACCCGATCGCAGCTGGCGGCGAAGTTCGTCTGTCGGTCGATCAGGAACGTGTCACCTACTGGCTGAGCCAGGGTGCGCAGCCGTCTGAGCGTGTTGCTCAGCTGCTGAAGGACGCTGCCAAGGCCGCTGCCTGAGCACTATGAACGCGACGCCAGAAAACGCGGACGACCTGATCGTCGTCGGCAAGATCTTTTCGGTTCACGGCGTTCGCGGCGAGGTGAAGGTGTACTCCTTTACCGATCCGATTGAAAACCTGTTGGATTACCCCCGCTGGACGCTTCGGCACGAAGGCGTGGTAAAGCAGGCAGAGCTGGTCAGCGGTCGTCCCTCGCAAAAGGGATTGGTCGTCAAGCTCAAGGGCCTCGACGATCGCGACGAAGCACGGCTTCTGAGCGGTTACGACATCTGTGTCGAGCGAAGCCTTTTGCCCAACCTGACCGACGGCGAGTACTACTGGTACCAGCTGGTGGGTCTGAGCGTCATCAACCAGGACGAACAGCTGTTCGGCAAGGTGGATCACCTGTTGGAGACCGGCGCGAACGATGTACTGGTGGTACGGCCCTGCGCAGGCAGCCTGGACGATCGCGAACGCTTGTTGCCCTACACGGCGCAATGCGTGCAAGCCATCGATCTGGATGCAGGCGTGATGCGGGTCGACTGGGACGCGGACTTCTGACCGATGGGTAACCTTCGCGTCGATGTGGTCACGTTGTTCCCCGAGATGTTTTCGGCCATCACGGCGTACGGCATTACCAGCCGCGCGGTGAAACAGGGGTTGCTCGAGGTGACCTGCTGGAACCCGCGGGACTACACCACGGACCGACACCACACGGTGGACGATCGGCCCTTCGGTGGCGGCCCAGGCATGGTGATGAAGATCAAGCCTCTGGAAGATGCCTTGGCCAGCGCCAGGCAGGCGACCGGAGCACAGGCTAAGGTGATCTACCTGTCGCCGCAAGGCCGCAAGCTGACGCAGCAAGCGGTCAAGGACCTGGCACAAGCAGGATCGTTGATCCTGATCGCCGGTCGTTACGAAGGCATCGACGAGCGTTTCATCGAGACGCATGTCGATGAGGAGTGGTCGGTTGGCGACTATGTTCTGTCCGGTGGCGAGCTGCCGGCCATGGTGCTGATCGATGCGGTTACGCGACTGCTGCCCGGAGCTTTAGGGCATGTGGACTCGGCGGAAGAGGATTCCTTTACCGACGGTCTGCTGGACTGCCCGCACTATACCCGACCTGAGGTGTATGCGGATCGGCGCGTACCCGACGTGTTGCTCAGTGGCAACCATGCACACATCCGGCGTTGGCGAATGAAGCAATCCCTCGGGAGAACCTTCGAGCGACGCGCCGATCTTCTGGAAAGTCGCTCGCTTTCTGGAGAAGAGAACAAGCTGCTCGAGGAATATCTCCGCGAGCGGAACGATAGTTAAACGTATCGATGGTGGATCGAACATCCGCCTTAGGAGCACAGCATGACCAACAAGATCATCCAGCAGCTCGAAGCCGAGCAGATGAGCAAGGAAATCCCGACCTTCGCACCCGGCGACACCGTCGTCGTTCAGGTGAAAGTGAAGGAAGGCGAGCGTTCCCGTCTGCAGGCATTCGAAGGTGTCGTGATCGCCAAGCGTAACCGCGGTCTGAACAGCGCCTTCACCGTGCGCAAGATCTCCAGCGGCGTTGGCGTCGAGCGTACCTTCCAGACCTACAGCCCGCAGATCGACAGCCTGGCCGTGAAACGTCGTGGTGACGTGCGTAAAGCCAAGCTGTACTATCTCCGCGACCTGTCCGGCAAAGCCGCTCGCATCAAGGAAAAACTGTCCTGAGTGCAGTTTGACCGGTGGCCCAGGCCACCTCGCGAGACAAAAAGCAGCCTTCGGGCTGCTTTTTTGCTATGTGCCTTCCCCGTTTTCGTGAAGCGATGCCATGACGACCCGTGACCATGAAATCCAGCGCCGTACCGAATCGTCGGTCACGCGCGTGACCAAGGCGGTATTCCCGTCCACCACCAATCACCACAACACCCTGTTCGGCGGCACGGCCCTGGCCTGGATGGACGAAGTCTCGTTCATCGCCGCGACCCGTTTCTGCCGGCTGCCGTTGGTGACGGTGTCGACCGACCGGATCGACTTCAAGCATCCGATCGCGGCCGGTTCCATCGTCGAGCTGGTCGGGACGGTGGTCAGGGTCGGCACCACCAGTCTGCAGGTGGAGGTCGAGGTCTTCGTCGAGGACATGTACGTGGATGGGCGCGAGCGAGCGATCCATGGCGTGTTCAGCTTCGTGGCGATCGACGAGGACAAGCGGCCCGTGCCGGTGTTGCCGGTGGGGGAGTGAGCTGCAAGCCGTAAGCCGTAAGCCATAAGCTGCAAGCTGGACTGCGGCGCTGTGTGAATGTTGATTGAATGAATAATGTCGGCGCGACTTGCTCTAGCTTGTAGCTTGTAGCTTGTAGCTTGTAGCTTGTAGCTTGTAGCTTGTAGCTTGTAGCTTGTAGCTTGTAGCTTGTAGCTTGTAGCTTGTAGCTTGTAGCTTGTAGCTTGTAGCTTGTAGCTTGTAGCTCGAAGCTCGAAGCTCGAAGCTCGCCGCCCCGCCCAGGTAGCCCATGCCCGCACTCGACCATCCTCTGATCGATCCCTTTCTCGACGCCCTGTGGCTGGAAAAAGGGCTGTCCGATAACACACGTGTGTCCTATCGCAGTGACCTCGTCCTGTTCAACGGGTGGTTGCAGACGCATGGCGTTACGCTAGAAGCGGTAGGGCGCGAGCTGATCCTCGATCACCTGGCCTGGCGCGTGGACCAGGGCTACAAGCCGCGCTCCACGGCGCGCTTCATCTCAGGGCTGCGTGGGTTCTTCCGCTACCTGCTGCGCGAAGGCCATGTGGCGGTCGATCCGACCCTGCTGGTGGACATGCCGCAATTGGGCAAGCCGCTGCCCAAGTCCCTGTCGGAGGCCGATGTCGAGGCGCTGTTGCAGGCGCCGGACCTGGGTGAGCCGATCGGCGAACGCGATCGGGCCATGCTCGAGGTGCTGTATGCCTGCGGGCTACGGGTGACCGAGCTGGTGAGTCTGCGGCTCGACCAGGTCAACCTGCGCCAGGGCGTGCTGCGGGTGATGGGCAAGGGCAGCAAGGAGCGCCTGGTGCCGATGGGGGAGGAGGCGGTGGTCTGGGTCGAACGCTACCTGCGGGGTGGCCGTGCCGACCTGCTCAACGGACGGCCGAGCGATGTGCTGTTTCCCAGCCAACGGGGCGAGCAGATGACTCGGCAGACCTTCTGGCACCGCATCAAGCACCACGCGCAGGTCGCCGGCATCGACAAGAGCCTGTCGCCGCATACCTTGCGTCACGCCTTCGCCACGCACCTGCTCAACCATGGCGCCGACCTGCGCGTGGTGCAGATGTTGCTGGGGCACAGCGACCTGTCCACCACACAGATCTATACCCACGTGGCCAAGGCACGTCTGCAGCAGTTGCATGCCGAGCACCACCCGCGTGGATGAGCGGCGCTCATGTTGCGCCAGACGGCCCGTGAGTGTCGGTCAGTGGCTTCGGGTTGTGGTAGGCTTGGGCGCTTTGTAGCCGGCGCTGCCGGGCCGCCCAAGGGCGTCCGGCAGGCAGCCGTGTCGTTCTTGTCCGCCTCCAGGAGTTTTCATGCGCGTGACCCCGCTCTTCGCCGCCGCCACCCTGGCGCTGGCCAGCACGTTCGCCGTTGCGGCGAGTCCTGATCCGGCCGCCGAGCAGGCCATTCGCAAGACGCTCAAGACCCTTGAACTGGACGTACCAGTGGAGAGCGTGTCGGCCAGCCCGATCAGTGGCCTCTACGAGGTCCAGCTTCAGGGCGGCCGTGTCCTGTACGCCAGCGCCGATGGGCAGTTCGTGATGCAGGGCTACCTGTTCCAGGTCCAGGACGGCAAGCCGGTCAACCTGACCGAGCAGACCGAGCGCACGGGCGTGGCCAAGCTGATCAACAGCATTCCCGTGGGTGAAATGGTAGTTTATCCTGCCCAGGGCAAGGCCAAGTCGCACATCACCGTGTTCACCGACACCACCTGCCCGTACTGCCACAAGCTGCACGCCGAAGTGCCCGAACTCAACCGTCGCGGTATCGAAGTGCGCTACGTCGCCTTCCCGCGCCAGGGGCCCGGCTCGGCGGGCGACGAGCAGTTGCAGGCGGTCTGGTGCTCCAGCGATCGCCGCGCGGCGCTGGACAAGCTGATCGACGGCAAGGACGTCAAGGCCGCCAGCTGCGCCAACCCGGTCACCAAGCAGTTCCACCTCGGCCAGTCGATCGGCGTCAACGGGACGCCTGCGATCGTGCTGGAGAGCGGCCAAGTCATTCCGGGGTATCAGCCCGCGCCACAGCTGGCCAAGCTGGTCCTGGGCGAAGCCAAGTAATCTAATCTGACGCCGTCGCCATGGGGAGACGGCTGTTTTCACGGTCGGCACGTCGTCGGCCGTTCATGGGGAGTTGACAGTGAAACCGGTCAAAGTAGGCATCTGTGGGTTGGGGACCGTCGGTGGCGGTACCTTCAATGTGCTTCAGCGCAACGCCGAGGAAATCGCCCGGCGGGCCGGCCGTGGCATCGAAGTGGCGCAGATCGCCATGCGTTCGCAGAACCCCAACTGTCAGATTGCCGGTACCCCCATTACCGCCGATGTGTTCGAGGTCGCGAGCAACCCCGAGATCGACATCGTCATCGAACTGATCGGCGGCTACACCCTGGCGCGCGATCTGGTGCTCAAGGCCATCGAGAACGGCAAGCACGTGGTCACCGCGAACAAGGCGCTGATCGCCGTGCATGGCAACGAAATCTTCGCCAAGGCCCGCGAGCAGGGCGTGATCGTTGCCTTCGAAGCCGCCGTGGCCGGTGGCATCCCGGTGATCAAGGCCATCCGCGAAGGCCTGTCGGCCAACCGGATCAACTGGCTGGCCGGCATCATCAACGGCACCGGCAACTTCATCCTCACCGAGATGCGCGACAAGGGCCGCACCTTCCCCGATGTGCTCGCCGAAGCGCAGGCCCTGGGCTATGCCGAGGCCGACCCGACCTTCGACGTCGAAGGCATCGACGCGGCCCACAAGCTGACCATCCTGGCCTCGATCGCCTTCGGTATCCCGTTGCAGTTCGACAAGGCGTACACCGAGGGCATCACCCAGTTGACCACGGCTGACGTCAACTACGCCGAGGCCCTGGGCTACCGCATCAAGCACCTGGGCGTGGCCCGCAGCACCGACAGCGGTATCGAGCTGCGCGTGCACCCGACCCTGATCCCGGCCGACCGCTTGATCGCCAACGTCAACGGCGTGATGAACGCGGTCATGGTCAACGGCGATGCCGCCGGTTCGAGCCTCTACTATGGCGCTGGCGCCGGCATGGAGCCGACCGCCTCGTCGGTGGTCGCCGACCTGGTCGACGTGGTCCGCGCCATGACCTCCGATCCGGAAAACCGCGTGCCGCACCTGGCCTTCCAGCCCGACGCGCTGTCGGCCCATCCGATCCTGCCGATCGAGGCCTGCGAGAGTGCCTATTACCTGCGCATCCAGGCCAAGGATCACCCAGGTGTGCTGGCCCAGGTCGCGAGCATCCTGTCCGAGCGCGGCATCAACATCGAGTCGATCATGCAGAAGGAAGCCGAGGAGCAGGATGGCCTGGTGCCGATGATCCTGGTCACCCACCGCGTCATCGAGCAGCGCATCAACGATGCCATCGTCGCGCTGGAAGACCTGCAGGACGTGGTCGGCAAGGTGGTTCGTATTCGGGTCGAGCAGTTGGGCTGAGGGGGTGAGCGGCAAGTGGCAAGCTGCAAGCTGCAAGCCGGAACCCTTCGCTTTCGAGACCCTAGAATTCATTACAGTCGCGCGGGACGACAGAACATAACGCTCAGGCACCACAGGCAAGCTTGAAGCTTGAAGCTCGTCACTTGCAGCTTATGTTCCCACCCCGCGCCCAGAGGTTTGCACACATGCGCTACATCAGCACTCGCGGCCAGGCCCCGGCCCTGAACTTCGAAGACGTCCTGCTGGCGGGCCTTGCCAGCGACGGCGGCCTTTACGTGCCGGAAAACCTGCCGCGCTTCACCCAGGAAGAGATCGCCTCCTGGGCTGGCCTGCCGTACCACGAGCTGGCCTTCCGCGTCATGCGCCCGTTCGTCGAAGGCAGCATTGCCGATGCCGATTTCAAGCGGATCCTCGAAGAGACCTATGGCGAGTTCGCCCATGCTGCCGTGGCGCCGCTGCGCCAGCTCGACAGCAACGAATGGGTCATGGAGCTGTTCCACGGCCCGACCCTGGCGTTCAAGGATTTCGCCCTGCAACTGCTTGGCCGCCTGCTCGATCACGTGCTGCTCAAGCGTGGCGAGCGTGTGGTGATCGTCGGCGCCACCAGTGGCGACACCGGTTCGGCCGCCATCGAAGGCTGCCGCCGGTGCGACAACGTCGACATCTTCATCCTGCACCCGCACCAGCGCGTGTCGGAGGTGCAGCGTCGGCAGATGACCACCATCCTCGGCGAGAACATCCACAACATCGCCATCGAAGGCAACTTTGACGACTGCCAGGAGATGGTCAAGGCCAGCTTCGCCGACCAGTCCTTCCTCAAGGGCACTCGTCTGGTGGCAGTGAACTCCATCAACTGGGCGCGAATCATGGCCCAGATCGTCTACTACTTCCACGCGGCGCTGCAGCTGGGCGGGCCGGCGCGTTCGGTGGCCTTCTCGGTGCCGACCGGCAATTTCGGCGACATCTTCGCCGGTTACCTGGCGCGCAACATGGGGCTGCCGATCAGTCAGCTGGTGGTCGCCACCAACCGCAACGACATCCTTCATCGCTTCATGAGCGGCAATCGCTACGTCAAGGAAACCCTGCACGCCACCCTGTCGCCGTCGATGGACATCATGGTGTCGTCGAACTTCGAGCGCCTGCTGTTCGACCTGCACGGTCGCAGTGGCGCGGCGATCGCCGAGCTGATGGATCGCTTCCGTCAGGGCGGCGGCTTCACGGTGGAAGAAGACCGCTGGACCGAAGCGCGCAAGCTGTTCGATTCCCTGGCCGTCAGTGACGAGCAGACCTGCCAGACCATCGCCGAGGTCTTTGCCCGTACCGGTGAAGTGCTCGACCCGCACACGGCCATCGGCGTCAAGGCCGCGCGCGAGTGCCGTCGCAGCCTGGACACCCCGATGGTGATCCTGGGCACCGCGCATCCGGTCAAGTTCCCCGAGGCCGTGGAGCAGGCGGGCGTGGGCAAGGCCTTGGAACTGCCGAGCCACCTGAGCGACCTGTTCAGTCGAGAAGAGCGTTGTACGGTACTGCCCAACGACCTCAAGGCTGTCCAGGCCTTCGTGGCGCAGCATGGCAATCGCGGCACGCCGCTGTAAGCCAGTCCTGGAAAACGGCGCCACACGGCGCCGTTTTCAATTTGCCGTCACGCCATTTCTTCACGCCCTTCAGCTATTTCCTACAGACCGCTCCAGAAGACCTTCCCTACAGTGGCCGGCCTCATCGTGCTCGTCTATTGCAGGAGAAGCGCATGGACCGTCTGAGTGTTCTGATCCACCAGCACAGCCCCTTTCACCAGATCCATCTGCACCAGGCCCTGAACGCGCAGGGCGTGTTCGACGTCCGTGTGACCGAGGACCCGGCCTTGGCCTGCACCTGGCTGGCGCGTGAGCGTCCGCTCGACCTGCTGGTGGTGGACCATGGCATCCGCCTGGCAGACGGCGTGCGCTTGCTCGAACGGCTGGCCCGCGGGCAAGGTGCGCGTGCCGCGTTGTTCGTCGGGCACCCGCGTGGTGGCGAGTACGACCTGGCGCAACAGGCGCGGGCGTCGGGCCTGTGGGTACTGGGCGAACTGGACTGGCCATTGTCGACCCGTGCGCTGGCGCAGCACCTGCACACCTTGCGTCGAAGCAGCCCGCGCCTGCGCTCGCGGTGTCAGCAAACGGTGATGGCAACGTCGCATGCGCGTTGAGCGGCGCCAGGCAGGGGCGAACTTTCCCTGTCCTGGCACGGTCAGTCTTCCTACCTAACCAGCACAAGCGAGTGAGTCGGATGGAACGAATCTGCAAACTGCTCAATGAAGCCTTGACTCCGTATCACGCCACCCTCGGCGAAGCCGATGCCCGCTCGATGCGTGACCTGTCGCTCTTCGACCGCCAAGGTCGCCTGGTGCTGCAACGCGCCGTGACCCCCTCGCAATTGCAAGACCAGCGTCTGCTGGTGGATTTGGTAGACGGACTGCACCGTGACCTGCAAATCGCCGAAGGGCGCTTGCAGCCCTGCGTGATCGCTGCGCTGCAGCACTGTCAGCAATCGATGGGAACCTTCGCCTGAGGGTATCGTCAGACAGGCAGTGGCAGTCGTGCGGCGCTTTGCTCCGGTGTTGGCTGGCTGCCTCGGAAAGCCCCCAGAGGCTTTCGCTTGACCCCGGGCGTCTTCCCCAACGCCTGGGGTTTCTTTTTTCGGGTGCGCACGCGGTTCCCGTCGGCGGCCCTAGACCACGCCCCGCGCCTTCAACCCTCTGATTGCCTCATCGTCGAATCCCAGGTCCGCCAGGACCGCCCCGGTGTGCTCGCCCAACGCCGGTCCTACCCACTCGGTACTGCCAGGCGTTTCCGACAGCTTCGGCACGATCCCCGGCATGCGGAACGCCTTGCCGTCGGGCAGCGTGGCCGGCAGGAACATTTCCCGGGCCAGAAACTGCGGGTCGCTGAACATGTCTTCGGCCGAGTAGATGCGGCTGGCCGGCACGCCAGCGGCGTTGAGTACCGCCATGACCTCGTCCAGAGGCAACCCGCCTGCCCAGCGATCGATCACTCCATACAGCTCGTCGCGCCGCGCGTCGCGACCGTCGTTGCTCGCCAGCGTCGGGTCGTCGGCCAGGTCGGGGCGATCGATGGCACGCATGAAGCGCTGGAAGATCGCATCGCCATTGGCGCCGATCTGCACATGGCGGCCATCGGCGCAGGTGTGGATGGAGGAGGGCGTGATGCCCGGCATGATGTTGCCGGTGCGCTCGCGGATGAACCCGAACACGTCGAACTCCGGCACCATGCTTTCCATCATCGCGAAGATCGCTTCGTACAGCGCCACGTCCACCACCTGGCCTTGCCCGCCGTTGACCTCGCGATGACGCAGTGCCATGAGCGCGCCGATCACGCCCCACAGCGCCGCGATGGAGTCGCCGATGGAAATGCCGGTGCGTACGGGCGGCCGGTCCTCGAAGCCGGTGATGTAGCGCAGGCCGCCCATGGACTCGCCGACCGCGCCGAAGCCGGGCTGGTCCTTCATCGGTCCGGTCTGGCCGAACCCCGACAGCCGGACCATGACCAGGCGTGGGTTGAGCGCATGCAGCACGTCCCAACCCAGGCCGAGCTTCTCCAGCACCCCGGGGCGAAAATTCTCGATCAGGACATCGGCTTCGGCCAGCAGCCGCTTGAGCACGTCCAGCCCTTCGGGGTGCTTGAGGTTGAGCGTCAGCGAGCGCTTGTTGCGCGCCTGCACGAACCACCACAGGGAGGTGCCCTCGTAAAGCTTGCGCCATTTGCGCAACGGATCACCGCCATCAGGCGATTCGATCTTCACGACCTCGGCACCGAACTCGGCGCAGATCCGTGAGGCGAACGGGCCGGCGATCAAGGTGCCGAGTTCGACGACCTTGAGGCCGGCGAGGGGTTTGCTGGACGTAGTCATGGCGCATCCATGGCGGTGGGAACAGGCGCCTGGTTTTACCACAGGCCCTCGTCAGGCCGATACCGCTGCGGCCCACCCGGCGACAGGATCAGGTAGACTGTGCGCCTTTTCTTGCAGAAGCCCGCGTCCATGGCCCAGCCGTCCACCACCTACAAGTTCGAACTCAACCTGACCGACCTCGACCGAGGTGTCTACGAAAGCGTTCGCCAGACCATCGCCCGCCATCCGTCCGAGACCGAAGAGCGGTTGGCCGTGCGCTTGCTGGCCTATGCGCTGTGGTACAACGAGCAGCTGTCGTTCGGGCGCGGTCTGTCGGACGTCGACGAAGCCGCCTTGTGGGAACGCAGCCTGGACGATCGCATCCTGCACTGGATCGAAGTCGGCCAGCCGGACGCCGAGCGCCTGACCTGGTGCTCGCGCCGCACCGAGCGCACCAGCCTGCTGGCCTACGGCAGTCTGCGTGTCTGGCAGGGCAAGGTGGTCGATGCGGTCAAGGGCTTGAAGAATCTGAACATCGCCGCCGTGCCGCAAGAGGTGCTGGAGGTCCTGGCCAAGGACATGCCGCGCACCATCAAGTGGGACGTGATGATCAGCGAAGGCACCGTGTTCGTCACCGATGACCGTGGTCAGCACGAAGTCCAGCTCGAGTGGCTGCTCGGCGAGCGCGGCTGATTTCCTCCGATTCCGACTGAAGATGGCCATGCGTATCGAACCCCGCCCCCTGCCTGACACCCTGCCGTTCCTCGGGCCACTGCCGCCTTTGCTCACACGCCTGTACGCCGCGCGTGGCGTGCAGTGCGAAGGCGAGCTGGACAAGCGCCTGGCGCGCCTGCTGCCATACCAGCAGCTCAAGGGGATCGACACGGCGGTCGCGCTGCTGGTGCAGGCGATCGAGGCGCGCCAGCGGATCCTCATCGTCGGCGACTTCGATGCCGACGGCGCCACCGCCAGCACCGTCGGTGTGCTCGGCCTGCGCCTGCTGGGTGCCGCCCACGTCGACTACCTGGTGCCCAACCGCTTCGACTACGGTTACGGGTTGACGCCGGAGATCGTCGAAGTCGCCTTGCAGCGCCAGCCAGACCTGCTGCTGACCGTGGACAACGGCATCTCCAGCGTCGAAGGGGTCGCTGCCGCCAAGGCCGCCGGGCTCTCGGTACTGGTCACCGACCACCACCTGCCGGGGCCGCAGTTGCCCGACGCCGACGCCATCGTCAATCCGAATCAGCCCGGCTGTCCGTTCCCGAGCAAGTCGCTGGCCGGGGTCGGGGTCATCTTCTACGTGCTGATGGCCTTGCGCGCGCGCCTGCGCAGCCTGGGCCGCTACGACGCCCAGCCACAGCCGAACATCGGCGAACTGCTGGACCTGGTGGCACTGGGCAGCGTGGCGGACGTGGTACCGCTGGATGCCAACAACCGCATCCTGGTCCACCAAGGCCTCGAGCGCATCCGCGCGGGTCGCGCACGGCCTGGCATCAAGGCCATCCTCGAGGTCGCCCGGCGTGACCACCAGCGCATCAGCTCCACCGACCTGGGTTTCATCCTGGGCCCCCGGCTCAATGCCGCAGGCCGGCTGGACGACATGAGCCTGGGGATCGAATGCCTGCTGTGCGACGACCCGGACCTGGCGCGTGACATGGCCGCCCAGCTCGACGACCTCAACCGCGACCGCAAGTCCATCGAGCAAGGCATGCAGCGCGAGGCGCTGGCGCAGCTCAAGGACCTGCCCCTCGAATCCATGCCCTATGGGCTGTGCCTGTTCGACGCCGACTGGCACCAGGGCGTGATCGGCATCCTGGCCTCGCGCTTGAAGGAGCGCTACCACCGTCCGACCATCGCCTTCGCCGACGCCGGTGACGGCATGCTCAAGGGGTCGGCACGTTCGGTGCCCGGTTTTCACGTGCGCGATGCCCTGGATGCGGTGGCGGCCCGTCACCCTGCGCTGATCAGCAAGTTCGGCGGGCATGCGATGGCCGCCGGGCTGTCGCTGCCGGCCGAGCATTTTCCCGCATTCGCCGAGGCGTTCGACGAGGAGGTGCGACGCCAGTTGTGCGAGGATGACCTGACCGGTCGCCTGCTGTCGGACGGTACCCTGGCCGTGGAGGAGTTCCACTTGGAGCTGGCGCGCGCCCTACGGCATGCCGGCCCCTGGGGCCAGCATTTCCCAGAGCCGCTGTTCCACGGAGTGTTCCAGCTGGTCGAGCAACGCATCGTCGGCGAGCGTCATCTGAAGGTGGTGCTCAAGAGCGAATGCGGCAGCGTGCGCCTGGACGGGATCGCCTTTGGCGTCGATCTCGCCGTCTGGCCCGACCCTGCCGTGCGCTGGGTGGAAGTGGCCTACAAGCTGGACGTCAACGAGTTTCGCGGCCAGGAAAGCGTCCAGTTGCTGATCACGCACCTCGAACCGCGCTGAACCGGGTACGGCAAAACGGGTCTAGGCTCAGAGAAGCCGGCATGCGGCTTGCCCTCCACGGGTGAGCACGGCCGGTCCCCTTGCCGCCTTCGGAGGACCTTCCATGAGCCTGCTGCTCGAGCCGTACACCCTGCGCCAGCTGACCTTGCCCAACCGCATCGCGGTCTCGCCGATGTGCCAGTACTCCAGCGTCGATGGCCTGGCCAACGACTGGCATCTGGTCCACCTGGGCAGCCGTGCCGTCGGGGGCGCCGGCCTGGTCATGACCGAAGCCGTCGCGGTGACGCCGGACGGCCGCATCACCGCCGAAGACCTTGGGCTGTGGCACGACGCGCAGATCGCACCGCTGCAGCGCATCACCCGTTTCATCGTCGCCCAGGGCTCGGTACCGGCCATCCAGCTGGCCCATGCCGGCCGCAAGGCCAGTACCTACCGCCCCTGGTTGGGCAAGCATGGCAGCGTGTCGATCGAGGCAGGCGGCTGGCAACCGGTCGGGCCATCGGCGATCGCTTTCGACCCGGAGCACACCGCGCCCGTGGAACTGAGCGAAGCGCAGATCAAGGGCCTGGTGCAGGCGTTCGTGGCATCGGCCCGACGCGCACTGGACGCAGGCTTCAAGGTGGTCGAGCTGCATGCTGCCCATGGCTACCTGCTGCATCAGTTCCTCTCGCCGCTGAGCAACCAGCGCCGCGACAGTTACGGGGGCAGTTTCGAAAACCGTATCCGCCTGACGCTGGAAGTGACCGAAGCGGTACGCGAGGTCTGGCCCCAGGAGCTGCCGCTGTTCGTGCGCGTCTCGGCCACCGATTGGGTCGAGGATGGCTGGAACCCCGAGGAAACCGTCGAATTGGCCAAGCGCCTGAAAGCCGTGGGCGTGGACGTGATCGACGTGTCCTCGGGCGGCACCTCGGCCAATGCCGAGATCCCGACCGGGCCAGGGTACCAGACGCGCTTCGCCGAAAAGGTGCGCAAGGAGTCGGGGCTGGCTACCGGTACGGTGGGCATGATCACCGAGCCGGCCCAGGCCGAGCACATCCTGCGCACCGGGCAGGCCGACCTGATCTTCCTGGCCAGGGAGCTGCTGCGTGATCCCTACTGGCCGTTGCATGCCGACGACGACCTGGGCGGCAAGCAGGCCGTCTGGCCGGCGCAGTACCAGCGTGCCACGCACCGTGATCAGCCGATTCATGAGTCGGACCTGCGCGACTGACGGCAAGGCCCTGGATCGCATCCGGCCTGTGACGCAGCGAATACCACGCGCCGGATACCTGTCATGCCAGGCACCTTGCTCGCGTAAAGATCTTCAAGGAAGCATTTGCCTGTCTTGTGGCCCCTGCGGGCCCAATCGCGGCCGGTCCGGCGCCCCGGCAGGGGCCGCACGGAAGGCGCACCAGTCTGGCAGATCAGCAATGCGACCCAACGTGTGTGGGCTTGCCCGCGATGCAGGCGGTGATGGGTCGGACGCCAGCGCGGGCAAGCCCGCTCCCACAGGGGGATGAACTGCTCTGCCAGATCGGCGATGTGGTCCACCTCGTTAGGCAAGACCTTGAAAGCCCTGGCCTTTCAGGCCCCATCGCGGCTCAAGGAGCGGCCCCTGCCGGGGCGCCGGACCGGCCGCGATTGGGTCCGTCAGGGCCCACATCTGCACTTGACGGAAACCATGGCATTCCCAAGACCGCAATGGGCTTCGGATCCTGCCAGCCATTGTCCTGTTCCGCCTGCGACAGTGCAGCGGACTCCCACGCAACATCCCGAAGCACAATCTTTTAAGCGCCCATTAAGCCAGCGCCTCTAATCTGCAAGCCACTTCCTTCAGGAGACTGCAGATGAACACCCGTGCCTTGCTCGAAAACCTGTTCAAATCCGGCCAATCGCTGCTTCAGGACCGTGCCTCAGGCAAGGGGGGCGGTCTGAGTGATCTGCTGGGCGCTGCCAAGGGCGGCGGTGGGCTGGGCAGTCTGCTCGGGGGTGGCAAGGGCCAGTCGGGCGGCCTGGGTGACCTACTGTCGGGCGCCGGGGGCGGCGCCATGGCTGCCAGTGCCCTAGGCGTGCTGATGGGCAGCAAGAAGGCCCGCAAGTACGGCGGCAAGGCCCTGACCTATGGCGGGCTGGCCGCTCTGGGTGTGCTGGCCTACAAGGCGCTGGGCAACTGGCAGGCACGCCAGGGGCAGGCTGGCGCCGCCGAGCCACGGACGATCGACCGCCTGCCCGCCGACCAGGCCGAGCAGCACAGCCAGGCCATCCTCACGGCCCTGGTGGCTGCCGCCAAGGCCGACGGGCACGTCGATGAACAGGAGCGGGCGGCCATCGAGGGCGAATTCGTCAAACTGGACAACGACCCGGCCATGCAGCAGTGGCTGCACGAGCAGCTGGAGCGCCCCCTGGACCCGGCCGAGGTTGCACGCGCGGCGCAGACACCGGAAATGGCCGCCGAGATGTACCTGGCCAGCGTCATGGTGGTGGATCAGGAAAGTTTCATGGAACGCGCCTACCTCGACGAACTGGCCCGCCAGCTGAAGCTGGAGCCTGCCCTGCGCCAGGAGCTCGAAAGCCAGGCCAAGGCCGCTGCGGATGCCACGCCTGGCCTGTGATGCCTGACAGGGGCAAGGACGCCCGTTCGCGATCAGATCAGCCGCAACGTGTAGGACGCGTGCGCTATACTTCGGCGATTTTTCCGCTCGTTGTATCGCTGAGGGCTGACCGTGAAGAACTGGACACTGCGCCACCGCATCCTGGCAAGCTTTGCCGTGATCATCGCCATCATGCTGCTGATGATCGTGGCCGCCCATTCCAGGCTGGTGGCCATCGAGGCCAGCGAAGAGGCCGTCGGCTCGGACAGCATTCCTGGCGTGTACTACAGCTCGATGATCCGCAGCGCCTGGGTCGACAGCTACGTCACCAGCCAGCAACTGGTCGGCCTCAGTGGCCATCGCGAAATCACCTCGACGGACCTTGAGCTCTACAAGAACTTCGAGGACCGCCTCAAGCAGCACATGGCCAGTTATCAAGGCACCATCCGCACCCCGGAAGACCAGGCCAGCTTCGATGTCTTCGTCAAGCTGCAGCATGACTACCTGGCGCTGATCGACCAGGTGTTGGCGGCCTACCGGCAGCGCAACTATGCCCAGGCCGAGCGGTTGATCACCGACCAGCTGACACCGGTCTGGATGGAAGGGCGCAAGCACCTCAACACGGTCATCGAACGCAACCGTGAAGCCGCCGACCAGGCCAGCGATGCGATCGTCGCCGCCGTGGCCACGGCCAAGGGCAGCATGATCGTGTCCCTGGCGCTGGCGATCGTCGCCGCCGGGGTCTGCGGCTTGCTCCTGCTGCGCACCATCACCACGCCCATGCGTGCCATGGTCGACGCCCTCGATCGCTTGCGATCCGGGGACCTGAGCATGCGTCTTGACCTCGACCGCAAGGATGAATTCGACGCCGTGCAGACCGGTTTCAACGAGATGGCCGAGTCGTTGGCCGTCCTGGTGTCGCAGGCCCAGCGTTCATCGGTGCAGGTGACCACCTCGGTCACCGAGATCGCGGCCACCTCGCGTCAGCAGCAGGCGACCGCGACCGAAACCGCTGCGACCACGACCGAGATCGGCGCCACCTCGCGGGAAATCGCCGCCACCTCCCGCGATCTGGTACGCACCATGACCGAGGTGACCTCGGCCGCCGACCAGGCTTCGGTACTCGCCGGTTCGGGCCAGCAGGGGCTGGCGCGCATGGAAGAGACCATGCACCAGGTGATGGGCGCGGCCGAGCTGGTCAACGCCAAGCTGGCAATCCTCAACGAGAAGGCCGGTAACATCAATCAGGTCGTGGTGACCATCGTCAAGGTCGCCGACCAGACCAACCTGCTGTCGCTCAACGCGGCCATCGAGGCTGAGAAAGCCGGTGAGTACGGGCGGGGCTTCGCCGTGGTGGCCACGGAGGTGCGTCGCCTGGCCGATCAGACCGCCGTGGCCACCTACGACATCGAGCAGATGGTGCGCGAGATCCAGTCTGCCGTGTCGGCCGGGGTCATGGGCATGGACAAGTTCTCCGAAGAAGTGCGCCGAGGCATGTTCGAGGTGCAGCAGGTGGGTGAGCAACTGACCCAGATCATTCACCAGGTGCAGGCCCTGGCGCCCCGCGTGCTGATGGTCAACGACGGCATGCAGGCCCAGGCCACCGGCGCCGAGCAGATCAACCAGGCCCTGGCCCAGCTCAGCGACGCCAGCACCCAGACCGTCGAGTCGTTGCGCCAGGCCAGCTCGGCCATCGACGAGCTGAGCCAGGTCGCGGTCGGCCTGCGCGGCGGCGTGTCGCGCTTCAAAGTCTGAAGCCGATGAACGTGCCGACGTCCACGCCCTCGTCATCGACGCATGCCAAGGGCACGCTGTACCTGCAGTTCACCCTGGGCGGACAGCGCTTCGCCCTGGACGTGCGCGAGGTGATCGAAGTGCTGCCCCATCGTCCGCTCAAGCCGATCCCCGAGGCGCCGGCCTGGGTGGTCGGCATCCTGGCCCATCGCGCACGGCTGATTCCAGTGCTCGACCTGTCGGCGCGCAGCACTGGGCAACCGGCGCAGCGTCGCACCAATACCCGTCTGGTGCTGGTTCATTACCGGGCTGAGGCGAGCGCCGCACCCCAGCCATTGGGGCTGGTGCTGGAGCGGGCCACCGACACCGTGCGTTGCCTGGCTGAGGCCTTCAAGCCTTATGGGCTGGACACGGGCCAGGCGCGCTACCTGGGGCCGGTGCTCGAGGATGCGCAGGGGCTGTTGCAGCGCATCGACGTCCAGCAGCTGTTGCCCGACGACGTGCGCGCCGTGCTGTTTCCCACGCCGGTCGAGGCGAGGCCATCATGATCGAACAGCGGTTTTTCGAGTTTCTCCACGAGCGGATCGGGCTGGACGTCGCCTCGGTCGGCGAGACCATGATCCAGCGTGCCCTGCGCCAACGCTGCGACGCACTGGGGCTCAGCGGCTTCGATGCCTACTGGTCATGCCTGCAGCAATCGCCCCAGGAACAGCAGGCATTGATCGAGGCGGTCATCGTCCCGGAAACCTGGTTCTTCCGCTACCCAGAGTCGTTCAACGCATTGGCGACGCTGGCACGCACACGTCTGGCCGCACGTCACGACAGCCACCCCTTGCGCATTCTGAGCCTGCCCTGTTCCACAGGCGAGGAGCCGTATTCGATCGCCATGGCCCTGCTCGACGCAGGACTGCCAGGCAGCGCGTTCAGAATCGATGCCATGGACATCAGTCCGGACTCGATCGCCAAGGCCGAGCGCGGCGTGTACGGGCGCAATGCCTTTCGTGGCAGCGACCTGGGGTTTCGCGACCGGTACTTCCAGGGCGAGGCCGACGGCCACCGGCTGGACGAGCGGGTTCGACGCCAGGTCGACCTGCGCCCTGGCAACCTGCTCGACCCGCGCCTCCAAGCCCGCGCCGGGCATTACGATGTCGTGTTCTGCCGCAATCTGCTGATCTATTTCGATACCCCGACGCAGCAGCGTGCCTTCGAGGTGCTGACGTTGATGACGCAGCCCGACGGCGTGCTGTTCATCGGCCCTGCCGAAGGCAGCCTGTTGGCGCGCCTGGGCATGCGGCCGTTGGGCGTTGCGCAGTCGTTCGCCTACGTGCGCCAGACGCCCGGTTACCCGCTGCCGCCACCGACGACCCGCACGCCAGCGAGCAGGCCTCGCGCCTTTTCCGCGCCCTTGGCGAATCGGCCCTTGGTCGCAGCGACGCGCCCCTTGCGTCCGATGACGCCAGCGCCGGCCCCAGGGATCGCTCCGGTTCGCCGTGACAGTGAGGCCGAGTTGTTGGCGCAGATTCGTGCCCAGGCCAACGCTGGCGCCAGCGACGAGGCGCGACGCACGTGCCAGCGTTACCTGCAGCAGTTCGAACCGCGCGCTCAGGTGTACTATTGGCTGGGCCTGCTCAGCGACACCGCGGGCGATACTCGGCAGGCTCAGCAGCTGTACCGCAAGGCGCTGTACCTGGAGCCCCAGCACGCCGAGGCCTTGGCGCAACTGGCCGCGCTGCTGACGGCCAGCGGCGATGCGCCTGGCGCACAGCGCCTGCTGGCTCGCGCGGCACGTGCACGTGGGGAGGCTGAATGATGGAGGCGCCACGGATCCCCCTGATCGCCGAAGACGCCGACCGCATCGACGATTGCTGGAACCGCATCGGGGTACAGGGCGACCGCAGTTGCGTGCGCCTGGTCGAGCACGTGCATTGCCGCAATTGCGAGGTCCATGCCGAAGCGGCGACCCACTTGCTCGACCGCTACGCGTTGGTGCGCCAGGAGCCGGAGGCAGGGCAGGCGGACGTGGCGGTTTCGTCAGCGCCTGCCAGCGGTCGCCTGCTGTTGCTGTTCCGCCTGGGCCAGGAATGGTTGGCCCTGGCCACCGCCTGCCTGGCCGAGATCGCGCCGATGCAGACCATTCATTCGTTGCCCCATCAACGTTCGCAAGCCTTGCAGGGCGTAGCCAACGTGCGTGGTGTCCTGGTGCCTTGCCTGTCGTTGAGCGCACTGTTGCAGATCGATCCCGGTCCATCGCCTGCCACAACCCGGCGCTGCGTGCCGCGCATGCTGACGCTGACCACCCCCCAAGGGGCGGTGGTGTTGCCCGTCGACGAGGTCGATGGCATCCATCGGCTGGGGGACGATGCGCAGCCGAACGAAGGGCAGGCCGTGCCCTTCACCACGGCGCTGGTGCACTGGCGCGACCGCACCGTGCGTGTGCTCGACCCGCAGCAGGTGGTGGCCGCCGTGAACCGGAGCCTGTCATGACACCCGACCAGATGCGCGATGCCTCATTGCTGGAACTGTTCGCCCTGGAGGCCGAGGCCCAGACGCAGGTGCTCAACGTCGGCCTGCTGTCGCTGGAGCGCGACCCACGCCAGGCTGAGCAACTCGAGGCCTGCATGCGCGCGGCGCATTCGCTCAAGGGCGCGGCGCGGATCGTCGGTCTCGACGCCGGGGTGCAGGTCGCCCACGTCATGGAAGACTGCCTGGTCGCTGCCCAGCAGGGGCAGTTGCACCTGCGCCCCGAGCACATCGATGCGCTGCTGCAGGGCGCCGATCTGTTGATGCGCATCGCCACGCCGAGCGATGCCCAGGCCCAACAGGATGTCCCTGTCTTTCTGGCGCGCGTCGCTGCACTGCTGGCGCCGTCTGCCCGTCCAGGACGCACGGGCGAGCCAGCGGTGCCGGAGCCACCGCCTGCACCGTCGAGGCTGCCCCCGGTTGTAGCGGAGCCGGTCGTCAACCCGACGCCCAAGCGCGCCGGGGAGGGCACCGAGCGGGTACTGCGCGTCACCGCCGACCGGCTCGACAGCCTGCTGGACCTGTCCAGCAAGGCCCTGGTCGAGACCCAACGGCTCAAGCCGTTGCTGACCACCTTGCAGCGCCTCAGGCGCCTGCATGACCAAGGCATGCGCGCGCTCGACGATCTGCGCACCCAGATCGAGGGCAAGCCCCACGATGTCGAGGTGATCGACGCGCTGGCGCAGACCCAGCGTTTGCTCGTCCAGACCCGCGAGGTGCTGCAGCAGCAGGCGGCCGAGCTGGACACGTTCGGCTGGCAGGCCGGCCAGCGTGCGCAGTCGCTCTACGACACCGCGCTGGCCTGTCGCATGCGGCCGATCGCCGACGTGCTGACCGGGCAGGGGCGCATGGTGCGCGACCTGGGACGGTCACTGGGCAAGCAGGCCCGGCTGCACATCGAGGGCGACAAGACCCAGGTCGATCGCGACGTGCTGGAAAAGCTCGACGCGCCCTTGACCCACCTGCTGCGCAATGCGGTGGACCATGGGCTCGAACTGCCGGCGCAACGGGCGCTGGCCGGCAAGCCCGAACAGGGCACGATTCGCCTGCGCGCCTCGCACCAGGCCGGCCTGCTGGTGCTCGAACTGAGCGACGATGGGGCCGGTGTCGACCTGCGCGCCTTGAGCCGCAGCATCGTCCAGCGCGGCCTGTCGCCGGCCGAGACGGTGGCCGACATGAGCGAAGAGGAACTGCTCAGCTTCCTGTTCCTGCCAGGCTTCAGCCTGCGCGACACGGTGACCGAGGTCTCCGGGCGTGGCGTCGGGCTCGACGCGGTGCAGCACATGGTGCGCGAGCTGCACGGGGCGATTCGCCTGACCCAGGTGGCCGGCCAGGGTTGTCGCTTTCACCTCGAAGTGCCCCTGACCCTGTCGGTGGTGCGCAGCCTGGTGGTCGAGGTCAGCGGCGAGGCCTATGCCTTCCCCTTGGCGCACATCGAGCGCACGGTGCGGGTGGCGAGCACATCGGTGGTGCAGGCCGAGGGGCGCCAGCATTTCTGGTACGAGGGGCAACTGGTCGGCCTGGTCGCTGTCAGCCAGTTGCTCGACCGGCCCCGGGACACCGGGCAGGCCCAGGACCTGCCCGTGGTGATCATCCGCGAGCAGGAGCGCTTGTATGGCGTGGCGGTCGACCGCTTGCTCGGCGAGCGCGTGCTGGTGGTCATCCCGCTCGATCCACGGCTGGGCAAGGTGCAGGACATTTCGGCCGGCGCGTTGCTGGACGATGGCCGCGTGGTGCTGATCGTGGACGTCGAAGACCTGTTGCGCTCGGTGGACAAGCTGCTCGGCACCGGCCGCCTGGAACGCATCGAGCCTGGCGTCGGCGCAGTGGCAGGCCTGCCCCGCAAGCGTATCCTGGTGGTCGACGACTCGCTCACCGTACGCGAGCTGCAGCGCAAGCTCCTGACCCACCAGGGCTACGAAGTGGCCGTGGCGGTGGATGGCATGGATGGCTGGAATGCCCTGCGCGGCGAGGCTTTCGACCTGCTGATCACCGACATCGACATGCCGCGCATGGACGGCATCGAACTGGTCACGCAGGTGCGGCGTGACCAGCGGTTGCAGTCGTTGCCGGTGATGGTGGTGTCCTACAAGGATCGCGAAGAAGACCGACGGCGCGGTCTGGACGCCGGGGCCGACTATTATCTGGCCAAGGCCAGCTTCCATGACGATGCGTTGGTGGAGGCCGTAGTCGACCTGATCGGAGTGGCGCAAGGATGAAGATTGCTCTTGTCAACGATATGCCCATGGCGCTGGAAGCCCTGCGTCGTGCCTTGGCGTTCGAACCGGCCCATCAAGTGATCTGGGTGGCCAGCAACGGCGCCGAAGCCGTTCGGCGCTGCACCGAGCAGACGCCCGACCTGATCCTGATGGACCTGATCATGCCCGTGATGGACGGTGTCGAGGCCACGCGCCAGATCATGGCCACGACCCCCTGTGCCATCGTTATCGTCACTGTCGATCGCAAGCAGAACGTGCACCGGGTCTTCGAGGCCATGGGGCACGGCGCGCTGGACGTGGTGGACACCCCGGCGCTGGGTGCAGGCGATCCACGCGAGGCGGCGGCACCCTTGTTGCGCAAGATCTTCAACATTGGCTGGCTGATCGGCCAGCAGCGCAGCGACGCCGTGCGCAGCGCGCCTGCAGCGCCACGGCCGATCGTGCAACGGCAGAAGCTGGTGGCCATCGGTGCGTCCGCGGGCGGGCCGGCTGCCCTGGAAGTGGTGTTGCGCGCACTGCCCAGGCACTTTCCTGCCGCGATCGTGCTGGTGCAGCACGTCGACCAGGTCTTCGCCGGCGGCATGGCCGACTGGCTGAACAGCGTCTCTACCTTGCCGGTCCGGCTGGCCCGCGAAGGCGAGCCGCCTCAGCCAGGCCAGGTGTTGCTGGCCGGTACCAATCATCATCTGCGCTTGCTCAGTAGTGGCCAATTGGCTTATACAGCCGACCCGGTGGATGAGATCTATCGTCCTTCCATCGATGTGTTCTTCGACAGCGTCGCGCGGTTCTGGACCGGCGACGCGGTCGGGGTCTTGCTCACCGGCATGGGGCGCGATGGTGCTCAGGGGTTGAAGGCCATGCGCCAGCGCGACTTTCTGACCATTGCCCAAGACCAGCGCAGCTGTGCAGTGTATGGCATGCCCAAGGCTGCCGCCGCCATCGATGCCGCCGTGGAGATTCGTCCACTGGACGGCATCGCTCAACGTTTGACGGACAGTTTCCCGACATGAAAACCTGCAACGACATGCCTCTCGCCTTGCCCGGCAGCCGAGTGACCCTTCGATGAGCGAACTTTCGCTGGAGGGCTTGATGCACACCGACGCACAGTCGGCGATGGTCCTGCTGGTCGACGACCAGGCCATGATCGGTGAAGCAGTGCGACGTAGTCTGTCCCATGAGGACAACATCGACTTCCATTTCTGCGCCGACCCACGGCAGGCGCTGGAGCAGGCCATCCAGCTCAAGCCGACGGTCATCCTCCAGGACCTGGTCATGCCCGGGCTCGATGGCCTGAGCCTGGTCCGCGAGTACCGTGCCCACCCTGCCACGCAGGATATTCCGATCATCGTGCTATCGAGCAAGGAGGATGCCCTGGTCAAGAGCGCGGCCTTCGCTGCCGGGGCCAACGACTACCTGGTCAAGCTGCCCGACACCATCGAGCTGGTGGCGCGCATCCGCTATCACTCGCGCTCCTACCTGACCTTGCTGCAGCGCGACGAAGCTTACCGGGCGCTGCGGGTCAGCCAGCAGCAACTGCTCGACACCAACCTGATGCTGCAGCGGCTGATGAACTCCGACGGCCTGACCGGACTGTCCAACCGTCGCCACTTCGACGAGTACCTGGAGCTGGAATGGCGCCGCGCCATGCGCGAGCAGCAGCAGTTGTCGCTGCTGATGATCGACGTGGACTACTTCAAGGCGTTCAACGACACCTTCGGGCACCTGGCAGGCGACGAAGCCCTGCGCAAGGTCGCCGACGCCATCCGCGGCTCGTGTGGCCGGCCCAGCGACCTGCCGGCGCGCTACGGCGGTGAGGAATTCGCCCTGGTCCTGCCCAACACCTCGCCCGGCGGTGCCCGCCTGGTGGCCGAGAAACTGCGCCAGGGCGTCGTGGCGCTGAACATCCCGCACACCTCGCCTCACGCCGAGGCATGCCTGACCGTGAGCATCGGCCTGGCCACCCACGTCCCGACCATCGGCAGCCAGTGCCGGCAGTTGATCCTGGCGGCGGACAAGGGGCTGTATCAGGCCAAGGCGTCAGGGCGCAATCGGGTGTGTGTCATCTAGGGCCGAGACAGGGGTGAGTGGCAAGCGGCAAGTAAAAGCAGGACAGGGGAGGGCCGCTGCGCGGCCCAATCGCGGGCAAGCCCGCTTCCACAAACTGGTGATCGTCACGCCGAAGCATGGGTGGAATCGGGACCTGTGGGAGCTGGCTTGCCAGCGATCAGGGCTTGCAGGACCTGAGCACGCTCATGCTTGCTGCCTACCCGCCAGCGACCGGCGTTCGCTTGTCGCTCGACACACGCCGCAAGCCACCCAGCGTCTCATCGCTTCCCGGTTGCCGCGCCCCGCAGGGCTTGAGGTATACTCCTCGGCTTTTCACTGTTTACCGACGAGAGCCGCCCGCCATGGAAATCCAACCGATCCTGAACACCATCAAGGACCTCACCGAGCGCTCCCAGTCCATTCGGGGGTATCTTTGACTACGATCACAAGCATGATCGTCTGACCGAAGTCAACCGCGAGCTGGAAGACCCCAACGTCTGGAACAAGCCTGAGTACGCCCAGGCCCTCGGTCGCGAGCGCGCCATGCTGGCCCAGGTGGTCGAGACCCTCGACACGCTGGCCAACGGCCTGGCCGACTGCAAGGACCTGCTCGACATGGCCGTCGAGGAGGACGACGAAGGCACCGTGGGCGACGTCGAGACCGAACTGCAGGCCCTGGACGAATCCCTGGCCCAACTCGAGTTCCGTCGCATGTTCAGCGGCGAGATGGACATGAACAACGCCTACCTGGACATCCAGGCCGGCTCCGGCGGTACCGAGGCCCAGGACTGGGCCAACATCCTGCTGCGCATGTACCTGCGCTGGGCCGACAAGCGCGGCTTCGACGCCACCATCATCGAGCTGTCCGAGGGTGAGGTCGCCGGCATCAAGGGCGCCACCGTGCACATCAAGGGCGAGTACGCCTTCGGCTGGCTGCGCACCGAGATCGGTGTCCACCGCCTGGTGCGCAAGAGTCCGTTCGACTCCGGCGCCCGTCGCCACACGTCGTTCTCCGCGGTGTTCGTCTCGCCCGAGATCGACGACAAGGTCGAGATCGAGATCAACCCGTCCGACCTGCGCATCGACACCTACCGTTCCTCCGGGGCCGGTGGTCAGCACGTCAACACCACCGACTCGGCGGTGCGGATCACCCACGTGCCGACCAACACGGTCGTGGCCTGCCAGAACGAACGTTCCCAGCACGCCAACAAGGACACCGCCATGAAGATGCTGCGGGCCAAGTTGTACGAGCTGGAGATGCAGAAGCGCAACGCCGCCTCCCAGGCGCTGGAAGACAGCAAGTCGGACATCGGCTGGGGTCACCAGATCCGCTCCTACGTGCTCGACGACTCGCGCATCAAGGACCTGCGGACCGGCGTCGAGCGCAGCGACTGCAACAAGGTGCTGGACGGCGATATCGACCAGTACCTGGAAGCCAGCCTCAAGCAGGGCCTGTAACCCTCCCGTGCATGGCAGGCACGTGTCGGCGTGCCTGCCCGCGCGATCCCTCACCCGCGAGGGCAATGAATACCTGATGGAAACGATGACGACATGAGCGACCTGAAGACCGAATCGCAAGACCTGCAACAGGAAGAGAACACCCTGATCGCCCTGCGCAAGGAAAAGCTCGCCGCCGAGCGGGCCAAGGGCCAGGCCTTCCCCAATGACTTCCGCCGCGACAGCTACTGCAACGACCTGCAGAAGCAATATGTCGACAAGACCAAGGAAGAACTGGAAGCCGCAGCGATTCCGGTCAAGGTCGCAGGCCGCATCATGCTCAACCGTGGCGCGTTCATGGTCCTCCAGGACATGACCGGCCGCATCCAGGTCTACGTCAACCGCAAGACCCTGCCGGCCGAAACCCTGGCAGCGGTCAAAACCTGGGACCTGGGCGACATCATCAGCGCCGAGGGCACCCTGGCTCGTTCGGGCAAGGGCGACCTGTACGTCGAGATGACCGACGTGCGCCTGCTGACCAAGTCGTTGCGTCCATTGCCGGACAAGCACCACGGCCTGACCGACACCGAGCAGCGCTACCGCCAGCGTTACGTCGACCTGATGGTCAACGAAGACACGCGCCACACCTTCCGCGTGCGCTCGCAGGTCATCTCGCACATCCGTAAGTTCCTCATCGAGCGTGACTTCCTCGAAGTCGAGACGCCGATGCTGCAGACCATCCCTGGCGGCGCTGCGGCCAAGCCGTTCGAAACCCACCACAATGCCCTGGACATGGCCATGTTCCTGCGCATTGCCCCGGAGCTCTACCTCAAGCGCCTGGTGGTCGGCGGCTTCGAGAAGGTCTTCGAGATCAACCGCAACTTCCGTAACGAAGGCGTCTCGACCCGGCATAACCCCGAGTTCACCATGCTCGAGTTCTACCAGGCCTACGCCGACTACCGTGACAACATGGACCTGACCGAGGAACTGTTCCGCGAGCTGGCGCAGTTGGTCCTGGGCAGCACCGACGTGCCGTATGGCGACAAGGTGTTCCACTTCGGCGAGCCGTTCGTGCGCCTGTCGGTGTTCGATTCGATCCTCAAGTACAACCCTGAACTGACTGCCGCCGACCTGCAGGACGTGGACCGTGCGCGCGACATCGCCAAGCGGGCCGGGGCCAAGGTGCTGGGCCACGAAGGCCTGGGCAAGCTGCAGGTGATGATTTTCGAAGAGCTGGTCGAGCACAAGCTGGAACAGCCGCACTTCATCACCGAGTACCCGTTCGAGGTCTCGCCGCTGGCCCGTCGCAACGACGAGAACCCGAGCGTCACCGACCGCTTCGAGCTGTTCATCGGCGGCCGCGAGATCGCCAACGCCTACTCCGAGCTCAACGATGCCGAGGACCAGGCCGAGCGTTTCCTGGCCCAGGTGGCCGAGAAGGATGCCGGTGACGACGAAGCCATGCATTACGACGCCGACTTCGTCCGCGCGCTGGAATACGGCATGCCGCCCACGGCGGGTGAAGGCATCGGCATCGACCGTCTGGTGATGCTGCTGACCAACTCGCCGTCGATCCGCGACGTGATCCTGTTCCCGCACATGCGTCCGCAGGCGTAAAAGGCGGCTGGAGCCTACAGAGCGATCACACATCAGCGCCACGATCAAAGCTGGGCAAACAGCTGGCTTGGATCGTGGCCGGTCCGGTGCCCCGGCAGGGGCCGCTCACCCGTAGCCGCATCGAAGTGTTGCAGATTATCGCGATCCCCTGTGGGCGGCCCCTGTGCCACGATCGGGCCCACAGGGCCCGTAAAATCCGCCACCCCTCCCTATCAGATCAGCACTACAGACACGCTCTCACCTACACAGTCTCGACGCTTCTCGCGACACCCACCCTCTTTCATGTTGACGCCCCCCAACAGCTCAGCTAGAAGATCGGAACCTGCCAGGGCTGCACGCCTGCACCCGTGCCAGGCCAAGGCTCGCGGTCTCGGCCACTGACCTTTCCTGCTCAGACGCCCCGACCGGCCACCGCACCTTCCAAGGAGTGCTTCATGAGTGTCTGGCGCAAGCTGTTGATCCTGTCCTTCCTGCTGCTGGGCGGCTGCCTGGCGACGTTCGACGAACCTCTGCCGGGCACCCAGCCCGCGCCTAAAGGATTGCTAGGCCACTGGAGCAGCAAGGACGGCTGGGGCGAGCCGCTCGATCTGGTGATCAGCGCCCTCCCGAACGGCGCCTACCGAGCCAAGCTTCGCCTGAACGGCAAGCCTGCGCGCCGCTACACCTTCACCGTTTCTCACCAGGGTGGGCGCTGGTACGCGTCGAGCGTGCAGCCCGATGCCCGTGGAGCGCTGATCGGTGGATTCGAATTGATCGAAAACCGGCAGCTGGTGATCTACACCCTGGACGTCGAACCGTTGCGCCAGGCGATCGCCCAGCAGGCGCTATCCGGCCGCATCACCAGCGTCGGGCCGGACGAAGCCCCTGGCGTCCACATCGACAGCCCGGCCGAACGCGTCATGGCCTACCTCGACGACCCGGCCAATTCGGACGTGTTCGTCGAAACCGCACGGCTGCAGCGCGTCGCCCGCTGACGCCCCAACCCAAGGAGTACAGGGTGGACGATTACCAACAGACCATACGCGCGTTGTCCGACCGCATCGTGGCCGCGCAGACGCCGATCCGTGTGCTCGATGCGGTGAAGTGGGATGACAGCATTCGCCAGGGCTTCCTCGAGGGCAAGGGCCGCGAGCCGCCTGCCATCGACAAGGCCTACTACCAATCGCGGCCGCTGTCGTTCGACGCCAGTACGGTCAAGGCCGAGTTCCAGAGCATCGAGCGCGACGTGACCCGTCGGCTCGGTCAGTTCAGCCCGGTCGGGCAGATCATGCGACGCATGTGCCGCGAGTACCGCATGGTGGTGCGCATGCTCGAGGCGCGTGGCACCGAGGATTTCGGGCTGATTTCCCAGGAACTGTACGGCGCCGCCTCCGATGCGTTCCATGCCGGCGATCCGACGCTTGCCGACCTGGGCCTGATGCTCTCGGACTACCTGAACAACATCGACGGCCGTGGCGACCTCAAGGACGAACCGAAGAACCTCACCGCCACCCAGGCGGTGGAGATCCTCCAGGCACGTCTGAACAAGGTGTTCGGCGAAACCGAAGGCACCATCCGTGTGTTCGAGTCCGATGGCATCGTCGCCGACGCCGCAGCCGGTGCCGACTACATCAAGGTGCGCGCCGACGCCATGTTCAATACCCGCGATGTGCGCGCATTGGAAGTACACGAGGGGCTGGTGCACGTCGGCACCACCCTGAATGGCCTGAACCAGCCCATCTGCACGTTCCTGTCGAAAGGACCACCGTCGTCGACCGTGACCCAGGAAGGGCTGGCCATCCTCATGGAAGTCATCGCCTTCGCGTCCTACCCCAGCCGCCTGCGCAAGCTGACCAATCGCACGCGCGCCATCCACATGGTGGAGGAGGGCGCGGACTTCATGCAGGTATATGGCTTCTTCCGCGACCAGGGCTTCGAGATGGCGGACAGCTACGGCAACGCCAGCCGGGTGTTCCGCGGATCGGTGCCGGACGGCCTGCCGTTCACCAAGGATCTGTCCTACCTCAAGGGCTTCATCATGGTCTACAACTACATCCAGCTCGCCGTGCGCAAAGGCAAGCTGGAGCAAATTCCCTTGCTGTTCTGCGGCAAGACCACCTTGGAGGACATGCGCACCCTGCGCCAGCTGGTCGACGAAGGCCTGGTGGAGCCGCCGCGCTACCTGCCCGAGCAGTTCCGCGACCTGAATGCGCTGTCGGCGTGGATGTGCTTTTCCAACTTCCTCAACCACCTGAGCCTCGATCGCATTGAAGCCGATTACTCGAACATTCTCTAGGCGCACCTGCCATTGGCTGCTGGGGCTCACGCTGGTGGGCCTCAGCGGATGCAGCAGCCTGCTGTTCTATCCTGAGCCCGGTCAACCGTTCACCCCCGCCTACGCGAAACTGGCGTTTCGCGAGCTGACCCTGACGGCCAAGGACGGCACGCGTCTACACGGTTGGTGGCTGTCGGCCAAGCCCGGCGTACCGGTCAAGGGGACGGTGCTGCACCTGCATGGCAACGGCGGCAACATGGCCTGGCACCTGGGAGGAAGTTATTGGCTGCCCGAGCACGGCTATCAGGTGTTGATGATCGACTACCGAGGGTATGGCCTGTCCCAGGGCACGCCACGCTTGCCCGAGGTGTACCAGGACCTGCAGGCGGCCATGGACTGGCTGGGGCGGGCGCCGGAGGTGAACGGCAAACCGCTGGTATTGCTGGGCCAGAGCCTGGGTGGGGCGCTGGCGATCCATTACCTGACCGCACACCCCGAGCAAGCCGGGCGCTTCACTGCTCTGGTGTTCGACAGCGTGCCGGCCAGCTACCGGCAGGTGGGGCAGTATGCGTTGAGCACGTCCTGGCTGACCTGGCCGCTGCAGGTACCGCTGTCCTGGGCGGTGCCCGACGGCGATAGCCCGATCCGCTCCATGGAGCGTTTGCAGGGGCCGCCCAAGCTGTTCTTCCACAGCCTCGACGATACCTTGGTGCCGCTGGACAACGGCCTGGCGCTGTACAAACAGGCTCCGCCGCCGCGGGTCTTCCAACTGACGCGCGGTGCCCACGTGCAGACGTTCGCCGACCCGACCTGGCGGGAGGTGATGCTGCGGTTTCTCGACGATCCGACCCGGTTCGACGGATTGCGTCGATTGGGCGAGGTGCCGAACTACCCTGAAAAGCCGCGGAGGACGAAAGGGGTGGGGGATTGATTCATGGGGCGTCTAGCGATGGCGAGTGAACGCTGATGGTGGGCGGCGTACCTTGCAGACAACGCGATTCTGCATGGGAGCCGCAGGCGCACGTGGTTTTTCCACTCCTGATTCATTCATGACCACCTGGGCGGATTTTATGAGCCCTGCGGGCTCAATCGCGGCACAGGGGCCGCTTGTATGGTAGGACTTGAAGGGAGGAGGAGGGACTAGATCCGCTTCTGACTGTTCGCGCAGTACAGACCGTGGGAGATTTCGCCCCTCCTCCCTTCACCCAAGCGCCGATAAGGAATGCTTCCGGTTTTGACCGACGAAAGTACAAGCCTGCGCCTCTGGGTGGCCCTTCAAGCCCTTAGACCTTACCCCTGGAGACGCGCCCATGGCAATGCCAGCATCCGAACACAGCACGATCATAGGCGTCGACGTTGCTAAGGCTGAGCTCGTCATTTACGAAGACAGCTCCGGACAGTTGAGCACCATTGCCAACAATAAGACGGCCATTAAACAATGGATCAAGGCATTGCACGGCAAGGTCTCGATTGCAATCGAGGCCACCAATGTCTATCACCTGCTGTTTACCGATATGGTCCATGAAGCAGGACATACCCTTTACTTGATGGATGGCTATGCCCTGAGTCACTACCGAAAAGGTATTGGCTCACGCGCCAAGACTGACCCGATCGATGCAAGGGTACTGGCCCGGTACCTCAAGAACGAAGGCGCCAACCTTAGCCCCTGGATCCCACCTTCGACGCTCTATCGCGACCTTGTCAGCCTGTTTCGCAGGCGCGCGATGCTCGTCCAGACGCGTACAGCTCTGAGACTGAGCTGGGAAGGTGAGCCGCTGCTCAAGAACCTTTTGAAGTCTCAGCTCACCTCGATGAAGCGCATTGAAGACCTCATCGAAAACATGATCAAGAAACTGCTGGAGCAGGCAGGACTGATGCCGCTAGTTAGGCGGTGCATGAAAGTTGAAGGTGTTGGTTTTCTCACCGCTGCGCGTTTGGTCGCCACCTACCAACGAGGTGAGTTCAAGAGTGCTGATGCCTTCATCGCTTTTCTAGGAATGGACTTGCGGGTAGCTCAGTCGGGCAAGAAAAAAGAACG